>CAZAMP010000003.1:0-170138 GCA_964486455.1 uncultured bacterium | reverse complement strand
CAAATCGGAACGGAGCGACGACCGCGAGGACGGAGGTTGCGCGGAGGGCAAGGCCTTGCCTGACGCCAAGAGCGAAGGTGGGTGCTGCGCCGATGGCGGAGGTTAGTGCTGCGCCTAAGGCGAGCGCGGGCAGGAGTGCCATCCATGCGCAAGAGAGCGCCGGGGTAGGAGCGGGGCGGACAACACGGCATGAGTCCCCCACGAGGATCGAGCGTCATCGTCCATCATAGTGTCGCCGGACAGTGGGACGTGCGGCTTGGCAAAATGGCTAGAAGAAGTAACGGCCGCCGAAACCTGCGTTGAGATCGAGCTCCGAATCCGGCAGAAGGTTGAGGACGGGAACGATTTCGAAGAAGACCTCGATCCGAGTCTCCCCGAGGAGATAGTCGAGCCCGAACGGTGTGCGAGCGCCGAGTAGTTTCTCGTCGTCCACGAGCAGCAGGCGCGCGCCGATCCCGTAGTAGAGCGCGAGCGATCCCGACTCGACGGCGGCGAGGTCGAACCGGTGCACGAGGAAGTCCGCGTGGAGATGGAGGGCGGTGTCGTTCGAGAGCGCCCACGCCACGGCGGCGTCGATCGCCGTCTTGCCGGCCAACCACTTCTTCGCGGAGAGACCTGTCGGTTCACCGACGATGATGCCGAGCCCGAAGTCGTACTCCGCGGCGCATACGGCAGTCGCGTTCACGCCAATGACAGCCGCCAAGACTAGAGCGGATACAACCAGACAACGCACTGGAAACGCTTTCCTTGAGATCATGTGATCATGCGCCTTTCCGCCCGCGCCTTTCCGCCCGCTCAACGGACGAGCGAGATCCGGCGGGTGATCGGTCCTGTGACCGATTCGAGTCGAACGAAATAGACACCCGGAGCGACTAAACGGTGATCATCGGTGCGACCATCCCAACGAACCATCCCCGTTGCGTCATCCGGCGTGAGCGAACGCACGCGCCGGCCACGCACGTCGAAGATCGCGATCGACGGTGGTGACGACGCCGCGAATCGCACCTCTAGCGTCCGGTGAAACGGATTGGGCGATGCGGAAAGTAGGGCCGCGACAAGGGGCACCGCGTCCGGATCGACGTTGCTCCCGGCCACACCGACCACACCACACCCCTGCCCCAGCGCGCCAATCTGTTCGCCACACGGGCTACTCTCCGCGAGGCACGGGGAATTGGCTCCGAGACTGTAGTCGCCATCCGTCGTCGGGGCCGCTTCGCACGGCTCCGGGCCACAAAAGTATGGATTCGTGAAAACATTGTGCGTGATGTACTCCGTGGGCGCGTCTCCGATGACGCCGTGAGAATCGACCGCGCAGCACGTGAAGGCGATTCCTTCCTCGGCAACGCCGGGGAGGTAGATCTCATCTCCCATTGTCGAGGCGCAGTTGCCCCAGATGATCGACCGCTCGATGGAAAGCGTCGTGACGACCTGGCTCGTGATCCCGCCACCGTACTCCGCGACGTTCGCGGTGATCGTGCATCCAACCAGCTCCGGCTCGCAGTCATCGACGCATGAGATCGCGATCCCTCCGCCGGCGAGTCCTGCGACGTTCCCCGTGATCAGGCAGTCGATCATCGCCGGTGACGAATTCTGCGACGAGTAGATCCCACCGCCGTGCTGTCCGACCGCCCGGTTCCCCACGATCTCGCAGCCGATGAGCTGCGGTGCGCTGAAGTGCGCTACGCGGATTCCGCCGCCGCGATGCTCCGCCTGATTGTCCGCGATGCGGCAATCTATGAATGCGGGCGCGCTGCTCCAATCGCAGAAGATGGCGCCGCCTTCATCGTCGCATCCATTCGAGATGAAGTCGCAAGAGATGAAGGTCGGCGATGCGCCGTAGCAAAAGACAGCACCCCCGACATAGGACCAGCCGTTTGTGATCGATACTCCCTCCACGACCGCGTCCGCGCTCTCGCCGTTCTGAAAGGAGAACCCTCGATGCGGATCGCCCGAGCCGGCGTCGCAATCGAGGACACATGAAGAGGGATCGCCACTTACCGACCGGACGACGATCGAAAGCCCGCCGAAATCCAGATCTCGGTTTCCGAGCCCTTCGAAGACGCCGTCGGCAAGCAGAATGCTGTCGCAGCCTGCGTCGATGGCGCTCTGGATCGTCGGGTAGTCGCCGCCGCCGTCCGGCGCCACGAGGCATGTCGTGGCTGCAGCTGCGACGGGGAATGCCGTCACGAGCGCGAAGATGAGAGCGGTGGCTTTCATATGACTCTCCGATCAGATGCGTTCAATGAGGTCACATCGTGATTCTACCAGTTGTCGGACCGTCAGGACAGGCCGGGGGTGCTGGCGAGCGTCGCCGAGGCGGCGAGGGCGGTCAGGACCCCTATTCCCCATTCGGTCTCTTGATCCCCATCACGTTCATCTGATAGCTGAGGGTTGACGGCTTGAGTCCGAGTAGGTCAGCGGCCCCGTTCTTGCCGGCCACCCGCCAGCCGGTCGCCTGCAACGCCGCGATCAGATTCGCGCGCTCGCGGCGCTTGAACTCCGCGGCCGTAAGAAAGGCGCGGTTTCGCTGCCCCTGGTCGACGGCATCGAAGACATCGCCGGGATCGTCACCGGCTGCGGACGCCAGCGCCGGGTCCAGCCGTAGACGCTCGTTCGTCGAGAGGATCACCGACCGCTCGATGACGTTCTGAAGCTCGCGGATGTTGCCCGGCCACGCGTATCGTTCGAGAGCGTCGGCCTGCGATCGGCTGATCACGATCTCACCGCGATCGAGATCCCGACATGCCTGGTGCAGAAAGTGCCTTGCCAGCGGGACGATGTCTTGCCGGCGCTCGCGCAGCGGCGGCACATAGAGCGGGAAGACGCTGACGCGATAGTAGAGGTCCTCTCGGAACCGACCTTCGTTTACTTCTTTCATCAGGTCACGATTCGTGGCGACGACGACCCGCACGTCGACTTTGTGTGTGATGTCCTCCCCGACCCGCTCGAACTCACCATCCTGGAGCACGCGAAGCAGCTTGCCCTGAAGATCGAGGGGAATCTCCGCCAGCTCGTCCAGAAAGAGAGTCCCACCGTCCGCGAGCTGGAATCGTCCCGTCCGATCGCGGTGGGCCCCGGTGAATGAGCCCTTCACGTGGCCGAAGAACTCGCTCTCGAACAGCTCGTGAGGAATCGAGGCACAGTTGACCCTGACGTGCGGATTGCCGTGACGGGGACTCTGTTCGTGGATGGCGGAGGCAATCAGTTCCTTGCCGACACCCGATTCCCCCTGGATCAACACGGTGACGTCCGTGCTCGATACGGCTTCCACCTGCGCAAGCACGCGCTGAAGCGCCGGGCTCTTCCCGACGATCTTCCCGTGGCGTCTCGCGACCGTGACCTCTTCGCGCAGGTAGTCACGCTCGCGCTCGAGGGCATCCTTCAGGCGGGCGATCTCATCGAACGCCTCCTGCCGCTCCGCTTCCGTCCGCTTCCGCTCGGTGATGTCCAGTACGGTCGATGTTACACCCGCCGCCAGATTTCGAGGATCGAGCGGCGTGGACGAAACCAGGACATCGATCAGGCTGCCGTCTTTTCGCTTGAGCTGAGTTTCAACGGTGCCTGTCCCCTGAACGGAGATCTGACGGAACTTCTCGTCCCCCGCCCGATCATATTCCTCCTGGGTGGCGTAGAGCATGCGGACGTCCTGATCGATGAGCTCCTCTCGAGTGTAGCCGATCATCGCACACATCTTGTCGTTCGCCCGCTTGATGGTACGGCCGGAGAGCAGCGCGATGCCGATGGGCGCCGCGAGAAACAAGCTTCGGAGCGTGGCGTCGCGATCCCGGCTCGCGCTGATATCGAAGAGGACGCCCTCCCATCGGGCGACGCCGTTGCCCAGGTGACGTCCCCGAGCGATCGTACGCACCCACGTGTACTCCCCGGTTGACGTCAGCACGCGCTTCTCGCTGTGTATCGGCTCGCCCGTCTCGAGACCCCGTTCCGTGACTTCCCTGAGATTCGCGAGATCGTCAGGGTGTATGAGGTCCCAATAGCTGTCGAGATTCTTCCTGACGGACGCCGCCAGCGGCTCGCCGATGATCTCCTCGTGCCCGGGACCGATGAAGATCGGCGTACGATGTCCATCAGCGTCCCGGTCGTACGCGAAGACGACGCCGGGAATGCTCTCGGCAATGGACAGGAGTCGTTCCTCGCGTTCTCGTATCGCGGCCTCCGCCGCTTTGCGTTCCGTGACGTCACGGACGATGGCGATCAGAAACGGCTTGCCCGAAAGCTCCACGCGATTGAGGCTCACCTCCGCGTCGAACAACGTGCGGTCGTAGCGGCAGTGCCGCCATTCGAAACGCTGCGGCTCTCCCGCGTAGGCGCGTGTGATCTTCTCCTCGGCCTTGGCGATCGAATTGGTGCCGTCGTCCTGCTGCTCGGGAGAAAACCGCCAAGGATGCTCCCCGATGATCTGGTCGCGCGTGCATCCGTATATCTCGAGCGTCTTCGAGTTGCATTCGGCGAAGTGGTCTTCATCCATCAGGAAGATCGCGTCGTTCGCCGCCTCCAGAAGCGTGTAGCGCCGCTCTTCCTCGTCCCGCCGAAGGCCGGAGAAATCAACCAGGCACTTGAGATCGCTGGTGAGAACTTCGCTGAATTCCGATAGCAGGTCGTTTTGGGCGAGGGCCGTCTGGTTCTCTTCGGTATCGAGAGCGCAGACGGTTCCGAAGACCGAGCCGTCGGGCCAGAAGATCGGGTAGCCCATGTAGTAGAGCAGGCCGAATTCGAGATCGGGATTGTCGTGCCACTGGGGATCCGCCAGTGCGTCACGGACGAGCATGGGCTCACGCGTTCGGATGACTTCTTCGCAGTAGTGTCCCGTGCCGAGTTCCGCGCGGTCTCCTTCCCGAAACGGATTGTCCGCGCCCTCGCTCGCAACGAGAATGTTCAGATGAGACGGCTTGAGCTGCGTCACCAAGCAAACGGGGACATCCAGAAGGCGTCCCAGCAGACTCACGATCCGCCGCCACTTCTTGACCAGATCATCCGGAAGTTCGATCGTGACGGCCGCTCGGTCACGGTTTCTGGTGGGTAAATGATTCGTCATGAGTTCACTCACCTTCAGCCTCCTCGGTGAACGGTCGCGGTAGAGGTCGGTCACTCACGGATTCTTAGGACAAGAGGGCGCCGAAGGCAAGGCTATCACGGGTTCTTGATTTCAGAAGACGCGGGAATCTGCGTTGAGAAGGACCGGGGCGGGTCATGGAAACGAGATCCCGATCCTCATGGGTCGAAGAATCAGTGTTCCACCGTCCGCCGGCACCAGATGAAGGGCGAACTCCCCCCAGATCCCCGGACTGTCGCCGAGCGGAAAGCGCAGGCCGCTACCAATCTTGAAGCCGACGCCGCTCTCGTCGGCGAAGATGATCGGGCTCTCACCCTCGAGGATCGGGAAGGCGTCCGTATCGAGGATGATCATGTCGGTTGACCAGCTGTAGTACCCCACCCCCCCGGTCAGATACGGGATCGGTGAGCCGGATACGGGGAACTCCCAGAACAGCTCTCCCACGGCGGCGAAGTAGCCCATGTCACCGCCTTCCAGGTGATTCTCCGGGAATTCGGTGTGGATATCCCGAGAGGCAAAGTAAGAAGCCGCGTCGAAGCCGAGTGTTCCGTACTCGAAGCCGATCCCCGCCTTGAGTCGGTAGGGGATCTCGCGGCGGATGGCGCCGTAGAAGTTCCAGCCCGTTTCCCGGTTCTCACCGACATCCGCGGCGCCCCCCGCCACGGCGTAGCCGACCGAAAATATCGCGAACAGCGAGGGGTCGACCTCCGCATCGGCGGCCGCGGGCGAGAGCAGGCATATGAGACACACGGCCCAGAGACCGCTCATCCATGCTCGAGACGTCATCTCTCCTCCCATGAGAGCCGCCGAATCGCGCTCGGACGTGCTCTATGAAGCGACCGGGTCGACGGTTCCGAGTGCTGAAAAGATAGCCCTCCGGCCCCCTTCGCGCCAGGGAAGATCCACTCACGCCTGTTCGCCGCGGGCGGCCTCGGCTAGAATGGTCCGTCCTAATCGCACGCCAAACCCGCCGAGGAGGACGGATGCGGATCGGCATGCTCCTCTACAACGACTTCGTCAACGACAACCGCGTACACCGGGAGGCGCGCGACCTGACCGCCGCCGGGCATGAGGTTCTGATCGTCGCGGCACGATCACGTCCCGACCTGCCCGAACAGGAAAGTCCCGGATACTCGGTCCGTCGAGTTCCGGTCTCGTCGGGTTGGCGAACGCTGGTCCGGGGCGAGTTCAACCGGGTCATACGCGAGCGACCGACGTCCGTGGCCGGCCGCCTTCTTGATCGAATACGGCGAAATCGACTGCGGCGATCATGGGTCTTGGAGAGAATGCGTGGCCGATGGGCCAAGGGTGCGGCACGACGGCTCGAGGCGTGGCGTCCGGACGCGATCCACTGCCATGACCTCGACACGCTCGATGTCGGGGCGCGGCTCTCGGCGCGGTTGGATGTTCCGTACGTCTACGACTCCCATGAGCTATGGCGGGAGAACAACTACCTGCTCAAGGCGCCGGGATCGGTCATCCGCCGCTACCGGCGCATGGAGTCGGACCTCATCGGTGGCGCGGCGTGCGTCATCATGACGGCACGGAGCCAGGCGGAGCAGGTGAGCGAATGGTATCCCGGCGTCAGCCCCATCCTCGTGATGAACTGCCAGGACGGAGAACCGACACCGCGCACGACGACGCTCCGCGAACGTTTCGGCCTCGAGGAGAATCACCGGATCCTCCTCTACCAGGGGCTCATCAATGCGGATCGCGGGATCTTCGTGGCGCTCGAGGCCTTGCGGCGGCTTCCCGAACCGTTCGTCTACATCGTTTTGGGTGACGGGCAGGATTCCGCGGAGCTGAAGCGTCGCATCGATAGCTTCGGTCTAGCGAAGCGCGCATTCCATCCGGGTTCCGTGCCGGGCTCCGAGCTTCCGGACGCAACCGCGTCCGCCGACTACGGTCTGGCGTTATTTCAGAACACGAGCCTCGCCCACTACCTTGTTTCCCCCAACAAGGTCTTCGAGTACATGCGCGCGGGCCTTCCCGTGGTGGCGAGCGACTTTCCTGAGTTTCAACGACTCTGGTCGTCGGCGGATCTCGGTGTGCGCGTCGATCCAACCGACGCGGTCGCGGTCGCCAACGCGCTCCTGACGCTCGAAGACGATCGTCCGAGGCGTGAGCGGATTCACAGCGATGCCCAGCGGCTCGTCCGTGAAACCTTCAACTGGCAGAATCAGATGAGTAACCTGCTGGCGGTCTACGAATCGCTCGCACCTTCGCCGACGAAACGTCGCAACTAGGAGGCCGCCTCGCCGTGGTTGAGCGCTATCAGCATCCGATCTTCGCGCAGCAATACGACCTGAGCGAGGGAAGCGACGCCCACCTCGGCGATACCGATCGCTACACGAATCGTTTTCGAGACCTGGACGGAACCGTGCTCGAGCTTGCCGCGGGAACGGGACGGCTCACGCTGCCACTGGCGGCCGCCGGCGTCCGCGTCGTGGCCCTGGACATCGGGCGTCCGATGCTGGAGATCCTGTCTCGCAAAGCGCCGCCGGCAAGCCCGATTCTCGGATTGGTTTGCGGTGACATGACGCGCCTTCCGGTCCAAGGACCGTTCGACGCCGTGTTCTGTGGATACAACTCGCTCAGCTGCCTGCTGAAACGCGAAGCCCTCGCGGTGTGTTTTCGGGGGATTCATCGTCTGCTCGAGGCGGGAGCGCCGTTTCTCTTCGACATCGCGGTCTTTCGGGACGAAGACCACTCCGAGACAACGAAGCAGTTCGATTGGATGACGTGGACGACCGAGGACGGACGCGCGATCCGGCGCATGGTCACGGCCCGTCATCGGACGGAAGCTGAGCGGCTCGAGTGCGTCTACACGTATCGCTGGCGAGATGAAACAGACGGCGTGCAGGAGCGGAGCGTCGATTTCGCTCTGAACACGTTTCCGGTCGACGACGTGATCGGGATCTGTGAGGATGCCGGCTTCACACTTCACTCTACAGATGAGAAGAGCTTCACCGGCCGCTCGGGGCGCAAGCGGGTCTGGACCTTCGCTGAGATGAGGCGACGATAGAACCATGGGCAGACAGGCGTCAGACACCATCCTCGAAGCGGCGGCACAAGATCCCGGGATCAAGGATCTCCTCAGCCTCCTGAGCGAACCCGGGACTTCCGCTGTTCTGAGCGGCGCCCGCGGCGGGGCGCCGTCGGTGGCGCTTGCGCAGGTGCTCCGCGAAACGAACCGGCCGGCCGTCATCGTCTCCCGGGATCTCGAACGCGCCCGCGCCATCGCGCAGGACCTGGAGTTTCTGATCGGCGCCGGAGCCTGCGCCGTCCTTCCGGAAATCGACCTGGCCGTCTACGCGTCCGGTTTCACCGGTATGGCGACCCGCGCCGCGCGGATCGAAACGCTCTCGGGGCTCGCCACCGGCACGGTGCAGGTGGTCGCGGTCCCCGTCGAATCGCTGATGCTTCGCGTTCCGCGACCCGATCGGTTCACCGATCGGATTCTGCGCTTTCGGACAGGCGATCGGATGGACCTCGAAGACGTGGCGCGCGGGCTCGTCGCGCTGGGCTACTCGAACGTGCCGATGGTGGAGGAGCACGGCGACTTCGGCCATCGCGGCGGCATCATCGACTTCTACTCGTTCGGCCGGGACAACCCCGTCCGTGTGGAGTTCGACGACGACCGGATCGCGAGCCTCCGCGAGTTCGAGGTGGGAAACCAACGCTCCGTTCATCGGCTGGAGACCGCCGCGGCCTTGCCGATCCGCGAGCTTCTTCTGGATGAGCGTGAGTTGGAGGATGCGCGGCCGGGCCTGATTCCTCGCCACCCCAACGGTGAAGAGGGCGTCGACCGGCTGCTCGAGGATTTCGGCACCCGGCGAGACGTCGAAGGCGCCTACTGGCTCGCCGGGCTATTCCCCGACAAGCTGACCGATCTCACGTCGTATTTTCCGGACGACACGCTTGTCGTGATCGACGGACCCAAATCGATCCTCGATCTCGCCGAAGGGATCGAGGAGGACTACCGACAGTCGTATCAGATCGAAGCCGATCGCGGTAACTTCTTCGCGCCTCCGGAAGATCTCTTCCTCTTCCGCGATGATCTCGTTCGACGCTTGAGCCCGTACGACCAGCTCATCCTGCCCCGCGCGGGCGATCGGAAGGATCGCGCGGTGGGTGAACGCGACCCGCGTCTTGTCGAGATGCGAACGCGCGCGTCAGAAGGCTTCGGGCGAAACCTCAACCTTCTTCGCGAGAGCCTCACGCGCCATCGAAGTGACGGAAGACGCGTGCTCATCCTCTGTGATTCGGATCCGCACCGCGAGCGCCTGGAGGAGCTCATGGAGGAGTGGCCGGTCGAAGTCATGGTCGGCAACATCGGCGAGGGGTTCACGCTCATCGAGCCGGCGCTGACCGTGATGACCGATCACGAGATCTGGGGACGTCCTCGACGCCGCGAGCGATCCAGACGATTCAAGCGCGGCATACTGGCTACGGAGCTGCAAGCGCTCAAGCCGGGAGACTACGTCGTACACATCGAACACGGTGTCGGCATCTACCGTGGAATGGAGCGCATTACGCTGAGCGGGCGCGAGGTCGATTGCCTGCTCATCACCTACGCCAAGGACGACAAGCTTTACGTTCCGACCGATCAGCTCGATCTCGTCCAACGCTACTCCGGAGGAGAGGGAGCTGTACCGAACATCACGACCCTCGGCGGAACCGCCTGGCAGAAGCTCCGCAGTCGTGCCAAGAAGCGCATCAAGATCATGGCCGACGAGCTGATTCAAACCTACGCCCGCCGAAAGGCCGGCCCCGGCTACGTCTTTCCAACCGACGGCCCGTGGCAGCATGAGCTGGAGGCGGCGTTCGAGTACGACGAAACCCCCGACCAACTCGCGGCGATCCAGGACGTCAAGACAGACATGGAGTCAGAGCGCCCCATGGACCGCCTCGTATGCGGAGACGTCGGATACGGCAAGACGGAGGTCGCGATCCGGGCCGCGTTCAAGGCGGTGGTCGGCGGCAAGCAGGTGGCGATCCTCGTGCCCACGACACTTCTCGCCGAACAGCACTTCACGACGTTTCGGCGGCGACTCGAGGGCTTTCCGATGAAGGTCGAAATGCTGAGTCGCTTCCGCACGACCGCCGAGCAGAAGAAGGTGGTCGAGGAGCTGAACGTCGGCCAGGTCGACATCGTGATCGGCACACATCGCCTGCTATCCAAAGACATCGGGTTTCACGATCTGGGGCTTCTCGTCGTCGATGAGGAGCAACGCTTCGGAGTGCGCCACAAGGAGATCATCAAGAAGCTCCGCACGCAGGTGGACGTGCTCACCCTCACCGCCACGCCGATTCCCCGCACGCTGCACATGTCGCTCGTCGGCGCGCACGATATGTCGATGATCAACACGCCACCGCGCGACCGCCTGCCGATCCATACGGAGATCGTGAACTTCGAGGAGGACGTGATCGTAGACGCGCTGCTCCGCGAGGCCGACCGGGGTGGGCAGTCGTTCTTCGTACACAATCGCGTGCAGACGATTCAGGAGATGGGGGTCTATCTCGGAAGGATCGTCCCCGAGCTTCGGATCGCGATCGCGCACGGGCAGATGTCCGAACGCCAGCTCGAGCGCGTGATGGCCGATTTCCTCGCGCGCAAGCACGACGTTCTGCTCACGACGATGATCATCGAGAGCGGTCTCGACATTCCGACGGTGAACACGATCCTCATCAACCGCGCCGATGCATTCGGGCTCGCGCAGCTCTATCAGCTCCGCGGCCGGATCGGGCGGTCGGCGCGGAGGGCGTATGCGTATCTCCTTGTTCCACGTGATCGCGCGCTGACGGAAACCGCGCAGAAACGGCTTCGCGTCATCGACGAGATGGAAGAGCTGGGATCGGGATTCCAGCTCGCGATGCGGGATCTGGAGATCCGCGGGGCGGGAAACATCCTCGGGGCGGAACAACACGGTTTCATCGTGAACATCGGCTTCGATCTCTACTGCCGCCTGCTGGACGAGGCGGTTCGTGAGCTCAAGGGCCTCCCCACCGAGGAAAAGGAGCAGGCGCGCGTCACGACCGACATCGACGCGTTCCTACCGGACAAGTACGTCCCGAATCGCACGGAGAAGGTGAAGCTCTACAAGAAGCTCGCGGACGCGTCCGACATGGAGGCGATCCGAGAGATCGAGGCTGAGCTTCGCGATCGATTCGGTCCGCTGCCGCATGAGGGACAGCAGCTTCTCGACCTGCGGCGGCTCCGGGTGCTGGCGACGGAGATCGGGGCCAAGTCCGTCATACTGCGCCGAGGGCTATTCGAGGTCCTGTTCGGGCGCGAGATGACGAAAGACGAGGTGCGGACGTTGCTGAGCACGACGTCGACGCCGGTGGAATTCAGCGCGACCGGGGAGCACGGGTTTCGAATCACGCGCTTCCGGGAGGCGTCCGTGACGGCCGCGCTCGGCCTTCTCGAAGCGTTGGCGCTCATGCATGGCTCGAAGGACGCGCCCGTCGAGGATCGGAGCGGGGCGCGGTAGTGGGCTGCGCATACATCTGGAAGATCGCGTGGAAGACCTAGGGAGGCCCTTGCCGCTTTGGAATCGCTGACCATTTCCCCATACGTTTTGGCCGCGCTCTTCCTTGTCGTGGCGTTCGTCTACTCGTCGGTGGGACTCGGCGGAGGATCATCCTACACGGCGCTCATGGCGATCTTCGGGATGGGTACCCTCGCCATTCCGCTCATCACACTCTCTCTCAATGTCGTCGTCACGTCGATCGGCAGCTTCAATTTCATACGGTACAAACACGCCCGCTTTCGTTTGGTGTTGCCGTTTCTCGTGTCGTCAATTCCCATGGCGTACCTGGGCGGATCGCTTCAGGTGCCGAAGGCGCTCTTCTACTGGCTGCTGATGATCTCGCTGGTGTTCGTCGCGCTGCGGATCTACGTGTGGCAGGACACCTCGATCTCCTTGACTCTGGGGCGCGCGGGCAAGGTCATCCTTTCACTCGTTGCGGGATCAGTGCTGGGCTTGGTCGCGGGAATCGTAGGGATCGGCGGCGGGATCTATCTCGTGCCACTGATCATCATCCTTGGGCTGGGAACGCAGAAGGAGGCGGCCGCCTGCGGCGCGATCTTCATTTGGCTGAACTCGCTTGCCGGGCTTGCTTCACGCCTGCAGTACAACGCCATCGACGTCGTGAGCATCATTCCGCTCATCATCGCCGTGCTCGTCGGCGGCACGGTCGGTTCGTTCATGGGGTCGGCCAAGTTCTCTCCGAAGACACTGGAGAGAATCCTCGGGCTCGTGATCATCGTCGCGATCTTCTTCCTGACCCGAAAGGTGATTGCCGGATGAGTCGATTCGTTTTCTTCTACTTCTTCGAGGCCGACGCGGACGCGGTGCGCGCCGCTATCCCGGATCACGTGCGCTACTGGAAGGACAGAAAGCTTCCGGATTGGATAGGCGGCCCGTTCGGCGATCGGGGCGGCGGTATGATCTGTTTCTCCGCGGACAGCCTCGCGGTCGCCGAAGCGATCGCGGCCGGCGATCCGTTTGTGAAGGCCGGAATTCTCGCCCAGCAGTGGGTAAAGGAATGGGACCTGCAATAGGAGACGACACGAGATGAACATCGCGGTTCTGCTCTTGAACGCCGGGCGCGGGAGCGGGGAAGTCGCCCGCCAGCAAACCCGGTATCTCGTAGGCAACGGACATCGGGTGACGTTCATGCATCCTCGCATCGGAGACGGCGTGCAGGGTGCAGTCAACATCGACATCCCACTTCACACAAACGTTGTTCCGGTCCACGAACATCTGCCTTCAGCCGGCGAGAACCAGCTGCAGGTCGCGCGCATGTCCTATGAGACCGCGGCACCCTATCTGAACGATTACACGAGCGCGCTCGCGAGGGTGATGGGTGACGTGGACATCGTAATGGGTCATCACGCCAATCTGAGCGCGATCGCCACGGCCGAAGCAGCGCGAAATGCCGGCAAGCCGTATGTGCTCTTTCTTCACGGCACCGGTATCGAACCGCGTCATGAAGGACTTTACGACGATCGCATCTGGGCGATGATTCGCTCGGCGATCGAAGACGCGAGCGGCATCCTCGTCACGACGGATTACGTGCGCGACGAGCTCATCCTGCCGATGGTGGATCTTCCACACGATCGGTTCCTCGTGCTCCCGTGTGGGGTGGATCTGGAAGAATTCGGACCCACACAAGGCGGGAACATCAGGGAAAAGTACGACCTTCCGGAAATGTATGTGATCTGTCCGGGGGCGCTGACCCGATCCAAGGGACCACAGAACGTGGTCCGGGCGTGCGCGGAATACGCGGATCTCGCGCCGACGATCTTCATCGGAGACGGTGAGCTTCGAGAGGATATTGAATCGGATCTCGCGCAACGCGGGAAGCTGCTCGGATTCGTATCCGCCGAGGACAAGGCGGCGCTGATCAGTGCCGCGCCCGTTCTCACGGCCGCGCCCGAGAAGAAGGAGCACTTCGGCATCATCTACGCCGAGGCGCTCGCGGCGGGAACCGTGCCGGTCGCATACGAGGGCGGAGGGGTCGCATCGATCATCACGCCCGAGACGGGCGTCTTGACGTCACGCGATCCCGCGGAGCTTGGACGCGCGATCCGCGATCTGTTGATGGATCCCGATCGCCGCGCCACCATGGCGCTCGCGGGCAGGCGCCGGGCCGAAGAGCATTTCTCCTGGCAGCGGATCGGGCGCCGACTCGAGGATTGGCTGGCCCAACACATCTCGTGATGTATTGACTCGCGGGATTCAACAGCGACATCCCCCGGCGGGAGCGCCGGTGGACAACGCAAGAGGTGATACGGTGCGAGACGAGCTGAAAGAAATCTGGCCGGAGATCGAGTGGATCGAAAATCCTGATCTTCGGGAGAAGGTGTACAAGGTCTGGGAGTATGCGCTCGAGAAGAGCGTGTTGACGGCAAAGGACCTGACCGAGATCCCCTTCACGCTTCTCTTCGAGGACTGCAAGGTCACGTTCATGGAGCACAAGCGGGCGGTCGTCCATATCGCGGTCGACGCGGCGAAAGCGATGCAGAAGTTCTTCGGCGACAAGCTGCCGATCGACATGGACACCCTCATCGCCGGCGCAATCCTGATCGACGTCGGCAAGCTCATCGAGTACGTGAAGAAGAACGGCAAGGCCGTCGTCGGGAAGACCGGCAAATTGATCCGGCATCCGTTCTCGGGCGTCGGGCTTGCGATGCGGTTCGATATCCCGGATGAGATCTGCCACATGATCGCCACCCACGCGGCTGAAGGCCATCTCGGCAAGCGAACGACCGAGTCGATCATCGTGCATCACGCCGATTTCCTGAGCTTCGAGCCGTTCAAGCCCGAGACGCTCAGATTGGGATGATCCGACGCGACCGCTTTGCGCGTCTGAGCGCGCGGCTACTCATCACGGGGTTGGTGCTGTTTCCGTGTGGTTGCGGCGGTGAGGAAGCTGCTCCCGCCGGCCGGGACGGCACCGCTCCCCGTACAGCCGCCGGCGTTGATGCCGCTCCCAGATCCCCGGCTGATTCCGGCTCCGGCGACGTTCTCACCACGCTCCCGGTCGAGATCGACACCGACAGGGAGCACCTCTTCTACCTGCACGGCGCGATCATCGAGACGGAAGGCCGACGCCCCACCCATCCCGAATTCGGTGTCTACGAGTACGACGCGATACTCGATTCGTTGACGGCGCGGGGTTTCGTCGTCATCAGCGAGGCGCGCGAACGGGGCACGGACGGCAAGGCGTACGCCGGCACGCTCGCTGCACAGATCGATTCCCTGCTCCACGCGGGACTGCCTCCGCAGCGGATTTCGGTCGTCGGCTTCTCCAAAGGCGGCGGGATCGCGGTCTGGGCCGCGTCGCTGCTCCAGAACCCCGACATCGACTTCATCTTCCTCGCCACCTGCGTGAACTGGATCGAGCGCTGGCCGACGATCGAGTTGAAGGGACGCATTCTCTCCATCTACGAGGCCAGTGACCCTGTGGCGGGGTCGTGCAGCGAGCTCTTTGCGAAGTGCGACGTCGTGCCCGAGCCGGTCGAGCTCGAGCTTCACGTCGGCGGGGGCCATGGGGCGTTCTATCAACCACGCAAAGCGTGGCTCGATCCCGTCGCTGACTGGATCCGGGAGTCCGTCCCGGCCGACTGACGTATGATCTTCCCGCCGGTCCTTGACCTCCCCACCCAAGACCGCTTTCATGTGAAGGATCAACTCGGGCTTGGGTATGCCTCAACGATCCGTTGGCGTCGAGGGAGGTGCGTGGATGTCAGTCGAAATGCTGTCCGTATCGGTCACGCTCTTTCTCATCATGGATCCGTTCGGGAATATCCCGATATTCCTGTCGATCCTCGAGAAAATGCCGCCCAGGCGCAGGCGAATCATCATCGTTCGTGAGCTGCTCTTGGCGCTGGGCGTCATCATCGTGTTCGTCTTCTTCGGACGGCACCTCTTGGGGCTTCTGGGACTGAGACAGGAAGCGGTGAGCATTGCCGGAGGGATCATCCTCTTTCTGATCGGGCTACGGATGGTCTTTCCCTTCGCCAAGTCACATCCCCAAGATGACCTGGACGGCGAGCCGCTTCTCGTGCCACTCGCCATTCCGCTGGTCGCGGGGCCTTCGCTCTTGACGGTCCTCACACTCTTTGCCACGGCCCAACCGGACAAGACCACGGATCTCTTGCTCGCGGCGTTCCTGGCGTGGGGCGCGACGTTCATCGTGCTCTTCAGCTCGACGTTTCTGATTCGCTTTCTCGGGAAGCGCGGGCTCGTTGCCATCGAGCGCCTCATGGGCATGATCCTAGTTGCGCTATCCGTGCAGCTCTTTCTGGACGGAGTGTCGAACTACTTCAAGTGAGTCGTGAGCACGCACCCGCGCCTTCGTATGCTCGCCCTTGCACCGCCGGATCGCGCGGCGCGCACTCCCGCCGTTGTCTCCCCACGATCTGTCTCCCCGGGGAGACACGGAACGCATTGATTTGCAATCACTTCCGTCCGGCAATATGAAGCGTGGCCGCCCGCCTGATCCTACAGCGACGCGATCACATCCTCGAGCTTCGCCTGCACCTCCGTCGCCAGTCCCGCGAGATCCTCGTTCCCTACCGCCGCCATCGTCTCCATGGGATTGACAGCGGAGACCTGGACCGTGCCGTCATCCTTTTCCTGAACGACGACATTGCACGGCATGAGCAGCCCGATGTTCTCTTCCATCTGCAGCGCCTGGTGAGCGAACGCTGGGTTGCAGGCACCGAGAATCCGGTAGTTTCGAAAATCGACGTCCAGCTTTTTCTTGAGCGTCGCCTTGACGTCGATTTCCGTCAGCACGCCGAAGCCGCGCTTCTGCAGCGCCTCGGTGACTTCAGTGATCGCGTCCTCGAACGACATTGAAACGGTCTTGCTGAAATGGTAGCTCATTTCGCTATTCCCTCCTGAACGAGTTTTCCATTTTCCAAGCGCCCAATATGATCCATGCTTTCCCCAACGTCGTCAACCGGCCCCGCAAGCGACATGGCAACGCAACGGCGGGGAAAGGCGCCGGTGGGCGTTCGCCGACGCGCTCGCATCACCGGAGACGTCGCGCGGCGTTGATCAAATCCGGAGGCCGACATGCCCATGAAACCAGCGATACCGCAACGACTCACCGGGGCCCGCGTCGTCTTGCGCAGCCCGACCCTTCGCGACGCCCGGACGATCTTCGAAACGGTGGATCGAAACCGACGCCATCTCCGACCGTGGATGTGGTGGGTCGACGGCACGAAAGGCCCGAAGCAGATCGCCGACTTCATTCGGAGCTGCCAGGCCGGCCGGCGCGCGCGGAGCTGGTTCGAGTTCGGCATCTTCCTCGACGGTCGCTACGTCGGCGAGATCGGCATGTTCAACCTGGATCACGACCACCGGCGGGGGGAGATCGGCTACTGGCTCGATGAAGACACGACGGGCCAAGGGCTCATGACGGAAGCCACCGCCGTGCTCGTGGCCGCCGCCTACAAGCACCTCAAGCTCGACCGCATCCAGGTTTGCTGCCAGCCGGCGAACGAGCCCAGCAAGGCGATCCCGCTTCGACTCGGTTTCACTTACGAAGGGACGCTCCGGCACATCGTCCGGATGTACAGGCGCGCGTGTGACTGGGATTTCTACTCGATGCTTCGCCAGGAGTTCCGCACCGCGAAGACTCGGAAGAGGTTTGCGCGTCACCTCAAGCCACGCGCACGCGGCCGAGGGCACTCTCGATAGCCATCAGCAACAGGGCGGCGATGAGCAGCTCTTTCCAGATCTCTCGGCCGTGCCGGTCTTCCATCACGCGTGACACCACAGAACCTCCGGCCTCGAGGAGGCGCGCGCGGTCGCCGAGTACCCGAACGAGCGCGGCCGGATCGCGATACCGAAGGCGACTCTCCGACGCGTCGAGCTGAACCGCCACGCGGCGAAGCGTCTCGCCCGCGGCAACGAACCGATAGATCCCCGGCTCCGGCACGGGGTCCGTTCTGATTTCCACACGACTCGCCTGAACGTGCTGATGCACGGGCAGCGACGACCCATCCGGCCCCAGACACACGACCTCACCGGACACCGTTTCCACCGGCAGCGTGAAGGTGATCGGGAGACCCGCCCTGAAGCGGCGCGCTTCCACCGCGCTCGCGGCGACACGCATCACCGCCTGATGCACGAACGGCAGGAATGATCCTCCCGTCGGGAAGTTCCCCCACCGGAGATCGGCCGACGACATGAAAAGGAGCGATCGATCACCCTCGACGAGCGCGGGGAGGTTTCCGAACGACGCGAGCACGCGCCCCCGAGAACCGACCCGCGACCGCACGACCTTCAAGAAGCGCGCGGCCGTGAGCGCATCCCCCGCCTCCATCTTGAAGCCGTCGAATATCGGATGCCCGGTCACGTCGGGTGTCAGCGTGAAGAACCCGCCTTCCGACGAGACCGGCTCCTCGAGCGTCACGTCCAGGAAGTCCGGCAGGATGTGACTGTTCGTGTAGCCCAGATCCGCGCGATCTCCGAGGAAGATGATGATCCCGGCGCCGTCGCGATGCGCGAGCCTGAGACGCGCGATCGATCCCTCGCTGACGCGTCCCACGTTGTTGAGCACGAACGCGTCATAGTCGAGATCCGTTTGCACTGGAAGGTCGCGGAGTGACAGCTCGTCGACCGTGAAGAGACGCTCCCCCACCTGACCCGGAGGATCGAGCGCCAGCCTGAGGAAGGGCTCATCGGTGAGCTCGTCCGGATCGGCACCGTGAACGATCAGCACACGGATCGCCTCACGGTCTTCCGATGCGAGCCAGGCCACATCATCGGCCGCGAGAGCATCCTCGGGGATCCGGACGTGAAGAGTCGCACCCGCGGCAATCGGCTGCTGCAGAGGCAAATCGATCGTCGCGTAGTCGTCACGCGAGACGGCGAGCGCCCCCTCCGCCAACACAATCTCATCGGCGAACACGCGGATCGGATACGCCACCAGATCACCGTCGGAGTAGTTCGCGAGCGTCACGCGCACGGCGCCCGAGCCGCCCCCCTGGACGCTCGCCTTCACGATCGACGCGCTCGAGACCGCCACGTTCGGGATGCCGTCGTCCGCCACGGGGACGAGATAGACGCGCACGCCATCCGGCACGTCCGGCAAGGTCGACGCGTCCGACCAATCCCCTTCCTGGAAGTCACTGATGACGTAGACCTCCCGATTGAGGCTCGCGGCATCCGCCGCCAAATGCATGGCCTCTTCCAGCGTCGTGGCGTGCGTGGCAGGCGAGTACGAGACCGACGCGTTTCTCGCGGAGGCCGCCACCCGGTCGAAGCTCTGTACGGGGCCGTCGAAGGCGTTCGTCGGTGGCGAGGTGGGAAACACGAGCTGCACCCGATCACCCTCGCCGAAAAGCCGCCCAAGCTCAGCGAGGCGGTTTCGCGCTTCCTCGACGAGCGACCCATCCTCGGTCGTCGCCTGCATGCTGAACGAGTTGTCGAAAACGATCACGCCGGTCGTGCTGCCCGCGCCGCCCGAACCCGCCGTCGGGAGCGCCGGACGCATCATCGCCGCCGCGAACAAGGCGACGATCAAGACGCGGAGCGCCAGCAGAATCCAGTGGCGAAGCCTGATCCGCCGTCGCTGCCGTTGACTGATCTGCTCGAGGAATTCGAGGCTCGGAAAGGCCTCGCGTTTCGCGCGCCGACGAAAGAGCAGATGAATGATGATCGGAAGCGCGACGGCGGCCATCGCGAGTCCGAAGATTCCATTTAGGAAGGTGAGTCCCATGGTCAATGAAGCCGGCTCCGCTTCTCCAGATACCGGAAGAGCGCGAGGTCAAAGGGGGTCGATGTCGACACCGGCACGTACTCCACACCAAGCTGCCCGCAGGCGATTCGGTACCGTGTCGTTCGTTCGTTCAGTAGTTTCATGTAGTCGTCGCGGATCTCCCACGCGTGCGTCGACAACCGCTTGCCGCTCTCGAGGCCCTCGAACTCCGTCTCTCCGCGAAACGGGAACTCCTCCTCGGCGGGGTCGAGGACGTGAAAGAGCACGACCTCGTGCCGCTGATGCCGGAAGTGGCGGAGGCCTCTCAAAACGTCGTCTTCGGGCTCGTCCCAGAGATCGCTGAAGAGTAGTACGAGCCCGCGTCGTTGGATACGCTCCGCCATCGCGTGCAGCGCCGGGGCGATCTTGGTGTCGTGTCCCGCCGGTTCCGCGTTATCCAGCTCCACCAGCAGCCGTCGATGGTGAACACGCGACGATCGGGCGGGAATGAGCTGCCGGATCTTCTCGTCAAAGAGCAATAATCCGACCGCGTCTTGCTGCCCCTGCATCATGTAGGCGAGCGATGCCGCTAGAAGTGTCGAGTACCGGAGCTTCGAAATCGTGCCGTCCCGCCGGTAGCCCATCGACCCGCTCGCATCCACGATGAGGTGCGCGCGCAGGTTCGTCTCTTCTTCGTATTGCTTGATGTAGTAGCGGTCCGTCTTGCCGTAGAGCTTCCAATCGACGAATCGGACGTCATCACCGTCGTTGTAGGGTCGGTGTTCGGCGAATTCCACGCTGAAACCGTGATAGGGGCTCTTGTGATGCCCCGTGAGGAATCCCTCGACCACGTAGCGCGCGATCAGATCGATTCGGGAAAGCCGCGCGACCAGCGCGGGATCGAGGGATGTTCGCGAATCGCTACCGTTCGACATGCGTCGTTCCCGCCGGAGGTTCCGTCGGCACGGTCTTCAGGAGTCGCGAGATCACTTCATCCGTGGAGACGCCCTCCGCTTCCGCGTTGAAGTTCGTCACGATCCGGTGCCGGAGCACGACCGGGGCGACCGCCTGGATGTCATCATGCGTCGGCGTCGGCTCGCCGCGGAGCGCCGCGCGGGCCTTCGCACCCAGGATCGTGTACTGGCTCGCGCGCGGGCCCGCGCCCCACGCGACGTAGTTCTTCACAAACTCCGGCGCACCATCCTCCGGACGCGTCGCGCGAACGAGACGCACCGCGTACTCGGCAACGTAGTCCGATACCGGAATCCGTCGGACGAGCGACTGATAGGTCTGGATATCCTCCGCCTTCAAGATCACTTGTGGTTCAGCCTCATCCCCCCCGGTCGTTCGGCGAACGATCTCGATCTCCTCGTCCCGCGACGGATAATCCACACGGATGTTGAACATGAATCGGTCGAGCTGCGCTTCGGGTAGCGGGTACGTCCCCTCCAGCTCGATCGGGTTCTGAGTCGCGAGCACGAAAAATGGGAGCGCCAATCCGTATGTTTCGCCGCCGGCAGTCACTTCCTTTTCCTGCATGGCCTGCAGGAGCGCGGCCTGCGTCTTGGGCGGCGTGCGGTTGATCTCATCGGCGAGGATGATGTTGGCGAAGACCGGTCCACGAATGAACTTGAAGAGCCGCTTGCCGGTAGATGAATCCTCTTCGAGGATTTCCGTCCCCGTGATGTCCGACGGCATGAGGTCCGGAGTGAACTGGATCCGGGAGAACGAGAGATCGAGCACCTTCGCCACGCTCGAGATGAGAAGCGTCTTGGCGAGACCGGGCACACCCACCAGGAGACAGTGGCCGCCCGCGAACAGCGCGATCAGAAGCTCATCCACGACGGTCTCCTGACCGACGATGACCTTTCGGATTTCGCCCAAGATACGCTCTCTGCCGCTCTTCAAGGTCGCGATGGCTTCCGCCGCGTCGCTCATATGCACCTCCAATCTCCCACAGACTACCCGGCCCCCGCGCACACGGTTCCCGCAAGGAGAAAGAATCTATCAGTCATGACTGGACGGCACAATGCGTCCGAAATCAGCCGTTTCGCGGAATCGCCGCGCAACCCTGATCCCCGGGAATGGCACCAATAGAAGGGGGTGGCGTCATCCGGCACCAGCGTGTATCGTCCCCCCCTGGACATCGCATTCGATTTCACGACGAGACCAATCGGACACGAGGTTTATGCAGGGACACCGGAGTAATCACAACGGAGCCAGACAGGGACTCCGGGCCCCGAGCCTCCTGAGCATCCTCGTTCTTACCCTTTTCCTCGCTGCTTCGGCGCTTGCGCAAGACACGCCGGCACCTCCCGAGTCCTTCCGGGCATTTGACAAACCAAACGATTCCGGCAATCGGATCATGCTGGAGTGGACGAAATCTCCGGACGACGGAGACGGCGCGAACGTGGTGAGCGGATACGATCTCTACCGGTCCGACAGCCCGGACGGGCCGTTCGAGAAGCTCACGCCGCAGCCGATGCCGCCCGGCGACGGGTCGTTCGAGGACCGGCAAGTACGAGCGATCGGCGCCCATAAGGTCAAGAACAACACCGACTACCACTACCAAATCCGCGCCCTCACGCGGGCGGGGTTGGAGAGCGAGCCGGCCGTGGCCAGCGCGTCCGCGTCCTGGACGTTCTTCGACGTCCACAAGCTGAACACGCTCATCACGGTAGTCCTCTACGTGACCGTGCTGCTCGGAATGATCTTCACGGCCCGAAGCGGCCGTAAGATGTTCATCCGTCGGTTGGCGGGCATCGACGCGATCGAAGAAGCGGTCGGCCGGGCCACGGAGATGGGCAAGCCCGTCCTCTATGTCCCCGGCATGCACGACCTCGCGGAGGTCAACACGATCGCCGCCGTGAACATCCTCTCGGGCGTCGCGAAGAAGGTCGGACAATACCAGTCCAAGCTGCTCGTCCCCTGTCGCGATCCCATGGTGATGACCGTCGCGCAAGAAGTCGTCAAGGAAGCGTACACGAGCATAGGCCGGCCCGATGCGTACGACTCCCACGACATCTTCTACACCACGTACGACCAGTTCCCGTACGTTGCGTCCGTCGACGGAATCATGATGCGGGAGAAGCCCGCGACGAACCTGTACATGGGCTACTACTACGCCGAATCTCTGATCTTGGCCGAGACCGGTGCGCTCACCGGCGCGATCCAGATCGCGGGCACGGACGCGGTGACCCAGCTCCCGTTCTTCGTCACGGCGTGCGACTACACGCTCATGGGCGAGGAACTGTATGCCGCCAGCGCCTACATCTCGGAAGACCCGATGCTCCTCGGCAGTCTCAAGGGCCAGGATTACATGAAGTTCATGCTCGCCGTGGTGATGATGATCGGCATTGTGGCGGCGACGCTCTACCACATCAATCCCGAGTGGCAGTGGCTGAGCGATCTCGTGGCCATCTTCAAACCGATCGCGTCGGGATAGGAGTGTAGATGAAGATCGCGATCCCATTGGCATCCTGCTTCATCTTCGGGATCTTTGCGATCGTGGCCTGGTTCTTCCCCGTGATGAACGAGGTCAACAAAGAGTTCATCATCAACTGGACGCTCGTCATCTTCGGCTTCTCGATGGCGCTCGGAATCATCAGCCTAATCACATCTCATCTGCGGAAGATCAACAAGCAGGCGGCGGGGTGGGGCTACAACGTCGTCGCGCTGGCCGGCTACTTCACGATGGCGATCGTCGGCTTCGCGTTCGGCCGCGGCGAAGAGAGCCTATTCCAGTATCTCTTCTTCACGGTTCAGGTACCGGTTCAGGCGACGATGTTCTCGATTCTGGCGTTCTACATCGCATCGGCGGCCTTCCGGGCGTTTCGGGCCAAGAGCCGTGACGCCACGTTGCTCCTGGTCGCCGCCATCATCGTCATGTTGGGACAGGTCCCCATCGCGGCGGAGAACATCCCATACATGGCCGACGCGAAGGACTGGATCCTCAACGTTCCGAACATGGCGGCGAAGCGGGGCATTCTGATCGGTATCGGCTTGGGCATGGTCTCCACCGCGCTCAAGATCATCGTGGGAATCGAACGGACGTATCTCGGCAAGCGGGAGAGCTAGCGGACAATGGTTGAGTTCTTCGAACGAATTCTCAGACTGGATCGGCGGTGGATCTTCGTCGCCATCTTCGTGGGAACCGTTGTGCCGTTCTTCTTCCCGCTCGGCCTTCCGGTGAAGGTGACGACTGAAGTCAAGATGATCTACGACTTCATCGAGGAGCTGGACCCCGATGGCAAGCCGATCCTCATGTCCTTCGACTACGACCCGGCACCGTCGGCGGAGTGCCATCCGATGGCCATCGCGCTCCTGCGACACATGTTCCGCCGGGACATCAAGGTCATCGCCGTCTGCCTCCACCCCGCCGGACCGGCGCTGGGCCTCGACGCGCTCGCGTCGGTGGCCGCGGAGTACGACAAGGAATACGGAACCGACTACGCTTATATGGGCTATGGCGCCGGTTTCGCGTACATGATGGCGAAGATGGGCGAGAGCTTCCCCGAGAGCTTCCCGGTGGACTATTACGGAACGCCGATCGAGGAGGTTCCTCTCGCCAATCAGATCAAGAACTATGATTCGGTCGCTATGGTGCTCACCGTCGCGGGCAATCGCGCGTACGAGTACTACATCTCATTCGCGCAGGCAAAGTTCGGCGTGAAGGTGGCCGCGGGGCTCACAGCGGTCATGGCATCCGACGCGTATCCCTATCTGGATGCGGGCCAGCTGTCGGGTCTCATCGGCGGACTGAAAGGCGCGGCGGAATACGAGAATCTGATCGGTCACAACGACCGTGCGTTCATCGGAATGGATGCCCAGTCAGTTACCCACGTCATCATCGTGCTTTTCATCATCTTGGGGAACATCGCCCACTACGTGACGCGCGGCAAAACGGGCGGCGCGCGGCTGACGAAGCGGAGATAGCATGGAAGCGTGGCCACAGGGAATGCAGACACTCTCGGTGTGGATTGCTGCAATCCTGACGTTCTTCATCTACTCGTTCCTGTACAAGGACAATCCGCTCTACAAGTTCGCCGAGTATCTCGTGGTGGGTGTTTCGGCCGGCTACTACACGGTCATCTTCTACTTCAACTACATCTATCCGAACCTGATCGACCCGATGAAGGATCCCACGTATCCCCACAAGTGGACTCTCATCGTACCGATGCTGCTCGGATTCATGCTGCTCACGCGAATCGTGAAGAAGTACGCGTGGATCAGCCGCTTCTCGCTGGCGGTCTATTTGGGCGCGGGGGCCGGTCTCGCGATCCCGCGCGAGATGGAGGCGAAGATCCTCGCGCAGGTACACGCGACAATGCTCTCGCTCTGGCCATTCGCCGCGGACGGCTCGTTTCAGTTCTGGCCGTTCGTAACGAGCCTCTTCATGACCGTCGGTGTCTTCTCGACGCTCGCCTATTTCTTCTTCTCGAAGGAGCACCGGGGCGTGCTCGGCGGCATGTCGAAGATCGGGATCACATTCATCATGGTGGGCTTCGGCGCGACGTTTGGTTACACCGTGATGGGCCGTGTGTCGCTACTCATCGGCCGCGTGACGTTTCTGCTCAAAGACTGGCTGCACGTTCTGGACTAGTCGTATCCAGCTACTATCAGGATCTCAAGCCCGTAGGCACTCGCGACACAGTCGATCGGGAGCGCTGACAATCACCCAACAAAAAACCGCACCCACTCGGGCACGGACGTTCATTTCTTCGACTGTCGTTTGAGTCAGCTTTCGGCGCGTTCCTCCCCGCCCGTCCGGCCAGTCGGCTCCGACAGCCGGCAACCCACTGAAGGCGTCAAGCGCCTCACGACCGCGGGTTCCCCCTAGCGGTCTTCAGAAGAGACCTTTCTTCTGAACTCATTGTAGGAGAAGTTCGGATCGAGCCCCTGAAGCTCCCGGCCTAACTGCTCCATCTCCGCCTCCTTCTCGGGAGTCGGATCTGAGAGGTAAGCCAGGTACGCATCCAGAAACGCGTCCCACTTGCTCTTCACTACGGCTTGCATCGTTCTCTCCCGGTCGACCGTTCGGCCGACCTCCCCAACCGCGGGATGACGGCTAGCGTCCTCCCCTATCTATTCATCGGCACAATGTGCATGCGGCACAGCGTGCTCGGGTGCGTATGGGCCTTTGTCCGCGGGCCGCCGCGATTTGCGGTATGCCCATTTGTCGATATAAACACGACAATAGGGTGTCGGACTTCACAGAAAATAGCAGTTCGATAGACGGGGTCGGTAGGCGAGGTTGGCTGTGTCGGGTTGTTCGGCATGATGACGCCAACTTTAGTGAGTACTTGCAGTTACCTGCATTCACCCTCGTTGACTAAGTGTACCAGATGGCTTGAGAAACTGTCAACGAGGGCACGCCAACCGACTCGATCCTCCTCCGCACAAAATCACGAGACAATCGCGTCCTCCACCTCTCAACTCCGGACCATTCACCAAGTTGCCGAAATCAACCGGTGCATCGACGATGCTGATGAACGATCTCATGATGCGGCCAAACACCGTTCGATTGCTTTCGTCCTGACCAGGCCGGCGGCGAACCATTCCGCTCGTCCCGTTAGGCCTTCTATTCAAACTATACTCAGCCTCGCGTAAGCCGGCAAGCCGACTCGGTTGTTGATCGGGGAACCCTTCTGTATCATCACGGTTCCCTAATGAACAGCATTCAAACTCGTGTCTAGCCGTGGGAGAAGTTACTCATGTCGCGCAGCGTTATATTGGTCGTTTTGCTGGCCTCCCTTTGTCTACCGATTTCGGAACTTCTAGCGAAAGGTGAACCGCAGCCAACCATGGAACAGGTTCGTCGGGGGAGGATTCGAAACTACCCACCTCCGCTGGAATTCGAGCTGGAGATTATGGAAGAGGCCAATCGACTTTACGGTATGTGCGACCTCCTTCACTGGCCCAATGTAACCGAGATCTTTCCGCCGACGACGTTGTTCGTTGCCGATTCAAGCGAATACCTGATGGGACACCCGGCCCCGCCGAAGTCGTTCTATCTGATCAAGCCCGAGCAGATCTTCTTCATGAACATCTATGGCCAGGATACGACACGCCCATGTGAAGGATCGTACACGCGACCGGTATATGGAGCCGCTACTATAGTCATCCCCTCGGTCGATTGCTCCGGTGTGTCCATTACGAAGTGGATTTTCGACTATGTGTCCGGCGCGTTTCGACTACTCCAGATGCACCACAACGAGTTTCTCAAGCTCTCTAAACTGAATCTGCCGTTTCCTGATCCGGAGGGGAAGTGGAAACGGGACTTCCCGTTTCCCTACGATGATCCCGAGGTCATCGGCTCGTTCCGAAGCCTGGCCCACGTCGTTCACAGAATCGCCCGCAACACCGACAACGACAAGAAGGCCGCACTCCTGCCTGAGTACTGGCCGAAGCGGGAACATCTCGCCGGCTTGCTGAAGGAGCGTTCAGGTGACTACTCCGCGGATGACTTCCTGAAGTACATCACGTGGAGCGAAGGCCTCGCCCACTTTTCGGCCTATGAGATCATGGGCGGATTGACGCCGGGCTTCACGCGAATGTCGAGCCGGATCACCGATCGCCCGGATTTCATTCCCTACAAGAAGTTCCACAACCGGAATCTCCGAGAGGACTACCTGCGCTTCCGCCACGCCAGCGTCGAGCCGATCACAATGGAAGATATCGTCATACTCGGTTCCATGACGTCTTCCATCATCGCGAGCCTGCTACCCAGCCATGACTGGCGAACCTACGTCATGTCGCAGGATATCTGGCTCGAAGATTTAATGGGGCGTGCCCGAGCGGAATACCGGCCGTAGCCGGCTCCTACGGAGCGGTAGACAGGCGCAGCAGTTCGATCGCATCCTTGTCACTCAACCCGAGTGCCTCGGCGAATTCGCCAATGTCCAATCGGCCCTCGTGAATGCCTTCGAGGGCCAGGCGAACCAAACGCTCCGGGTACACGACGCCTCGTGATCGCCCCCACTGGTCGCTCGGATCGCCGATCGACACCGTATGCCCGAGGCGGGCGAGGCGCTCGCCGACCATAGACGGCGGGACGTCGAGATAGTCGGCCATGTCCTTCACAGCCGTGTCTGATTCCATGAACGGTTTTGCCGTTGATTCAGGAAGCAACAGCTCTTCCGCGAACCAGTTCGCGCGAACCTCACTCTCATCCGTCTCCTGCGTTGACACGCTGCACACCTGAGGGACGTACGGATCGCTGTCCACGAGAAGATGGCAGTAGATGTGCGCTAGGGTGAAGCGAACGGCGCCCGGCTTGAGGCGGCTGTTGATGAGCACGCACGGCGCGATCGCGCTCGCGAAGAGAAAGACGCCCGATACCGTTTTGGAAAGCGGCATCTGGAACGTGCGTACGCCGTGGCGCTCGAGGCTGTTCTGAAACCCCGACACCGGCGTCTCCAACTCGAGGAGCGTACGGACGGCATCAGCGAGGGCGCGCGCCTCTTCACGGATGGCGGTGAGACTCCCGCCGACGATGGACACGTGGTGCACCGGCATGTCGAAGTAGAGGTTGTCGAGAATCCGCCGCTCAAGCTCCGCGTAGCCTTCACAGAGGCGAATGAACTCCTCGACATGATCACGATCCCCGGCCGGAAGCTTCGGATGTGTTAGTAGCGTCGCCTTGGTGCTCTTGCCGACCCGTTCCATGACCTCACCTCATCCCGCTCGGTCAACGAGTCGCCTGACACGGGACTCATCGACCGGATTCGTCACGATGCCATCCAGCTTGAGCGCGCTCCCCACGATGGCGCCGCTGGCAACACGAAGCGTGTCGGCGATCGTGTCGGGCTCCACACCGCTTCCAACAAAGACCACCGCGTCCGCAATGACCCTCTTGACCGCAGCCACCTCATCGAGATCGGCGCGCGCGCCAGTTGCCCCTCCGGTGACGATCAGCGCATCGGCTTTCCCGCGCGCAAGACAGTCCTTCGCCTCATCCACGAGAGGCCGTGGCGTGACGGGGGTCGCGTGCTTGACAGAGATATCCGCCATGATGCGAAGCTCCGGCGCCAATCGACTCCTGAGCCGGAGCGTCTCGTGTGC
This sequence comes from uncultured bacterium, assembly GCA_964486455.1. Taxonomy (GTDB): domain Bacteria; phylum Eisenbacteria; class RBG-16-71-46; order CAZAMP01; family CAZAMP01; genus CAZAMP01. The sequence continues at coordinate 141,775 of CAZAMP010000003.1, read as the reverse complement.
GCGTCCCTGGACGAGCCCTTGATCGGTCCATGCCGCACCGGTGTGTACGTTCACGCGGATGAACTGCGCTCCTGTGGCCGCCGCGATGGCGACGGCGGCGTGAGTGTCGTTTCGCAGCACGTTCACGCCGACGGGCACGGCCACGCAGTCCCTGACCGCGCTTACGGCGCAGGTGAGAGCGGCCACTGTCTCCGGCGGGACGCGGGTCGTAAAGAACGGCGCGTCACCGAAGTTCTCAACGATGACACCGTGCATGCCGCCCGCGACGATCGCCATCGCATCGGCGCGCGCCCGCTCGATGACCTGCTCGATTCGCCCGGCGAACTCCGGCGACCCCGGAAGCGGCGGGAGATGTACGACGCCGACGAGCGGCTTGGTCACTCCGAACGGTGGAATTGGATCACACATGGCATCACTCTATCGGGGCGCCAACACGTTGTCCAGACGGCCGCTTGACCGCTTGCGCGGCGCGCCGTATCGTCCCCCAGATTGCCATTATGGGAGGTGGTGCGTGGTTACCTTGCGAACATACATTTTCCTCGACTCGTTGCAGCCGCAGCTCGCGTCCCACGTCGGGACGGTCTCGCGCGGGTTCCTGCCGGTCGCCGGAATGGCCAGTCTTTACATCGAGATCGCCCCAGCGCTCTCGATCGTCCGCCTCATGGACGTCGCGCTCAAGGCGACGCGCGTGGCGCCGGCGGTCCAGGTCGTGGAACGCGCCTATGGGCTTATGGAAGTGCATCACGACGATCAGGGCGAGGTCCGGCAGGCGGGATCGGCGGTGCTGGGGGAAATCGACAAGACAGAAGAGGACCGGATCAAGCCTAAGATGGTCGCGAAGCAGATCATCCGAAACGTCGAGCCGTATCAGTCACAGATCATCAACCGAATCCGCTACGGCTCGATGATCATACCGGGCGAATCGCTCTTCATTCTGGAAACGGTTCCGGCCGGCTACATCGTCTACGCCGCGAACGAGGCCGAGAAGGCCGCGCGGGTGACACTCGTCGACTGCAACCCGATCGGCGCCTTCGGGCGTCTCTACATGGGCGGCCCGGAGGCAGAAATCGATGCGGCGGCTGAGGCGGCCGTTCGCGCCATCGAGAACGTAAAGGGCAAAGATGCGAATTGAACGAATCGAGAACGGCCCGTTCATGGTGAACACGTATCTTCTCGGCTGCGAGAAGACGAAGGCCGCGATACTCGTGGACCCCGGACACGACGTCGAGGTCATCGAGCACTCGCTCTCGAAGTCCGGCTTCACGGTCGCCGAGATCGTGAACACGCACGGCCATCTGGATCACCTCGCCGGCGTTGCTCATTTTCAGCACACGAACGGGCTTACGTTCCGGCTGCACGAATCTGACGCGTTTCTGCTCGACGGCCTCTCCGTCGCCGCGGCGGCGTTCGGTCTTCCCCCCGTCGAGAAACCCACGGATACGAAGTGGCTCCACGATGGTGATGAACTGACGGTCGGAGAAGAGACTATCCGCGTTGTGGCAGCACCCGGACACTCTCCGGGCGGCGTCATTCTCGATCTCGGCAACGAGATGATCACGGGCGACGTCATTTTCCAGGCATCGATCGGACGGACGGACCTCCCCGGCGGTGACTACGAGACGCTCATCGAGAGCATTCGGTCGCAGGTGCTATCGAAGGACGACGCCGTGATTCTTCACCCCGGACACGGACCGTCCACGACGGTCGGGCGCGAGCGCTTGAGCAATCCGTTTCTTCAGGGGTAAACCGGACCCCGCGAGATCAGCGGCCTCACCACCCCCATGAAGCCCGCCGTCGCCGCCCATTGCTCGGCAGGTGCATTGCAACCTATTTGATTTCAAGCGAATAGCTTCACGCCCTGACCACAGATCCACGTTAGGCCGCCATGAATAGCGATCCGATCACGGAGTGAGGGTTGTCGCTCAAGCCTCCCCATCGATCTCTCGCAAGGCTCGACGGAGCCCCATGGGCTAGATCAGCTTCATCTCCTTCGCCGTCGCCTCGAAGCGGTCCACATACGTACCGAGCACCTCGAGACCCTTCGACCAGAAGTCCGGACGACTCCAGTCCACGCCAAGCCCGCCGAGCAGATCCTGAGGACTCTGCGTCCCGCCGGCCGCCAGGACCTTTTCGTACTTGGCGAGGAAGCTCGGACCGACTTCGAGGTAGCGCGCGTAGAGGGCGAGCACGACGAGATAGCTGGCGCAGTACGCGTACACGTACCCCGGGCGATCCACGAAGTGAGTGATCGCCATCCAGAAGTTCTCACTGCCCCTTTGCGACTTCATGATGCTGCCGTAGATCTTCCGCTCCGCTTCGACGTAGATCCGACCGAGATCCTCGTAGGAGAGCTCCCCTTGTTCCCGTCGCCGCTCGTGGGACGCGGATTCCACGAGATGAAACTGGATTTGACGATATGTCGTGACGAATCCGGCTTCGATGATCTGGCGGAGCATCTCCAACCGCTGGCGCCGGCTCTTCGATTCCGCGAAGAGACGCTCGGCGATGAGCGTCTCCATGAAGACCGACGCGACCTCGCTCATAACCAGGCTTCGGCTCGCGCCGAGCGGTCCATGCTTCTTGCTGAGCGCCATGTGCACCGCATGCCCGAGCTCATGAGCCAGGGTCGTGACATCACGCATCTCGCCGGTCCAGTTCATGAATACGAACGGCAGGCCCTTGCGGTTCGGCGCGCAGTACGCTCCCCCGCGCTTTCCCTTGTCGGGCGGCAGATCGACGTGGCGACCGGCCAGAACGTCTCGGGTGATCTCTCCGAATGCCGGCCGTGTCTTTTCGAACGTATCGAGGATCATCTCTACGCTCTTGGCGTAGTTCATCTTCGGCTTCTTGACCTGGGGAATCGGAGCGTATAGATCGTAGGACATGAACGGATCGACACCCAGAAGAGCCTTCTTCAGCTTCAAGTATCGTCGCAGGATATCTGTCCGTTCCACAACGGCCTTGACCAGCGCCTCGACGGCGTCATCGGGAAACTCGTTGTCGATGTTCCGTCGGCGGATCCAATGCTCATAATCGCGGAGCTCATCGTCGAGTTTCTTCGCGCCAAGCAACATGTTGAACGCGAAAGTGAGCGGCTTTCGGTTTGCGTCGAGCCCCTTGGCTCTCGCGACGACGGCGTCGTGACGGATCTCCCGGTCTTCATTCGACATGAGGGCCACGAGCTCCGGTTGCGTGACGCGTTTCCCACGATGCGTGAACTCAATGTTGGAGAGAACGGAATGGAAGTAGCGGCGCCAACCGGACGCGCCCACGGGATCGAGCCGCGTGGCGAGCATCTCTTCCGCCACGCTCAGCATGTACGATTTGTGCTGTCGCGCGCGCTCCAGAAAGTGGCGATAACGGGCAAGCTCGGGCGCCTTTAGAAGGCGTCTTGCCTTTGCATCCGAGAGCCGAGACCACTCGACCGCGACGAATTCGGTCTGTGCCATCCCCTCCGTGATGCGCTCCTGACACGATTGCAGGAACGCGCTCCACTCGGAGTCATTGCTCTTGATCGTGAACTTGAGATAAGCGAAGAGAATGACCTGATCGGCGATGAGCTGAATCGCTTCCATCTCTCGCAGAAGCGACTTCATCCCGGCGGCGTCCAGGCTGGACATCTCACCCTGATAGCGCTTTGCGAAGCGGCGGCCTTTCGAGGCGAGCCGCTTCAGATCTCGATCGATCTTGGGATCATCCCGCCCGCTGTATAGCTCGCTCAGGTCCCACCGGATCTTCTTTGTGCTCGTTGTCTTCTTCGCGGCCGAGCCGCTTCGTTTGCTCTTCATCGTGGTGGGCATCCTTCGTTACCGTCCTTTCGGAATTGCACGATCCATGAAACATCATCCGCAACCCGCAGACTTCCGCTCGGACATTGCCGGCTGACCGGGGTAGGAGCGCGGAGACCGGCGCATGACCCTCTCGCCACGCCCCTATGTCCCAGAGACGGCCATCTCCGACACGAGAAACGTCGGTGTCTTCGTCGGGTAGTTCCACTCGAGATCGGACCCGACGGCCGACACGCCCCGAAGGATCTCCTCGATCCCTCCCGCGATCGTCACACGTGCGACCGGCTTCGTCGGCTCGCCGTTCTCGATCCAGAGACCGAACGCAGCACTCGAGTAGTTCGGATTGGACGGGTCCAGGCCGATCCACCATCCGGACAAACCCCACACCCAAAGCCCTTCCTTCACATCCGAGATGAGATCATCAGGCGACATGTGGCCCGGCTCCAGATAGATGTTGTGAGCACCGATCTCGGGCAACCCTTCGTAGCTTTCGCGACGGGCATGCCCGTTTGACGCCGCCTCCATTCGCTTGCCGGTTGCCAGATCGAGCAGCTGGCCGCTTACACGCCCCGCTTCGAGAAGCACGGTTTCGTCGGTGTTCACGCCCTCAGCGTCGAACGGAATGCTGGCCGGCCCTTTCGCGTGAAGACCATCATCGCGAACTGTGACGAGCGGACTTCCGATCACGGGATCATCGCGATCGACGAGCCACGAGCGTCCACGGCTCAAATGCTCGCCGTTGAGCGCCACCGTCAGATAGACGAGAAACGTCCACCCGGCGTCCGGCGAGATGATGATGGGATAGCGTCCCGTCGGCACGGGTCGGCCGCCCAGAAGATCGGCCGCCCGCGATGCGGCCCGCCGGCCGAGATCGATTGGATCCGGCAGGTCGTTCCATCGGATCGCTTCCGCGCCTCGCTGCCCGGGCTGCATCTCCCCGTCGCCTTCGGCAACCACCTCCACTCCAACCGTCAGGTAGCTCTTCCGATAGTGGCGGAAGAGTCCCCGCGTGTTCCCGATCCAGAAACCGGCAAGTGATTCGGAGTAGCCGGCGCCGTTCGATCGCGTGACCCGTGGGTCGTGCGCCATCGCAGTCGCCTCGGTCTGGCGACACCGGTCGACCTTCTCATCGATGGTCCGTTCTTCGATCGTGGCGTCGAAGAGCCGGTGCGGCTCGCCCTCGTCGTGTCCGTCACCCGGCGCGACGGGGGGAGCGATCACCAGATCGTCACGCGGCGTTCCGGCCTTCGCGAGCCCGATCGCCATCTCGGCCGCGCGTCTCGCGTCATCCAGATGCACGGCGCTGGAGTGCACAAATCCCAGGCGACCGTCTTTCATCGCCCTCACGGCTATCCCGCGCAGTTCCGCGCGCGCAACGTCCTCGAGGACCGATTCACGCACGTTCAGGTTGAGGGTCCGGCGGTGTTCGAGATAGGCATCTCCCTGCGCGCCGGCCGCGCGGAGCACGCCGAGAGCCTCATCCAACAGCTTTCGTTCGTTCACGGCGTCCTCCCTATCCCTGACTCGATCCACCGACGGTCATCGACGAGATCCGAAGTGTCGGAGAGCCCGATGTGACCGGTACCCACTGCCCTTTCCCGCACGTTCCCACCCAGAACGCCAGGTCTGGCCCCACACGATCGATCCGGCTCACGACCTCGGGTCCGTTCCCGACGAGGTTGGCCCCGCGGACGGGCGATGTGATCTTTCCGTCCTCGATGCGATACGCCTCCAGCACGCCGAACGTGAAATTGCCCGACGTGATGTCGACCTCTCCGCCCCCGAGCTTCTTCGCGTAGAGCCCCGACTTCGTTTCACGGATCATCTCCTCGACGTCGTCCTTCCCCTCCGAGAGATACGTGTTTGTCATGCGAACCATGGGAGGGTGGCGGTACGACTGCCGACGGCCGTTGCCCGAGAGCGGGATCTCCATGGTCTCGGCGGATATCCGGTCAGTCATGAAGCCGCGGAGGACTCCGTTTTCAATCAGCACGTTCTTACGCGGCACGGTTCCTTCATCATCGACGTTGAACGAACCGCGCAGGTTCGGAATCGCCCCCGTGTCGACGACCGACACGCGGTCCGAGGCCACCTTCTCCCCGACACGGCCCGTGAACGCCGATGTGCCGCGGCGGACGAAATCGCCTTCCAGGCCGTGACCGACGGCTTCATGAAACAAGACCCCGCCGGCGGATCCGAGGATGACCGGCATCTCTCCGGAGGGCGCCTCCCCCGCTTCGCACATGGTCACGGCCACACGCGCGGATTCGCGGGCGGCCTTGCCTGCCGCGTCATCGCCCATTTGCTCCGCGCCCAAGCGATAGCTTATGCGCTCGTGTCCGCTCCCCGTCCCGCCGTTCTTCGCCGCGTTCACGTTGACGCGCATGTAGAGCAGCGGGAGCGTGTCCTCGACCCAAACGCCCTCCGAGTTCAGCACGGCAAAGTGGAGCATCTCGTCGGTGTATTCGATCGTGACCTGCTTGACCGCCGGGTCGTAGGCGCGCGCCACCTCGTCGGCACGTTTCATCCATTCCACGCGCTCATCCGGCTCTACCTCGTCGAACGGTAGAATGCACTGAACCATCACAGGCGGATCCTCGGGCTTGAACCGGACGCCATGGACGCCCCGCGAGAGACCACGGCCCGCGATAGTCGCGACATCCCGCGCCGCGGCAAGAAGCGGTTCTTCCTCGAACGAGTCCGCGTGCGCGTATCCGGTTCGTTCCCTGTCGACGGCGCGAACGCCACACCCCGCGTAGATCCCCTGTTCGACGGACTGAATGCCTCCGTCGGCCATCCGCAACTTGGTGACGACGCGCCGTTCCAGATACAGCTCGGCAAACTCGGCGGAGTGAGACCGGGCTATCGAGATGACATGCTCGGCAAGGCCTTCGCCAACCGGAAACGGATCGCTCATCGCGGCGTGCGCGTCGGCCGGTGAGAGCAGGCGGCCGAGTGACGAAGGCCACGCGAGACCGGCCGCGCCGCCGGCTACCGCCCCGCCCATCACCTGAAGAAAGCGACGGCGAGGCATTGGCGGGTTGATCGTGTTCATCTCGTCCTCCACGAGAATGATCCGAAGTCGCTGACAGCTCCGCTCTGGATGCTCGCCCAGCCCCAGATCAGGTTCCTGTATAGCGCACTGGGAATATCGAGTGGATGGTGGCCATGTGCACGGCAACGCTGCGAATCCGAAGTCGGCCGGGATCCATCCCCACTGAAACTCCAGCAAACTCGCGAGGCGATAGAATAGCAGCCCCGTCCGGCGCGGGGAATGGTTGTCACGCAGTCGTCCCGGACCGTGATAGGATCGCGGGCGATCAGAGGAGGTCTTGGACAGCATGGATGCCGCCCGGGAGCTGAACGCAACGCTCGTGTCGAGAGCCGATCTGAACGATGAGCTCGCCATCATCCGCATCCGCCCCGACACCGGAATCATCCCGTGGTTTGTCCCCGGTCAGTACATCTTTCTCAACATTCCTACGGGGCCGACGTCGGATGCGCCGGCGGGGCTCAAGCGCCGTCCGTTCTCGATCGCGTCCGCTCCGACCGATGACGACGCGCTGGAGTTCTTCGTCCTCGTCGGTCGTGGAGATGGATCGGCCGAAAGCGGCTGGATGCCTCGTGAGGGCGATCGCCTCGGTCTGGATCCCGATGCGCGCGGTTCGCTCACCCTCGAAGGCGTGCGGCCCGACACCGACTTCGTGATGATCTCGACCGGCACGGGAATCGCGCCGTCCGTTTCGATTCTGCGGGGTCATCGCGGCACCGGGCGGTGGCGGCGCTTCGTCCTCATGAACGGTGTCCGCCGCGTGTCGGATCTCGGTTACCGTGCGGAGCTCGAGTCCGTCGCGCGTGACGATCCATCCTTCATCTACCTACCACTCGTCTCGCGCGAACCTGAATCGACGGACTGGACTGGGCGGCGCGGCCGCGTCCAGCAGCTCCTGGATTCCGATGCCTATCACGCCGCCACCGGCGGCCGGCTCGATCCCGATGCCTGTCACGTCTTCGTCTGCGGGAACCCTGAGATGGTCGGATCGGTCAAAGAGCTATTGGTGAAGCGCGGGTTCCACCTCCACATGAGTGACACGCCGGGCAACGTCCATTTCGAACACTAGGGGCCGATCGGGGGTATCTCCATGAAAGCGGCCGAACTCTTCGTGAAGTGCCTCGAAAACGAGCAGGTCTCGTTCATCTTCGGCATCCCGGGTGAAGAGAACCTGGATGTAATGGATGCGCTTCTCGACAGCGATGTCAGCTTTGTCCAGGTGCGCCACGAGCAGGCCGGCGCGTTCATGGCGGATGTCCAGGGGCGCCTGACGGGCAAGGCATCGGTCTGCCTGTCGACGCTAGGGCCAGGGGCAACGAACCTGGTCACGGGTGTCGCGGACGCGAACATGGACCGCTCGCCGCTCGTCGCCGTGACCGGACAGGCCGGCGTGAACCGGCTCCACAAGGAACCCCATCAGGCGATGGATCTGGTCGCTCTTTTCCAACCGATGACGAAGTACTCTGCGCAGATCGTCACACCGGAGATCGTGCCCGAGGTGGTTCGCAAAGCGTTCAAAGTCGCACAGACCGAGAAGACGGGCGCGACACACATCGACTTTCCAGAAGACATCGCGGCGCGCGAGATAGACGCTCGACCGCTGACCCCACAGCAGCCACGCGCCCCCGAGCCACTCATGGCCCAGGTCGAGCGCGCGGCCGATCAGATCAATCGTTCCAGATTTCCGATCATGATCCTCGGAAACGGTGCCGTACGCGGATGCGCGAAGGAAGCTGTTCGCCGTTTTGTCGAGACGACCGGCATTCGCTGCGCCCACACGTTCATGGCAAAGGGGCTACTGCCCTACACCGATCCGCGTTCACTGCTCGCGGTCGGGCTTCAGGAGCACGACTATGCGCTCTGCGGGTTCGACCGGGCGGATCTGGTCATCACCGTGGGATACGATCTCGTCGAATACGCGCCGGTGGCCTGGAATCCCAACCGCGACAAGCAGATCATCCACATCGACCGCTCACCCGCCGAGGTAGACGGTCACTACGAGCTGAGCTGCGGCATCGAGGCCGACATCGCGATCACGCTCGACGAGTTGGCGGCGAAGATCACGCCGCGGGACGATCGCGGCTACACGACGCGCCTCCGGCAAGCGATCCTGAAGGAGTTGGCCGCGCTGAGCGGCGATGACTCGTTCCCGTTGAAGCCACAGAGGATTCTCCACGACGTACGCGAGGTGATGAGCCCGGACGACATCCTCATCTCCGACGTCGGCGCGCACAAGATGTGGATCGCTCGCATGTACCCGTGCCACGAACCGAACAGCTGTGTCATCTCGAATGGGTTCGCCAGCATGGGAATCGCCCTTCCCGGATCGATCGGCGCGAAGCTTCTCTATCCCCAGCGGCGGATCCTCAGCATCAACGGCGATGCCGGTTTCCTAATGAACGTGCAGGAACTCGAGACCGCCGTTCGCATCGGCACGCCGGTCGTCGCGATGATATGGCGCGATAATTCCTACGGGCTCATCGAGTGGAAGCAGATCAATCAGTTCGGACGCTCGAGTCACGTAAGGTTTGGAAACCCGGACTTCGTCACGCTGGCGAAGAGTTTTGGCTGCGAGGCCTACCGGATCGAAGCGGCCGGCGAGCTGAAACCCGCGATGGAGAAGGCGTTCGCGGCGGATCGTCCGGTCGTGATCGACTGCCCGGTGGACTACAGCGAGAACGTGAAGCTCACCGAGCGGCTGGGGAAGCTCGTGTGTCCGATCTAGGCCGTATCCAACGCACAGTTCCAACCTGTCGCTGCGGTACTTGACCCCGTGTTGACCACTCACGTATACATATTTCTCGCTTTTCAATGTATCATTATCATCAACCGTGCGACTCATTGGTGGCATGATGCTCTGAGCAACGGACCTGGACCACCGCGTTCCCCCGGCGGCAGCCGACCCCAAGGAACGGCTCCCCGATAACCTCGATTCGCATAATCGGTCACGGATATGAGCGATGAGGTCAGGCCACATCTGTCTCTCTCCCACGGCGGGCGGCTGACACGTGGGTCGGGTGTGGTTCTCATGGCTCGACAGCATCACACATTCCTCCGAAGCGTCGAGAGGGACCAGCCATCGAAGCGGCTGATGGCGTATCAGTCAGGTTGTGGATTGATTGGATGACGAGGAAGGACCGCTGCCATGCGCGAATCACGTGTCAACTTGTTCGTCTGCGTAGCCATGGTGCTCGGCGGGGCTACCGAAACCGCTCGGGCCCAGGTTCTGGAAGCGAACGATGATCGGTATGGGATTCCATTCGGGCAAACGCTCGAGGTGGAACCCTTTGGCGTTCTGGAGAATGACTTACTCGACGGAGAGAACGCCGGCGAGAGCGGTGCTACGGCTTCACTCGTGACCGACGTCAGCCACGGGGCCCTCGCTCTCAACAGCGACGGATCATTCACCTATCAGGTCGGCGCGGGGTTCGACGGCACCGACGAGTTCGTCTACCGCGCCGAGTTCGGGTCGGTATCCGATGAAGCGACGGTAATCCTGTCCGCGTGCGATGGGGGACCGGACATCTACACGTGCTGGGACGAAAACGCCTTTCTCGCGGAGATCCAAGCTCTGGGCTATTCGACATTCCAGGAGGGATTCGAAGACGATGCCGTCTGGGGTCATGTTCGGAGCCCGCAATCCGCACCGAGTGTCGTCAGCCAGGGCATCGAGTGGCGATCGAACCATCCTGAGCCGCCGGCGAGTAATCCGATCAGCACGACGTCGGGGCCCCCGCATTCAGGTCTGTGGGCCATCTACGATCCCAATCACGGATATGCGACCGGTACTCCATGGGAGTGCGACATCGACGACCCGCCGGAGCACTGCCTGTACTACGATGGGTTCACCGGCACCCGAGTGCCGGGGCACAGCACGCTTCATGGCGTCGGTGGCTACCTCAGCGGGATCTATGGAGCAAATGTCGGCATTTTGCTCGACGGTGCCGCTCCCGTTGGGGGCGGGCATCTGACCGGAGGACATCAATTCTTCGGTGTGATCGACGCGCGGTCGGCCGGATTCTTGGAGTTCCAATTCCGCGAACTGGACGGGAAGGTCGGCCAAGCCCTCTATGTGTTCGGCGACGATTTCACGCTTGCTACGGACGTCGCGACCAACGTGCCACAAGCGACACCCGCCGCGATCATCACACAGGTTTCGCCAAACCCAACGAGTAGCGGTACCGCCGTGCGGATCTACCTCCAACGCTCGGCCCGGCTGCGGCTCGAGGTCTTCGATCTACGTGGCCGACTCGTGCGCACCTTGATCGATGAGACCCGCGCGACCGGGTCCCACATTGTCGAATGGGACATGCGCGATGACGCCGGACTCACGGTACGGAGCGGTGTCTACTTCGCCCGTCTGGCAATGAGCGGACCGGGAACCGAGGATGTGAATTGCCGCAAGGTCATTGTGATCGAGTAACCGACTCCGGACCAGGTCGGAGCGTGCCCACCCTGTACCATGGCGGCCTCCGCCGTGCTAGCATGGCGGCTCTGTTGAATCTTCTCGCCAACTAGGAAGGGGTGGTGGCGATGGATGTCCGCGGTCTGCTCTGCTCTCTATTGTCCACGACCCGGGCACGGGTCGGTCGGCGACGGTGCGTCTCCGTCTTGGTCCTGTGTATGGCATGCCTCGGAATCGGTGTTCCAGCGGCGGCGAACGGACTGCAGTCAATTCACGGCGTGATCGACCTATTGGCACGGATCGAGGACGGACAGGGAAAGCCAGGTATTGTTGAGTTCGACCTGCATCATTTCAATCTGATCACGGAGTACAGACTCGGTCGCCACTGGCGTGCATGGGGTGAGATCGAGTTCGAACACGGCCCGGACGTCCATGCCGAGCAAATAAGCGGCCGGGTGACGTTGGAGCAAGGGTGGATCGAGTTCCGCAAAGACAGACATCTTCAGATTCGGTTCGGGAAGGTCCTGCCTCCTTTCGGGAACTACAACGAGATTCATGATCGGACACCTGTCTTTGTACCGCTGAACCTGCCAAGGTCCATCTATTCGAAGCGCACGATCTTCCGAGACCAGCCTCAGCGGTTGTACTCGAAGTTCCTCACCGGAATCCAAGTGCGCCTCAACATCGACGTGGGACATTCCGTTCTGGAAGCGCGCGGCCTCCTTGGGAACGGACGAGGTCCCAACGCCGGGGGCGGTGACATGAACACAAACAAGGCCCTTGCCGGAACGATTGGTTTGCGCTCCCGAGACGACACGTATTCGATCGGTGCATCGTACTATGGCGATCGAAACGCCGTCATCGGGAATAGTCGCCAACACCATGCGGGGCTCCACGCGACATGGCGTCCCGGGCTCGGCGCACTCCGCTTATCAGGCGAGGTGGCCGCATCGTGGCTCCAGGACCCCGATGAAGCATCGGAGCGGCATCCGGCCGGGACGTACGTGTTGATGCAGTACGAACTGCCGGGAGGTCACATCCCGTGGATGTCGGTCGGGCTCTGGCGCCCGGAACACACCGACGCAGACGTGGATGAACGGTCGGTATCGGTTGGGCACGCCTTGGATTTGAGTGATCCCGTCAGAATCAAGACCGAGTTGACCTGGGTGCGGGACGGCGGGATGGCGAACGATTTCCGCGCCGTCTACAGTTCGATCACAGCGCACTTCTAGGAGGGAACCGTGCATCACACAAGACACGGCCTTCGGAAGTGGGTGAAACACATCAGTCGGATCGGTTGGGCATCGATGTTCGTTGGCGTCTGTTTCCTGCCGCTGCCCCTACGTGCGGAACCGGATGCGCCGGTGGGGTCGGCGAACGGCTCCATCGCCGTCGTCGTAAGCAACAAATCTCCCATATTCGATCTGACGCTCCCGATGCTTCGGCTGGCCTATTTGGGAGAGATCGTCTTCATCGAGGAATTGCTGACGCAGGACCACCCGACCCATGAAGCGATTGATGAACGGGTCGTCCTCCTGGACTACGTTCCCGCGGAATCCCGATTCCTCGACCTCGTACTGCATCGAAGCTTTCTGCAGTACCGCAGATACTGGACCAAGCGTGTGCTTTCGGGTGAGAGCGGTGATCCACCGATTCGCTGCCGAGATCAAGAGGAGTTTGGCAGGCGCCTGCACGACGACCCCTCGGCTATCGGCTTTCTGCCCGCTGACGCAATTCCAGATTCGCTCCTCGAACTTCTCCGAATTGTTCCCATCGACGGAAGGTCGCCTCAAAGCCCGGACTACCCGCTGAAATGACGGAGCACGAACCATCCCAACCGGAGGGTTTGACGGCGCGGATCCCGCTACTCCATTCCTTGCAGATCAAGCTGTTCATTCCGGTTCTCGTGGTCTTGGTTGTGCTCATCTTTCTTCAGGCGCGGAGCATCGCGATCGGAAATCGCGAAGAGTACGCCCGCGGCAATCAAGAACTCCTCCAGGTGGGAGCGAAACAGCTCGCGGACGGGGTTCTGGAAACGCTTGTCTTCGGCGACCATGACCAGTCCACCTTTCCCGAGATGCTGAACGAAGCGCTTCGACTGAGCGGCATCTCGATGGACGAACGGTGCTGTGCGCTTGTGAATCCCCGGGGAGAACCACTGGCCGTCGGGGGACTTCTGGTTCCAGAAAGCGCCACCGCCGCGCGACGACCGTGGCCAACGGTCACCGACACCACGCTCCTCAAATCCACTACGCCGTTTCTCAACCGTGACGAAGCGTGGCAGGCCGCGCTCCACCCGCTACCAAACCTCACCAGTTGCCGCCGGTGCCATGCGGAACGTGGAGAGGTCAATGGATGGGTGCTGGTCGGATTGTCACAAGAGAACGTGCGCGCCACGGAACGGGCGATCCAAAGGGTTGGAGGAATCGCCGCGGTGGTCGCGAGCATTGTGTTCGGGATCACAGTCTGGCTGCTCGTGGCCATTCACGTCCGACGTCCGCTGTCAGGAATCGCGTCAGCTATGTCCCGCGTCATGGACGGCGATCTCACGGTACGCTACGACACTGTCGCTCCAGACGAAATCGGACATCTAGGGAATCGATTCAACGAGATGGTCACCCGCCTCGAAGAGGTCGACCATGAGCTTCACGCGAAGAACGTGGAAATTATGGAACGGGCAGAAAGGATGGTGACGATCGGCGAGATGGCCTCTCGTCTGGCCCACGAGATCCGCAATCCCCTGGCGGGGATCGAAAGCGTCTTGTCCGTGATGCACGAAGAGACACCGGATGGCAGTGATGACCGACCGATCCTGCACGAGGCGCTTCTCCAGGTTCGACGGATCGACCGTACGATCTCAGACCTTCTCTCCTTCGCGCGGCCCAGAAAGCCCGAGTTCGCGCGCCAATCCATCAACGAGATCATCTCGGGACTCGTCAGCTTCTGCCAGCAGCCGTCGGTGGCGGGCTCCCACCAGATAACCTATCGACCCGGAAGCGACGTCCCCCCGGTGGAGGTGGACCGCGATCAGATCAGCCAGGCCCTTCTGAATATGGTCCTGAACGCCCTCCGTGTTATGACGGAGCCGGGAGTGGTGACGATCTCGACCATCGCCACGGCGGAGGGCGGACTGGAAGTCCGAGTGCGCGACACCGGACCCGGGATTCCCACGGAGGACCTTCCGCGGATCTTCGACGCTTTCTACACGACACGCAGCAAGGGCACCGGACTGGGTCTGGCGATCAGTCGTTCCGTCATCATCCGCCACGGTGGAGCACTGGACGTCGCCAGCACCGGACCGGCCGGAACGGAGTTTCGCTTCTCGCTGCCGGCCACGTCGCCGGGAGAGGGCGCCGAAGACCCCGAGGTGAATGATCCGCATCCAGGCTAAAGTAGGTTGTATTTCTTCATGCGATAGCGGAGCGCGTCGCGCCCCAGCTTCAGCAACTCCGCAGCCTTGACTTGATTCCAGTTCGTGCGCTCGAGAGCGGTAAGGATAGTGCCCCGCTCCATCTCCTCCAGCGTTGTCATTCCATCAGCATCCGGCCCGCCGGAATCCCCCGATGTGGCGCGCGATGGTGACAAGACCTCATCGAAGGCCAGCATCTCGGGCTGGATCCACTCCGCGTCCTCCAGCGTGACGGCCCGTTCGATCACGTTTCGCAACTCGCGCACGTTTCCCGGCCAGCGGTGCGTCATGAGTTTCCTCTTCGCAGCCGCCGTGAACCCGCGGAAGCGGCGCTCGAACGACGTGCAGAGAGCTGTCAGCAGGTGCTCGGCAAGGTCCAAGCAATCCTCCCCACGCTCACACACCGGCGGAAGATGAATCGGAATTACCCGAAGGCGATAATAGAGGTCCTCGCGGAAGGATCCCGCCGCGACGTGCCGGCGCAAATCGATATTGGTTGCCGAAATCACTCGGACATCAGCTTGGATCATCTCAACCCCGCCGACCCGCTTGAAATCCCGATGCTCGAGAAAGTGGAGCAGCTTCACTTGGATCTTGGGGTCGAGGTCTCCGATCTCATCGAGGTAGATCGACCCCCCCCTCGGCAAGCTCGAGCAGTCCTGGCTTCTGCGCACGGGCATCGGTAAAGCTCCCCTTCTCATGACCGAAGAGTTCGCTCTCAAAAAGAGTGGGGGGAAGCGAGGGGACGCTCACGTGGACAAAGGGGCGCGATGCGCGTCTGCTGTGGTAATGAATGGTCTGCGCCACGTGATCCTTGCCGGTCCCGCTGTCTCCGGTGATGAGGACCGTGCCCGCCGGGCTCCTGGCCACTTTCGCCACGAGGGCTCGGATCTGCTTCATCACGGTGGAGCTTCCGATGAGGCCCTCGAGCCCGTAACCGGGCGGGGCGATCACGTCAGTCGACCCGTGTCCCGTCATCATGATCACGACGACATCTGGATGGTGATCCTTGAGCTGCTTCAGGCACTCCATTCCGTCCATACCGGGGAGCTGCAAGTCGAGAAGAACGACACGGGCCGGATCGGCTGACATGAGCTCGATCGCCTTTTCGGCCGTCTCGCACCCCTCGGCCGAATAGCCAGCATTCCGGAAGCGCTTGACGAGTCCCCATCGAAGGAGCCGCTCATCGTCGACAACCAGAACCCTGGCCTCGTCTTTCGGCCCAGATACCACATTCTCCTCCTCAAGCGCTGCGAATCGTCCCTCGATCATCCCCGGCCACTCGCGGAAGACCGGATGCAGTATAGCGCATCACCCGGAACGCCCCGCAATCTCGGGCCTGAGGGTGCGTGCTTTCGCGCACCTCGGTCGCCAAAGCACGCGCTTGACCTGTCCCGACACGTCGCCCCCTAGTCGATCTCCTACATCTTACTATATTGCAGCCACTTGACTGACCTCTCGAAGTGAGAACAACAATGAGGAACTGGCATGACCAATGCAAACAGCTGTGGCTGTCCTGAGTGCAGCACTGCCGCCCGAACGGTGGTGAGAGAGCGTTACTCTTCGAGAGGCACAAACAAAAGAGGAGCAAACACAATGAAGGGATGGCTAGTGCTCGGAATGCTGGCCGTAGTGCTCGGGACGTTCGCTTCGACAGCGGCGGCGAACGGCGACGGCCAGGGCATCGTCGGATCTCCCCACGATTTCTCTACGGAACCGTGGAATCACCGCGGTGAGATCTGCCGTGTCTGCCACGTGCCCCACGATCACAACCGGAATGTCGATCTGGGAGCGTTGGGATTGCTTTGGGACCACCAGGTTTCAACTCAGTCCTACCTCATGTACGCCGAAGACGACCACATCAAGTGGATCGACGGCGCGTTCGACGCGGAGCCGGAAGGCACGACCAAAATGTGCCTCGGTTGCCACGACGGAACCGTTGGGATCGACCAGTTCGACAACAAGAGCAATGATCCTGGTAGCATCTTCATCCAGGACGATCACCCAGGGTACCAGGTTCCAGGCGCCTCGCTGCCTGGCGACCTAAGCAACACGCACCCGCTGGGAATCGTCTATGACGCGGCGGCTGATGGTGGCTTGCACCCCGTCAGCGATCTCATGGGTGATTCCGGATCGATCGATGATGTGCTGGAGAATGGCAAAGTCGCGTGCATGTCGTGCCACGACGTTCACGACGAGCCGGGTGAGTCCGTTCCAGGGACGCACCTGCTCCGCGTTGGAAACAACGTATCGACTGGCGATGCCTCCGGCCTCTGCCTGACCTGTCACGACAAGTAGACTGTGACACGGATCTAGTCGCCCGGCTTGAAACGGAGCCGGGCGGCCGACTTCTGGTTCGGCGGATCGATCGATGCGGACACCCGATGGAGGACATCTCATGTCACCGCATGCGGTCGGTCCGCATCGTAGTGGACCCCGGCATGGCCTAAGGGTCATGCTCGCGTTTGTTTCTCTCATCCTCGCCTTGCAGACTTTCGGCTGCGGGTCGGGTCACCTGCGCCAATCCTCGTTCGTCTTCTATCCGGCGGCGCCCGACACGGCCCGCTACCAGTTTCTCACGCGCATCTACAGCTCGGACGATGTGAGCAAGCCGTCCATGTTCAGTCGACTCGTGCTCGGAGATCAGCCCAGCCAGCGATTCGGCAAGCCCTATGGCGTAACGGTCGTCGGGCCGCGGATCTTTGTCGCCGACACTCAGCTGAACCTCATCGTGCGGATTGATCTCGAGACCAAGGAAATGACCGCGTTGAGCAGTGCCGGCTCTGTCCGCTTCGACAAGCTCATCAATCTCGATCGCGATTCGAGCGGTAACATCTATGCAACCGACGTTGGCGCGCGGCGCATTTATCAGATGTCTCAGGATGGAGACCTTCTTCGCACCTACGGAGAGGATACCGAAATCTCCCCGATCGACGTGGCCGTCGGAGAGAGCGTCATCTACGTCGTCGACCGCGAGACACACGACGTCTATTTGCTGGATCGCGGCGACGGATCGGTTGTCGGAACGTTTGACGTTTCGGCCGACAGCCTCGGATGGATCGCGCCCACCAACATCGCGGTGGCCCCCGGCGGTGATGTCTATGTCGTCGACACGGTCTCATGCCGCATCCTGCAGTTCGATTCAGAAGGAAACTTCATCCAGAGCTACGGGGCTCAAGGCTACCACCCTGGATTCTTCGCACGACCTAAGGGGATCGCCATTGATCCGGATGGGAATCTGCTCGTCGTTGATGCGGCGTTCGAAAACGTCCAGATCCTCCGGTCAGAAGACGCTCGTCCGCTGACATTCCTCGGAGGGCCGGGACAAGCCTCCGGCAACATGTGGCTACCGGCCGGCATTGCGGTAGCTCCGGAGCTTCCACGTATGTTGTCTGAGCACACCCACCCTGGTGTGGAACTCGCATACGGCGTCGTGGTGACGAGTCAGTTCGGCCCCCCGCATATCGACATCTACGGCAAAATCTCCAATGTCTATGGCTTTGCACGCACGTACCCGCCGGACGAGCAGCGGGACGCGGCGGCACCGGGACTCATGCCGCCCGACGAGAGACCACCAGATGTCACGGGCGCGGACCTGAACTGAGTGTGTCCGGAATGCGGCGCGCGACTTTGACTACGACGGAGCAACGACGGCCGAGGACCGGCATCATGGACGATACTTCGCGCAAAGACGCCCGGATGAACCGATGGGGAGTGGGTGCATGGCTGACGCTCATTGTCGCCACGTTCGTCTTGACCGGTGGATGCAGTCAGGAGACGCGTTACCGCGTCCTCTCGACAATCTTCGACGGCGTACCGCATCCCGACTCAGTGGCCGCCGCCAAAGCCCTGGCGAAGTCCCAACCGGATACGATTGCATCCGTCGACGATGCTTCGTCGCGTCGATCAACATCGTCTCTGGTTACTCATCCCCCTTTTGCCGATGAGCAGTGCGACCAGTGTCACGTTCTCGAGGGTGAGGGACGGTTCAGTGGAAGCGCACGACTGCGGGCGCCAGAGGGCGAGCTTTGCACGAGTTGCCATCCGCATATGGCCGCCGACACCCTACGGATCGATCACGGCTGGATCCATGGACCCGTGGCGGCCGGGGCTTGCACGGGCTGCCACAGCCCGCACCGATCGCTGAACGCTCATCTGCTTCACGCGCCGCCGGGTCGTGAGCTCTGCGTACGATGTCATGACGGCAATCGACTAGCGACCTCTCCCCCTCATGACGAGAATGACACGAAGTGCCTCGACTGCCACAACGCGCATGCCGCACCTGAGATGGCGCGGACGATCGGATCCACAAGCGCGGCGGGCCGTTTCGGGGGCACGCCATGATGACGACGAACCGCCGGTGGATCCTTCTCGCATTCATCCTGCCGATGCTTGCGCCACTCGCCGCCGCGCATGCGCAGCGGTTCGCCCCTGCGCAGACGGCGCGCTTGAATCGCTGGTGGGCCACTCTGGAAGCCCGCGGAGAATACATCCAGAACCGGGTCGACCGCGTGAGCGGAGAACGGAGTGACTGGAGTCGCTATGTCTCCCCGGCTCTGCGCCTGGGAAACTCCGGGTACATCTATCACCCCCGGTTCGTGAACTTCGACTTCTCCGGCCGGCTCTCTTGGATCGACAGCCGTCAGGTTGGGAGCATCGGGGGGTTTGAGGAGCGACGTCGCGGAGTGTTCGACACCTACAACACCCGCGTCGGCGCCTTCAAAGACCACCCCATCCGGTTCGAGTGGATCATGGATCGTTCACAATCGAGGGTCCGCGTCTCCCAAGTGCCGGACGTAATTTCCGACAACCGACGTCATTCGCTGATTCTTAACTGGCAGAAGCGGTTCCTGCCTATGTCACTTCAGTACGAGAACTGGCGCCGAACGACACGCGGTCGCTTCGGTAGCGATGAGCGGCAGACGAGTGTGCAGTTCGCTTCCCGCCTTCGGGGACGGCAGTTCTCCGGCAATCTCCGGTTCGATCGCACCCGTCTCCACAATCCCCGACTCGGCTTTGATTTCATTCGTTACACCGGAAAACTGAACGCAACGGCTTCCCCGGGCCTCTGGATCACGGGTGGCCATATCCGCTGGTGGAGGCAAGAACGCGATGCGCGGTCCGAATCCATACAGGGCGCCGGATCGTTGCGACGGGATCTGGGCTCCGGTCTGAGCGCCGATGCGGCCTTGAATCTTCAGCGCCTCGAAACCGTTTCGGGGGAACGTGACGCGTCGATCGAGATGGTTCTTTCCCTGATCCACGAGCTGTACAAGAGTCTTAGTAGCGATCTGTCCATTCGCGCTCGCGACGAGAAACCAGGGTCCGGTCGGCTGCGCATGATCGACGCGGAGATTCGATCCGCCTATCGCAAGCACATCCCGTTGGGAAAGCTGTTCCTCAACGGTTCTCTCCGGCGCATCGAACGACGAATCGAAGGAGCAACAATTCGCCAATCGGTGCTGGCACGCAACTTCCGATTCGATGAGTCTGACGAAATCCTGCTTCCCGAACGCGACATCGATCCCGTGACCATAGAAGTCGCCGACTCAGTAGGCGTCGTTCCCTTTGAGGAGGATCAAGACTATCAGGTCGAAATGACGGGCATCGGAACCATCCTGCGACGCATTCCGGGAGGCGCGATCCTCCCCAACGCGCTCGTTCGCGTCAGCTACAGTCACGAAACGACCGGGCGCCAGGTCGAGGGGATCGAAACGGTCGGCGGCGGCGCGCAGGTCAGGCTCCGCTCGGGGTTCTTTGCAGGCCTTTCCGGATCGCGCAGCGAACCCGTGGGCAGCAACGACGCCAGTACACCCGGATTCGGCCCCTCGACACGCCGGCGCGTGAACGCCGGCTGGCGGCACGGACTCACCGGCATTGAGTGGGAAGAGAGACGCTGGAACGATGCCGTGCTTCCCTACGAGCGCGAACGCTTCACCGCTCGTGCGGGAGGGGCATTGGGACGCCACAGGCAATGGACGGTCAACGCGACGAATGGCTCGACGACGTTTCTGGAGGAGCGGACTCGCTACGACTTCCGCAAGATCCGTGGACAGCTGCAGTGGCGCGCCACCCGCTACGCCAGTCTCGCTCTGGCAGCACGAATGAGTAGAGATGAAAACCGATCCGGACACATCGAAACTCGGTCCCTGAGCGCCGATCTCACTCTCCGCTTAGCCTTGGGAATCTTCACCGTCCAGTGGCGCGGGGAGCGACTCGACTCGGACAACTCGGGGCTCCACAGGAGTCAATTCGTCGCCGTCACCTTCGAAAGAAAGATCCAGTAATGCGCGCATCTCAAACGATTCTCTCATGCGCACCCACGCCGTCGTGGGCGAAGCACTGCGTCATGCTCATCGGGATCGTCCTGGTCGTGATGACGTCCGGCTGCGCGTCACGCCAGCGTACGCCCTGGATCTACACCGCGTCTGACGCCTCCGCAGAAGACGATCCACTGCGTCTGCTCGGGCGGCTGACCCCTCGCCGACCGTTCCGAATGCTCAGAGTGGAGGGAAGCACGCTCTATCAGATACCTGGAGAGTCCACGTCGGTGCAGGGCCTCCGCTTGGGAGCTGACGGATTGCCCGAGACCGTCTTCCCTCTCGCCAGCAACTGTGCACGTGTCACGGCGCTCGCCATCGCCGGCGACGGGCGATACTGGGTCGCTTTCGGCGGAGGGCGTGGTGTCTTCGCCTACGATCGTTCCGGTCAGCGGCGCGCGCTCCAGCTCCCGGGCGGCCCGTTGCCGAAGATTGCGGCCCTGGCGTGGGACCCGGGTACCGAACAACTCTGGGGTGTCGATTCGATGGGTCACCGAATCGTCCGCTGGGACGCGTCGGGGAATGTCGAGTCGTTTGGGACCCTCGGTTCGGAACCCGGAATGTTCCATCACCCGATCGACGTGGCTCGATCGCCTGACGGATGGGTCTTCGTCCTCGACGCACTCAACCGTCGAGTACAGGTGACGGACTCCGAGGGCAGATTCCAGTCGGTTTTTCCCCGCGAGGGTGCGCCTCCGCTGGAGCGTCCGGTCGCTCTCGCGGTGGACGCGGCGGGTGCAGTGTGGGTGATCGACGACGGTCCGGGAGCGATCCGCTCCCTGACCCAAGACGGACCTACGGTGCCGGAAGACGAGTGGACGCCGGCTCCCTTGGGGTGCACGGACATGGGATTCGACGACCACGGGCGCCTTTGGGTCGCCTGCCCCCTCGACGGACAAATCTATCTGTATGAGCCGGCGAACGCCTCTGGACGTAGCGTGCCGCCGGTCATGTTGAAAGGAGACGATTGATGCCGAGTCACCGGGAACCGCGGTTCGCACTCAGGATACTTGTGGTCTCCGGTCTGACTCTCCTCTGTGCCCGTTTCGGGATGGGTGCGGAGGACGGGCCCCGGGTCCGCGATGTTTCGGGAACGATTCACAATCTCGGAACGACCGGACCCGGGGATACCCGGGCGTCCGAACTGGGCGAGGTGTGCAAGTTCTGTCATACACCTCACCGGGGGAGCGGCGCCGGCCTGAACTTCAACAAACGGGACACCGAAGCGCCGTTCGTTATCTATGACAGCCCATCGATGGATGCGGACGTCGGACCGCCGCTTCGAGAGACTCGCCTCTGTCTCTCGTGTCATGACGGCACCATCGCGCTCGGAGATCTCCTCAGCGAAGAAGCCGTTTGGGACTTTCCAGCGGGTCGCGAGCACATGGATCCGACGTTCGGAGGGATCGAGCCCATGCTCCGCGACGACCATCCTGTGAGTTTCGACTATGACGCAGACCTGGTGACTCGGGACGGACAGCTGGTCTATCCGGATGGAATCGGCGACGACCTGCCGCTCTCGGAGGGTCGCGTCGAGTGCACAACGTGCCACAAGACGCACGACAACACCGAAGGGTTCTTCATGCGTTTCGAGTGGTCGAACGGGGCGATCTGCGAGCGTTGTCATGTGCGGTCAGGCTGGGACCTGGCGAGCCACCGCCAGGTGAGTCGGCCCGACGCCGTTCGCAGCCGCAACGCTACTCGTCTCGGTGAACCGGCCGAGGGATGTCGCGCATGCCACCGTGTGCACTTCGCCGAGTTGGAGACCCCGCTTCAGGCTATCGCTGCCGAGGAAGAAGGATGCTACGCCTGCCACTCGGCCGACGGCGATCCCGGCAATCCCGGGGCTGTCGACGTCATGACGACATTCGCCCTTCCCTACCGGCATCCCGTCGAAGCAACGATGGGTGTGCACGAGCCCGGCGAGAATCCGTACACGATGCCGACTCACGTTACCTGCGCCGACTGCCACAACCCGCACGCGACACGCGACGGCGGGACGATGGACGCCATGGTCGAGATGCGGGGGATCGATGTGAACGGTTTGCCGGTCGACCCCGCCACGGAACCTCAGCAGGTTTGCTATCCCTGCCATGGATTGGCACCGGAACCCACCGAGGATGTCCCACGCTACTACGGCGGTGCATCCATTCGAGAGCAGTTTGGCAACTCGGCGGTCTCGGCCCATCCCGTGGACCGCGATGCGAGCGTCGGCTCCCCGTCGCTCCGGCAGGAATGGCAGAACGTGACGCGCATCGGCTGCGAGGATTGCCACAATGCACCGCAGAGCGCCGGCTACGCCGAGGGCCCGCATGGCTCAACCTACTCCTTCATCTTGGAACGCAACTACCGCGCGGACGGCACGGAGGGCTTCACGCCTCCCGACGCGGACCTGTGCGACAAGTGTCATGACGTTGCCTGGATCATCGGGCGCAACGATCCCTTCAAACACGAAGAGCATGCGGACGAGGGTGTTCTGTGTAGCTCGTGTCACGCCGCCCACGGAGTAACGGGTGGGCCGGTCTCCGGAACCCAGCATCTCATCAACTTTGACCTTCGGGTCGTCGAGCCCTTCCTCGGCGTGATCGAATACGTCACGGATGGATCAGGACACGGAACCTGCACGCTGCTGTGCCACGGCGAGGAGCACGATGGCGAAGACTACTAGGCGCCACGCCGCGACGATGGCAACGATTGGGTTTCTCGTTCTGTCGGCGCAATTCACGCCGAGCCTGGCGAGTGAGCGTGCATCGGACGAGAAGAACTCCGCTCTCGACGAGTCCGTGCCGAAGGGCTGGCGCCCCGATAGAGAGTGTGCCGATGTGGACTGCCATGTCGGTCTCCTCGAAGCACAACACATTCACGGGGCCATCGCTGACATGGGCTGTGAGGCCTGTCACGACGACAACGGCGGACACCGTTTTTCGCCGGCCGACACAAGCCCCACGGCCTGCCTGGACTGCCATGACGAGGGTGACGACACGATCTGGGACCACGCGGAAGGAAGCGCGGAATGCCTGGACTGTCACGATCCACACCGATCTTCGTACCGCCACCTTCTCCGGCTTTCAGTCAACCAGCTCTGCCAGGACTGCCATGAGTTGGGCACGGAAGGTGTGTCGGTTCACGAACCGGTTCGCCGGGGGCGATGTTTGGCCTGCCATCATCCACATCGGGCCACCGCGTCTCCGCTTCTCCGAAAGCCGGTCGCCGAAACCTGCGTGAAATGCCATCGCAGGGTCGTCGCGCCCCATGGCCGCGAGCCCGACCCTCATGCCGCCATGGATGATCGGGAGGGATGCGTCGATTGCCACGAAATGCATGAGGCCGACGAGCCTCACCTTCTCATGGATCGCTATTCCCAAGACGCCTACACGAACGATCCCGTCTCAGATCACGAGCTTTGCTTTGGCTGCCACGACGAGGACGAACTCCTGCACTCTCAGGAATCCGGATTCGTCAGAGATGACGGTCAGAACCTCCATGGCGCGCACGTCTTGATCCCCGGAAAGGGTCGCGGGTGTCGCAACTGTCACCAAATGCACGCCACCGACCTCCCCCATATGCTCGACGCCCAACGGCCTATGGGTCGCTGGCTGGCTCCGATGACTTTTGTGGCGAATGACACCACAAAGACCTGCGGGCCCGCCTGCCACGAACCCCGATCGTATCCGAATCGGGATTGATCTTGGAGAAGCGGATATGGGCTTGCGCCCCGCGCGTGCTATTCATCAAACGCCGCTACACGTGGGCTGAGCATCTGTTACGTGAGACGGGTGAGAAGTGTCGGTTACCCCTCGATCGAGGAGATCGCTTGCAGCATCGTGTAGCGCGGGTTCGGCTGCAGAGACGGTGGACGAGGTGTCTTGGCATGACACGTGAGGCAGAGCGCGCTGCCGGTATTCTCGTAGACAAGTCGACTGGCCTGATCACTGAAGAGATCGTGACAGCTCCCGCATCCAACTGCGCCGTCTTCGAAGAGGATTCCCGGTGGAAGATCCGACACGCGCCGGTACCCTCGACTCTTGGCCGCCACGCTTTGTGAGTAGCGCATCCCGATGGGATGTCCGCTCCGAAGTCCGTCGAAACCTGCCTTCTGGTGTCTCGGCCGAGGGCCCGAGACGAATCGCACATGTGCCGCCGGAGCGATCGCCCCATCGTGGCAGGACGCGCACCGTGTACTCAGCTTCGAGAGGCCCGGGCGCCCCCACTCATCGATACGAACCATGTGCGCCAGAGCCGCTTCGCCCCCATGTCCCCCCGATTCGTGACAGACCTCACACCGTGACCTCGCGGTACGAACGGATGTGGAGGATGCCGCATGGGGTTCAAGGC
Source organism: uncultured bacterium (assembly GCA_964486455.1). Classification (GTDB taxonomy): domain Bacteria; phylum Eisenbacteria; class RBG-16-71-46; order CAZAMP01; family CAZAMP01; genus CAZAMP01. The sequence continues at coordinate 116,466 of CAZAMP010000003.1, read as the reverse complement.
CATGACACGTTCCGCACGAGATCGTCCCATCCGCCGCCATCGGCAGCGCCTTGCCACCATGTGGTGGCTGGATCCCCACGGGATGAGACATCACCGTCTTCTCCAGATGGCAATCCACGCATGCCTCGGCCGACGGGACGACCTGCGGGTCGCCCGTCGCATCCCCGGCGAAGAGAGCGCTCATCAACGTCACGACGGAGACAGACCGCATGGCGCAGACCCGTGATGTAGACGACATGCGTCGCCACTGCTGGACGATTGACGCCATGCAAGACTCCCGCTCAAGAGGTATCTGGCTCCGATTGAAGGCACCCGCAAGAAGCACGCCGTGGCGACAAGGAATGTAACCCGTTGGAATCGTTTGAATTACGGAATCCTCCGTAGACGGCGGACCCGGGTCGCGCGTTGCAGATCGCTCGTCAGGCTGCATTCCGCACCCTGTGTCAATTGACGCACGGAACCGTCGCGATACGGCTCATCCCTTTGCCGGCCGGTAGGTTCACGCGCGCGGACATCTCCACGCAATTTGGAGACATGTGTAACCTATTTAGTTATCGCCGATTAGAAGGCCACATCCAGAACACGAAGACGACCGCTCGACGACCCGTTCGGCCCGTCACTTGCGATGGGGTTGTTAGCCCGCACGTCTCATTCGCCTGGAGTGCACTCCTCGCGTCCGCGGAAGGAGATTGCGGATGAACGCGGGATTGGAGGAAACGAAGTGACAGGTTCCTGGGGCTTCACCACACGACGTCGTCGATCTCAAATCGGCGTCGTGCGCCGTGTCTATCCCTGTGCCCAGTGCGGCGACTGCGAGGCCGAGTGCGCGACCGGCGCTCTACGATTGGGCCCGACGGGACCCCGCATTGACGACCGACTCTGCGCCGGCTGCCGCGCCTGTATCGCGGCCTGTCCCGAAGGAGCCTTGGTTACGTCGGCTCCTCGCAACCCTGAGGGTGGTTGGAGCCCGTGACGAGTGGAGTGCACATCGGAGATCTGGGTAGTCGGCACCCGGCTCTCCGTCGACGCCCGAGGAACTGGGCGCGGCGCGCGTGGCGAACCACAGCCAGCATGAAGACGGCCTTGATCCTTCTGCTTCTGTTGGGGATCGCAAGCGTCTTGGCCGTACTGTGTGGTGAGCTTCTCCCCACCAGCGGGCTTGCGGATCCGGACGCGTACTACCGTGACCGTCTTGCTTCTCCAACCTATCAGCTGGTTCACTTCTTCGGTCTGCTCCGTCCCTACAGCTCGTTCTGGTATCTCGGTCTTCTCGGCGCACTCGCCCTTAGTCTGTCGGCGTGCGTGTCGACTCGACTTCGACGCCTGGTGCGGATGAGCGTTCGCATCGAGCTTCTCATCGACCCCTCTGAGCTTGCCGGGCTCCGCCATCACCAGAGTTGGACGGCGATTCAACCGTATTCCGCCCGCGAGGTGGCGTCGTTGCTGAGAGCACGCGGCTATCGCGTCGCGACGGAGGATCCGGAGGGTGACCGCTTCCAGGTTGCCGGCAGTCGTCACGGACCCGGACGACTCGGCGCTCTCCTCAGTCACATCGGACTCCTGTCGATCTTCATCGGAGGGATTCTGTTGGCCGGCTTTTCCACGAGCCAGTTCGTTTGGATCTCCGAGGGGGAGAAGCATTGGGTGCCGGAAGGTGGCTACTCGGTGCTCGTGGACAGCTTTGAGGTCGTTCTGGATGAGAACGAAGACGTCGCTGACTACCTCACCTATGCAAGCATCCTGGAGGACGACCGCACGGTGGCTCACCACACGATCGAGGTCAACCATCCGCTTCGCCGCGCAGGATACAGCTGGTACCAGTCATCATACAGGCTTCGGGACGATCGCGTGCGTTCGGTATCCGTACGGGTTCATGGCGATCGACAGCAGACGCTTCGGCTCATGCCGGGAGTGCCCACCCCCATCCCGGGCATCGACGACATTACACTCCGCCTCCAGGCATTCGTGCCTCACTACCTCGAACGAGAGGGGCGCGTCATGTCGGCGTCCGAAGAACTGGTGGACCCGGCCGTGAATATCTGGGTGATGCGTCCTCCCGCTCCCCCGATCTCGACGTGGGTCCGGCTCGCCGCGCCGAATGACGTACGGGGTGGACCGGTGCCGGTTCCCTACAGCCTGAGCCGCGTTGATCCATCTTGGGATACAGGGCTCGAGATCCGCAACTTCCCGGGCGCGGCATGGATCTGGACGGGATTCGGCCTGATGTCGCTCGGCCTGTTTCTCTCGTTCCTCCTTGATCACCGACGCATCTGGATCTTCGGTACAGCGACCGACCGCGGTGTGCTGTTTCTGGCGGGTGGCGATGCGATGCACGCCGGGCCCAGCTACGGGCGGGAGATCCGAAAGATCGCCACCGACCTCGGAATGAATGACTACCAGGAGAGTATGAGATGAGTGTCATCAACGACGTATCGATGTTCTGGGTAACTTTCTGGATCTACCTCCTCTCATTCCTCCTGTTCACGTCGTATCTGGCGTTTCGGAAACGGCGACTGGGATGGATTGCAGCGGGAACGATGTTGCTCGGCTTCTTCCCTCACACGGGGAGCATTGCGCTTAGATGGATCTCGCTCGGACACGTTCCATTCTCGAACATGTTCGAGTACGCGAACCTGATGAGTTGGATGACCGTGGCGACGTTCGGTGGAATAGTCCTACGCTATCGTGAGTTGATCATCGGAACAATCGTATCACCCGCCGTGATCATACTCGTGGTGTCGGCATCCATGCTGCCCAAAGAAGTCTCGATGCAACTCATGCCCGCGCTGCAAAGCTATTGGCTGGTCATTCACGTCGTCCTCGCCGCCCTCTCCGAAGGAGCGTTTGCGGTCGCACTGGCCTTTAGCGCGACCTACCTTCTTCGACGTCGTGCGGAAGACAGTGGAGCCGCTATGGGAATCTGGAGGCGCTTCCCGTCGCTCGACCGGCTGGATGAAATGAGCTATCGGGCCATCGCTCTGGGCTACCCATTGTTCACGGTCGGGGCACTCTTTGCCGGCTCCATCTGGGCGCATGAGGCGTGGGGCACCTTCTGGGCGTGGGACCCGAAGGAGGTCGGCGCAGCGATCATTTGGCTCTTCTATACGGGCTATCTTCACGCGCGACTTCAAAGAGGGTGGACGGGAGTTCGCGCGGCGTGGCTCAGCATCACCGGCTTTGTGTTCATTCTCCTGAGCTTTGCCGGGAATCTCTTCCTGGGTGGTCAGCACACGTATGGCTAGTGCATTTGGTCACGACCCATACGACGACACACTCAACCTAGAGATCGCGACATAGAAAGCCGCGAGAAGGGCGCGAAAGCATCGATCCGGTCGGGCGTGCATGGGTATGTGATGAAACACTCTGGAAATGGGTCCTTCAGCAAGGCGTGTGCGTCGGCCGGCGACGGAAGGCGACCGCGAGACATGGGCTGGTTGACTGTGCTCATCTCACCTTCCACGAGGATGATCACGTGACCGACGAGAGCTCGCGCATACGATGTTGATCGATATCTTCCGAGAGTCATATGCGACTACTACGCGAAGAAACCGATCACGACTCTATCCAATACGGGAACACCAACATGGTCGCGCTGCAGGGTCACGCGGGGACACTATCGGATTGCGCCGTCTGTCACGGCACGACGCCCGACGAACCGGGCCCACACGGCGTGATCGCTACCGATGTCGTCGAAACAGAGTTGTTGGGTCTCGCGAGGCCGATGAGGGTTCAACCGAATCCGATGCGATCGTCCGCGACGATCGAATTCGCGGGTACGGCGCCGTCGGACGGGAAGCTCCTCATCTTCGACGCGCGTGGACGGACGCTTCGTCTGCTCCGTCCCGTGGCATCCGGCGACGGCAAGCTCCGCGCCGAGTGGGACCGCCGTGGACGCGACGGTCTACGCGTCGCACCGGGCGTCTACTTCATTCGATGGAACGCGGGTAGTGAAAGCGCCGCCGTGAAGGTGCTGGTGCTCGACTGATGCGTATCGCCGCGGCCTACTCCGCGGATGCCGCCGCGCTCAGAAGTCGGAGCGAAAGGTCTCCGGCGTCCACCGTATCCGCCAAATCGGCATGCACGGCGATGCCTCGCATCCGACCCGACTCATCCGCCTCGGACCCGATGACAAGAATCGCTACACGCTCCTCGCATTCGACGGCGCGAATAAAGGCGAGGATCTGTCCCAGGTAGTGGTCGATGGCGTTGAGCTCGCTGACCCGCGGATTCCCGATCCGGAGCCGATCGTGGCCGAGGTGCGGGGGCGAAAGCTCCGTGTACCGTAGCCAGAGAAGCATCGGTTCGCCTTCGCCGGCGGTCAGCTCCCGTACGGCGGCGAGCGATACCCACGTCGCCTCGCCTTCGTGATGGTACGACGTGATGGCGGGGAAATCGTTACGGACGTGATCGAAATCGCGCAGCAAGGCCGCCGTGGAATCTGACATCGTGTGCCCCACGACCGCCGCGGTGGCGAAACCCATCTCGCGTCCGGCTTGAACCACCGGGATCACGACACCGGAGAACGCCGCATCGGCGTCCGGAGAGACGCCTTCGATCACGATGTCTCCCCCGAGGGCACGGAGCGAATCGAGCGTGGGTGTCGCGTCCACATCTCGCCAATCCTTCTCTCGCATGGCATCAATCGAAACCAGAAGAACGCCGCTCACGTCGGCCGGTTCGGCGCGGGAGATGAGCGCCTCGATGGTGAATCGGTTGCGCCGCATCTCGTGCTCGCGGAGCCGCACATATCGCTCTCGTGCGAACCAGGGCCCGAGCAAGCGAAACACGATCACGCACAGGACGATGAAGAGAGCGGCAGCGATCCAGGAAGCGCGTCGTCCGCGACGGTCCGACTCGTTCATGATGAGCTAGAAGGGGCCGAATGGCGCTCGGAAGATCTCGATGAGCGATTCCATGCGCCCGGTAAGGAGCGAGATACGGGCCATCACCGTGTAGCCGAACGACGCACCGAAGGTGATCATGAGCACCCAGATTCCGACGCGGCTCGCGCCGCCGAGAACACCCGTGTGCGGCTTTGAAAAGAAGAAGTAGACGAGACCACAGAGCACACCGAAGACGATCACGATGCTCGTGACCGTCGGCACGAGCGCAAAACCTCCGTCGCCGATCTCGATGATCGGCCGGATCGTGTTGTCGACCTGCTTGATGAAGTCGGACTGCAGGTAACGCGTCAAATTCGTGCCCGCCGCCCAGCCCACGATGAACGCGAGCGCCCAGCGGGAGAGATACGCAATCGGACGGATGAGCCGGGTCAGGAGCAGAATGCCCAGGACTCCGGCGAAGATGTAGTACCAGTTGCTGGGCGTGTTGGGATCCACACCGACGAACGGAAACGTCGACGCCGTCCACCCCGGCCAGACTTTGCCCAGAAGGTTCGGCACGAGCGTCGTCCAGAACCCGACCACCATCCAGTACGCCGCCGAAACACCCACGAACAGATGCTCTGCGAATTTGTAGAACGGATTGTCCTTGTAGAGGAAGCTGAAGATCATGAGCGTCATGAGTGCTGCGACCCAAGCTACGATCGCATCAGCCATAATCAGCTCCTCTCCCTGCGCGACGCGAATAGCGCGATGTTCCCAATGATGACGAACAGGAGGATCATCAAGTGCGCCACCGTCTGCGGTCCCATCTTTCGCGTCGCCGCCCGAAGCAAATATTCCGACCCCCCAGCCAGGCTCGGATAGCCGTCCAGGAGCGCCGACTCATATTCGGCCGCGCCCTGGAGACCGCCCATGAGCCCCACGAGCTGACGGGGGTAGTACGGATAGAGAAGCGGCGCCTCGACCGCAGTCACTCCGCCCGCGACGGGGATGTGACCCTGATCACCGGCGAACTGGATCCATTCCTTCATCCCCGGCTTGCCGGACCCGATGCAGAGGATCAGCTCGAGATCTCGGAGGTTCGCCACACCCTTCATGATCGGGAACGAATCGATCGGCTGGCCGTCGCGCGAGTCGGTCGTGAAAAGACCTTTGAAATCGTTCAAGATGACGTTGATGACACCCTGGTTGCCCGCCTTGTAGCCGATGTTGAGCCAGTCCTCGCCATAGACTTTGTCGGGGTGAGTCGCGTCGTCGCCCGTGTACAGATTTTCGATCGTGACGTCGATCTGGCGAACGCCGGTCGGCCAAAGCGCCATCAGGATCAGCTTCAGATCCTTCTCCATGCAGTGACGCGCCAGCGCATCAGCCATCGGTTGGTTTTCGGGAACGGTCGCCGGACCGTAGTCGAGCGACATGATCACGTGGCTCCCAGGCGGAAGGCTTTCGATCTTGTCGTAGATCTTCTGAACGATGGGGGTCGCCGGCATCGGTGCACCCATGTTGAGGAGCAGCGGAATGATGACCGCGAGCGCGATGACGAGAAAGATCCACCGGCGGTCGATCGTTCCCATTTTCACGAGGAAGCCCGTCATCGTCTAGCCCTTCTCCTCGCCGAGGTACGTTCGCTCGATGCCGAGAATCAACTTGAGCGACGTGGAAATGATGCCGAGCGCGATCCCGATCTGGATCGCGCGCTGGCCGGCCGTGTTGAAGGCGGACATGATCCACGCCGAGAGGTTCGGCACCTCGAAGAAGCTGAGTGATTCGGGCAGCCACGCCGTCATGTAGTAGCCCACCGGCGTCCGTCCTAGGAGAATGATGAAGGCCGCGATGAGGAGCAGCGTCGCTTCCAGCGTCTTCGCTCGAAACGCGCGATAGGAGGCCGACGCCACGAAGAACGCGAGTAGTGAGAACATCGTCGCGCCCAACGGATAGAACGTCGCGTCGTAGATCCTCTGGAAGAGCCCGCTATCGTAGTTGTACGGCTGATCACCGGGGATTCCGATCCGGAGCAGCCCCGCGCCGAGCATAAGGACGAAGCCGATCAGCGTGACGTAGCTGTACGTCATGTCCCTGTGTTTGCCCGAGATCTTGGTGAGATGCACGCGAAGCAGGTTTCCGCCACCGAGAATAAACGCGAAGACCGCGATGATGTCGAAGAAGACGCTGAACTCGGTGTCGAAGAAGTGGAACGGCTCGCGCGGAATGAAGTGGGCCACGAGCATCGCCGCACCGACCACGAAGGCGATGAAGAGCGGGATGTTTATCCGGATCAGCCGGTTCATTCGGGTTGCCTCACGTTTCCGGTCCCTTCACACGCGGCGTGCATGACGGTCATCCTCAATTCACCTTGAAGAGCCAGTGGCATGCCGTTTCTATCGCGTCCCATCCCGCGGTTGCGGCGATGACGCCGACGGCCACGCCCGCCATGGCCAGTAGCTTGCCGATGTCCTGCCCGCGGAGACTTCCGATCAGCTTCAGGTCCTTCGAGAGATATGCGCTGGCCGCGAAAAGCTCCTCGCCGATGAGCGTGTAATCGCACGCCGCGACGAAGAACGGGAGCTGTGTCGGCATGGCCGTGCCGGCGACCTGAATGGCTCCGATGGAGTTGCCGGTCTCGGCAAGAATGAGCGACTCGGCGAAGAACGCACCGAGGTAGAAACACGCCGCCGGCTTCTCACGCACCATGATCCCGTCGACAGCCGCGACATATCCGAACTGCTCGTCGGTAATGTAGTGAACGATATCGTCATTGTAGAGATCGGGGCGACCGGCGAGGAGATACGCCTCGCGCACCGTTTCTCTGCCGGTCGACATCACGAGTGACCGACACACGGGAACGTCGATCTTGGTCTCGTACTCCGCGATCTTCTTTGACAATGTGCCGAGAATCGTCAGGCCGGCGAGCGTCTGCACGTCGTCGAGATCTTGAGTACCCGGAATGTAGAGAACGGAGCGTCCCATTTCCGTCGCCCGACCGACCGCCTCGTCGACGGCTTCGAGTCCGGCGATCTTGCGAATGTAGAACTCCCTCCCTTTCGAAGCTTGGAGGGTGAAATAGCCGATGGAAACGACGATCACGAGAAGGACGATGAGTTGGTTCCCGCGTGGCTTGTTGAACCAGTTGCCTTGCGCGACGACCGCCGTCGAGAGTGACGATCGGGCGCTCAGCCCGCCGAGGAAGAGCTCAACGGCGTAGCGAACGGGCTCATGACCCGCCCCGGGATCGGTGAACGTGCGCTCGTCACCGGCCAGAAGAGCGATCATCTCAGAGTCACCGGCGGCGTCGAACCTGTAAACAACTATGCTGTCAGGGGTTACTCCGGCCGGCACCACCCAGCTCAGGCTGACGGTTTCTCCGGCGTCATTCGGCACGTCGATCGCGGTGACGCCGGTCGGGGCCGGTGGACCTTCTCCGGCTTCTGGAGGAATGAAACGCGGCGGTGGGCCATCGGATTGCGCGCCGTCCGACTCGGCGGCCAGTGAGGAAGCCGGCGCGACAGCAATGGTCACAACCAGCACGGCCGCTGCGAGGAAAGCCAGAAGAGTCCCGGCCGTTTGTTTCGAGAGGTGTCTCACGGGGATGGAAGGTATCGGCCAAACGGCGTAGGGGCAAGTCGATTCTGGTGCGATGGTCGCCAGAGGATGTTCCGGGGCCGGCCGTGCGTCCAATTCCCGGTGCCGGATCGATTGGCAGCGCGTCGTCCCGATTCCCCGCCACGTACCCTGTTGTTCGATAGTACTTTAGCGGCCGCGAAGCCGCATCAGAAGCTCCCGCGCGGACAGGATGTCGGGATCCTCGGGGGCGAGCGTGACGAACGCCTCGAGATGCTCGATCGCCTCTGCCGAACGCGAGACGTCTCGAGAAAGCAGACGCCCCAAGTTCAATCGGGTGAGCGGGACGGTGGCGTCAGCGGTGAGCGCTCGGCGCAGAAGCTCCTCCGCCTCCCGGTCTCCACCTTTCTGCAGCAGTATCACAGCCAAGGCGTTCAAGGCCTGCACGGCATCCGGTTTCAACGCGACGACCGCTCGAAGCTCGGCCTCGGCCCGGGACATGTCTCCCGAACGCACCAACGCCCATGCGAGCCGTTCCCGGGCCGCGACGTCATCGGGGGTGATGTGGATCACGTGTTGGTATGTCGAGATCGCGCCGTCGATGTCGCCGGACTGGAGCCGCTCCGCGGCCGCCGCCGTCCCGGTGGCGCCGTAGAATCTCAAGATGAGCGGCGTGAGGGCGAAGCCGGTCCGCTCGGCCGCCAGTAGCGCCTGGGAAGGCAGACGAAGAGTGAACTCATTCCAGTAGACGGCCGCCTCCATCGGGCGCGCGGCCGGGTCGGACAGCTCGTACACGAGGCCACGCCGGCGATAGGCAAACCGATCCTCATCCGTCCGCCGGGCGGAGAACATGAGGGCGCAGAACGCGCGCCCGGCGAGTTCCGGCGGACGATCCAGGTAGAGCGCCTCCATACGCCGCCATCGCTCCTCGCGCCAATCCCCGGTGAGTTGCCGAAATCCAAACGGCTCCGGCATGACCTTACCGGTCATGTCGATCAGCCGGACATCCGCCCGCTTTCTGAGAATCCCGGTGTGATAGGCGAACGGCCCGGTCAATGTCTCCGTGTACAGGAAGAGCGCTCCGTCATCGGGCACACACTCGAGTGTGTTGTCGACGAAATCATCGACTAGGTGATAGTCGGACCGATTGCATACCGCGTGGTTGGCCCATACGGCGCTCACCACGAAAAGTGCCGCGATGCCGACGGCCACCCGATCCACCGTGCGGCGGCGAGGAGCAAGCGGCTCGTCCTCGGGGGCCGGTGGCCGCGCCGCCATGAACCCGGCCGATGCAGTGATGAGCCAGAACGGTATGATGAGATAGTTCTCGATGTCGTGAATCCCGTAGAACAGCGCGAATAGGAGGATCAGCAGGATCGGCAGCCAGAGGAGCCACAGTCGTTCGCGATCGTGGCGAAGCATTCGGATCGCCCCATCAACGGCAACGCCGACCAATAGCAGCGTCAGGATCCCGATCTCGGATGTCACGACTCGAAACATCAGCTCGAGCGCGTGCCTCATCCCGGACGCCCCTTCGCTCAGGAACTCGCTTCGGCTTGCCACACCGAGGGCGTGGTAGAAGAAGTCTCCGGCGGAGCTGATCCGCGCATAGTCAACGAGCGGCCGTAGCGCGCTCCTTAGAGGCAAGACCAGAAAGATGGTGAAAGGGAGCACGAACCAAACGACCGCGATTCCCACGGTGCCCCAACCCAACCGACGACGGCGCAAGGCCCTGACCAACGAGATCGCGACGCCCGAGAGCAACAACAGGGTGAGTGGCTGATGTCCGACCGCGAGGCCGCCAACGTAGGCCGCCGCCCATAGGCATCGCACGTTCCCCCCACACCGCCAGCGGTCGAAGAACACGAGCGCCCACAAGGCGAGCGCAAGGCCGAGGGTGTAGACCTCCGCGGCGATCGACTGCGACCACGTGGTCAGCGACAGGCCGGCCGCGATCGACAGCAAGACGGCCACCAAGCCACCGACGCCCGACCCTAAGAGAAACGCGCACAACGCCGCCCCCGCGGCCGCGCCCCCGATCGCCGATAGCAGATTCACGCGCCACGCGACTTCGGCGATGGGGATCAGCGATGCGAGCCGGCCGACCAGCACGTAGAGGGGATAGCCCGGCTGATGGGGAATGCCGAGGACATGGGCCGACGTGGCCAGCTCGGGAGTGTCGCCACCGACGAGACCGGGTGCCAGCGTCACGACATAGACGGTCAAAAGGATCGCGAAAACAATCACCGGTGGCCAAGGGGAGCGCGCGAAACGACCGGATGCCGTGCTCGGCGTCGCGCCCGGTGTCGGGCCGGCCGTGCGTCCGCCAGGCGTTTGATTGTGCAGTGGTTTGGCAATCACCGGTCCACTATACTCCCAAGCCTATGTGTGCCGAAACCCGGAAGCCCGCTCGTGCCACGTACGCCGGGCTCTTTCTCATCGCCGCCGCGACGTTGCTTCTCCAGGTAACCTTCACGCGGATCTTCTCGGTATCCATCTGGTACCACTTCGCGTTTCTCGTCGTGTCGGTCGCTTTGTTCGGCTTCGGCGCGAGCGGCGTGGCCCTCTCACTCATTCCGAGGAGTGACCGCGATTCGACCCGCCTCGTGTGGGCGCCCGTTCTCTTCGCGCTCAGCTCGCTCGTCGCATACGCCGGCACGAACGTCATCCCGTTCTCGCCGTTTCAAATCGTGACCTCCCCCATCCATGTGGTGTACTTCCTGCTCTACGACCTGTTGCTGACCGTCCCGTTCTTCTTCGCGGGCGCCACGGTCGTATTGATCCTCAGAAACGCCTCCGATCGCGCAGGCGGCCTCTATGCGTTCGACCTCATGGGGGCGGCGATCGGGACGTTTTTGGTCTTCCTCTCGCTGCCACTGCTCGGAGCGGCGGGGTCGGTCGTTTTGGCATCGGCCCTCGGTGTGGCGGCCGCCGCCTTCTTCGCCAACCGCACTCCCGTGCGCGTGTCCCTAGTCGCCCTCGCGGCGCTGCACGTCATTCCGCTTCTCCTGTCCGGCAGGCTGCCGGACGTCCGAATCGACTCCAGCAAACCGCTGGCCATCGAGCTCGATACGCGTGGCGGCGAGATCACCTTCACCGCGTGGAACGCCCTATCGCGGATCGATGTCGTCGAGCGCGAAGGAATCGACCCGATGATCCTCATCGACTCCGCCGCGATGACATCCATCGCCAGGCCGGCCGACGCCACCTCCCCGTACCTAAACGACATGAGCACGCTCGCGTATCGCATCAGGCCGAACGCGTCATCGGTCATCATCGGTTCGGGCGGCGGCATGGATGTCCAGAACGCGGTCGCGCTCGGCGCGCGCAAGGTCACGGCCGTTGAGATCAACTCCATCATCATCGACCTCGTCACCAATCGTTATCGCGATCAGGTCGGTGACGTCTTCTCAGATCCACGCGTGCGCTGCGTGCAGGATGAAGGGCGCAGCTTCATCGACCGGAGTGGTGAAGAATCGGACATCATCCAGCTCACCCTCATTGATACGTGGGCGGCCGGCGCCTCGGGAGCCTACAGTCTCACCGAAAACTACCTCTACACGACGGAAGCGTTTCGCGCGTATATCGATCACCTCACGCCCGACGGGATCCTGTCGATCACACGCTGGTACTTCGAGTCGCCCCGCCTGGCGGCGCTCGGTCAGGCGGCGCTCGCTGCGGAAGGAATCGCCAACCCGGAACGACACGTCCTCGTCATGGAACAGAAGATCCGCACGACCTTCCTCCTAAAGCGTGAGCCGTTCACGCCCACCGAGGTCGAGCGGGCGCACCGGTTCGCGGATTCGATCGGCGCCGAGATCGTTCACGACCCGACCGCGCCGTTCGGCGATAGTTTCTACAACGTCTTTCTGACGCAGAAGGACCCGACCGCGCTAATCGATGCGTATCCCACGGCGCTGGCCCCCGTGAGCGATGACAGTCCGTTCTTCTTTCAGATGGCCCGATGGAAGAACCTGAACCTAGAATCGCTCGAACGCTTCACCGGGAAGAACTTCCTCGAACCGCTCGTGACACCGGTCGGGCAGATCGCGTTGGTCACGGCTTTCCTGATCGGGATCCTGCTCTCCATCCTGCTTCTTCTCATCCCGATCGTGAGACGCGCAGTTCCACGGACGGGAGCGGGGCGATGGCTCGGCTACTTTTTCGGGCTGGGGATTGCGTTCATCATCGTTGAGGTCGTTCTCATTCAGCGCTTCGCGCTCTTCCTCGGTCATCCAACTTACTCGGTTACGACCGTGCTCTTCGCGATTCTCCTGTTCTCCGGTCTGGGGAGCGCGTGGTCGCAAACGCGACGCGGAAGCGTGGGCAACGTGATTCGACCCGTGCTCTGGTTGCTGCCGGCGGCTATCCTCTTCCTCACATTTGGTGTGCCCTCCGTCAGTCAGGCGCTGATCGGGCTGACGCTTCCATTGAGACTCGTCTGTGCCATCCTCTTCATCGCGCCGGTCGCATTTCTCATGGGAGTTCCATTCCCCGTCGGTATCCGCGCGGCCGGCGGCAGCGACTCGGCGTTCATTCCATGGGCGTGGGCGGCAAACGGCTGCGCCAGCGTGATCGGCTCGGTCTGCGCCGTGCTCGGAGCGATGGCCTGGAACTTCAGCACGATGCTCATCGCCGCCGGCGTCGTCTACGTGATCACGCTGGTCACACTGTCGCGGACGAAGGCCCAACTCGCTTGACAGGCGCGGTTTTCGGCTTGCGCGCCCCATGCAATGCTGTTAAGTCTCATGCGTTATCGTGTCCGCGCGTCTCCGGCTACCGCGCGAGAGATCGCGCCAGTTTCAGGACTTTTCGGGAGAGGTAATGATGAAGAAGCTGACTGTGTTGGCTGTGGCAATGCTACTTGCAGGCGTTCTTCCACAGACCGCATCCGCGCAGAACGGTGACGTCGAACCTGTTGGCTTTGGGCTTTTCGGAATTGGCGCGCAACTCGGCTACGTGAGCCCGGAGAACATCGACGGAACGATCGGTTTCGGCGCGCAGGCCAACCTTGGTGAGGTCGCCCGCAACATCTGGATCATCCCCAGCCTCACCTACTGGTCGAGCGGAGAGTCGATCGGTAACACCGACTTCTCCTTTTCGGAAGTCGGCGTGAACGCGGAGGCACGCTACATGTTTCCGTCCGAAGGAAACGTCAGCTTCTACGCCGGAGGCGGGCTCTGTCTGTGCTTCTACAGCGTCGAAGTTCCGGTCATTACGAACTTCTTGACGGGCGAGACCTCAAAGGAATCCAACAGCGAATCCGATATCGGATTCAGCGTCCTCGGCGGAGCCACGACCGCGCTCTCCCCGAAGCTCGACGGTTTCGGACAGCTGCGTTACAAGCTGGGCGACGCCGATACCTTCTCGTTCGTGGCGGGCGTGATGATGAAGGTCGGCGACTAGCCTGACCCGGCAACACAAGCCACCGCCACTGAGCGGCCAATAAGCGGACGTTGGGGTTCGACCAGCGTCCGCTTGATGCTACAGTATCGATCCTCAGCAAGGAGGATCGAATGCCGCATAGGGCCGGCCCAGCCGCGTCGCCGTCGAACCGCGAGCTGCTCTTCGACACCTTCAGGCAGTACGACCTTCTCTCGATCGTGTTCCTGATCGTCTCCACCGGTCTCATCGTGCTCTTTCATAGAAACCTGGCGGGTTGGCAATCGTATGCCGCCGTCCACATCGGTTTGATCGCGTTCATCGTCACGATCGTCCTGGCCACCGAGAAGCTCAAGTGGCGTGTGCTCACCGTGGTTCGCGACGTCTACCCGTTCGGCTTCTTCTTCTTCCTCTTCGATGAAATGGAAGACCTCACGCATCTTGTCATCCCACAGTGGCAGAACCAGCTTCTGATCGACATCGATCGTGCGATCTTCGGCGCTCATCCCACGATCTGGTTGGAACGAATCATCTCGCTGCCGTTGACCGAGTTCTTGGAACTCATCTACGGCACCTATTACATCGTGCTGCCGCTCGGAGGGTTTCTGCTGTACGTTCTCGCACGGCGAGACGTGTTTCAGCGTTTCGTGGCGGCCGCCGCGTGGGCCTTCTACGTTGGTTTTCTTGGCTACATCCTCTTGCCCGCCGAGGGTCCGTGGAAGACCCTCGCCACCCAACAGACGACGGAGTTCGGCGACTCGTTCTTCAAGGGCATCGTCGCCGCCATCCAGAAGCGCGGTGGGATCGTCGGCGGGTGCTTTCCGAGTACACACGTCGCCGTGGTCGTCGCCGCTGTAACCAGTATTTACTTTCACATGCGGCGTTTCTTCGTCCCCGCGCTTCTGTACGGTCTGCTTCTTTCCTTCGCGACCGTGTACGGCCGATACCACTACGCCGTCGACGGCATCGTGGGCGCGGTGATCGGCGTTCTCGGTGGCGTGATCGCTTCGAAATCCGACATTCGCTGGACCAAACACCCTCCGCCGGAAAGGGAGGTCCGATCATGACCGCGAACATCATCACGCTCGCAAGAGTCGCCCTACTCTTCGTCACCATCGTGCTCTACGGCGCGAGTTTTGGTGGAAAGGCCTTTGCCTTCATCCTGACGATTCTGGTCATCTACATGGACGCGTTGGACGGCATCGTCGCCAGGAAGTTGAACATCGCGTCGGAACTGGGGGCTCTTCTGGACATCACGGGCGACCGCATCGTTGAGAATGTCTACTGGATCTATTTTAGCGCGATCGGAATGGTCTCGTTCTGGGTTCCCATGATCGTGATCGCGCGGGGACTCTCGACCGATCTGCTGCGAAGCATTGCTTTCGCGCACGGTAGCACTCCGTTCGGAGAAAGCACGATGATGCGCTCGGGTTTCACGCGATTCCTCGTGAGCTCGCGATTCAGCCGCGCGCTCTACGGCACGAGCAAGGCCATCGTCTTTTGTTGGCTCGGCGGTCTCATCGCGCTTCGCGCGGGGATGCGTGAGTTCTCGTTCACGCTACCGGATGACCTGATGTTCACTCTGGATCTCGTAGGCCAGATTCTGGTCTGGGTCACTCTTGCCATGTGCGTGATCAGAGGACTACCCGTGCTTTGGGACGGACGGCGCTTTCTGCTGGAGAAGCGCTACCCGAAGGCAATGGTGAAGCAGTCATAGGCGAAGGCCCATTCCATCATGAAGAAACCCATCGCGGCATTCGATATCGACGGTACGCTGCTGCCGACGGCCTCATCGGAGCGGCTCTTCGTGCGCTATCTCGTGTCACACGGTGAGCTGACACTCACCGACGCCGCACGGTTCGTCGCACGCTTCCTCACGACGTGGCCGCGCGATCCCATTCGCGCGACGAAAGCGAACAAGGCCTACCTCCGGGGCAAGCCCGCCTCCCGTATTCAGCGGCTTGCCGCCGACTGTTTCGCGAGGCAAATCATACCGGCGATTTCGAGTATCGCCCGCGAGACGGTGACCGAGCACAAGGCTGCCGGGCGCGAGATTGTCCTCGTTTCCGGTACGATCGACGTTCTGCTTGATCTGTTCGAGGACCATCTGGATGCCGACCACGCGCACGGAACGGCACTCGAAGTGATGGGCGGCCTCTACACCGGAAACATCGCTTCGCCCCACCTCTATGGCCGCGCCAAAGCCGATCTCGTACGGGCGGTCTACGACACCGAGAAATACGACCTCGGCGCGTCTTACGCCTACGGGAATCACGAAACGGACCTGGCGTTCCTCGAACTCTTCGGCCATCCGGCGTTGGTCAATCCGGACGCCCGCCTGGCCGTCGATGCGGAGAGACGCGGTGTGGATGTGCTTCGGTTCTAGGCGTTCGGGCCGAAAGCGGGCATTCTTGACCGCAATATCAGAATATTGTAGGCTTTTTCCCAAAGTGAATAGGAATTGATCGTGAACGCGCGAATCAGCTATGACTCGCAACCAAGGAGGCCAATCCAACCAGGGAGATTCACACTCGCATCTTTGCGCAGCCAGAAGACGCTACTCAAGGTGACAATCACCCAATGAAAGGCCGGGTATCCCCATGAGGTACGTACTTCTTGTCGGCTGTGTGATCGCCCTCATCACCCTACCGGCGATCGCAAAGGAACCCGTTGACGATCCGGGGCACGAGTCGACCGTTGAATGTCCGGGACTTGTCGACACCTGCATGGTCTACGACTGCACAGGTACTACGGAAACGTGCGACACACAGTGCGGCTTCCCTGTCTGGGAGGTCGGCTGCCCGGAACCGCGTCCGGTCGGCATGCCGACAACAGACTGCTACGGGAATCTCCTCTGCGATTTGGGAGAAGACTGGAACTGGATGATCGGCACCGCCGTCTCGCCCGGTAACCTCCCGTGGGTCGCGGGATACGTCGATCAAGCCGGTGAGAGACTCATTCTCGACACCCTTGACGTTGCCGAATCATGCTACCTCGTCGAGATGTGCCACTGGTATGACATCGAAACCTCGTACGACGGCGGCAACTTCGAGGTGAACGACGGCTCCGGGTGGACGGTCGTGAGCCCCGTCGGCGGCTACCCGGATGACGAGATCAGCGACAGTCCGAACTACTACGCGTGCTGCGTAGACGGAGAGCCGGGATTCAACGGCTCCAGCGGCGGATGGGTCCTGGACTGCTGGGACCTGAGTTCCTACATGGGCTCGACGGTCATGATCGCCGTGAAGTTCGGGAGCGATGAAAGCGTGACGTATCCGGGCTGGTTCATCATGCCGCCGGTCGCGGGAGGTGCGCAGTCCACACCGACAGAACAGTCAAGCTGGGGTCAGATCAAGAGCATGTACCACTAATCACTGACGAGGCCGCTGGATCTCTCCGGCGGCCTCTTAGTCTACCCTATCTCCCCGCCCTTTCATCCCTCGGCGCCACGCCAGAACCGCCGCCTGGGTCCGATCGGCGAGATGCAGCTTGCTGAGAATGTTGCTGACGTGACTCTTGACGGTTTTCGTGGAGATGAAGAGGCGTTCGGCAATGGCGGCATTGTCGAGACCGTCGGCGATGAGATCGATCACCTCGAGTTCTCGCGGGCTTAGATCGACGAATGGATTCTCGGATCGATCCGGTATGGCGTGGACCTCACGCACGAGACGCGCCGCCACGCGCGGATGCACGACGGCCTCGCCGCGCGCAGCCTTTCGAATGGCCTCGACGAGGTCGTCCGCCTCGATGTCCTTGAGTAGATAGGAGAGCGCCCCCGCCTGGATCGCCGGGAAGATGTGCTCGTCATCATGGTAGGAGGTCAGCACGATGATCTGGGTCCGCGGGCTGATCCGCTTGATACGCCGGGTCGCTTCCACACCATCCATCCCGGGCATGACGAGATCCATCAAGACGACGTCCGGGGCTTCCTCTTCGGCCGCCTTCGCCGCCTCATCTCCCGATCCCGCCTCACCGGTCACCGCGATGTCAGCCTGGGTATCGAGAAGTGAGATGATGCCGCGTCGGACAATTTCGTGATCGTCGACGACGAGGATGGTGATCGGATCGTTCATATCGCCAGGCCTACTCCTCGTGATACGCGGGAACCGTTGCGGAGAGCGTGGTCCCCTCACCGGGCACACTCTCGACGAACAGCGTGCCACCGAGATCGGCGACTCGTTCCTTCATGTTGCGAAGCCCGTGTCCATCGTGCTCCGCGGACGATTCGAATCCGTCGCCGTCATCGGCGACGGAGAGAACCACCGTATCCGATTCCCACCGAAGGTGCACGTCGACCCGCCGCGCTCCGCTGTGCCGCTCTACATTTGAGAGCGCTTCCTGAGCAACGCGATAGAGCGCCTGCTCGGAATCGATCGCCGTCTCTCGTCCCCCCTGGGTCCGCAGCTCGGCGGCGATGCCGGTACGGTCGGACCAGGCCCGGACGTATTTTCCCAGCGCGCGGCCAAGCCCCTTGCCCTCCAGCTCGGCCGGACGCAACTCCCGAATGAGTCGCGTGAGCTCGCGACCCGCACTCTGAATCAAACGCTCAGCTTCCGCCAGGGGGATCGCCACATCATCAGGCGTGGTCTGCACGCATTCGCGCGCGGCCGCCAGCTGCATGGCACCGGCAAAGAGCTGCTGCTTGACCGAATCGTGCAGCTCCCGCGCGACACGGTTTCGCTCCTCCAGCGTGGCCAGATCCTGCCGTGTCTGAAGCAATTGCTCCAGCTGACCGGCCATGCGATTCATCTCAAGGCCGAGGCGGCCGATCTCGTCACGACTCTTGTCCGGGACACCGATGGAGAAGTCACCTCTGCTCCACGCGACCGCGCCCTCTTCGAGCCGCTTGAGCCGCCGCGTCATCCACGCGGCGGTGACGAAACCGAAAACCGCGCCCACGACGGCCGCGTACGGACCGAATCGCACGATGAGATCCCGGATCGCGCCCAGTGTTCGGGCCGTGAAAAGCCTCGGCGCGGCCTTGTAGGCGAGCACGATGGCGCCGAGGACCTGATCATCCGGATCCACGACGTTGACGACGACGATCCGCTGCCGGGTCTCCCCCGCGTACGCCCCATTCTGCATGATGGGGTTGACCCGCTGCATCATGTTGTCGAGGAGCCGGTAGCCCGCCGGTGGTAGCTGCTCGGTGATCGGCCTGCCCAGAATGAGCCGGCCTTCGGGATAGGACGCGATGACGGTCGTCGCGCGGTCAACGATAGCGAGAAATGCCACGTTCCGTCGCGAAAACGGGATCTGCGACGATCGCACGCTCTTGCCCCACTTCTCGAGCTTCTCGTCGAGCCAGTGGGTCAGCGCTTCGGAACGCGCGGGGCGTGGTGTCTCCAGCGCGTCGATGATCTCATGGGCGTCGCGATTGAGGGCCCAGTAGATCATGTTTCCCGTGCTGGAGTACTCCGCGGCATCCCGCTCGAAGAAGTACGCGCCGATAAGCGCCATCACGATCGCCGTCGAGACGGTGACGACGGTGTATGCGAGCGCGAGCTTCCATCGAAGTCGGACCACGATCTTGGACAACGTACTCATGGTCGGTTCCTCCTTCGCTCGAATCCTAGCGAAGGGGTGCGACGGCCGTCATCGGTCCAGAGATGGATTCTCGATCAGCCCGTGGGTGGAATGGACGCGTGGACGGAACGGATCCTCGCCCACTAGACACCCGACAGACTCACCGCGACCAGCACCGACGTCCCGCCGGCTTTCAGTTTTGATCCGGTGCTCTCGGCCAGCGACGCGTCCGCGGCCATCGCGACCGCCAGCGCTTCCTTGCAGATGTAGTCCGACCACTCCTCGATTGCGGCCTGCACATCCGGATCGGCGTGATAGCGAATCTCGATCTTGTCGGCGACGTGAAGACCTATGTTCTTCCGCTCGTTCTGAACGCCGCGCAGGAAGTCGCGGGCGATTCCCTCCCGCTTGAGCTCAGGCGTCAGCGTGGTCTCGAGCCCGATGAACGCATCATCATCCAGCAGAACGGCGAATCCGTCCGGGCCGGAGTGACGAAGGTCCAGGTCGCTCTTCTCCAGGACGATCTCCTCCCCGTCCAGATCGAAACGATAGCCGTTTTCTCCGGCCACGGCCGCCTGAACGACGCGAGTATCGGCTTCCGCGAGGTGCGCCTGGATGCCCTTCATATGCTTGCCGTACCTCTGACCCAAGCGCTTGAAGTTGGGCCGGACCTCCACGTCAATCCACCCTTCGAGCGAGTCGATGCACTCGACGCTCTTCACGTTCAGCTCCTCCATCAGCTGGACGCGCAGGCTGTCGGCTTCCAACGCCTCACGCTCGTCGCTGGTCGCCGGCTTGACCACGATGCGCCCCAGCGGCTGCCTCACCTTGATGTTCTCCTGGTTACGGAGATTCAGCCCGAGGTTTCGGTAACGCACGATCGTGTCGAACCGGGCCGCCAGTCCTTCGTCGACCTTGGACTCGTCGACTCCGGGCCACGATAGAAGATGCACACTCACCGGAGCGTCCGGCTTCACGCCGGCGATGATGTTCTGATAGATCTCCTCGGTCAGAAACGGCAGGACCGGCGCCATCACCCGGCAGATCCCGTCAAGCACCTCAAACAGCGTCGCGTACGCCATGATCTTGTCCGCGTCGCTCTCGCTCTTCCAGAACCGCCTCCGAGAGCGTCTGAGATACCAGTTCGAGAGATCGTCGAGGAACTGCTCGAACCGTTCCATCAGATGATGGATGCGATACTCGCCGTAGCACTTCTCCGCGAATCGAACGAGGAGCTGGAACTTCGAGATGATCCAGCGATCCAATTCCGTCCGCTCCGCCAGCGGAACATCGAGCGCGTCCGGCGTGATCCCGTCCACGGCCGCGTAGGTCACGTAGAAGCTGTAGCAGTTCCAGAGCGTGAGCAGCTTGCGCTGCACTTCCTGATCCTGGTGCAGGATGTCTTTGCGGCGTCCGGTCCCGATATCCGGGAAGTTCAGATTGGCCGTCGGGGTTTGGGAAGCGTAGATGTAGCGCATGACCTCCGCGCCGATCGTCTCCGCGGCGGTGTTGAACTCGATCGCATTGCCCCAGCTCTTGTGCATTTCCTTGCCCTGCTCGTCGCGCACGAGCGCATGGCCGAGCAATGTCCGGAACGGCGGGGGAACATCCGACTCGCCGTTGTTCCGGTCCGCCCACCGGCTCTCCTGCATCATCGTGTTCATGGCCAGGAGCGCGTAGAACCAGTTTCGGAACTGTCCGGGGAAACACTCCAGGACGAGCTCGGGCGGAAACCACTGCTGCCAGTAGTCGCGATCGCTCGCGTATCCGATCGTCGAGTAGGGGACGATCCCCGCATCGAGCCATGGGGTGCCGACGTCCGGGATCCGCGAGGCGGTTCCGCCACACGTCTCACACTTGATCTTCACACCATCGATCCAGGGACGGTGCGGGCTATGGCCGTCGAAGTCGTCCCAACCCGCGGTCGCGCGTTTCTTCAGCTCATCACGGTTTCCGATGACGGTGAACCACTCGCAGCGATCCCCGTCGTCCGCCTCCGCATGCTTGTCGCATTGCCAGATGGGAAGCGCCAGGCCCCAATAGCGCTTCTTCGAGATCATCCAGTCGCTCATGTTCTGGAGCCAGTCCAGCTCCTGCTGCTCCGCGTAATCAGGAATCCAGGTGATCTTGGGAACCGTTTTGATGATCTCGCCGCGCCAGCTCATGTCGATGAACCACTCATCGACGAGGCGATAGAGAATCGGCGTGCTGCAGCGCCAACAGTGGGCGTAGCGGTGATGGTAGTTCTCGGATCCCACGAGGATGCCGCGCTTGTCGAGGTCGGCCACGATGTCTTTCGCGACGTCATCGGCGAATCGACCCTCCAGCCAGTCGAACTTGGCCGTGAAACGTCCTTCTTCGTCGAGCGGCGAAACCGCGACGAGGCCCTCGCCTTGACTGAGCTCGAAGTCTTCCCGGCCGCAACCCGGCGCGATGTGCACGATGCCCGTGCCCTCAGAGCCGGTAACGAGGTTCCACGCGACGACGCGGTGGCAATCGACGCCCGTACGGTCCTTCAGCTTCGGATTCACGTATGGGTGCCCACCGGGACTGTTCTGCGCGGGAAAGGAATCGAATGGGCCGTCGTACTCGAGACCGACGAGATCGGCACCGCTGAGCTCACCCGCGACTTCGCATTCACCGTGCGGCTCGAGAACCTGCGGCAGCGTCTTGAGCTTGATCACGCGTCGTTTCTTGCCGGAGGCGTGTTCTTCCTCCACCTCCACCGAGCGCTCGGCGTTCCAGTTGTCGGCACCGACGTAGTACGTCCAGTCGCCTTGTCGAATCTTGTAGTACGTCATCTCCGGATGCACGGCCGCCGCCACGTTCGAGGTCAGCGTCCACGGCGTCGTCGTCCAGACCAGCAGCGCCTCGTTCTCGCGACCACGGATCGGAAAACGTACGAAGACCGACAGGTGGTCAACCCACTGATACCCCTCGTGCATCTCCATCTGAGAAAGCCCGACGGCGCAGCGCGGGCACCAAGGCATCGAGTCGAATCCTTTGTAGATGTGTCCGCGTTTGTGGCACTTGCTCAGGAAATCCCAGATGGTGAAGTTGTTCTCCTCGGTCATCGTGAAATAGGAGTTATCCCAGTCCATCCAATAGCCGAGGCGAATCGACTGATCCGTTTGGACCTTCGAGTATTTCCGCACGCGCTCCTTGCAGACCTCGACGAAGCGCGCGATCCCGTACTCTTCAATCTCGCGCTTCGATTTGAACCCCAGCTCCTTCTCAACCTCGACCTCGACCCAAAGCCCCTGGCAGTCGAAGCCGTTCTGGTAGCGGAGTTGTTTGCCACGCATCGCGTGATATCGCTGATAGACGTCCTTCAGGCAGCGTCCCCAGGCGTGATGGACGCCCATCGGGTTGTTCGCGGTGATCGGACCGTCCAAGAAGCTCCATTTCGCCCCACCCTTGTTCTGCTCGCGGAGCTTTTCGAACGACGATGTCGCCTCCCAGTGGCCCAGGACGCGCTTCTCTATCGACGGAAAGTCGGGGACTCGATCTACCGGCTTATACATAAACTCTCCATCAGGTTGATTTCGCGGCCGGTGATGTCACGCGTGGCCGGCCACCCCGATCACTCAACGGTGATCTTCGCGTCCTCCATCAGAACCGCATAGTGATACCCGGCACCCAAATCCTTGTTCACCACGATGCGCCCTCGCGCCAACACGGTATCTCCTACCTTGGCCAGGTCGGACGTCGTCACCGTTAGATCGTCCGCGCCCTCGTCGCCCGTGCCGTCGCGAAGATGAAGCCAGTTCTTGCCCATGATACCGGCAAGGAACTTGACGACCCTTCCCCGGACGAGGACGTCTTTGGCTTCCAGCTCCGACCGGGAGGTCCAGACTTCCTCAACGGTATGTCCACCCTGCGGCTTCCGGATCCCCGAATAGTCGACAGGCGCCGACATTGGCGCTCCGCCGGCCCCGTGGCCGCCCATCGTGGGATGGCCGGGAGGAAATGACGCCGACTGTGCCGAGGGATTCGAACCGTCGAACGAGTCCGTGAAGTAGAGCAACTCGAACGTCCGATCCAGAGTCGCGCTGTAGAAATCGGCCACCGCCAGGTCGGTTCGGATGATCACCTCGTCACCGACGCTCATTTCCTGTGCCGGGCCGGCCGACCAGACCACACCTTGCTCGGTTCTGATCCGCGCGTAGGTGTATCCGCCCGAGTCCATCGTCTCAACCACTTCACCGCTCAGACCGGAATCCGACGCGCCGGCGGTCGTGCCCAACGCATCCTTGAGATCCGAAACGTCGCTCGACTGCGTATCCGCATCCCCCGAACATCCGAACGCGAATAGGCCGAGCGCAATCGGTAAACTCCATCGAGAACTATGCATGGTCAAGAACCCTCATCTGCCACCCCGCCGAAGAGCTCTTCGTGAGGTGACACCCGCGAACCGTGTTGAGTACCGAATCAGCCTTTCACGACGCCCACCGGCCGGAGCTTCGCCACCTTTCTGACGATCCCGGCGCCGGCCATCACGTCCACCACCCGCGCGACGTCTTTGTACGCCTCGGGCATCTCTTCCGCGATCGTCCGCATGCCGTGGGCCTGAATGGCGACACCCCGCGCGTCCATCTCGGCAAGGAGATCCCTGCCGCGGGCCCTCTTCTTGGCCGCGCTCCGGCTCATCACGCGACCGGCACCGTGACACGTGCTCCCGAACGTCTCCTTGAGCGAGGCCTCGGTCCCGAGGCAGAGGAACGAATACCTCCCCATGTCGCCCGGAATCAATACCGGCTGTCCGATCCGGCGATACGTATCGTTGAGCGGCGAATCGTCCGGGACCGCCGCGCGGGTCGCCCCTTTTCGATGGACGAGCAATCGGCGCGTCGTCGAGCCTAACTCGTGGCGCTCGAACTTTGCGATGTTGTGCGCCACGTCATAGATCAACCGAAACCCGATCCCTTGCCGGGTCGTGCCAAGCGCCCGCGCCAGCGCCTCTGCCGAGAGGTGCATCATGATCTGCCGGTTGCACCAGGCAAAGTTCGCCGCGGCGAACATCGCGCCCAGGTAGCGTTTGCCCTCGGGCGAATCGACCGGCGCGCACGCGAGCTGGCGGTCCGGCACCCGGATCCGGTACCGCGACATCGCCCGCCCCATCTCCTTCAACGAGTCGGTGCAAACCTGATGTCCCAGCCCGCGCGATCCGGAGTGGATCATCACCGTCAGTCCGCCCGCTGCCAATCCGAGCGTTTCCGCCTCGGCCGGCAGGTATATCTCATCGACAACCTGAAGCTCCAGGAAGTGGTTTCCGCTGCCGAGCGAGCCTGCTTGATCGATACCGCGGTCGAGGGCTCGATCCGTCAGCGTGTCGGGATCCGCGCCCGGCATCGTGCCGCGCTCCTCGCAAACCTCCAGATCATCACCGATCCCATGGCCATTTTCGACGGCCCAGGCCGCGCCTCGGCGCAGAATACGCTTCAGCTCCTTCCTCGGTACCCGACCGATTCCCCCGCGCGCGCCGACGCCGCACGGCACGGCGGCGTACAACTTCCTCACGAAGTCAGCGATCTTGTCGCGCACGTCGTCGTAGAGAAGATCCGTTCGCGCGAGACGGACGCCGCAGTTGATATCGTACCCGACCCCGCCCGGGCTCACGACGCCATCCTGGGTCGGATCGGTCGCCGCCACGCCCCCGATGGGGAATCCGTACCCCCAATGGATGTCGGGCATCGCCAGCGAATAGCCGACGATGCCGGGAAGGTACGCTACATTGACGACCTGTTCGAGCGCCTGGTCTTTCTTGATCTCCGACATCATGCGCTCGTCGGCGTAGACACGGCCCGGCACACGCATTCCACCGTGTTTCGGCACTTCCCACAGGTGGTCATGAATCTTCGTGAGGGGAACCGCCGATCCGCGATCGGACATGTCCGCCTCCCTTCACCCGCGATCGCCTCACGGCCACCGCCGATCAGAGATCGAAGATGACCTCGGCGATCCAGAAATCTCCTCGCCGTTCGAGGACGAGCCCGTGATACGTCGTCGACTTGACCTCACCGTGAAAGCGGTGTCGGTCCCGGTCGATTCGGATGAAACCGCTGCGGCCTTCCAGCCGCCCGCCCCCGACGAGGGCCAGCGTCGGCCACGCATGGATCTCTTCGCGGGCGTCAAAATGATATAGCCGGTCGTTTAGCCAGTCGACCAGGAGATCCGCGTCATCCGGGGCCGTGAGCCGGACCTCCGCTTCATCCGTCGGGCGAAGCGCCTCCAGGTCTTCCACGATGAGATCGAGAAGGCCCCGGGCGGCGTGCTCGAACAGCAGCGGCAGCGTGTCCGCCCGAACGCGGAGCCCCATGTCCGCGGTGTGCTCGAAAAACTCATACGGCGCCATATCACCCGCCCCGCCGTTTCGACGCGCAGCGCCTCAATTGCTCATCTGTTCGAAGAGCCCCACCAATCGATCGTTCAGTCCCCGGATGTCGAAGTGCGATTCGACACGGGCGCGAGCGGCGCGGCCCATCTGCGCCCAACCCTCCGGCTCCGCCATGAGCGCTCCGAGGCGCTTGGCCAGCTCGTCCACGTCCCGCTCCGGGACAAGGAGACCGGTCACCCCATCCTCGACGAGCTCCGGAATCCCGCTGTGGCGCGTGCTCACGATCGGCAGCCCCACTGCCGCCGCCTCCATGAGCGCCACCGGAATCCCCTCCTGGTCGCCATCGGCGGCCGTCACGCTGGGGGCAACCAGGATGTCCGCTTCGCGGAGGATTTCGATGACCTCCTCCTGCGAACGCCACCCTTCGAGTCGAACGCGATCGGAGAGCCCGAGGTCGCCGGCGAGACCCCGAAGCGACTCGAGCAGCGGCCCGCCACCCACAACCGTATAGATGAACGGCCTGGGCGGTCGGAGCTTCGCCAACGCCCGGATCGCAAACTCGACGCCTTTCTTCTCCACGAGCCGCGCCACGGTAACCAGCCGAATCGGTCGCTCCGACTCAAGGCGCCGCTCAGCGAAGACGAAGCGCCCGCAGTCGATCCCCATGTGGTGAACGACGATCTTCTTCTCGTCACAGCCCATCTCGATGAGCCGTCGCCGCCAGTGCTCGCTGATCGGGAGGAACAGATCCCCGCGGGCGAATAGATCCGCATAGAGACGTTGCCCGCCGTCTCGCACGGCGCGACTCATGTCGAAACCGTGGAAGACCGTCGCGATCTTCCCGTCGATCGCGCCGATATCACGAAGCGCGACCGCCCTCTCCCCGTTCGGCCCGTAGTGGCAATGCACGACGTCGTATCGCGCCCGCGGGAGAAACGGAAACGTCCAGTAGAGCAATCGAAGCGAGGCCGCGCGACGCCCTCGGCGAACCACGTCGAGCGATCGTGCGATGAGCGCCGGATCGCGCCACCCGTGCCGAATTGTCAGCAGCTTCCCGATCACGGCCCGTGACAGCCAGCTTCGCGGCATCACCGGCCCGATGCGCGCGCGATCGAGAAGACCGTAGCGCTCGACGTCCGCGTGCACCGCCGATGAATCTCCGGGGGCGGACGCGTAAACGTCCACGGCATGCCCACGGTCCAAGAGACCCGTGATCTGATTCAGAACGAAGGTCTCGGACAGCTTGGGGAATGCATTCAAGAGGACCGCGATGCGCATCATCCGCGCCCGTGTAGTCGCCGTTTCAGTTTGAGGCAGAAGAGGATACGCGGGGCGCCGAGGGCTGTCAACGCGACTCCGTGCCCCGGAGCGCGTTCAGCCGCCGCCAGAGCGTCGTCCGGCTGATTCCCAGGGCCTCAGCGACCCGGCCACGGTGGCCGTTGAATCGGCGCATGGCATCGCGCAGCTCCGAGTCGTCGACCCGGTTGAGGCCCGGCAGCTCGTCGGTCTGCTCTCGCGGCTCGGAGCGGATGTGTTCCGGAAGATCGCCTCGCTCGATCCGGTTGCCGCGGGCGCAGACGTAGGCGAACTCGATCGCATTCCGAAGCTCTCGCACGTTGCCCGGCCATCGGTACGACATCAGAAGATCCAGCGCGCGGGCGGAGATCGTCTGGACATCGCGCCCGTGCGTTCGGTTCAGATCCTTCAGGAATCGCTCGACGAGCAGGGGAAGGTCCTCGGTACGATCCCGGAGCGGTGGCAGGTGAATCTGAATCGCGTTGAGCCGATAGTAGAGATCTTCCCGGAATTCACCGTCTCGAATAGCCTGACGCAAGTCCTTGTTCGTGGCCGCGATGATCCGGACGTTGACTCGCGTCGTTTCGGTGCTGCCGACCGGCTCGAACTCTTGCTCCTCGATGACCCGGAGTACTTTCGTCTGCAGCGCCGGTGACATGTCACCGACCTCGTCGAGGAAGATCGTGCCCCCATCGGCCGCCTCGAATTTGCCGCGCTTGCGGCGGGTGGCTCCGGTGAAAGCGCCGCGCACATGACCGAACAGCTCGCTCTCGAGGAGCCCCTCGGCCAGCGCCGAGCAGTTGATTTTGAGAAACACCTTCCGTTTGCGCGCGCTGCTCTCCTGAAGCGCGCCGGCCACCAGCTCCTTGCCGGTTCCGCTCTCTCCGAGAATCAACACCGACGTTTCCGTGGGACCGAACGTGCGGATCAGCTCGAACACGTCTTCCATCTTGCGATTCCGGCTGACCAGCTTGCCGAACGCGCGGCCCCGGCGCGCCGCCCGCCGCAGCTGGACAATCTCCGATGCGTTTCGGATCACCCCGATCACGTGCTGGATATCGCCCTCCGCGCTCCGATGAAGGAAGATGCTCTTCTCCACCGGCAGCGAACCATCGGCCGATCGGATGTCGTCTCTCGAGTTGATGACGTTTTGCCCGTGTTCCACCGCCCACAGGATGGGGCAGTCGTCGTCGCATTTTTCGGAGCAGAAGACCTCTCGGCACGGTCTGCCCACGACATCCGCCGCCGACAATCCCAAGAGATCCAGGATCTTCTGGTCGGCGCTCAGGATCGTACGATCCAACGACGCGGTGAAGTACCCGTCGGAGCTGTCGCTCAGGATCTCGTCGAGCCGCCTGCGCTCGTAGTCGAGCTCGACGTTCTGGGTCTCGATTTCATCGATGTACGCGCCCAGCGCGTGCATGTCTCGATACAGCTCCACGATTCCCGTGACCGCTCCGGACGCGTCTCGAAGCGGTGACGCTGAAACGCAAAACGGTCCCAGATCTTTCCGCTGGCAGTGCAGGTTGTGTCCCGTGAACGTGTCGTTCCCCGACATGAGGTCCGCGTGCGGACAGCTTCGACAGTGATCGAAATCAATGAGCTCTTCGCAAGAACGTCCGGTCATCTCGGCAGGATGCATTCCGTAGAAATCCGCGATGACCTGGTTGGCGAACGTGATCTTCTTCTGGGCGTCGAGAACCAGGATGCCGTCGACGATCGAGCCGAGGATCTGCTCGGACGCGTCGAATGGGATTGAGCTAGCCGGCATTTCTCACCAGCTCCCTGCTGCGGTCACGAAAGCGCGTGCATCTCCAAGACGTACTCGCTCCAGCCTCCTCGACAAACCATCTGGTATGCCTGCGTCGCCCACCGCTCCGTGCGCCTTGAATCTGCACGCGCTTTCGCACCCTCGCGACGAGACCTGGTGAGAACGCCGGCTAGGAGTCTCCTTCGGCATTGAAACGCTCCGGAGTGGTCACGGCACCCGGCCTGCCAAGTCCCAGCAGTGACGCCAGGACATTCCCCGCACGTCGATAGAAGCTCGGCGGATCAGCCGCCTCGAGCCGCTCGAGAAACCGCGGTACCCACGGCACTAGAAACCGCCGCGCGAAGGGATCTTCCGACGGGAGCGCCGAGGCACCGGACAGGCGTTTAGCATAGAGAAGTTCGAGCAGAACCGTCAAATGATCGGGCGGGACCGGCGAGTTGACCGGTACGCGCAACCCGAGCGCCGCGCATTCCCGGGACAGGTCTTCCATGAACACCGTCGGAGGCTCCTCCTCGCCCAGCAACCACGCGGCGGCCTCGAGATGCGCGACCGGCATGGTGGCCGAGTTCAGAAACAGCCTGACATATTCGGATTCGAGATGGTCGAGATCGGATTCACGCAGGCCGAGCGTCTTGATCGCTTCGGCCGTGGGCGGCCGGAACGCGTTGATCAGCCACGCGATCGTGTCGCGGGCATCAACGCCGGCTTCGGTCGTTCGGTCGTCATCCAAAGTGACTCACCTGCCCCGCATAAACGAACACCCAGCGCAGGATGAATCCGCCGACGAGAACCTGGAGTCCGCTCAGATATCCGAGCAGCGTGAAGTGGCGCCCTCCCGAGCGTCCCGCGATGAGGGGAAGCATGTCGAACACCTCGATCGCGAGCGGTATCAGAAGACCGATGGCGACGAAACCGATCCAGAACAGATTCGTGAACGGCCCGCCGAGGATCAGCTCGATGGATCGCGCCTGACTCGCCGTCGAAAGCGCGTTGTGGAGGAGGTACGGCAGCACCAGAAATATCTCCAGGAGGATGATACCGATGTCCGCTCCATAGAGAAATCGGCGCTGCGCCTCGAAGCGTTTCGGGTCGGTTTTTCGCGACCCGACGTGTGATACGAGAATCAAGAGCGCCGCCGCGGTCGAGAGCGCGCTGAAGAGGAATAGCATGGCAACCATCGGCGTGTTCCAAAACGGCCGTGCCGGAACCGCCCCCAGGAGCACGCCGGTGTAGATCCCCACCCCGATACCGAGCGGAATTCCGACCGCAGCGCAAAGCCGCCGGAACTCGCGCCTTCGTTCCGGGCCGGGCAACGGAATGCGCACGCGGCGCCATGCAAGTACCGCCGGTCGCTTCGGGTAGAGCCAGAGCAGCATGTGCACGAGGCTGAGCCCTGAAAAAAGAACCAACAGCCAGCTTCCGACTGACATCGGCGATGACCATTCGATCGTGGAGAAGAGCCGCCAGAACCGAAACGGCTGGCCGAGATCGAAGATCAGGATCCCGGATCCGAAGATTACGGGGAACGGGGCGATCAACGCCGCCGATCGCGCGAGTGACCGATAGGCTTCGCCGCGCATGAAGGTCAAGATGGCCGAGAAGACGAACGTTCCCGCGCCGAGCCCGCCGAAGAAGAGATAGATGACGACCAAGAACTCCCAGTGGTGTTCCATATCAACTCCTAGCCGTCGTAGTAGAAGATCATCGGGCGGGTACCCGCCTCGACCTTTTTGCGGTTCGTCTTGTGCTCGGTGATGAAGCGGGCGACCGGTGAGTCGGCGTCATTCAGGTCGCCGAAGATCCTTGTCCGTGACGGACACGTCTCGACACACGCGGGCTCCCGCCCCGACGTGATGCGGTGGGTGCAGAAATCGCACTTATCCGCCACGCCGAGCTCACGGTTCGGGAAACGGGCGTCGTAGGGACACGCCAGGATGCAGTAGCGGCACCCGATACACATATCTCGGTTGATTCGCACCACACCATCTGTGCCCTGCGACGTGGCGCCGACGGGACACACGCGAATGCAGTGCGGATTGTCACACTGCATGCACTGGCCGGGAACGAAACTCATTCCGAGCTTCGGATAGTGCCCGCGCTCTCCGCTCTCCGCGATCCAGTTGCGGCTGGCGCCCTCGGGCACGTCGTTCTCCGCGCGGCACGCCACGACGCACGCCATGCACCGGATGCAGCGCCTGCTTCGAATCACCATTACGTAGCGGGGAGACTTCATGAGTGAGCCTCCTCGTCTGCGCGCGTAGACGCGGGTATTTCGTGCGGCAAACGCTCACCCTCAACGGGGAAGAGCTCCACGACGGTCTCGTGCATGGCGGCGTTGCCGGTGATATCGTCCTGATCCGATCCGATGACGTCGGAGTCGCGAGGTCCCTGCCGCGCCAGTTCGTTGAGCCCGGCGGAACGGCTGCCGAAGCCGTGCGGGATGAAGACCGCATCGGGCCGGATACGCTCGGTGACGTTGACGTGCGCCCTTACTTCGCCGGCGGCGGAGCGTATGCCGATGGGATCGCCATTGGTCACCCCGTGCCGGGCCGCGCTCTTCGGATGGATCCAGACGCGGGGGCCGATGGGGTCCGCTCCGGCGAGCCATGGGTTCCCTTGAAGCGACGAGTGTGTGTAGAGAGCCGAGCGCCCGGTGAGCAATCTGTAGCGACCTTTCGGGACCGGCCGCGGTGGCTGGTAGACCGGGAGCGGATCGTGACCCTTCTCTTCGTATCGAAGCGATCGCAGCTCGATCTTGCCGCTCTTCGTCCGGAAGCGGTACCCCTCCTTGAGCGTCTTTCCGATCTCTGGCGTCTCCCGGTCGGTGTAAAACCCCTTCTTCCGGAGCTCGTCGAGCGAGATCGGCAACTCCTCGAGTTGCGCTTCGAGCCACTCCTCGGCCGTCACGTCGAAGTACATGCCCATGTCCAGCCGGTTCGCCAGCTCCTTCATCATCCAGAAACAGTCGCGGGTGTCGTGCCTGGGTGGAACGACCTGCTGACGGAATTGCACCACCGGCACCGCCCCCGCGATGCTGTGCGCGGGGTCGTTTCGTTCCAGGTAGATCGATTCCGGTAGGATCACATCACTCATCCATGCCGTATCGCTCGGGTGCGTATCGATCGTGACGATGAAATCCATCCGCTCCATCATCCTGAGCGTCCGCGCGCTGTCAGGCACGGAGTGAAGCGGGTTCTGCTTGTAGATCATCCACGCCTTGACCGGCTGCTCCCCATTGCTCAGGAAGGAGTCGCGCATGTTGAGGTACGTCCCGTCACGCCGGTTCGCGACCGGGAAGCACTCGGTGAGCTTGTCGAAACGACCGACTTCGATGTCGTCCGGCGGGAAGATGTCTGGCTCGCCGAGCGAGATCTTCGCGCGTGGAATGAGCGCCCCCGGTCGATCCCACGCGCCCACCACCGCGTTCACGATCGCGATCGCGCGCCGGAACTGGGTGTCCGTCCGGTACCAGGAGGACCGGCGCCCCGGATAGAAGCAAACGCGGGGGGCGGCAGCCGCGAACTCCCGCGCGATCCGGCGGATCGCGTGCGCGTCGACGTCGCACTGCGCTTCGGCCCACTCCGGCGTGTGCGGGATGACGTGCTCGCGCAGCTCGTCAAAGCCTATCGTGTAGCGATCGATGAACTCGCGGTCGACCCGATCTTCGCTGATGATGACGTTCAGCATCGCCAGTACGAACGCGAGATCGGTTCCGGGCCGGATCGGCACCCACTCATCGGCCTTCGATGCCGTGATCGTGAAGCGCGGATCGATCACGACGAGCTTCCGGCTCCCACCAAGTCCCCGCATGAGGTCGACGGAGTCGGGCGTGATGAGCGCCTCAAAGCGGTTCGCACCCGCGAGGATGACGTAGCGGGAGTTCTTCATGTCCACGTCCGGTACCGTGCCGAACGTATTGAACATGCCGTTGACCATCGACGCGAGACAGAGGGTCGGGTGGCGCGCCACGTTGGGACTTCCCCACGTCTGCGCGAACCACAGGAAGAAGTGTTCCTGGAATCCCTCGGTCGAACTGAAAAGCACGCCTTCGGGGCCCAGCTCATCCCGGATGCCCGTCAGCTTCTCCGCCACGTGATCCATCGCGGCTTCCCAAGAGGCTTGGCGCCACTCCCCTGCCCCACGCGCACCCTTCCGAATGAGCGGCGCCTTCAATCTATTCGGGTCATACAAGGTCTTGATGCCCGCGTTTCCGCGCGCGCAAAGCATCCCGCGGGATTTCGGGTGGTCTGGAACCGGATCCAATTTCGTCACGATTCCGTCCCGCACGCGGGCGTAGAGACCGCACTTATTGACACAGAGCCCGCAACAGGAGGCCACCGATCCGGTGAATCCTGCACCTCCGGCGGCTTCCGAGGCGTCCACCAGGCTCGGCAAGAAGCGGAAACCCCCTCCGAGCGCGGCAGCCGCCAAACCGGCGGCACCGAGTTCAAGGAACCGGCGGCGGCTCACGCCGCCGGCTTCGTGTGTTCTCCTGTCGCGGGTCTCGACGTCATGCATGGCCGTTGACTCCTGCTAGAAGCTCAGATCCAAGATGGCATACAGGTTCTGGATCTGGTCCGGATACCCGTACGGCAGGAACGGCTCCTGATCGAGCTGGAAGTTCTCCATCGGCATCGGCGCGATGTGCCAGCCACTGAACGCGTGCGTGTAGTCATAGCTCTGGAAGCCGACCCGGAAGTCGAGTCCCTTCTTGTTGAGCGGCTGGATGTAGTACGCCTCGATCACGCTGCCGCGCGTGGAGAGCTTGGAATTCACGTCGTCACCGGCTGGCAGATACGCGAACCAGTTCTCGTCGCCGTGGTTGTACTCGAGCCCGACCTTGCCTCGCGTCGGCGGCACGCCCACGCGCGCCCCCACGAAGTAGGCGGATCCGGATAGGTCCTCCATGCTGTTACCCAACAGCGGACCGAAGCCGTAGAGGCTTGCCGTGTTCTCGTCCGGGTGTGACTTGTTGAACGCGACGCTCGCGAACCAGTCGATCGGAACCTCACCCGCCTCGAAGCTGTGCTGGAAGCAGGCTCCGTAAAGATCCATGTCGCCGAGGTTCGTCGTTGCGGTAACGACCTGCGGCTGCGTCGACATCATGTTCGGGAAGTCACGCACGACTCCGTACGGAATGTCGATCATGTCGATCATCCGGAAGAAACCGAACGAAACGAGCGACTCACCCGGCAGCGGCGGAATGGTGAACTCACCGCAGCCGCCGACGACCTTGCTGTCCATGAGGCCGGAGACCGGGTTCGGCATCGCCATGAGAACGGGATTCATCGGGTCGGTGATGTTGGGCGCATAGGTCGTGACGTAGGTCGTCTTGGTGTTGCCGCCCGAGCCGAAGCCGGCATCGAATCCGGTCCCGTAGCAGAGGCGGAACGTGGTGCCTTCAGGCAGCCCATACTCCTCGAGGTGCGCGCCGACCATGAAGCCGTCGATTTGCGCGTCAATCATTAGGGCGCCTGGGGTCCCCTGACGAACGCGGTTCTCTCTTAGCTCTCGCGGAGGCCCACCGGTCGCCGCCTGGCGCCCCGCGGTCAGGAAGAGCGGAGTCCAGTCTGGAGCCCACGTGAAGGCGGCGCGCTCGACGCGCAGCACGTCATCACTGGGAACCGCGGTCGAGTTGAACGCCGTGAAGACGGTGTTCGGAAATCCATTGAAGTTCGTCACCGACGGCCCGCCGAACGAACGGTGCATGTTGAGCCGGCCCGTGAAGTGAACGTCTTTCCCGACCTTCGCATCCATCTTCAGGCGCAGGCGCGCGCTCCACGCCTCCTCGTTCTTGGCCTCCTGCTCCGGCACGGGCATGTAGACCATCTGAGGGTTCATCGGGTCGGTGAAGTCCATCCCGGCGAACTGATTGTATGCGGGAATGTTCCACTTCACGTAGTCGTAGCGGACCCTGAAATCCCCGAAGAACGAGACACGATCCTTTGCCGTCTTGAGCTCCAGCTCGTCGACGCGATCCAACAGCTCATCGACGTCGTCTTCGACGTCGGCGAACGCGGCGCCCGCGAGCAGCAACCCGATGACCATCAGGCTCCCAGCAAACCCAGCGAAACGACTCATCGTCTTCTCCTCCCTGCCGATCGTCTAGCCACACGTCTCGGGCTGATCCGAGTCCGCGGCGTGATTGATCAAGAACGTCCTAATGTGAATGCGCTCTTCTTCCGTGCCCAGGCTGTCGAACGGCATCTCCTCGGTGTGCTTGGCCTTCTTGAAGTAGCGCTCCCACTGCTTGATGGTCTTGGAGATAGGCGTGACTTCGCCGCCCTCGTCCTTCTTGCCATGGCAGTTCTTGCACTGCTTCTTGAAGAAGTACTTCCCCTTCGCGTCGCTGCCCTTGATCTCCTTCTTCTCGCCCTTCGACCCGTCAGCTTCGTCCTCCGCCGCCACAGCGACGCCGGCTGCGAAGTCCGCGACCCCCGACGGTCCGAGCGTGAAGAGGGACGTGACCAGCAGCGTGGCCACGATCGTGACTGTCCGCTTCATCTTGTTTCCCCCTCTTGGATTACGAGATTCGTCCCGTGTTTCATTCCCAAGGGAAGAACATCAAGAAACATGCCAAAGGTGAGACCCTGATAACTTATTCAGGGATTGGGGGTTATGGGGCCGAGGGTCGTGACGGGGTGAAACAGGTTGTTGCGCATGAAACGTCTTGAAATAGCATGTGGAAAGTTAACTAGCTACATTGCAGTGTATTAGAGCCATATCTATCATATGAAACGATTGAAACATTTGAAATGCGAATCAGGCCGCCTGTGAGCCGTGTCCGATCGCTCTATTGTAGATCTTGTCAAGTGAGGAGGGACTCCCCGCGATGATCAGGATGTCCCCGGCCTGAAAGACCGTCCCGCCACCGGGCCGGATCTGAGTAGTGCCGTCGGAACGGCGGACGGCGACAGCAACGATATCGTCCCAGTGCTCCTTGCCCCACTCTTGAGGCGAATGCCCGTCCAGGAACGACCCTTTCTCAACCACCACTTCATTCAGCTCGAAGTCGCCGTCGTCGTCTCCAGTTCTTCGCATGAGATTGGCCACGTGTGGGCGAAGAACCGTGTGGGCGATGTCGACGCCACCGGTCCGTGACGGCGATACCACATGCGTCGCGCCGGCACGGCGAATCTTCCGCGCCGCACCATCCTCCTCGACGCGCGCGATGATGGTGATGTCGGGGCTCATCTCCCTCGCGCCAAGTGCAATCACGATGTTGTCGGAATCGCTGTCAACCGCGCAGACAATTCCCTTCGCGCGCGCGATCCCGGCCTGTTGCAGGACCTCGTCCTCCGTCGCCTTTCCGCGCACCGCCAAATAGCCTTGATCGCAGGCGCGCTGGTAGGCGTCCGCATCCGCGTCTACGATCACCAACGACACGGAGGCGGACTGGAGCTCCTCACAGACCGTTCTACCTATCCGGCCGAACCCACAGATGATGAAATGGTCGCGAAGCCTATCTATTTTGCGCTGCATTCGTCGCCTCCAGCCAAGCTGGCTACCCACCGCAGTTTGAACGATTACGCTGAACGCGTATGTGGCGGTACCGATTCCACCGACGAGAAGCAGGGTGGTGAAGCGCTCGCCTGCTTGAGTGAGCCCCTCGGCGCCGTAGCCAACGGTGGTGATCGTGATGAGCGTGAAGAAGAGGGCCTGCCAAAAGCCCCAGCCCTCGACGACCATGAAGCCCACCGCCCCACCGAACACGACGATGCAGAGCAGGAGGACGGCCCTCAGGATCCGATTGCTCGACGCCGATCCCCATGCGATCGTGGCGACATGGCGGACGCCATCCCGCATCAGCACTTCTCCAGGATTCAGGCCGCGCGCCGCTTCTGTTCGAGCTCCTCGCCGAACTCTTCGATGAGGGCCCCCATCGGTGTTGCGGACAGCTGCTCTTTCGCCTCGTGGATCATCGTCGCGAGCTCACCCCCGTCACCGAGATCGATCTCAAACAGCTCGGAAATCCCCGGCAGCGCCACGGCAACCCAGTCCACGATGTCGATGAAGGTCTCGTCGCGGAAGCCCCAGTTCCGGTTCGCCATGAGTCGCGCTTGTGCGAGCGCGGTGCTGCGCACCTCGGCCGTCATCGATTCAGCGATCAGGTCGGCTACGGCCGCGATCCGGACCAATCCGATCGCCTCGTCGATGTCGCAGGATTCGGGATCATGATGCCATCGAATCACCGCGCGATGGGCCTTGGGAAGGCTCCAACGATCCGCCAACCAAGCTCCGACCTCGGCGTGATCGGTCCCGTACCTTTCCTGCTCCAGCCTGGGCAGTTCACAGTGTCGCAAAGCCTGATTGACCAACGCCCCGGTTTCCGCCGGCATGACCTGGTCGAGAACCAGAAGACCCATGTCCTGCAGCAACCCGGCCAGGAAGCCTTCTTCCTTGAGCAGAAGCAGATCCTCATGCCCGTTCGGGTACTGGGCACTGACGATCTCACGACCGGCCGTCGCGGCAACGAGTGAACGCTTCCAGAACGCTTTGTGGTCGAGCGCCATGGGCAGCCCGCTCGACGCGTTCTTCATGAGGCCGCAACCGAGAACGATCGTCCGGACGGTTGCGATCCCGAGAAGCACGACGGCGTGAGAGATGGTGGTCACCTCGCCCCGCAGTCCAACGAACGCCGAATTCACGAAGTGAAGCACTTTCGCGGCCAGTGCCGGATCCTTGCTGATCGCGGCGCTCACCTCCTCGTTCCGGACGTTCGGGTTGCTGGTGAGCTGCAGGACCTTGAGCGCCACCGACGGCAACGTCGGCAATGTTCCACACTCCAGTACGCGTGCTCGCATCTCTTCGGTCATTCCACCCTCCCGAGAGGTCATGTCTCGGCTAGCGATCCAACCACTTGATTGCTCTATGGCTTGGGCATGGGATAGCGAAGTAGCAGTTCGTCGCAGAGCGGATTCGTGTGCCCATAAATTAGATCGGCCGCATACCCGTGTTTCACAAGTTCACAATCGCCAAACAGAGAACTTTGACCATCCATGCGCACCAGGGCGACGGCGAGCTAAAGAATTCTAATCAAATGACTTGCATGTGGTTCTGGGGGGCCGCAGAATTGAAGATGTCTCAGCAACGAAGCGGTTCCGCACCTGAAGACGTCCCGGCCAGGAGGTACGTGGTGTCGGAGGAGCGTCAAGGCCCGCCACAAGCCGCGTTCACAGTGGAACGGCCGGCAGTGGTTCGGGCCGCCGACATTGTCGCCTGGTTTCTCCTCATCGGAATGTGGGCGTACCTGGGGCTCGTCTACGGTGACTTGCCTGATCGGATCCCTCATCACTTCGACGCGTCCGGCGCTCCCGACCGCTGGGGCGGCAAGTCGATCCTCATCTTTCTCGCATGTCTCTCGAGCGCGATCTTCGCCCTGCTCACGTTTCTCTTGAGAAAGCCGAACCTCTGGAACGTCCCTCGGGGCGAAGATGAAGCCCACACGGCACGGATCCTCGTCGCAACGGATCAGCTCGTGCGTTTCCTTCGCCTGCTGACGACGGCGCTCTTCTCGTACGTTCAGATGATCACGGTACGCATTGCGCGGGGAGAGGCAGCCACACTCGGATGGCCATTCATCCTCATGGTCATCGGCGGTGTGGCCGCCCCACTTGTCTGGTACTTCGTCGCGATCCGCCGGGCGAACCGGTAGCCGCTAATTCAGGATCACGACCTTTCGCGTGAGCACTTTCCCGTTCAGCACTGCCTGGACGAAGTACTCGCCGGCGGCCGCCCGGTGACCCCACTCGTCCACTCCGTCCCAATAGAGCGTCTGCACGCCGTTCGGCAACAGGCCGCGGAAGAGCGATCGAACGCGTCGCCCCTTCACATCGAATACGTCGACCCGCACCTTCCCTTGATCGGGAAGCGAGAAGCGAATCGCCGTCCGATGGACGAACGGGTTCGGGCTCGCGGGATGAAGGGCAAACGCCGCCGTCTCCACGCCGTCGAGGACACCGACTTCTTCGTCGACCAGGAACGACACCGCCGGCATGTACGAGCTCCGCTCCTCGGCGTCTTCCGCATACGCGCGCCAATAGTACGTGCCGTCCGGGAGCGGCGGATCCACCGTCCAGGAGGTCTGATCGATCCCTTCGGGTAGGTCGTCCACGGATGCGGCCACGCTCGTCAGCAGCACGTCATTGTATACGCGGAACCCGTAGGTGAGCGTGTCCCCATCCGGGTCGACGGCGTTCCCGACGATCAGGGTCGGGGCCGCGTCCTGGGTCGATCCATCAGGGGGCGCGATGTGGGTCGGGGCCGCAGGGGGTTCATTGACCGACCCGCCGTCCAGCATGTAGAAGTCATCCAGCCCCGCCTCGATGATGTCATGCCTCTCGATCGCGTCGGATGCCTGGAAGCGAAGCCGCATCTGGTCGGTAAGGGGCAGATGGTCTTCGATGTCGACTTCCAGCGCTGTCCAATCGGGCTCATGCTCCGCGTCACCCAGGAGCAAGAGGTTCACGGGATAGCTCACCCCACCATCGTTCGAGAGATCGATCCGGAAGAAGTCGCCCGCATCGTCACCCGCCACTCGCTGGCCATGGAACCAGTTGAATCCCATCGTGACATGGGCGTGGGCCGAAAGATCGAACACAGGAGAGAGCAGTGCCGAAATGCCACCGTCGACGTCATCCTGACCGATCGTGGTGTTCTGAGCCGTGCACCAGCACATGACGCCGGGCGGCGGGGTCGTATCGTCACCGGGCTGCATCGACGTCGGATTCGGATCGATGATCTCCCAATCTCCGCTGCTGCAGGTGTGGGTGTCGGGATCCAGGATCCAGCCGTTGTTGCCGCTCTCGAAGTCATCAGCAACGATGTACGGCGGCTCACCGATCGTGAGCCCGACCATGCCCTCGGCGCTACCGCCGTCCCAGCTGATCGCAAAGGCGAAGAATGCCATGTGGCCTTCGGGCGCTGACGCGTCGACGGTCAAGGTGAGAGCATCGCCCGCGTTGGTGACGATCTGCCCGGCGGGGATGTCCGGATAGCCGGCCGATGCGTCGACGAGCTGGATGTACGCATCGTCGCTCGCCATCGAAACCCCCACGCCTTCGGCGTCGGTGAGCACACCCATGTTCGCCAGCGAGACCACGAGATCGACGGTCTCTCCGGCGTCCAGCCGGCCGTTTCCGTCGCCGCCGGAGACAGTGACCTCAGCAAGTTCCACGAACACACCCGCGGCGAGCGTGAGGTAGATGTTCGAATACAGGTTCTCGGCGACGAGGCCCGGGATTTCGCTCTGGGCCGGCCAGAAGCCGCTTCCACCGACCTCAGTGGTGAACGAAATCATCTTGGGCTTCGTTATCTGCTCACCGTAGCACCAATCGAAGCAGCCTCCGGAGACTACGTACAGCTCCTGCGAGCACTGCCCATACCCGTAGCCGCTTTCCTCGACTCGTCTGTGCGCGACCAACTCAAAGAGCGCATCGTCAGGTGTCGGATCGGTTGTGTAACCCCATGGATAGAGAATGACGCCGACAACGCTATGGTAGGAGTCGTGCGTAACGAACTCGTGTTGGTTCACGAAGTCGCGATAGGCCTGTGTCTCTGGCTCGGAGAACGGAGAAGGCCCTCGGTAGATCTCGTCGCACGGATCGCCCGACGACCCGTCCCCCCCCCACGCGAAGTCGTAGTTGCGATTGAGATCGACGCCCTCGCACTGCCCCGGATTGTCACGGCGGTTCTTTCGCCACATACCTCCGCCGTTCGGATTGGTGAGCTCGTTGTAGAGGTAGCCGTCCGGATTGATGATCGGAATGAACCAGATCTGACGCTCGTTAACGAGCAACGTCGCCTCGGGATCTGTGCCGTAGTTCTCGCACAGCCAGTTCATGTAGTCGAGGAGCACGTTGCACGTGATCGCCTCGCGCGCATGGTGCATGGCATCGAACAGCACCTCGGGCTCGTCTTCCTGGACGTTGGGGTTGTCGCTGATCTTCATCGCCCAAATGGGATTGCCTTCCCAACTCTCTCCGATCGACATCATCTCCGTCGTGATGTCCGGAAAGCTGGTATGAAGGGCATCGAGGAAGCTCTCCATCTCGGCGAAGGTGTAGAAGTCTCCGTAGCTGCGCAAGCCGCCCATACGGTCTCCGTAGAACGACTCGAGATCATCTACGATCACCTTAGGCGTGAATCCCGCATCGGCGAGGCTCTGCGTAAGCGCGGGAGTCGAGAGGTAGCGGACGGCATGGTTGTCCTCGATCTTCATGAGTTCCAGATCCGGCATGCCCTGTAGCAGCTTGATCTGCGATTCCGACGGCCAGGGAATCTCGATTTCCTGGTACTGCCGTGTTTCCGCGAGCCCCACCGCCGGAATCGACAGGGCGAGCGTTGTCACCAATGCAACGAGCGCGGCCCCGTAACCCCACTGATGCCCTCTGAACATGCTTCCTCCTCAAAGGCCCCCGGCGACTAACCAGGGGCCGAATCGAACACCGTTGTGAGACACGCGCCACCGGCCGCTACTGCAGAATCACGACCTTTCGTGTGAGCACCTGACCGTTGAGCATCGCCTGGACGAAGTACTCCCCGGCCGATGCTTCGCGACCCCACTCGTCCACTCCGTCCCATTGAAGCGTCTGCACGCCGCGCGGCAGCAGGCCTCGGAAGAGTGAGCGAACGCGCCGCCCCTTCACGTCGAAGACCTCGACACGCACCTTCCCCTGCTCAGGGAGAGTGAAGCTGATCGCGGTGCGATACATGAACGGGTTTGGGCTCGCCGGGTGGAGTGTGAATTCAGCCGCAAGCACACCGTCCTCGACGCCGACGCCTTCGTTGACCGAGAACGAGGCCGCAAGCATGTACGGCCCGCGCTCCTCGGCGTCCTCCGCATAGGCGCGCCAGTAGTACGTGCCGTCAGGAAGCGAGGTGTCCACGGTCCACGAGGTCTGACTCGCCCCCTCCGGCCATCCGTCGACGGAGGCGGCTACGTTGGTGAGAAGCTCATCGCTATACACGCGGAACCCGTAGGTGAGCGTGTCACCTTCCGGGTCGTCGGCGTTGCTTACCGTGAGCGTCGGTGATGCACCTTGGACCGATCCGTCGGGCGGTGAGATGAGCGTCGGGGCTCCCGGAGCGTCGTTACCCGTGCCGGCATCCACGATGTAGAGATCGTCCAGTCCGGCCTCGATGATATCTCCCGTGGAGTTGCCGTCCGACGCCTGGAAGCGGAGCCGCATCTGGTTGGTCACCGGCAGGTGATCCTCGACGTCGATCTCGAGTGCGGTCCACTGGGCGGCGTGATGAACGTCCCCGATCTGAACGAGGTTGACCGGATAGCTCGTGCCACCGTCGTTCGACAGATCGATCCGGAAAAAGTCCCCACTGGGATCATCGCCGGCATCGCGCTGTCCGTGGAACCAGTTGAACCCGAGTGTCACGTGGTCCGGGCCCGTGAGATCGAAGAGCGGTGACTTCATCGCAGAAATGCCGCCGTCGACGTCGTTGACGCCGAGATCGCTGTTCTGCGCGGTGACCCAACACATAACGCCAGGCGGCGGGGTCGTATCGTCACCCGGCTGGTAGGCCGTCGGGTTCGGATCGATGATCACCCAGTCCCCGGTGCTCGCCGTGTGTGAGCCGTCCTGGCTCCAACCGTTGTTCCCGCTTTCGAAGTCGTCAAAGACGATGTAGGGCGGATCGCCGATCGTGAGACCGGCCATCCCCTCGGCGCCACCACCGGACCAGGTGATCGAGAACGCGAAGAGCGCCGTGTGGCCGTCCGGCGCCGACGGATCCACGGTCACGGTGAGCAGGTCACCCGCGTTGGTCTCCGTCGCGCCGGCCGCGATGTCCGCGTAGTTGGACGAAGCGTCGTCGAGCTGGATGTATGCATCGTCGCTCGCCACAGTAAGGGTCACGCCGGTGGCATCCGAAAGCAGACCCGGATTCTTGAGTGAAACGAGCAGATCGGCTGTCTCACCGGGATCGAGCCGACCGTTTCCGTTTCCTCCCGTCACCTCAACGCTGGCGAGATCTACAAATGCCCCCGCTACGAGCGCCAGGTAGATGTTCGAGTAGAGATTCTCCGCGACGAGGCCCGGAATCTCGCTCTGCTGAGGCCAGAAACCGCTCCCGTCGACCTCGGTCGTGAACGAGAAGATCTTCGGCTTCTCGTTTTGCTCGCCGTAGGCCCAGTCGAACGCAACGCCGTCAGCGATATAGAGCTCCTGCCCCGCCGGGCCATAGCCGTAGCCGCTCTCGCGCACGCGCTCGATCGAGATCGCTTCGAACGTGGCGTCATCGGGACAATTCGCGGTCGTGTATCCCCACGGATAGAGGATGACGCCGATGACGCTATGGTAAGAGTCGTGCGTGACGAACTCGTGGGAGTTGATGAACTGGCGAATGGCCGAGGTCTCGGGTTCGGAGAACGGAGAAGGTCCCCGATAGGTGTCATCGCACATGTCACCCGATGATCCACCTCCACCCCATTGATAAGAATAGTTGCGGTTCAGGTCGACGCCCTCGCAGCCCCCAGGGTTGTCGCGGCGATTCTTCCGCCACATCCCGCCACCGTTCGGGTTCGTATTCTGATTGTAGAGATAGCCGTCGGGATTCAGGATCGGTACAAACCAGATCTGTCGGTGGTCCACGAGCAGCGTCGCCTCGGGATCCGTACCGTAGTTTTCGCAGAGCCAGTACATGAAGTCGAGAAGCACATTGATCGAGATCGGCTCGCGCGCGTGATGGACGCCGTCGAAGAGAACCTCGGGTTCGTCTTCCTGCACATCGGGGTTATCACTGATCTTGATTGCCCAGATGTCGTTTCCTTCCCAGGACTGACCGATGGACATCTTTTCCGTGGTCAGGTCGGGGTAAGTCGCGTGCAGAACATCGAGTTCGGTAGTCAGCTCGGCGTACGTGTAGAAGTCGCCGTAGTCTCGCGTGTCGCCCATGCGGTCGGAATAGAAAGCCTCTAGGTCATCGACAATCACTGTCGGGGAAAGCCCTGCTTCGATGAGCTCTTGCGTAAGATCAGGAGTCGACAAGTAACGAATAGCCTGACCATCCTCAATCTTCATGGGCTCCAAGTCCGGCATGCTCCGCAGAAGCTGAACCTGCGATTCCGTCGGCCATGGAATCTCGATCTCCTGATACTGCTGCGTCTCCGCGAATGCCACCGTCGAAACCGTGAGTATGAGCGCCGCCGCGAGCGCAACGAACACAGACCGATGGCCCCATTGATGCCCTCTACACATGCTTCCTCCTCGAGGTTTTGCTGTCTGCGGGGCGCCGCGGGATTCGGCAGGGGGATACCGATCCTTCCCCACAAGGGCAGGCGAATTCATGACCAATACTAAGTTTACACGATTTCAAGGGGGAACGGGGGAGAGATCGAAGCCTAGTCGTCAGTGGCTACGCGACGTCGGAGCTTTTTGACGTCGGATCGGCGGCGTTTCGCATCCATGCGGCGCTTTTTGGCCGCCTTCCCTGGCTTGGTCGGCCTTCTCTCGACTGCAGGACGCAAAAGTGCCTCCAGGCGCCGGTGGAGGCGTTCCAGGGCGTCTCTGAGGTTCTGACGCTGCGAGCGTTGCCGGCGTCCGATGACAACGATCCCGCTAGGCCGATGGAGCAGGCGAACAGCGGTTCGGGAACGGTTCTTGTGCTGTCCGCCCGGGCCGGAAGACTGAAAGTAAGACGTATCGCACTCGTCCAAGAGATCCTCCGCCTCTCCGGGGAGAGTGTAGTCATCGGGCAGGTTGTGTGGCATTGCCGGTTGCTCCCGTCTCAGACACCCATCTATTCGGTTCGTCTCAGTAGTCTGGGGTGAGCATAGCGGAGGCTTCGGGCGGCGCAAGGATTCTGGGATGCTGAATCGCGCAATAGTCGCCGATAAGGGCACTAGATACGCACCCGAAGCTGTTCAGCACAGCAATTCCTGTGTCAAGTTGAGATATCCTAAAATCAATTATCAGGCCAATGGATCGATTGACAAGGGCATTGGGTAGTCATTAAAATA
This sequence comes from uncultured bacterium, assembly GCA_964486455.1. Taxonomy (GTDB): domain Bacteria; phylum Eisenbacteria; class RBG-16-71-46; order CAZAMP01; family CAZAMP01; genus CAZAMP01. The sequence goes on along the minus strand of CAZAMP010000003.1, from coordinate 71,779 downwards.
ACCGTGAATTTTGGTACATCTATACACTGCGCCAGCATCGAGCAAAGCCGCCATTCCTGACGCACTCTTGGGGCCAGGAGGGCCGACAGATGATTAGAGAGTGGATGATGAAACACCGACTTCGACTGCTCCGCTGGACCTCCATCATCTTAGTCGCAATTGCAGTCGTCTCCATTGCCGCGCCAAGCGCAACGGCACTCCCACGGGCACCACGGCCAGTTTTGGATGACTGGGGGGATCCGGATGATGACCAATGGCTTGTGTTCGGAGAGCCTCCATCCCTGAGCACACATCAAACTGGTATGCCTGGACATCGAATCCATGAACCTGCCCGTGAGATGGAGAAAGAAGCGGATCAACGAACTCAGTTTCACGTGAGTGTCTGGTCTTTGCTGAGAAGCATCCTGACGAGCGTTAGGCCATGAGCGAAATCTACTCGTTGATACATTCTCTGAATCGCACGTTTGGTGACAGACCAGAATTGCTTGCGGTTCTTGAGAAGCTAGCGAATTCCCTCAGGGATTCAGCAGGCAACGTAGCGAGAGAGGCTGAGGAGATCGTTCGCCATTTGTATGTCGACGGGGAGCTTGAGAAGGCCCTAAGTCTGATCGATTTGCTCATCGACACAGAGCAAATCTCCGACGACTTCGAGCAACAAGCGATTCTGCTCTATGCCAGGGGAGTTGTCCTCCGAAGTTCCGGCGACAGGTTCGGGGCGATCAATGCCTTCGGAAAGGCGAAGACTCTGCACGAGATCACGAATTCTGAGAGAGGGGTTTGTCTATCACTGAATGCTCTTGGAACTGCGTACAAAGCACTTCATCAGTGGCCTCTAGCTGAAAGATGCTATGAAGAGGCCCAAGAGCTATCAACTGCAAGTGGGTTCAAGGGATTAGAAACAAGTGCAACGCACAACCTAGCGGTTGCTCTTGCTAAGCAAGGTCGTTGGCGAAGCGCCGCAACTGTCATGCGTTCCTTGCCTGAAATGGCGTGTGAGCTAGACGACATTCACTTGGAAGCGAACATCAATCTCCAGATTGCCGTAGCACTTCGGAACCTCGGTTTTGCCAAACGGGCCAAAGCTGCCACGCAGAAGTCTCTTCGCCAAGCCCGCAAGATCGGCTTCCGACGAAACGAGGCCATTGCCCACGAGTATCTCGGCGACTGCTACCTCGATCTCGGCAACCATCGCACGGCACTTACGCACTACAAAGACGCCCTCAAGATCGGCCTCGAGACCGCTCCCGAGGGTGACGTGGTCTGCGAGGCCTATCGCCGCCTCGCCGAGGTCTACTACGCGCGCGGCGAGTTCGGACGCGCGGAGAAGGCTATCACCGAAGGATGGCGCATCTGCGACCACCTTCAGGACGATTACGAGCGCGTCGGACTCCTACGCGTGAAGGGGGGCCTCGCGCTCGAGCGAGAAGACTATGACGAGTCTGATCGCCACTTCCGCACGGCTGTTTCGATTTGCGCAAAGCGCGGTTTCCGTCTCGAAGAGGCCGTTACGCTCGAATACATCGGGTTCGCCCATCAGACATCCGGACGACTCGAGACGGCCGAACGATATCTCCATGACGCCATCCAACTCTACGATGAGCTTCGCTTGACACGACTGGCGCTCCGACTCCTGAAAGGCCGGCGAGCGCTCTCGCGCAAACGACCCGCGAAACGGGCAAGTCGCGATCCCCTTCACGATGCCAGACGATGGGAGCGATTCGGGATTCGCACACGAAGCCGTGCTCTTCTCAACGTTCTCGATCAGGTCGAGCGCGTCGCTGAGACGAGGCTTCCCGTCCTCATCGCCGGGGAGAGCGGTGTCGGCAAGGAACTCGTCGCCCACTCGCTCCATGCACTGAGCCGCCGTCCAGGATCAATGGTCGACATCAATTGCCCTGCCATTCCTGAGACAATGCTGGAGAGCGAACTATTCGGAAGCAGGAAGGGAGCATTCACGGGTGCGGAAGATCGCCCAGGACTCGTTGCGGGCGCGGATGGCGGAACGTTGTTCCTCGATGAGATTGGTGACATGCCGCAGAAGCTCCAGGTGAAACTCCTGCGCTTTCTGGAATCTTCCAGCTACCGCTCGGTCGGCGGGCGATCGAAGAGCACCGTGGACGTGCGGGTCATTAGCGCGACCAACTCAGCTCTAGAAGAAAAGGTCGCGAGCGGAAGGTTCCGACGGGATCTCTTCCACCGCATCGCGGGCGTCTTGATCGAAATCCCACCGCTCAGGAACCGTCCGGAAGACATTGATCTTCTCGCCGACTACTTCCTATCGCGGCTCTTTGCCGAATCGGCCGGACGGCCGCCGGTCATCGACAAAGCAGTCATGAAGCACTTTCACGACTATGGCTGGCCCGGAAACGTCCGTGAGCTGCAGCACGTCATCGAAGGCACGGCGTTCAATCTCGGGAATCGCCGGCGGATGACGCTCGAAACGCTGCCGCCGCGCCTGCGCACGGTGGCCCCGACATTGAAAGCGGCAGCGCTGGACGCGGAAAGGATCACGCAGGAAGTCGCCTACCACGATGGTAGCGTTACGGGCGCCGCTGAAGCGCTTGGCGTGAGCCGCCAGCACCTTTACCGTAGGATGAAGGAAATCGGGCTGGATCCACGCGTCCTTCGCAAGCGCTAGCTTCGGTGCCTCACTCGCCTTCCGCCGCCACTTCGATCTCGACGAGCAGATCGCCGAACTCGACGTTCTCTCCCTCCGCATGATGGATCTTCGTCACTGTCCCATGCACCGGTGAGACAACGTCATTCTGCATCTTCATCGACTCGACGACGAGAAGCGCTTGCTTGGCCTCGACCGCATCTCCCTCGCTCACGTTCACAGCGACGATCTTCCCCGGCATCGGCGTCGTGATGCGCCCGTCGCTTCCGGCCGTGTCAAACGTGCCGTCGGCCTCGCTATCGTCATGACCAGGATAGGCAAGGTAATAGTTCTTGCCGCGAAAGCCGACATGGACGCCGTCGAGTGTACGGGCGTAGTGAAGCAGGAGCGAACGACCGTCAACGAGGATCGATAGCAATCCCTCGGCACAACGCTCGATATCGACACGATATTCCCGGCCGTCGATCTTCGCGACGACTTCGTTCGCCTTCTTCTCGATCGCCACGCGGTTCGACTGACCATCGATGAGATACTCGTGCTCCACCGCTAACCTCCACCCAATCGCCATGCACCGAGCGTCTGCCACGGCGACGGCTGCGCCGTCCGCCTCCCCGGCCCTGCTGGTGCCACCGTCGAGAGGCTGTCCGCGATCGCCGCTCCGATGAGCACGGCATCGGGCACCGCTCCATCACCCTCTTCTGAGCAGAGTTGTGAACCTTCGCCGCCCTCCGGACGACTCCTCGCCACTGTCCACTCGGAGAAATGATCCGGAAGGAAGTCCGTGTCGGTCTCCCCCTTGATGAACGCATCGTGTCGCATGATGTCGCGGAGATAGCCGACCGGCGCATTGATCCCGAGGCAAATGTAGTCTTCGAGCGCGGCGATCATGCGAACGCGCGCCGCCTCGCGATCCTCCCCCCAGACGATGAGTTTCGATAGGATCGGATCGTAGTGTGTGGCAACCTCGAACCCCTCAAAGATGCCGCTGTCGACGCGAATACCCGGTCCCATCGGCTCGCGCAGCAGGCGGATCACGCCGGAGGATGGCATGAAGTTATTCTCCGCGTCCTCCGCATAGATCCGACACTCGATGGAGTGTCCTCGCTGCGACAGGTCCTTTTGCTTGAGCGTGAGCTTCTCACCCGAGGCGATCCGGATTTGCCATTTCACGAGATCGACACCGGTCACGAACTCCGTCACGGGATGTTCGACCTGAACGCGCGTGTTCATCTCGAGGAAGTAGAAGTTCCTGTCCTTGTCAAACAGGAACTCCACCGTGCCGGCGTTTTGATAGTCCACCGCCTTTGCCACCGTGACGGCGGCCTCACCCATCTTGGCGCGGAGCTTCGAATCCAGCGCCACCGATGGCGTCTCCTCGACGAGCTTCTGGTGCCGCCGCTGGATCGAGCACTCGCGCTCGAAGAGATGGACTGTATTGCCATGGTTGTCGGCAAGGACTTGAAACTCGATGTGCCGGGGACTCTCCACGTACTTCTCGACGTAGACCATCGGGTTGCCGAAGGCGCTCTGCGCCTCGCGGCTCGAGGTGCGGATCGCGTCGGCGAGCTCACTGGCGTCGCGGACGATGCGCATACCCTTTCCGCCACCTCCACCCGCGGCCTTCACCATCACCGGAAGGTCCATACTCTTCGCGGAGGCGAGCACTTCGTCGACGTCAGTGGCGCCTTCGGTGCCGGGAGTGATCGGCACCCCGGCTTCGGCCATACGTCGGCGTGACTCGACCTTGTCGCCCATGATCCGGATCGCATCGGCGGTTGGGCCGATGAACGTGATTCCTTCGGCTTCGCAGCGTGCGGCGAACTCCGCGTTCTCTGCCAGGAATCCGTAGCCGGGGTGGATCGCGTCCGCCCCCTGTGAGGTTGCCGCTGCGATGATGGCGTCGATGTTGAGGTAGCTTTCGAGCGGTGCCGGTGGACCGATGCAGGCCGCTTCGTCGGCGAGCTGTACGTGTAGCGCCTCCCGATCCGCCTCCGAATACGTTGCGACGGTCGGGATGCCCATTTCACGGGCGGCGCGCAGCACGCGAACCGCGATCTCACCCCGGTTCGCGACGAGTATCTTCTTCATCCCCTCACGTCCCTCTGATCACGGCGTGGCTGCCGTGGCCATCCGGCACTACATCCGGTATTACATCCGGTACTACATCCGGAATACGCCAAACTGATGGTCCGGAATCGGTGCGTTGATCGACATCGAGAGCGCGAGTGCGAGCGCCTCGCGCGTCTCGGTGAGCTGGAGAATGCCGTCGTCCCAGAGCCGCGCGGTGGCATAGTATGCGGAGCTGTCCGCCTCGTAGCGATCGAGAACCGGCTGGCGGATCGTCTCGATTTCCTCGGAGCTCATGTCCGTGATCTTCTTGCCCATCTGTTTGGCCTTCACGGTCGTGAGCACGTCGGCGGCCTGCTCGCCGCCCATGACGCAGATCTTCGACGTGGGCCACATCCACATCAGCCGTGGAAAATACCCACGGCCGCACATCGCGTAGTTGCCGGCACCGTACGATCCACCGATGATGATCGTGAAACGCGGCACCTGCGCGGTCGCCACCGCGTGAACCATCTTCGCCCCGTCCTTCGCGATGCCCCCGTGCTCGTACTCCTTGCCGACGATGAACCCCGTTATGTTCTGGAGGAAAAGCAGCGGGATCTTCTTCACCGAACAGAGCTCCACGAAGTGGGCGCCCTTCGCCGCGCTCTCGCCGAACAGCACGCCATTGTTGGCCACGATACCGATCGGATAGCCCATGATCCGGGCGAAACCCGTGACCAGCGTGGTAGCGTAACGCTCCTTGAACTCGTTAAATCTTGAGCCATCGACGATCCGCGCGATCACCTCCCGCGTATCGAACGGGCGGGCCAGATTCTTCGGCACGATGCCGTAGAGTTCCTCGGGATCGTAGTAGGGATCCTCCGGCTCCTCGACGTCGAGTGGGTGCTTCTCCGCACGCGGCAGGCTCTCGACAATGTTGCGCAGGAGCTGAATGGCGTGCTCGTCGTTGTTAGCGAAGTAGTCGGCCACACCGGAGATCCGCGTGTGGACGTCCGCGCCACCCAAGTCCTCAGGCGTGACATCCACACCCGTCGCGGCCTTCACGAGCGGCGGCCCGCCGATGAAAATCGTTCCCTGCTCTTTGACGATGACGACCTCGTCGCTCATTGCCGGAACGTAGGCGCCGCCAGCCGTGCACGACCCCATCACCGCGCAGATCTGCGGGATCGCCTTCGATGACAGCACGGCCTGGTTGTAGAAGATGCGCCCGAAGTGATCCTTGTCCGGGAATGTTCCGGTCTGAAGCGGCAGGAAGATGCCGCCCGAGTCGACGAGGTAGATGCAGGGCAGGCGATTCTGGAGGGCGACCTCTTGAGCGCGAACGTGCTTGAGCACGGTTGACGGGAAATACGTGCCGCCCTTCACGGTCGCATCGTTGGCGACGACGAGGACCTCACGCCCGTGGACCACGCCGATCCCGGTCACGACGCCAGCGCTGGGCGCGTCACCGTCATACATCTCGTACGCGGCGAGCGGGCTCAGCTCCAGAAACGGCGTGCCCTTGTCGAACAGCTTGTCCAGCCGGTCGCGTACGGTGAGCTTACCGCGCGCTTTGTGCCGCTCGACGTGCTTGGGAGGTCCGCCCTGTTTGATCTTTTCGAGGATCTCGCAGTATTCCGCCGCCTTGTCGCGTTGGTAGGCCGCGTTCTCCTTGAACTCAGGGCTCGACGTATTGATCTTGGATTCGATCCTGAACATCGCCGCTCCTCGTCCACCCCGCAGCCGGACGGCCGATCAGGCCGCCCGACGTGCTCCCGTTCCCGTGGCGCCCGCTAGGCCGGTACGCACTTGTAGCCGTAGCAGATGATGCCCGATTCGCCCTCTTCCTGGATCTTCCGAAACGCGATTCGGACACGCTTGCCGACCGAAACGTCGGAGAAATCGCAGTCGGTCACCTGGCTCAGAATCCGAATCCCATCGTCCATCTCGATGACGGCCATGGCATACGGCGCCTGGTCCGCGAAAGGCGATGGCGGGATGTGGATGACCGTATACGAGACGATCTTCCCCTCGGTCGACATGTTGGTCTTCTCGAAGTTCTTCGATCCACAGTTGTCACAAACGAGGCGTGGAGGGAAGAACGATTTCCCGCATCCGGTACACTTCGCCGCCTCGTAGCGATAACGCTGTGGCATCTCGCGCCAGTATCTTGGAGACGACATTACTCAACCTCCAGAATATGTATGACACAGCTTCCACCGGTTCCACCCATGTTCTGCGCGAGCGCGCAGCGCGCGTTCCGGATCTGACGATCCCCCGCATCGCCGCGAAGCTGCGTGGTGAGCTCATAGATGTGGGCAACTCCGGACGCGCCCACTGGGTGCCCCTTCGACTTGAGACCACCGCTCGGGTTCACCGGGATCTTTCCGCCGCGGCCCGTTTCGCCGGCCTCCGCGGCCTTGCCACCCTGTCCCCGATCGAAGAAACCGAGACCCTCAGTGACCATGATCTCCGCGATCGTGAAGCAGTCGTGAACCTCGACGACGTCGATGTCCGACGGACTCTTGCCGGCCATCGCATACGCCTGTTCCGCAGCCTTCACGGTGGAGTTGAGTACCGTGAGGTCTTTTCGGCTGTGAAGCGCGACCGTGTCGGTGGCGTGGCCCATGCCTGTCACCCTCACGACCGGCTTCTTCGAGATCTTCTTCGCCATATCCAGCGGGCACACGATGACCGCTGCCGCCCCATCTGTGATCGGCGAACAGTCGAGAAGCCTCAGCGGTTCCGCGACCAGCGGCGAGCGCATTACGGCTTCGGGCGTGATCTGCATCGGGAACTGCGCGTTCGGGTTGAGCGCGCCGTTCTCGTGATTCTTCACGGCCACGGCCGAGAGCTGCTCGCGGGTCGTTCCGTACTTCTCCATGTGGGCGTTCGCCATGATGGCGTAAAGACCTGGAAACGTGACGCCATTGTACGCCTCGTATTCCTGGTCCGACGCGGTCGAAAGCGCGAACGTGGCGTCTCCACCGTCCACGTCCGTCATCTTCTCAACGCCCGCGGCCATCACGATGTCGTTCAATCCGCTTGCCACGTCGATCACGGCCTGGCGAAACGCGAGGCCGCCGGACGCGCACGCCGACTCGACGCGTGCAGCCGGAATGGGATTGACACCTAGATAGTCGGACAGCATCGACGCGAGATGTTCCTGTCCGGTGAAAAGACCGCTCGACATACACCCCACATACATGGAGTCGATGTGGTCAACGCCGGCGTCATCGATCGCGAGAAGTGCCGCTTCGACGAAGACGTCACGGATGGACATCTCCCACAGCTCTCCCCACTTGTTCATGCCGACGCCGATGACTGCAACGTCTCTCATTATCCGTCTCCCCTATCTCAGAAGCCGACTAGACTTCGAGCTTCCGGATCTTCTTGCGGAACTTCGCGTACTCGCCGTACTCGAGGTACTTGCGGTTTGACGTCAAGAGGTCCCGCGTCTTCGGCGCCAGGTCCCGTACGTCGGTGATCCGATCCGTGACCGTGTAGATGAAACCATCGCTACCCGAACCGGACCCGTACGAGACCATGAAGATCTTGTCGCCGGGCTCCGCCGCATCGAGGATCGCCGAGAGTCCCATCGGTGATGAACCGGAATACGTGTTCCCGAGGAGCGGAACCAGCCACCCCTGCTCGAGCTGCTCCATCTCGAAGCCGAGCTTCTTGCCGACCGCGAGAGGGAACTTGCCGTTCGGCTGATGGAAGACGGCCCACCGGAAGTCGGACGGCTTCGTGCCCGACTTCTCCAGAAGGGCTTTCGCGCAGCCCGTGATGTGATTGAAGTAGGCCGGCTCACCCGTAAAACGTCCGGCGTGACGCGGGTAAAACTGGTACTCACGGCGCCAGAAGTCCGGCGTGTCGGTCATGTAGGAATGCGTGTAGTCGATCGTGGCAACGACGTTCTCCGCACCGAAGACGTACGCGGCCGCTCCTGCCGATGCCGTGTACTCGAGCGCATCGCCTGGCGCGCCCTGTGACGTGTCGGCACCGATGCCCATTGCGTACTTCATAAGTCCCGCCTCGACGAGCCCTGAAGCGACGAACATGCCCTCGCTCCCGGCCTTGCAGGCGAACTCGAAATCCGCGCAATGAATGTCCGGCGTCGCCCCCAACGCCTCCGCCACCACGGTTCCGCTCGGCTTCACGGCGTAGGGATGAGATTCCGAGCCGATGTAGATCGCGCCGACTTCGCTTGCGTCGATACCCGCGCGGATGATCGCGCGGCGCGCGGCCTCCACGGACATCGTAATGACATCCTGATCCGGGGAGGGAACCGACTTCTCCTCCAGCTTCAGACCGCGCTTGTATGCCGGGGCGTCGGCCCCCCAGACCTTGGCGATCTCCTCCACCTTGATTCGGTTCCGAGGCATGTCCGCCCCGTAGCCGACGATACCCACCATGGGACCCTCCTTCTTGCCCGTTGCTGATCCAAGGACGGACATTGTACAGGATTCCGCATTCGGGGACACGGGGAGTTGTCGACATGTGATCTTGGGAGAGATCCGAATGCACAGGGGTGGGGGGGAAGAAGAAGATAAGGAGAAGAAGATAAAACGGCGCCCGCCACGGTCCCTCGTCGGCGGACGCCCCTCGTGCCGCCGGATCGGCGGCAGCCCGCTAAAGACGACATAAGTCTCGAACATCTCGGGCGGCGGCGTCAAGATTGAAGCGCACGAAACCTCGCATAACGAAAGTACGACGTAGTACATCCTGGGAAAAAGATCTTGACAATTCGGCCCCACATTCGTGCCAAATGGGAGTTTCCCTCAAAACGTGGGCGCCGATGAAACGAAGGGCACCGATTGCGCGAATGGTCCCGACGACGTGAAACCCGTCCTTCTTTCGCCCGGCCATCTGTGCGATCTTTCTTTCATCCGAAAGTTCGTGCCGCGGCTCTGCACCGGCACGCGGATTCCAGAACCCACGCGGCTTGCGCATCACCTGGTGAACCGGGTGAGAAAGCGATACAACCGAACCGCCCCGGGAGGCTAGCGATGCCCACACCCACACGTGACGAAGCGCTGGCGCTGCTTCACGAATATACGAAGACCGAGGCACTCCGATCCCACGCCCTCGCGGTAGAAGCTGCCATGTGCTTCTATGCGCGGCACTATGGCGAGGACCCAGAGCGATGGGGAATCGTCGGGCTCCTCCACGACTTCGACTACGAACGTTACCCCACCGCCGAAGACCATCCGGCAAAAGGCTCTGAGATTCTCCGCGAGCACGACTATCCCGACGACATCATTCAGGCCATCCTCGGTCACGCACCCCACACGGGCGTCGCGCGCGAAACGCTCATGGCCAAGGCGCTCTTCGCGGTGGATGAGCTATGCGGGCTCGTCACGGCCGTGTCGCTGGTCCGCCCTTCGAAGCAGGTCGGCGACGTCAAGGTGAAGTCGGTGAAGAAGAAGATGAAGATGTCCGCGTTTGCGCGAAACGTTAATCGCGAGGACATCAAGAACGGAGCGGCCGAGCTGGACGTGGACATCGACGAGCATATCGGTCGTGTCATCGAGGCGATGAAGGGCGTGGCGGGAGAGATCGGGCTTTAGCCCGCAAGTCTCATCAGCTGCCTACTCGATCACGATGATGCTGATCGCCGGCGCGTTGGCCCGGACAAGAAACGGTTGGACCTCACCGACGACGTAGAGATAGAAGTTCCCCGCGGCAATGAATTCCAGAAGCGTGTCGATGTTCATCGCGACATCCGGGTAGTTGCGCGCATCGATCTGCCGCGCGCTTTGCGCGCCGACCAAAAGGGGTCGCGTAATCTGCACACCACGGGTGAGGAGGTCGTCGATATCGAAGATCTCCGTCTGATGCGCGTAGACGACGGCCTTGACCTCATTGGATGTGGCATTCTGGATCTGGAGGAAGAGTGTCGCCTCGGAGATGCCGTCCGCCCCTCCGTCCGCGATCGACGCGACCTGGGACGTGATGGGCACTTCGGAGGGAATCAGCGAATCCGGATCCGAGTAGTCGATCGGATCGAGCCCCCACCACGATTGAAACTCCTCCACTTCCACCGTGTAGCGGGCGAACGTGCTTCCCAGACATCCCGGGAGTATCGACAGGCCGACGGCGCATGCCAGAGCGGCCATCCCCACGAGACCCACCCGAGTGAAACCGCTTCGCGCCACCATCCCCTCCACTAGAGCGTGCCCAGGAAGTAGTTCAAACCGATCCGAACACTGTGTATCGCGCGCGCGCCGCCCTGCTCGACAGAGACACGGTCGGTGGTAACGCCTAGATCGAAGGAAACGTCCTCGCGCACCAAGAACTCGATTCCAATCGCCCCACGAAACCCGAGTCGATCGGAGTCCGGGATCTCGTCCTTCCGGAGAAAGTAGTATCCCGCGCCAAGGCTGACGTAGGGATGCGTTCCGATCTCCCCGAAGCCGCGTCCGATCGTTAGTGACAGCGTTGTCGCGGCGACGACCCAGGAGCGGACCTCCTGAGTCTGCCCGCGGACCCTGAACTCGTCGATCCCCATCTCGTTGTAGGCGAAGCCGCCTTCCAGACTGAGCATCGAGCGGATCGGCAGGCGCACCTTCGCGCCGTATACGATGTCGGCATCGGCGTCGTCCTGAGCAACCGGGCTGAAGTACCCCACGAAGCCACCCACTGACGGCCGGTCGGCGGCGGCAACGGCCGGCATCAACATCAAGCCGACCAGCGCGACGAGGACGAGACGAACCGTTCTTTCGATTGGCGCCATTGTGGACATCTCCCTACATGTGGCTATCGGACGGTATAGCACGTCACATAAGTGTTGTCAGCTAGTGTCCCGGTTGTGGGATTCGGTGCACATTTCAGCGAGCCCTTCGTGGTTCCCCGGCGAGACGCGACGACGAGGCGTATCAACGACGTACGTCAAGGAGGAGCAACGAAGCCGGGGGCCGCGAGGACCGATGAGATATGTGGCGAATTTCTCGATCGGGGCACTAGGATCAGGGCGGGGATGCGGCGGGGGAACTGCGAACGTCGGGGCATATTCGACGCCACAAAAAACGGCGGCCCTCCGAAGAGAGCCGCCGAAAGATTCACACATGGAGTGTGAAACCCAGATCTCGACTAATAGTGAGCCTTGATCTGGCCCCAGCTGCTGTCGATGGTCGGAGTCGTGACCTCGTCGCAGTTGGGATCGCCACCGACCGAGTTGTCCAGGCCACCGAGCAGATCCAGATAGAAGTACTGGCTGACCGGAACACAGTCGGACCAGAGGGCTTCGCCGCCGATGCGCGGATCACCGATGATGTCCATCCAGCCCGCAGAGCCGTCTGTCACCGGGAACACACCAACCACGGCGTTTTCGCCAGGCGGGTAGTAGCAGCCGCCACCCCAAGTGGCAGCATTTCCGGTACCCGAGTTCGGCCATCCGTCCTCAGGAATCTCGGAACCGCCCGTGCACAGGCTCCAGCCCTGCAGTGCCTTCTCATGCTCGATACCGAACTGGATTCCACCGAGTCCGTCTGGGTACATGTCGCCATCGCTCATGACAACCCACACCCAAGCCTGACCCGGCCAAGGCGCGCTCACGAGGTCCTCGCAGTCCATGCCTTCAAGAATGGCAGGCCACGGGCCGGCACAACCGGAGTAATCCGGTTCCGTGATGACGATGTTAATGTTCGCGTTTCCGTCACTCTGGGCGAAGGCCACCACCGGCAACATCAACGCGACAAGACACAGCGCAAAACGTTTCATGTGTCTTTCCTCCAACGATTGCTTACCCGAGAGATGCAATTACCAAGCGCTTAGATCTCACCCGTTGCTGCTTCAATACCGAAGCGATACTTGCTGTACACCTCCTGTCAATGAACCAACGTGTGCTTCTTCTTGCTCAATCATACGCGAGTCGCACCCCACGCCAATAGGCCACGCCCGCTGGTATGACTACCTAAAGCACGTGAATTATAGCAGACTGGGGGTCGTCGATGCAACCTGCAAAACCAGAAGCACCTACGCCACCGCCGGCCCCTGGCAAGTCTCTTACTGGATTATGATACAACAAGTTATGAGAGGTTTCAAGGATCGCGTCAGGGCGATTCCTCGGGCGGCGGACCTTCGGCCCGGCCCGAGTTGCCGAAGTCCTTGTCTGAAAAGAGGTAACCGGCAAACGGACGGCCCATCCACGGGATGTCTCCATCGCCGCGGTCCGGGCCGTCAAGGAAGGGTTGGGCTAGAAGCGGTCCTTGATCCTGCCCCAGGTCGTCTCACGTGTCGGGGTCCCCGGACAGGTGTCGCAGTTCGGCGCTATCCCGTCCGAGAAATCTTCGTCCCAACCGAGGTTTTCCGGGCAGAACAGGCTACTCGCCGGAACACAGTCGGAATACATGGCGTCACCGGTGCGGGGATCGGCCGTGATAGTCATGCCGCCCGTGGCCCCATCCTCCAGCGAGAAGAACCCAACGCGCGCGTTTCCACCGTCATGGTCGTAGCAGCCACCGGCCCACGTGACGGCGTTGCCCTTGCCGGACGCCGGCCAGCCGTCTTCGGACACTTCCTGTCCGCCGGTGCAGAGCGTCCACCCGGTCACCGACGCCGTGTACTCGATCCCGAACTGGATGCCGCCGATGCCGCCCGGCCAGTTTTCCCCGTCGCTGGCGACCACCCAGACGAACGAATACCCGGCAACGGCCGTGCTCGTCAGGTCCGCGCATACGCTCCCATCGATCCAGTCGAATTGCTCGTCCGCGCACCCGCTGTAGCTCGGGGGTGTGATCAGTAGATTCATGCTCGCGTCAACGTCGATTTCCGCGAGGGCCAATGCGGGAACCATCAGCGCGGCCAAACAAAGCGCAATACTCTTCATGGGCCTTTCCTCCATCGTGCGTCTCCGGAGAGACGCGGGGACACTGCTTCGGTACAGACTTCCGAGACGTCATTAGCGAAACGACCGCCCTGTGCACCTCCTGTTTGTCAGGGTCCATTCGTTTGGATTGAGGTGGCGGCGTGATCGAAGAGTTTGCGCCCGGGCCATCGCCGAGCGACGCGGAGATCACCGGCCGGTGAGCGGTCGGTGTTGATGTGCTGCTCCCTCCGATACGCATCCAACGCAACGGGACGCCATGCGTCCCGATTGCTTCATCGGCCATCGGAAGAGCTAGCTAAACTTAATCTTGCGGAATCGGGCTACCCGGCGGCCATCTCCCGGAGAAAGTAGGCGGAGGTCTTGATCCCCCCGTAGAAGTGGTCCAGGTCGAGTTTCTCGTTTGGCGAGTGCACGTTGTCGTCGCCCTTGCCGAAGTTCATCAACACGACGGGGGCCCCCAGACGCTCGTGGAAATCCACGACGACGGGAATACTCCCGCCTTCCAGCACGAATACGGGTTCCTGGCCGAATCCCTTGGTGATGGCACGAGCGGCCGCCTGCATCGGCGGGCTGTCGTGCGGCACGAGTGCCGCGCGGGCCCCATGCCCGCCGGAGATCTCCAGCCGCACCGTGGGCGGGCAGATCTCCCTCAGGAACTTCTCGACGCATGTGCCGACCGTCTCGGGGGTTTGGTGAGGAACCAAGCGCATGCTGAGCTTCGCGTTCGCGTGGGACGGGATGATGGTCTTCGACCCTTCACCGCTGTAGCCAGACGTGAAGCCGTTGATTTCAAGGGTCGGCCGCGTCCAGAGCCGCTCGAGCACCGGCAAGTGCTTCTCGCCACCGAGCTCCGGCACGCCGGCGCCGGCGGTTAAGCCGGACTCATCGAAAGGCAGATTCGCGAGTCGCCGCCGATCCTCGTCGGGAAGAACTCGGACATCGTCGTAGAAACCGGGAACGCGCACCGTGCCGTTCTCGTCATGGAGCTGGGCCAGCATTCGGGCGAGGACCATGGCGGGATTGTCCACCGCGCCGCCGTACATTCCCGAATGGATGTCCTGTTTGGGGCCAAAGACGTTGACCTCGAGAATCACGATCCCACGGAGCCCGTACGTAATCGAGGGATGCTCGCCGAAGAACGATCCGTCGCTGATAACGACGGCATCGGCCTTGAGCCGCTCCAGATTTGCATCGATGAAGGCCGGTAGGCTAGGGCCGCCGATCTCCTCCTCGCCCTCGGCGATGAACTTCACGTTGATCGGAAGCGGCGTACCGGTCTTCCGATAGGCCTCGACGGCCTTCACGTGCGCGTAGAGCTGACCCTTGTCATCGGCCGCACCGCGGGCATAGATCCGACCGTCGGCGATGCGCGGCTCGAACGGCCCACTCTCCCAAAGATCGATGGGATCCGGGGGTTGGACGTCGTAGTGGCCATAGATCAGGACCGTCGGTCGATCAGGGTTCTGCTCGGATTCGGCGTAGACGACCGGATTGCCCGCCGTTTCTTCGATCGAGGCTTTCAGGTCCAGCTCGGCGAGCCGGGCACAGAGGTACTCGGCGGCGGCCCGAACATCGTCCTTGTATCGCGCGTCGGCGGAGACACTCGGGATCCTGAGGAAGGCAACGAGCTCATTGAGGAACCGTTCCCGCTCACGCTCGATGTAGTCCGCCACCGGACTGTTCAGATCCCCGTCCATTTTGCCCTCCTCATCTGAACACCACATGGATACGTTTCAATTTAATACACCGTATCAACAACAGCGTTTCGACTTGAAACACTCCTAGGTCGCCCAAGTGCCCTCGTCCAGCACGTCATCGCGTCTAAGCCTTTCAGAACAATAACATACATCGCTACCAGCTCAGCTGCGGCGATGGCACACGCCCTGCTTATTCGATGGGCGGCGGCGCGCCCCGCCGGAAGGACCGAGGGCCCGCGCCACATCGAACATGGGATTTTAGGCACCAGGCACCAGTCAAGACAAGCAAACAGGAGGTAATAGAAATGAACGCGCTAAACACCTGCAGACCAACGGGACGGATGACCCGGCATGGCTGGGATTTCGATGACGTCTTCAACCACTTCTTCTCGGATCGCTCAACCGGCCAGTGGGCGCCGCCGGCGGACATCGTCGACGAGGACGAGCAGTACCTCGTCCGGTTGGACGTCCCCGGTCTAAAGCGAGAAGACATCACGATCTCCATCGAGAACAATCATCTGATCGTTCGAGGGACCCGCAAGACCGAGAAGGAAGAATCGGAGAAGAACTTCCTGCGGAGCGAGCGCTTCCGTGGCGAGTTCGTCAGAAGCTTCCGCCTCGGGAACCGGGCGGCCAAGAAAGACATCCAGGCTACGTACAGTGACGGCGTGCTCGAAATCGCCGTGCCGAAGGCCGAAGAGGCAAAGCCGCAAACGATCGAGATCAAGTAACCGGAGTTCACAGCCCGGCATTAACAGCCCAGATGCCCCCGCGGGCCGCATCCGCGGCCCGTAACAACAGGACGGCGGAGTCGATCACACCGATCGGCTCCGCCGTTTTCTCTATCATCACGCCCCGGCCGCCCTCGCGGGCATTCGCTGATGGCTACCGGACGATCTCCACTACCCGATGACGTTCTCGACCGACGCGGCGGAGACGGCCTCCACAGCCCGATCAATGTCCTCATCGTCGATGTGTCGGTGAGTTACGAGTCGAACACCCTCATTCCAGAGATTCACTATGCGCACCCCGCGCTCACCGACATAGTCGACGAACTCCTCATACTGAGGTCTCGGGCCCGACAAGCGGAAGACAACTATGTTCGTCTGCACACGCGATGGGTCAATCAGGATGCCCGGAATGTCCGAGATTTCCTCGGCGAAGCGGTGCGCGCGTTGATGATCATCCTTCAAGCGATCGACCATCTCCCCAAGCGCCACTCGCCCTGCGGCCGCGAGAACGCCGGCCTGCCGCATTCCACCGCCGAGCCGCTTGCGCACACGTCGCGCTTCCTCGATGAAAGCGCGATTTCCGAGTAGCACCGACCCCACCGGCGCGGAGAGACCCTTCGATAGGCAGCAGAGAAGCGACTCCGCCTGCTCGGCATACTCCGCCAGCGGGATCTCCGTCTCGACGTGAGCATGCCACAGGCGCGCCCCATCAAGATGCACGGCCACGTCGCGCTCGGCAGCGAGAAGGTGCAGTTCCTGCATCACTTCGAGTGGAACGATCGTCCCGCCCGCCATGTTGTTCGTGTTCTCATAGATCATGAGCCGTGTGTGGGGCATGTGGATGTCTTCCGGACGGATCGCATCCTCGACGGCGGTCAGGGACGGGATACCGAAATCGGATGGGATTGTGCGGGTCTGCACGCCACCGTACGCGGCGCCTCCCCCAGCCTCGAATCGGAAGCTGTGAGAATTCTCCTCGACCAGCAGTTCGTCGCCGGGGCTCGTGTGAACGAGCGTCGCGATGAGATTTCCCATGGTGCCCGAGGGGACGAAGAGGGCGGCATCCTTGCCAAAGAGTTGGGCCGCCTCCGCCTCCAGCGCGGCCGTCGTCGGGCAATCTTTGAACACATCGTCACCCAGCTCTGCTGTTGCCATGGCGTGCAACATGTTGCCCGTAGGCCGGGTCACGGTGTCGCTGCGGAAATCAGAGACGTTCGTCATAGGAGCCGCAGACTATCACCGGCCTCTGGGGCGGTCAAAATCTGTTTGGCGGGCCGCCCAGGCGCGCTATACTCGGCAGCCGGCAATTCCATGTACCCTTAGAGGAGGACTGCTTGTGCCGCTTTCCGAACGGCTGAAAGAACTGAAGCGACGTCGCAAACGTCAGAAGGAAAACGCCAAGGCCCGGGTCAAAGAGCAGATCGCCGCGGGCAAGAGGGCGAAGCGCAAAGCCGCAAAGAGCCAACCGAAAGAGGAGTCATCGGCGACATCGTAATCGTCCGATGTCACGGATGCTGAGGAGGATCAGATGAAAGTCGCCTTTCTCGGCAGCCACGGAACCGGTAAGACAACGCTCTGCTACCAGCTCGCCGCCCATCTCAAGAAGCTGGATCGGCATGTGGATCTGGTCAAGGAAGTGGCGCGGCGGTGTCCTCTTCCGCTCAATCGCGAGACGACGCTCGATGCGCAACGCTGGATTCTGCACACGCAGATTGCCAGCGAAATTTCCGCCGTGCGCGATCATGACGCCGTGGTGTGTGATCGCGCGGTCCTGGACAACTATGCCTACTTGGTTCAGAGGGTGGGCCGAATCCCCGCCCTGGATGCGCTCGTGAGCGAGTGGATGAAGACGTACGACACGCTCTTCAAGGTTCCGGTCCTGATGCTCCCGCGGTTTGACGGTGTTCGTGACACGGCACCGGAGTTTCAGGGGCGGATCGACACCATCATCGACACATTGATCGACGAGTTCGATATCGATTGCCATAGGCTGTCGGAGACCGAACCGGATGCCTGGTTGGCGGAGATACTGAATGCGCTGGCACTGCCCCTCGAGCCGCCGCAGATTTCACTCTTCAGAAGCGAGCAGGATGCCTCCGGGTTGGACCGCGGGGAATAGCATGATCGATCCCACGCACCGCCTTTCGGACACTTCTCCAGATGCTGAAGCCGTATTGCTCGAGATCTATCGCCGGATGCCCGCCTGGAAGAAGATCCGTATCGTTGAGGACGAGAACCGCACGAGCCGCCGACTGGCGATGATGGGTTTGCGTTCGCGACACCCCGACGAGTCAGACCGGATGCTCAAGAGGAGGCTACTGGGTCTCCTGCTCGGCGAGGCCGATGCCACAACGGTCTACGGCCCAATCGAGGATCTGAGATGAAACCGGAGCAACCCGAGGGTCTTCGAGCGGCTCTCCGAGTCATCGACGTTCTGGAAGAGCTCGGGGCCGAGTATCACGTCGGTGGCTCATACGCGAGCTCGGTGCACGGCATCCCCCGGCAGACCCGAGATATCGATTTAGTGGTGAACCTACGTGCCGATCGCGCGGCAGCTTTCGCAGCAAGACTCTCGGAGGAATTCTACATCGACGAAAGCGGTGTGGAAGAGGCTATCAGGGAGAAGCGGGGGTTCAACCTCGTTCACTTCAACTCGGGCTTCAAAGTCGATATCTTCATCCGAGGCGAAGAGCCCTACGACCTCGAAGAGTTCAGCCGCCACCGCGCGGAAATCATCCAGGTGGAACCGGAACGTCGGATCATGATCAAGAGCCCGGAAGATACACTCTTGCGAAAACTGCAATGGTTCCGAAAGGGTGGGGAAGTATCTGATCGACAATGGGAAGACATCCTGGGCATCGCGCACACCCAGGGTGATCGACTCGATGTCGCCTACCTCGAGCATTGGGCCGCGCAGCTCGGCGTCGAGGACCTGCTCAGGAAAGCACTGGGCAACATCTGATCTGTCTCCCGAATCCCAACGGCGAGCACTATCCGCACGTCAGCGCAGCACCACCAGCCGCCGAACCTCACGCACGCCCGCTCCCCTCACGTGAAGGAAGTAGACGCCTGATGGCACCGGCTCGCCGAGATCCGTCAGGCCATCCCACCGCAGTTCGTGAGGACCTTCTCGGCGCTCAGACGATGAGATCGATCTCACCCGCCTGCCGCCCACATCAGACACGAAGGCGTCGACCCAGCCATCCACCGGAAGATGAAGCATGACGCGGACCGCCCCCGTGGTCGGTGTCGGAAACGGTGGACGAAGGTGGCGCGCGACGTCGTCGGAGGGGACGCCGATAACCGCCTCTCCATACACGACGTGCACCGCGCCCGCGTTCAATACGCCATCGTAGTCGGTCCCCGGCGCGCCGATGGCCAAGTCGGCGATGCCGTCACCCGAGAAGTCGAACAACGGTACGCAGCTCGCCCCGGCCTCGTCGCCCGCGGCCGCACCGATGTACTGCCGCCCAGAGGCGTCAACCAGCGCGTCGCCCACCGGAAAAGAGTCCTGCGTCCCGTAGACTAGATAGACCGCGCCGGCCCCGTCGCGCTCGAGAGGATCCGCCCCCGGTGCGCCGACGACGAAGTCCGGGCGGCCGTTCCCATCGAAGTCCCCTATCCCGGAGACCGCATACCCGGCCAGATCGCCCCCGTCCTCGCCCGAAAGACTGCTCGTGGCCTCGTCCAGCCCGTCGATCAGCACGGGGCTCTCGAGCAAGCGACCGGCGATCACGAAGACCTGCCCCTGGTTCTCATTGCCCCCCGGGCCGGCGAATGGAGCGCCGATCACCAGGTCCCCGAATCCGTCACCGTTGAAGTCGCCAACCACGTCTACCGCCGCTCCGCAGCCGTCGAACTGGGTCGCGCCCGCGACGGCGAGATCGTAGTCGTCGCCGATAAGGAATGACTCCTGCGGATTGAAATCGGATCGGCCGAGAAACGCGTGAACCATGCCGCAATGGTAGCGTCCCAAGATGTCCTTGTTGGGCGAGCCGATGATGAGATCGTCGATGAGATCGTTGTTGATGTCGCCGGTCGCGACAGCGTGCCCGGCGCCCGCCTCCGACTGCGTGCCTTTGAGGTGGAGATCGGCCAACGCGGGGTTGAGGACGGCGCCCGAGTGCAGATGCGATCCACCCCAGAACACGAACACCTCACCGGAGGACACCGCAGCCCCCTGCCCGAGAGGCGAGCCGATCACGATGTCGGAGACACCGTCGTCATTCAGATCACCTAAGATGTCCACGGACCAACCGAAGTGGTCGAGCGGCTCCTCGCCGAACACGACGATGTCGGCATCCGTGGCGGGCAGCGATCCACTCAGCGACGCCGACCCGAAGAAGATGTAGACGGCGCCGGAGTCGAATTGCCCGTTCCCGTCGACGCCCCACGCGCCGATCGCCAGGTCGGCGATTCCGTCATCGTTTATGTCGCCGTTTCCGGAAAGCGCGTAACCCACTCGGGCGTCGGCCTCTTCGCCCGACACGCTGAGGTCGGCCGAGCTGAGCACATGCTCCCCCTCCTCGATCCCCCCCTTGAAGACATAGGTCATTCCCCCCGTTTCATATCCGGAGGGATCGGCCAGATACGCGCCGATTACGAGAGAGCTCGAACCCTCATCGAAGAGATCCAGGCCCAATGCCGACTGGGAGCCGGCCCGCGCCTCGGTCTCAAGACCATAGAAATGATATGGGGCTGTGGCCAGGTCCACGATCTCGATCGTGCCGGCGCTAGTGGTCAGCGCGAGTAGCGCGACCTTGGTGAAGACTAGGGATTTTGCTAGAATGGTAAGGCCTCCGGTGATCGCCGACCGATTTCGCCAGCGAGTTTCTAAGATGCTCGCGCGGACGTGGCGGGTTGTGATTCCGGGAAACGAAAATCAAACACCTATGGATTATACACCAGCGGGCGGTGTTGTGGACACCATCCTCTTGACCACTTCAACACGGGATACACAAATATGTCGTTCAGAAGCCGTCTAGGCCTCCTCAGTCTGATGCTGTCGCTGATCGCGACGTCCGCCCCCGCATTCAACCCGGACTACTTGGACTACCCTCTGGGTGTGGTCGATCACGTGAATTTCGAAGGAATATCCGACCTGGAGGGCCGATGGCTGCGCATAGCGGCCGACTGGCGTCACATCGAGCCGGAGGACGGCGCATTCAACTGGAACAGCGGCTTCACCATCTGGCTGGATAGCGCGGACGCGGCCGACCAGAACGTCTCTGCGGTCGTGAAGATTGGCCAGATGTGGGCGAGTGGCTTCGAAGAGCCGGGAGACTACGCGCCATCATATCCGCCGGTCGATCTCCAAACCGAGTTCGATCCCGTATACGGCCACAGCCGGTCGTACTACGATTTCATCTTCAACTTCGTGGAGCACTACCGCGATCGCATCGACCGAATCACGATCGAGAACGAAGCCAACACCCTGGTGTTCTGGGCGGGAACGATGGACGACTATCGTCGCGTTCTCGCGACCGCCGCCAAGGCCGTCGAGGATGTCGCCCCCGAGATCCTCGTCTTCGACAGCGGGCTGGGTAGCGGATCGTGGGGCGTCGCGATCGCGCAGTGGATGATCGAGTCCGGCGACTACACCCCCGAAGAGGTTCTGGAATTCGCCAACGCCTACTACGAGTTCAACGTCTATGCCCCGTTTGAGTGGGATTCGTATCAGGACCTCGTCTACTGGCTCTATCAACCCTACGTGCAGGAGAACACCAAGCGAGTCGTCTACAACGTCGCGATGATCGGCGAGTACGTCGATGGGATGAACCTGAAGTTCACCGAGAGCGCATGGCTTCTACCGATCGTGACCACGTGGATTGACGATGTGATGGCGCAGCACGGCCACTCCGTTCCGCTCAAGGTGAACAACGAGGGATCCAACTGGCCTCGCGGCAGCGAGCAGAGAGAGGGCCATAATCTCTTCAAGATGATCGTCGGGGGCACCGGGTGGGGCGTTGGCCAAACTCTCTGGTTTCCCTACTCCAACGAACAGACGAGCACCGTGCGGCGGGGCCTCCTCGACGAAGACGGAGCTTTGACGCAGCAGGCCTATGCGTTCCGAAACATCGGGCAGCGCCTTGGCGTGATCAACTCGTTCGTGGGACACGATACGCTTTTGTCGTCGATCCTGCGGTTCCAGTATCAGGCTGACGGCGACAGCGTGCCACGTCTTGACGCGATGTGGTGGGACGACGGCAGCCATGGAACGGGCTCTCAGGAAATCGAGATCGTGCTTCCCCCCGAGACGATGTCCGTTCGGATCTACGAATACGATGGATCGATCTCGTTCGATGACGCGACCGACACGCTGGTTACGACCATCAGCGACTCCCCGCGCTTCTACGAATACGTTCCCGAAGGCACGATCGGTACACCTCCCGAGCATTTCGTCTTGCCGATTCTCTCGCAGAACGCGCCGAATCCGTTCGGTGGCTCGACGGAAATCCGGTTCGACCTCTCGGGACTTGTCGGAATGCAGTCTCTTCCCTACCGTCTGGAGGTCTTCGACGTGACCGGGCGACGGGTTCGCACGCTGACGGCTGGCCGGGACGCCATGGGACCGCAGACGGTCACGTGGGACGGCTTGGACCACAGCGGGAACCCGCTTCCCGCCGGCGGCTATTGGTACCGTCTCGTCACGCCGTCGGGCTCCGTTTCGAAGCAGTTGATTCTCATCAAGTAGAAGCAGGGATCCTGTGAAAGAGCCGTTGTTCACGCGGCGTTTCTGGGTGCTCTACGTGGCGCACTTCCTCGGCGCGGTGTCCATTCTCGCCCAGAACCTGCTGCCGCTCTTCATCCAAGATCTCGGCGGCGACGCGTTCGACATCGGGCTTCTGATGCCGGCGGCCGTGGTCTCCGGTATCGCGGCGCGACCGATGATCGGTCGCGTCATGGATCTCCGGGGGCGTCGCATCGCGTTCTTGCTCGCCGGCGCCATCAACGCGTTGGGGCACCTGAGCTACCTCCTCGTCACCGACGTTGGACCGCTCTTCTACGCCGTACGGCTCTTCCACGGCGTGGGGATGGGCGGTCTCTTTGCCGCCTACTTCACGGGTGCGGCAGACCTCGTGCCCGAATCGCGACGCACGGAAGGGATCGCGATTTTCGGCACCGGCGGGATGGCGGCGGCGGGGATCGGACCGCTTTGCGGTGAGCTGGTGCTCCGCTCGGGAGGATACCCCGTCTACTTCTGGTCGCTCTTCGCCATCGCGGTCGCCGCGCTGCTGCTCACGATGACCATTTCCGAGAACAAGCGGCAACGGCCCACCGGCGATCACCTACCCGACGCGGCCGCGGATCCGAGTGGCCCCTCCCGCTGGGGCCGACAAGGCGTTCTGCCGGTCCTCACGCATCCCGGGGTCGCCCGTCTCTGGCCGGTCGGGGTCGCGTTCGGCCTCACGGTGGGAAGCTTCTCTGTGTTCATCGCGCCGTTCGTCTCGGCATTCGACCTCATGGCCGCCAGCACATTCTTCGTCCCATACGCAGCGGCCTCCATCATTCTGCGGCTTTCTCTCTCCACGCTCCCCGATCGCGTGGGGCCGGCACGCGTGATGATCCCGGCGCTCGCCTGCCTGGGCCTCGGCGCGATCATGGTCTCCCTGTTCAAATCCAACGCGGGCCTGGTGGTGGGCGGTCTCCTGGGCGGGCTCGGCCATGGCTTCGTGTTCCCGGCTCTTGCCTCGCTGCTTCTGGATCGAAGCGATCCGGGTCAGAAGGGAACGTTACTCAGTCTCTTCACCGCGGCGATCGACACCGGTGCGATGTTGGGAAGCCCCATTCTCGGCTGGATCGCACGCAGCACCGGATTCGGAGTCGTCTTCTTCTTCTCCGGCGCTTGCGCGCTCGCCATCCTGGTCTACTTCTGGGTGATGGAGAGAAAGCTCATCGGGACGCCCGCCACGGCCACGCGTGTGGGCTTCTAGCCCGCGTTTCTCACCAGGTCTCGTCGCGAGGGTGCGAAAGCGCGTGCAGATTCAAGACGCACGGAGTGGAGGCTGACGCAGGCATACCAGAAGGTATGTCGAGGAGGCCGAAACGAGTACGTCTTGAAGATGCGAGCGCTTTCGTGACCGCAGCAGGGAGCTGGTGAAAAATGCGGGCTAGCCGTTCGCCGGGCCAGTGAAGTTGCACGTGGCCGTGCACGTCTCACGCACGGTGATCCTGCAGAGACCCGGGAGAGTTCCCTTCAGCTTCCGCCAGATCCATCGCGCGAGAACTTCGGAGGTCGGATTCTCGAGGCCTTCGATCTCGTTGAGGTAGCGGTGATCGAGGGCGTCTCTGACCGGCACGATCGCCGCATCGATCTCGGCGTAGTCAATGTACCAACCGCTCTCTTCACCGATCGGTCCCTGGACGGCAACGGCAACGCGGAACGAGTGACCGTGAAGCCGTCGGCATTTGTGCCCCTTCGGCACCGCCGGCAGGTGATGCGCGGCTTCGAAACGAAACTCTCTCACGAGCTCGACTCTGTCCATTCGGGTTCCTACCCAGGCTCTGTTCAAACCCCTTTGGCGTCCGGTCCCCAGATGAGCTTGTGTAGCTGGAGCTGCAATCTCACCGGAAGTCCGTCTTCGAGAATCCATGCCGCGAGTTGATCCGGCTCGAGCTCGCCATGCACGGGCGAGAGCCACACGATCGACCGCTCGGCCAACCGTCGCTCCGTGATCACGCGGCGCGCCCAATCATAGTCGATCCGATCAGCGATGACGATCTTCACCTCATCACCCGGTTTGAGCGCGTCCACATTGGACCAGAGGTTCGCGGCGTCTTCACCACTGCCCGGAGGCTTGAAATCGACGATGCGAACGACTCTCGGATCGACCGTCGAGATGTCGCGATGCCCACCGGTCTCGAGCATCACCTCATAGTCCGCGTCGAGGAGCGCCGCGATCAATGCGTGCGCATCCGGTTGCAGAAGCGGCTCGCCGCCGGTGACCTCGACGAGCGGGCTGCCGAACCGTTCGACCTCGGCGAGGATCTCCTCGATGGTCATCGTGTTACCGCCGGCGAACGCGTACTCCGTATCGCACCAACGGCAGCGGAGATCGCAGCCGGTGAGTCGGACGAGCGTGCAGATCATACCGGCACGGGCTCCCTCGCCTTGTAGGCTTCGGAAGATCTCGGTCACCCGGAGGCTTGAGGACCTGTCTTTGGTCGAACCGCTCATGTCGCAACCACCTAGGCCGGCTCCGACGCGACCGCCGCGCCGGAATGCGGGCGCCCGAGTATAGCGCATTTGAGGCCCCGCAACCCCCGGATCGAGGACGTCACGCATGCCTGCGGCCACACAGGATCCACGAGAACTGGGCCATTGTGGACATGAGCGTTCTGGGAGATCGTCAATGACGTCGGCGGGCCCGGTCAGCCGCCGGGCCACACACCGTCGGGCACGTCGTAGAGCACGACACCCTTGAGCCGTTTGAGCAGACGCCACTCGGATGGGGGATCGAACAACACCTCCGGCAGCTCGCCCGCACGGACGAAGCCACCCGGCCCGTCGCGGCGACTGGCACCCAACAGCCGCTCGTCCACCACCAGTAGACCGGCCGGCATCATCTCACCCGGCTCCAGCGTCTGGACATACCGGTTGAGGGACGTTGGATCCGCGGTCTCGAGGAGAACCGAGCTGTAGGGATCGAAGCCGCTCGGGAAATAGTCGTCGGCGTAGTCCGTGAAGAATCCTATGCGCGTGTTCCAGACCCAATGCATCACATAGATGGGTCGACCTTGATACAGCTCGACCCACTCCGCCACACCGCGCGTGTTCTCATCACGATTCTCCGTGCGATTTCCGACCCGATCGATCGTCATGATCGACGTGACGAAGGTCGCCGCCAAGATCGCCCCGGCAAGGACCATTCCCAGCTTCGTCACCTTGCTGCGCACGATGGTCAGAATCTCTTCCAATGCCAGACCCGAGAGGAGGGCCGCCGGAATAGCCAAGACCGAGAAGTAGCGCGGCTGTTTGACGACCGGGCGATACTCCGTGAGACTCGTCGTACCGAATTCGAGCACGATCGCCGTGGCCAGCAACCAGAGCGCGATCATGCCCCACGGCTTCCACCGCCGCTCGATCGCGAAGACCACCCCCACCAAGGCGAGAAAGAGCACGCCCCCATGCGACAGGAGCGGGGCCATCGCGAGGTGCGCGTAGTAGAACGGATCAGCCGGCGCGGATTCCCTCGAGAGAACGTCGTGCAAGACCGCCGCGCTCAAGAACGGATTCCCGGCGGCCACCCACTGGTAGAGATGGGCCGCGATCAGAACGATCGCCGCCCCCACCGCAACCGGTGCATAGCTCCACAGGCTGTGACGTCTATGCAGGAGGATGGCGAGAACGAAGAAGACCCCGGCCACGAGCCCGAGATGTCCCGTCCACGGCATGAGCGCGAACGTCGCCCCCGCCGCGAGCAGCCACGCCGAACGAGCGCGTTCGCTCGTCTCGGAACGCAAGAATGCGTACACCGCCGCCGCGATCAAGAAGTTCTGAATCTCACCGGGCAACAGCCGTGTGGCCTCGTCCACGGCCATCGGACAGAACGCCGCGACGATTCCCGCGAAGATCCCGGTGCGAGTTCCGCCAAGCCTCGACCCGATGAGTACGACGAGCCCAACCGTGAGGACGGAGAGCACAAACGGCCAGAGCACGGCCGTGGATTGCGAAACGCCGAAGAGAGAGAAGCAGCCGGCGACGGGAATGAAGATCACGGGGCGCATGCCGTGCCAGTAGAGCACCTGCGTGATATCGAATCGACCCTGCCAGATCTCCCCCGCATGGCGGAGATAGTTGAAGTCGTCGATGAGGTGGACGCCTCTGAAGTAGATCAGTCGCAGAACAATAGCGAGAAGCATACATAGCGCGAGGCCAACTATCGCTGATTGCGTCCAGCCCCGATTGGGCTGACCGCGCATGTCGTACAGGCCCCTCCCTCTCGTCAATGGCACCGAAGTTCCACCTTCCTACCAGACTATCGGCACCGCGTCACGTCACATCGACCCCCTATCCTCTTCGGCAAAAATGATTTCACTCTGACCGAAAAAACATTTGCAAACCGGGATCGACCTGCCATATTGAAATTCGGTTCGGACTGCGGTGAGCCGTTTGATCACGCCGGTTGGCGGATGGGTTTCGTCTTCGCTCCACTCCATCGATCTCTGACCGACCGGGGGAGGCCATGGATGCCCTGCCCGTACAGCCGTCAGGTTGAGGGTTTGGCCTACGCCACAGCCCTGCATACCTGTCACTCCCCCAGCTGCGTGGAAGAGGCCTTCTTTCCGAGCCTACGCGAACTTCGAACACGTTGTTTGACAGAAGGTTACACGGAGTGCCCGCTCTTTAGCTCCGCGCGACTGCGACAACTCGGTGCAACCGAACACCGGATCGAGGCTCGGAAACTCAGTCCTCTCTTCCCCGCCTGAGCGGACCGCACGGCTGGTTCGCTGGGAAGATGCCATGGGGCGCGACATCACGACGCACCCTAAGGGTGATACTATCACCTATTTATGATAACTTAGTCCGCAATTAACCCGGCTCGACCCGCGCCGGGTTTGTTCTATCCGACACGAGGATCGCGCGGTGCTTTGGATCAACGAGGCAGAGGTCGCCGAGCTTCTAAGCATGCGCGAGGCCATGGACGCCGTCCGTGAAGCCCTCGTTCACCTCGCGAGCGGGGACGCGACCAACGAACCCCGACGTCGGGTGCGCACGGCACGCGGCTTCCTACACATGATGGCTGCCGCCGACACGTCATCGGGGCTCGCCGGCTGGAAAGGTTATGCCGCCTTCGGCGGTAGGGCGCGCTTCTTCGTCCAGCTCTTCGACGTCTCCACCGCGGATCCAGTGGCGCTGATAGAGGCCGATCGACTGGGGCAAATCCGAACGGGCGCCGCCAGCGGGGTGGCGGCGGCCGTGTTGGCGTCGCCGCACCCGAATCGCGTCGGGCTCATCGGCACCGGCTGGCAGGCCCAAACACAGCTCGAGGCCGTGGTTCTCGCCACCGGGGCGCGCGGGGCGGTCGTCTACGGACGAAACGACGAACGGCGGCGTGCCTTTGCGGCCCGGATGTCGGCAAGATTGGGCATCGACGTTACACCGGTCGAATCGGCAGAGGCGGCGGTGACCGGCTCCCGGATCGCGATCAGTTGCACGACGAGCGGGGCGCCCGTTCTGAAGGGTGCTTGGTGCGACCCGGGAACGCTCGTCATCGCGGCGGGCTCCAATCTACTGTCCCGAAGAGAGATCGATGGAGCGACCGTCGCCCGCGCCGCGAGGATCGTGGTCGATTCACGCGAACAGGCGAAGCTCGAAGCGGGCGATCTGTTCCCGGCAATCGACACCGGCAGGCTCCACTGGAGTGACGTCGCGGAATTGGGCGACGTGCTTGCGGGCCACACCCCCGGACGTCGCGGTCCCGATGAGATCATCATCTTCGAATCTCTCGGGCTCGCCATCTTCGACGTCGCCGCCGGCCGAGTGGTCGTGGAAAAGGCCCGCGCCGCCGGGTTGGGACGAGAGCTCTCGACTACGGGTCGCTCGGATCGCGAGTCATGACTCACGGTCTGACCCTTCGCCTCGGTCCCCCCTCGCGGCGGCAGGAGAATCGTCTTCTCGATGAGATCGCCGACACGATCCGTGATGCGGGCGCGACTCGCCTTCTGATACTCACACCCTCCGGCCGCGGGCGCGCGTTATTCGTCGAGCGACTCCTCACGCGATTTGAGGACGGGCTCTTCCTTCCCCGCATCGAGGCCCTGGACCAGTTCGTGACCGCGACCGCGGCCGGTTTCCCCACCGCGCCGGAGCGACTTCAGGATGGCGCCCGGCGGACGCTGCTGGCCGAAGTCATCGCCCAGCTCACCGATTCCGGCGAGGCGGCCCGCCTCTCGAACGGTCGTGATTTCCCCGGCATCGTTCAGGCGGTCGATCACTTCTTCGAAGCACTCGGGCGTCAGAAGATCCGCGACCCCAAACATCTGGAGAGCGTGATCCGCACCTATCGCGAGGGCCGTCATTCGAAACTCGACGGCGAGATGATCGGGCTCTTTCGCCGCTGGAGAAACTGCGTCGCCTTCTCGACCGATGCTGTGTCTGGCGACGGACCGATGCTCTCGACCATCCCGGACATGACGGCCGCGCTTGTGAAAAACGGCGAACTTCTCCATGCCGCACTCGCCGACGTCGAGCGAGTGATTGTTCACGGCTTCACGACATTCGCGCCGTCACAGATCGATCTCGTTCGCGAGATCGCCTCAGGGAAACAAGACGTCATCGTGGCGCTGGACGGAGCGCCGGAGGAGCACGGCGCATGGGAGCCGCCACGCCATATGGCGAAGGGGATAGAGCAGCTCCGCAAGATCGCGCGATCAGAAGAACGACATTCTCCGGATGACGACCCGGTCGCCCGTGCCGCGTGTCATCTTCTCCCCGGAGCGCCCGATCTCGTGGAACCGGTTTTCGACGACCCGGCGCCCGACAGGCTATCGGTCACCGAACTCCCCGACCCTCTGCGGGAAGTCACCTCGATCGCGCGCCACATCGCGGCTCGGCTGCGACGCCATCCCGATCGCGCGGGGCTCATCGCCGTCTCATTCGCGAACCCGGACCGGTATCTACCGCTCGTCCGGGAGATCTTCCCCGCCTACGCGATCCCGTTCGCCGCCGATCAGGGCGTGCCGCTCGCCTCCGTGCCGCCCGTTGCGTTCACCATCGCACTCCTTCGGGCAACGGCCGGCGGCTTTCGCCGCACCGACATGGAGGCGCTGTTGAAGTCACCCTACCTCGTGATGCCGGACGCCTATCCGAATCCAGAGCGGATCGACACGTTCGCGAGGCGCGCGCAGATCATCGGCGGCGAAAACGTCGATCGCGATTGGATCGAACCGCTCCGTCGATACGCGACCAGCCTGCGACACGACGCGCGCGCGCTCTCCGTTGTCGGCGGCGGGGCGGCATCGCGACGCGCAAGGATATTGAACGAGGCGCGCGAGACCGATCGCGCCGTGGCGGCGCTTGTGGCGCTCTTCGGCGCGTTACGACCGCTCATCATGTTGCGTGCCCACCCGACAACCGTGGCGGGATTTCGCGACGCCGTACTGAATCTGCTCTCGGCGCTAGGGACATGGTACCGCTCCACCGCCACGGTCAATGCCCCGAATCTCTGGCGCGCGGCCCGGCGCGACGTCGCCGCACTCCGGCGCCTTTCGGAACTCATGGACGAGATGACGCGGGCGCTGAATCTCCGCCGGCCGGATCCCAAGCACAGGCTGGGTGGTTGGATCGAACGCCTCAGAGCGCTGCTGGCCGAGGAGCTGCTGCAGCCGATGGAGGAAGAGCCGGGTGGTGTGCGGATTGTCGGTCTTGCGGACCTGAGGATGCTTCCGACGAATGCGGTCTTCATCGGCGGTCTCACGGAAGCGCAGCTGCCTCGGCGCCGGGTTCGTGAGCTCTTCTTCCCCGAAACGGGAGACATGGCGCGTGACTTCACGCTGCACCCCGACCCGGCGGCGGAGGACGCCGCCGCGCTCTACGGCGAGATCGCGCGTCGAAGAGAGGTGCATCTCTCCTGGCCGTCGCGCGTCGACGGTGCCTTGCAGCTCCGATCTCCGCTCCTTGATCGTCTGGCCGACAGCCTTCGTCCTCAACCGCTCGACGAACCGGAGATCGATCGTCCAGCTCGTGAGCGCCTGATCGAAGCGGCGGTTGACTTGGCAGCCGACCCGTACGCGATCGATGCGACCTTTGCACCGCTTCTCGAAGATCCATCTGCCTCGGCCACGGCGCGTGCGACGCTTCACGCGCTCGCCGTCGAAGCCGTGCGCCATCACGGCGGCCTCACACCGTATTCCGGCTCCGTATCGGCGGTCGCTCAACAAGCGGCCGCCTATCATCCGGGCGGCTCGCACGTCTATTCCGTGACGGAGATCGAAACGTACGCGCGCTGCCCGTATGTGTTCTTCAGCGAGAGGATGCTCCGGCTGGGCGAGCTGGACGAAGTCGAGGAAGAACTCTCTCCGCTCACGCGTGGTCATCTCCTGCACACGATCCTTCATCGATTCTATGCGCAACGGCTCGGTCGGGACGCCGGACCTATCTCGCAGGCTACGTTGCCGGAGGCCCGGAGAGAAATGCTTGATATCGCCGAAGACGAGCTTTCGGAGATTCCGTCCGACGATCTTCTGTGGCGGGCGACGCGGGATTCGATCTGCGCGGGTCTTCGCCCGGAGGAAGATCGTTCACGCCGTCCGGGCATTCTGGCGGCGTTCCTCGAAGCGGAATTGAATCGCTGGGCGAATGGCTGGCGACCCGCCGCACTCGAGTGGTCGTTTGGGTTTCCGGACGAGCCACCGGTGGAGATCGATACACCGGGTGGCACGATGCGGCTTCGGGGTAGAATCGATCGCGTGGATGAGCGCGAAGACGGTGTCTGTCTCGTGCTGGACTACAAGACGGGCGCGGTCCCGTCCGTCAAGGATATCGAGCGCGGGCTGCGCTTTCAGCTTCCGCTCTATCTGGAGGCCTACCGCTCACGTCATCCCGACTCCAAGGATTGGGACGCCGCCTACTACTCACTTTCAACTCAGCGCGGTATCCGCCCGCACATGGGGCGGTCGAAGTCGAAGAACTGCGCGGCTCCATTCGATCGCATCGCCGAGCGGCTTTCACTCATTGCGAGCGCGATCTCCGCAGGGACATTCCCGCTCACGTTGCTCGAGGAGAAGGTCGCCGGGTGCGTGTCGTGTGCCTTTCGAAGCGTCTGCCGGACGGGAGCCGTCCGCCTCGAACGGCGACGCGACGCGCTCTCGACCGAGAAGAACGTTCCCGTCTATCTCCCCGAATTCTCCGAAGGGGAGACCGCATCGGTGAAGGGCTCCGCCGGGGAGAGCGCGTGATGGCAACGATAGAGCTCACAACCCCGCAACGCCTCGCATGCGATCTCGACCGCCATGTCGCGGTCACCGCGGGCGCCGGATCGGGAAAGACACGCGTGCTCACCGAACGATACGTCCGGGCGCTCGAACGCCTGCGCGGCACCGTGAATCCCCTGCGGCGAATCGTCGCGCTCACGTTCACCGAAAAGGCCACGATAGAGATGCGCGGCCGGGTGCGCGAGATGATCTCGGACAAGCTTCGAGCGGCTTCGCGGGCCGGAGATCGCGAGCGGGTACTCTGGTGGCGGGAAATCCGTGCGAATCTGATCACCGCCCGAATCTCGACCATTCACGCGTTCTGCGCGGCGATGCTCCGCGACAATCCGCTCGACGTCGCGATCGACCCTACATTCGAGGTGGTCGACGCCGCGGAGGCCACACTTCTCGCCGCGGAAGCCGTTCGCGGCTACCTCGCCACAACCGCGAGGCGAAGTTCGAGCGAAAGCACCGAAGCCGCCGCCCTCGAGCGATTGCTCGGAACGTATCGGTCGCGCGAACTGCGCCGCCTCCTCGAACTGCTCATCCGCGAGCGAACAGACTCCGAGGATTGGCTTCTCGAACCGCTGCCGGATCCCGACGACCGTCTTCGGCACACTCGCGACCAGATGGAACAGCGGGCACGGATGACAGGACAGGCACTACGGAACCGAGTTTCGACCGAGACATTCGAGATGATCATTGAGGCATCATCCCGGCATCCGGGTGACAAACTCGGAGAGACGCTAGCGGCCGTCGCACCGCTGGCGAGGCAAGTCCTCTCGGACGACGTTTCCGTGGAGCTCATCCAGACGACACGCCCGGCACTGGTGAACGGACAGGGAAAGGCGCGCGGCTTCGGGAACAAGGGCCGAAAGAGCACGTGGGGCAGCGCAATCAATGAGCTGCGTGCAAGTCTCAAGGATCTCGCCGCCGCTTTCGCCGACGAGACGGCATGGTTCGCCCCCTTCGACCCGGAAATGGAACTTGTCGCGCTCTCGCTCGAAGGAGACCTGCGCACGCTCTACACCGGCCTGCATCGCTACTATGGTGATCTCCTCGGCGAGGGTGAGCGCATCGACTTCGCCGGGCTCGAGTTGTCGGCGGTGAAGCTTCTCGCACGGGAAACGGTCGCCTCTCGCATCCGCACAGAGATCGACTATCTACTGGTCGATGAGTTTCAGGACACGAATCGAATCCAATGGTCGATCCTGCGACGCCTCCTGGGAGAGGGAGGCGAGGCATCGAAACCGAACTTCTTCATTGTCGGCGATGACAAGCAAGCCATCTACGAGTTTCGGGGAGGACGCGTCGAGCTGTTTCTCCGCGCACAGGAGTGGATCCGCGATCGGGGCGGGGATGTCATTTCCTTGAACGACAACTTCAGAAGTCTCCCGACGCCGATCGGCCTCGTGAACGATCTCTTCACCGGCACGTTTTCGCCTTCCCCGGAACGCGAGTACGAGCCGATGCCGCAGACGCTTGTCGCGAAGCGGGGGGAGCCGGAGACGACCGACTCCGGACGCGTGGAGCTTCTCGTCGACCACGCCGAGGGAGACCTCAGCCAATCGCGCGACGCCGAGGCCGACCGCATCGCGCACGTG
Organism: uncultured bacterium; assembly: GCA_964486455.1. Taxonomy (GTDB): domain Bacteria; phylum Eisenbacteria; class RBG-16-71-46; order CAZAMP01; family CAZAMP01; genus CAZAMP01. Next base: position 38,333 of record CAZAMP010000003.1, on the reverse strand, counting down.
GTGGGATCGTTCGTTCGATCCGGTCTCGGGATCCTCGATCCGGAGACGCAGCAGGAGCGACCGGCAACCTGGAGCGATATCGCCGTGATCTTCTTCGACAGACGCCTGCTTCAGAATCTCGAGGACGCGTTTCTCGCCCGAGCGATCCCGTTCGACATACTCGGAGGACGCGGCTTCTATCAGACCACCGAGATTGGCGACGCGCGGACACTGCTGCACACCCTCACCGATCCGCGCAACGAGATCGCGCTGGCCGCGGCCCTTCGCTCGCCACTCTTCGGCTTCTCGGACGATCTTCTCTGGCGGATCGCGTCCGCTCCCGGGGAAACGTTCGTCGACCGATTCTGGACGACCGCCGAGGATGCCGGCACGAGCGGACAGCTCGCCTGGTCCCGAAACCTCCTGAGCGCATGGCGGGAGATCGCCGGACGCGCCCCCACGGCCGCACTACTATCGACCGCGCTCGATGAAAGCGGCTACAGGGCCGTGACGGCCGCGACACCGAATGGCCCGCGCCGGCTGGCGAACCTGGAGAAGCTCCTCGACCTCATCCACCGTTTCGAGAAATCTCACGGGATAGACCCCGCCCGCGTGGTCGCGTGGCTCGATGAGCAATCGGAGCACGTTCACGTAGAAGGTGAAGCGCCCGATCCCACTGAGCCGGACGGCGTCTCGCTCATGACCATCCACGCGGCGAAAGGCACGGAGTTTCCGATCGTCGTCGTGGCCGGCATGTCGGAACGCGACCGCCGGGTCTCCGAAGCCCCGATGTGCGTGCTGAGCGACGGCGAAACAACCCGCCTCGCACTGAAGGTCCCGTTGGACAACTCGGATGACCGCCTGGAAAAGACCGCGCGCTACAGATTGATCGAAGCCGAGAAGCAGGATCGGGAGTGGGCGGAACAGAAGCGGGTGCTCTACGTCGCGATGACGCGCGCGCGTGACCACCTCATCCTCTCTACACGCGCCCCGTCGAAGAAGCCATCGAAGTCGGACGAGCGTGCCCCCCGGCACTGGCTCGACCGGCACCCGCAGTTGGGTGACGCCCTTTCACAGACAGCCGGCGGCACAGGCAACGTTGGCGGTGTCGCTCTTCACGTCGTGTGCCCCGGAGAGCTTGGGCGGCCGTCGGTTGAGCCCGATCTCCGTCTCGCGCGCGCCGCCGAAGACGCACTCATGTCGTGGGCTCCCCCGGCGGCGATCGATGCACCGGCAACGTCCAGCGCACCTCTCACAACGACGCGAACCGGTGCGGTGCGCGTCACCGACCTCAGCGAACTCACGGTCTGTCCGCGGCGATACTTCTATCGGCGGATCGTTGGGTTGCTGGAGGACACGGTATCCACCAGCAATCAGAAGCATGATGCCACGCCCGGTGATTCATCCGCCCGGCAGCGTGGGATTCTGGTACACAACCACCTTGCCGCCTTCGGGCGACCGACGGCGGGCAGCGAAACGGGCGGCACGGGCGATCGCACGGCCGACACACACCTCCGCGCGTTTCTCGAATCGGACCGGGCGCGGGAGATTCTGGCGGCCGGCGGCGGGCTCACGGAGGTTCCGTTCGTTCTCGTCACCCCCGGCGGACGTATCGAGGGCGCGGTCGATAGGCTTTACCGCGCGCCCGACGGCGTCTGGACCGTTCTCGACTACAAGACGACGCGCGTCACCGACGAGGATCACGCGAGGAAGACAGACGCGTCGCACGGCTATGACGTACAGCTCCTGCTCTACGCAATCGCGTCGGCCAAGTTCCTCTCCCTCGAAGCGGATGATCGAATCCGGATGATCGTTTTCTACACGTCGCGCGGCGTCGAGACGGTGCGGGAGATGAGCGTTCGGGAGCTGCCGTCGACCGACGCGCTCGGCGAAACGTTGTCAGCACTACGCGAACGAACGGCGGGCGGACGGGAGCAGGACTTCACTCGGCGGGTTTACCGTACCGACGGCCCGGTGCGAGACCTGCTGACATGGACGAACACCGAGGATACCGACCCTGACGGCCCCCATTGCGTTGGATGTCCGTATCAACATGTCCCGTGTGGGCTTACGGCGCCACCACCCGCCGCCGGCTGACGAGAGTCCATGCCGGGACGCATATCGTTCTTGCGGAGTCCGGATTCATGTATAATTCGGCGCGTTTGATCCTGAACAGACAATCCGGGACCACATCGGAGGTGGAGCCTTGACCTATAGAAAGACGGCTGCGAGCTCGGCGGCATTGGTCATCGCGCTGGCGATGGCATGCGCGCAGCAGGATCCGGAAATCATCGCAGCACCTGAACCGGACAAGGGCTGGATAAACGTAACGATCACGGAGAAGCAAGACGCGACCATCATTCTGAACGGAGAGAACACGGGGATCGCGCCGCCGGCTGTCGTCGAGGTCCACCCTGGTAGCTATGTCGTGACGATCGATCCAGGCGTGGAGGGGCGCACAACGATCCCCTTCGAGACACTCGTCGACGTGGAGATCGGAAAAACGGTCGATGCGGCATTCGACATCGTGGACGGCTATCCGCGCACAGTCATCGTTGAGGACTTCTCCAATGTTGGGTGCGGCCCTTGTGTTCCGGCCGAAGAGCTTCTCTTGGAGGAGGCCTCCCACTACCCGTTGAGTCGACTGCTGACGGTCCACAATCAGACGAAGTCGCCCACGGTATTCGATCCCATGCATTGGGCGAATGAGCCTGAGCTGCAAGCGAGATTCGATTTCTATGGGCTTTCCGGAAACCCGGCGTTCGCGATCGATGGGATATTGAGCTTCACCGCGTCTCCGCCTGCTGCCGTGTTGACGGACACGCTCACGAAACATTTGGAGCAGCCATCCCCGATCGATCTCGAAGTCTCCTGCACCGTCGAGAATGATTCGGTGAAGGTAGATGTCACGGTCAAATCCGTCGCGGACATCATGGGGGATCCGCGTCTGATTGTCCTGTCACTCCAGAAGGTCATCGAGTACGACGAGCTCGAGACTGAGTTCGATCCGCCGCGCTTCATCCGCCGGACGCGCGACTTCATCCCGGGCGTAGACGACATCTCGGGGCAGTCAATCGAGATCACCGAAGGGATGAACGAGACCTTTTCGCTTGCCGCCCCACTACGCGCGAACTTCCAGAATCAATTCGCGGATCCCGAGGATGATCCGGCCCAGGTCGCGTGCGTGGCGATCGTTCAGGACTGGAGCACGAAGTATATATTGCAGGCGGCCTCGACACTCGAGTAGGCCACCGGAACCCGAGTCGAGAAGACTGGCGGGTACGCCGCATTCATGGAGGACGATCTGATGCCTAGCCTAGCGCCTAGAATTGCAGCCGTGTTCGTCTTGGCGGGTCTTGCCGTCGGAGGCTTCGCCGTTGCGGACGATGAGTCTCCGGTCGTCGGCGACTTCCGGCTCAAGAACCTCGAAGGGAAGAATGTGTCGCTCCACGATACGCTGAAGGAAGGCCCGGTGCTGGTCTCATTCTGGGCAACATGGTGTAAGCCATGTCTTCAGGAGATGCCGCACATCGACGAGATGACGAAGCACTACCAAGACCAGGGTTTGAACGTGTTTCTCATCACGATCGACCAGCCCCGTAATCACAATCGCGTGCGGTCGTATGTCCGATCTCACAAGTACAACTTTGAAGTGCTGCTCGATCCGAATCAGGACGCGTTTCGAAAGCTCCACGGGCAATCTGTTCCGTACGTCGTCCTTCTGGAGCAAAGCGGAAAGCCATCGTACGTGAAGATGGGATATCGTCCGGGAGACGAAAAGGACCTTGAGAAAGCGGTCGTCGCGCTTCTCGGTGAAGTAGAGTCCAGTGAGGTGGTGAAAGAACCCGAGAGCGGAGGAACCAATTGATGCGTCGAGTCATACCTGCATGCCTCGTCATTCTGGTTCTCGTCGGCGGGGGTACCGCGAGCGGCCTGGAAATGCCCAGCGGTTTGTCATTGTCCAACCAGGTTGAGTACTCGTGGAGCAACAGAAACGAAGATCCGATCCTCGAGGAGTGGCTCGATGCCCGCTATGCCTCCGGCGCGTTTTCCGGCGGGATCCAACTGAGCGCCTTCCAGCCCCCGGATCCGACCGAGTCGAATGACCCCAGCAGTTTCAATGTCACGCATCGATACCTCGAGGCGTACAGCGACAATGGCACCGTCCGCGCGGGACACTACTACGCCCTCTTCGGGCAGGGCATGACGTTGAACGCGTATGAACAACGAGACATTCGGGTCGACACGAACCTGGAGGGACTGCACATCCGGGGCGATCGCGGTCCGCTCTCGGTGACGCTTCTCAGCGGAACCACGGTGGGCGGCAAGATGGAGAACGAGACGCGGCCGCGGACCGACCGCCTGCAAGGAGGTGATGTCGAATTCGGATGGTGGCAGACCGGGATCACCCTCGGGGCAAGCGCCGTGGAATTGCAGTGGCGCGACCGGCCGACGAGAGATCTGCGGGGCGGCCGCATGGCCATCTTCCGGGGAACACTGGACGCCCAGGGCGAATACGCGGAGATCCAGCGACCCGGCCGCAACGGCAAGGGGCTCTACTTGTCGGCAAACCTGGGGATAGGACCTCTGCAGCTGAGCGGCGAATACAAGGACTATGACAGTTTCTGGCTTCGCGCCTCCGACGGAAACACGACCTACAATCTTCCGCCGTCCGTCATTCGCGACCACACGTACACACTGCTGAACCGGCACCCGCACCTTCTGGATGCCGATGATGAGACCGGGTTTCAGGTCGAGGGTACGTTGGCGATGTTCGAAAACAGCACGTTGACCGCATATGCCGCACAGACTCGAAACCAGGAAGACGAGCGCGAATCGAACCACTTTGACGAGATGTTCGGGGAACTCTTCCTGGACCTCGGTTCCGCCGTCGGCTTCGAGGACGTCGACGTTGTATCAATGTTCGACTATCAGAAAGCGCACGTGCCCGGCGTGTCGGGGGATCCGTTTCGCACACTCTGGACGAGCATTGCGGAGTTTCGGCTTGTCTACGACGACACTCATAGCTTCAAAGTTCAAACGGAATATCAGCACTCGGAGCTCGAGGTTGAGGGCAAGTTCAATACCCTCTTCGCACTCTTGGAATGGTCCCGCTCCCCAGATATCACGGTCAACCTCGTCGGCGAAACGTCCGACAGATCCAAGGTTCAGCGTGCCGCGGTCGGCGAAGACGACCTCGCGGTGTCGGCCCTCTATGGAAAGATCAGCCTCCACTTGAGCGAACACCATGACTTCAGCGTTCTGGCCGGACGTCGACTTGCGGGCTTCGTGTGCGTCGGAGGTATCTGCCGTTTCGAGCCCGAGTTCGAGGGAGTCGAGATCAAGCTCTTCAGCAGGTTTTAGAGTCGAGCGAACGTGACGACACTTCTCGTACAAAACGCGGATCACATCGTCACGATGGACGATCCCGAGCCCGACTTCGGGCCTGGAGACATTCTCATCGAGGCGAATCGTGTCGCGGGGATCTTCAGCCCCGACGACCCGAACCGCCCGGGCATCGACTGCGCGGATCGCGTCGTCGACGCCTCCGGCAAAGCCGTCTTCCCCGGGCTCGTCAACACGCACCACCATTTCTTTCAGATCCTCACGCGTAACCTTCCGGCGATGCAAAACGACGAGCTCTTCGACTGGCTCACGAAGCACTACGACGTGTGGGTGGGCATCACCGGCGAAATGGTCGAGGTCGGCGCGATGGCCGCGGTCGGGGAGCTTCTGCTGTCCGGCTGCACGTGTACGTCCGACCATCACTATCTGTTTCCGCACGGAACGCCGCCCGACCTCATCGACCGTCAGATCAAGGCGGCGGCGACCCTCGGGATCCGATTTCATCCCACGCGCGGGTCGATGGAGGTCGGTCTGTCGAAGGGGGGGCTCCCTCCCGATCGGCTAACGGAAGACGCCGATGCCATTCTGGATGATTGCGGGCGCGTGATCGACACGTACCACGATCCGTCACCGCTCGCGATGTGCCGCCTGGCGCTGGCCCCGTGCGCGCCGTTCTCAGCGAGCGAAGACCTCATGCGACGAACCGCGGAACTCGCGCGGCGACGCGGCGTGCGACTTCACACGCACCTCGGCGAGACGCTCGACGAGGAACGCTACTGCCTCAAGACCCACGGCTGCCGGCCGTTCGAGTTCGCCAAGCGGCTCGGTTGGATCGGCGACGATGTCTGGTTCGCGCACGCCATCCACTTCAACGCGGACGAGATCCGTGAGATGGGGCGCGAAGGTGTCGGGATCGCGCACTGTCCGGCGTCAAACGCGCGCCTCGGCTCCGGCATCGCGCCCGTGCGCGAGATGCTGGATGCCGGTGTAGCGGTAGGGATCGGGGTGGATGGCTCGGCGTCTAACGATTCCTCGAACCTACTCGCGGACCTTCGGGTCGCGCTCTACGCGCACCGCATGCGGAACAAACCGGAGTGGCTCACGGCGCACGACGTGCTCTTCGCGGCTACGCGCGGCGGAGCGCGTGTCCTCGGACGTAACGATGTCGGTGTGCTCCGTGCCGGCCTGGCCGCCGATCTCTTCCTCGTGGACTTCGAACAGGTCGGCTACGTGGGTAGTCGTTCCGACCACCTTGCGGCGGTCGTCTACAATAGTCCCTTGCGCCCCGTGCACACGACGATCGCGAACGGTCGCGTGGTCGTCGAGAACGGAACGCTCGTGGGTGCCGATGAGTCCGACATCGCTCAGGAAGGACACCGATTGAGCGCCGAGTTGATCGCGCGCACCGGAGCGAAGCCGAGCTAGAGACGGGCATTGTCATCGACCGGCCGGGAGGTGACCGTGAATATCAAGACGGTTTTCATCCTCGTTGCGATCGCCGTATTCCTGCTGCTCCTCACCGACTCGGGCGAGGCCAGCGGCTTCTCCGTGTTTGTGATGATGTGGCTTCCGATCATCGTTGCCGTCGGGGTCGTTCTCTACCTCGTCGATCGAAAACGATCTCGAAAGACAAAGCCCGACAGTCCGCGGAGTGGGTCGAACAAAACAGACCGCAGCCAGCGCTGAACGTAGGTAACATCGATCGCAGGTGGCGCGGGCATCGGGCGGCGCTGGCCACCGAGCGCGAACGTCGAGCCGGCACAGATGCAGCGAGAACTCGGTCAACGCCCAGCGGGCGAGCATTGGAACACAGGCTGGGGCACGCGGCGGATCCGGTCTACGGCAGCCTGACCATTCTCGCGGATTCGTGCCCGCCGCTTCGCGCGAAGTAGACGCCGGGCGAGACCGCCACGCCGAGCGCGTCGCGTCCGTCCCAGGTCGCGCTCCAGACTCCGGTTGCCGAGATTTCGGCCGGGTGAAGCTCCCGCACGAGCCGCCCCACCGCATCGAAGATTCGCAACGGCGAAGGCGACAGCCCGATGGATTGCCCCGAGCCCATGATCGTGAGCGCCACTTCCGCACCGAACGGGTTCGGCGCGGCTACGAGTGTTGGCCGCCACGACGCAGAGTCCGGCTCACCGACGTCGACAACCACGCCGGACGACTTGACGTAGAGAACGTCCTCAATGCCGCTGTTCGGGCCGGTCGTGCAGACGAGATGTCCGTAGCCGTCGAAGTCCACCGCGAGCGACGGCGTGGCGTGATCGGCTCCGATGATGAGCGTCGGCGTCCATCCATTGGCCTCACTCGCGTAGTAGAGGCGACCGGTCACGATACTGCCACTCACCTCCACCAATCCGAGGTGCGGCGTTTCGGTCCTGTCGAGCGCCAGCGACGGCGAAGCAAGCCCGAGTCCGAACGGGATGAAGACGTACGGGTCCCAGCCACTATAGACCTGCTGGTAGAAGTAGTACGTCCTGTACGGGCATCCCCAGCAGTCGTTACCGCTCACGGCGAGATGAACGTCGCCGGACGGCGCGACCTCGATGCTGCTCGAGAAATCCTCCGCGTTCTCCGAGTGCATCACTTCCCAATCCCAAGACGTTCCGCCTGCTTCGTCGTTGAACGCGTGATGCACCTTGTAGCGACCCGACCAAACACCCCGAAACGCGATGTGCGCGATACCGAGGTCCGTCGCGTCGATGCAGGGCGAGGCGCCGGAGCCGAATTCCCCGAGGTTCCCCACGCTCAACACCTGGTCGGTCGGCTCTCCGGACGCGTCGGTGAGATAGCGCAGTCGATACTCGCCGCCGATCTCGGCGATGCAGACGACGTGATAGCGCCCGAAGATGTCTGTCGAGAGTGCGGGATTGTAGTCCGGGATGTCATTCTCGGTGAGGCGGTCGGCGTCAAACCCGCTGCCGTTCCACCTCGCGAGGTAGATCTCGGAGTCACCTTCACCGGTCAACGATCCCTCGAAGACGACGACGGGGCTGTAGTCGATTTGGTGCCACTCGATCGATGGATCACCGTGGCTTCCGCCGTCGGTCCCGACCTCGATCGGCGTCGACCAACCACTGTATTCCTCGGTCGTGTAGAAGATCGCCCCGCGGCCACCCGGGAATTCCCTCCACACGACGTGCGGATCGTCGTCCGGATCGAGGATCAATGACCAACGGCTCGACTCTTCATCGCCCCCGCTGCCCGCGAGAATCACGATCTCGGGATCTTCCCACTGAGCGAACGCGGTTCCGGCCAGGCAGAAGGCGATCGCGAGAAACGCGGGGATGGTGACGGCGGTGACGAGCGGTCGATACGGTTTCATGGCGGCGCCTCCTCTTCCGTTGCTGCTCCCCCACAATTCTAGCCGATCCGCCCCGATTTGGGGGGGTGTCACGTCGTACACACGGCGTCCGCCTCGATCTCGATCAGCATGTCCGGGTCGATGAGCGACTTGATCTCGATCATCGACGTGGCGGGTGGATGGCCGGCGAAGAACTCTCGGTGCGCTCGGCCGTACTCTTCCCAGCGGCGGGTCTGCGCGTATCCGTCTCCGGGGGCGTAGGTTCGGCCGTTCTCGTCGACGGGAGCCGTCCCCGTCACGAAGATGTGATCGCCGGCACGGACGGCCCGACAGCATCCGATCTCCCCTTCCCACGGGGCCCCCGAAAACACGCGACGAAACGATTGCGCGGACATGATCTTCCCTTCCATCCGGACCTCGATCCGCGAGGAGCGTCGGTTGCCTGAAGCGAACGCTCATGGTCGCCGGCCGAAGGGCTTGTCACGACGAAGATACCCCAACTAGACTTTAGGGATGAGAGGAGACGGCGACCATGACCGAACGCAAGCCGATCGGCTCGTCGTGGGAATCGTGGACGGAGAGGCTGATCCGAGAGGCAGAGTCGCGCGGGGAATTCGACGATCTCTCGGGCGCCGGTCAGCCGATTCCCGATCTGGACGAACCGTACGACGACGCTTGGTGGCTCCGTAGAAAGCTCCGTGACGAGAAGGTGTCCGCGCTGCCGCCGACGCTACGGATCCGACGCGAGGCGGAGCGGACGTTGCAGACGATTCGCGCGATGCGTTCGGAGAACGACGTCCGAGAAGCGATCGAGAGGCTAAACGCGAAGATCCGCGACGTGAACGCGAAGCCCTCGCCCGGCCCGCCGTCCACGATGTCACCGTTCGACGTTGACCGCGTGATCGAGCGCTGGCGGCGCCAACGCGCAACGTGCCAAAACGACGATACCGCCTAACGGGCGCCCGAACCGCCCGCGAAAGCCCACGAATCGTCATGTCCGATTTTGGCTAGTTCCTCTTCGCAATCCCTCGTAGACTTCGCGCATGGAACTCGACGCGAACAGATACTTCCACGCGCTCAAGAGCCGCGACGCCCGCTTCGACGGCCGCTTCTTCCTCGGCGTGACGAGCACGGGTATCTATTGTCGTCCGATCTGCCCGGCGTCGACACCGAAGCGCGAGAACATTCGGTTCTTCGCCTGCGCGGCGGCCGCGGAAGAAGCGGGGTTCCGCCCATGTAGACGATGTCGTCCGGAAACGTCTCCGGGCACACCCGCCTGGATCGGAAGCTCCGCCACCGTCACCCGCGCGCTCCGTTTCATCGCGGAAGGAGAGCTCGACAACAGCGACGTGGAATCGCTGGCGGCCCGCCTTGGAATCGGCGAGCGTCAGTTGCGCCGTCTGTTCAGGGATCACCTCGGAACGACACCCGTCGTGGTCGCGCAGACGCGTCGCCTCCACTTTGCGCGAAAGTTGATCGACGAGACCTCGCTTCCCATGACACGCGTCGCTCTACACTCAGGCTTCTCGAGCATTCGGCGCTTCAACGACGCGATCAAGCGCGCGTTCGGACACGCGCCACGGGATCTCCGGCGACTTGGCGCGAAGAAGGCCATGCCGTCCCGCAACGGCGATCTCATCCTTCACCTCCCGTATCGACCGCCATACGACTGGGACGCGCTCGCCGGCTTTCTGAAGGAGCGCGCGATCCATGGCATCGAAGTCGTCGAAACGGATCGCTATCTCAGAACGATCGATCTGCCCGACGCCAGAGGAATGCTCGAGGTTCGGCCCCTCGACGGCGAGAGCGCACTCCGGCTTCGACTCGACGTCACGAACCTGGGGCAGCTCTCGGTCATCGTCGAGCGGGCGCGCCGTCTGTTCGACCTCGGCGCGGACCCACTCCCCATCGAGCGGCAGTTCACGAATGATCCCGTCCTCTCGCCGGCAGTCCGGCGCCGACCGGGACTCAGACTCCCCGGCGCGTGGGATGCGTTCGAACTAGCCGTGCGCGCGGTCCTCGGTCAGCAGGTGAGCGTCCGCGGCGCGAGCACGCTCGCGGGACGGCTCGTGCGCGAGTTCGGCCGTCGGATTCACGTGCCGTCCGAACCGCAGCTCACTCATGTCTTCCCGCGCCCGAAGGTGTTGGCCCGCGCCGACCTGACGCGGATAGGGCTCACACGTAGCCGCTCGGAGACGATCCGCTCTCTCGCCGGCGCCATCGCGAAAGGACGTCTGGACCTGACCGGTGCACCGGATCCGGCCGACACTATTGAGGAGCTGCAGCAAATCCCCGGCATCGGAGAGTGGACGGCGCAGTACATCGCCATGCGAGCGCTGGGCGAGCCCGACGCGTTTCCGGCCGGAGACCTCGGCCTGCGAAAGGCGCTGATACCGAAACGGCGTGACCGGCACGCGACCTCGCGCAAGCCGTTGTCACGAACCGATGTCATCAAGATCGCCGAGCCGTGGCGACCGTGGAGAGCCTACGCCGCGATGCACCTCTGGATGACGCTCTCATCCCACGAATCAGGAGGACGGTAGGATGCGTCTCTTCAATGCGACCGTCGACTCACCCGTCGGGAATCTCCACGTCGTCACTCGAGGGACGACGCTCCTCACTCTCGCGTTCGAGGAGTATTGGGCGGAAGCTGAGAGAGATCTGGATCGCCGTGTCGGCGACTACTCACTCGAGTCGCACGCCGATCCGGGCGGTGTCGTCACGCGGCTTCACGACTACTTCGCGGGGGACCTCGGCGCTATCGAATCCATCGACACCGAAACAGGCGGCACACCGTTTCAACGGTCCGTTTGGGAGGAGCTACGCAAGATCCCCGTTGGAAGAGCGATCTCGTATCAGGACCTCGCCCACGCCATCGGGAAACCGAAGGCTGTCCGCGCGGTCGGGACGGCGAACGGTCGGAATCCGATCGCGATCATCATCCCATGCCATCGCGTCATCGGTCGGGACGGCTCACTCACCGGCTACGGCGGCGGTCTCGATCGCAAACAGTGGCTACTCGAGCACGAGGGAGCCCTCCCTCACCGCGTGTGGTAGACCCGCCGGAAATGCAACCCGGAAGGTGTGAAATGCGCTAGAATTAGCGTGTTGGAACGGATTTCGACCTCTTCGCCTCTGCCCATCGCTGGAAAGGTGGTGCATCATGTATCGGTCTGGTCTTTCGATTCGGATCGCACTCTCACTCGTGTTCGTCTCACTCTTCGCCGCCGAGGCCGTCGCCCTCGACGAAGGACCACCACCGCTCCCGACTCAAGCGGATCACCAGCGATTCATCGCAGAGCACGGGGCCTCGCATCTTCATATGGAGAAGGCCCCCGCTCCGCTCTGGGTGCATGACGAGTACGACGTGACGCATTACGACGTCACGATGAGCCTCGACATCGACAACAGCATTGTCTACGGAACCACCGTGGCCGAGATCACCTCTGAGGCGGTCGATCTCACGCAGATCGACATCGATCTCTACCCTTGCCTCACCGCCGACGCGGTGTTGGTCAACGGTTCGCCCGCGTTCTTCATGCACAACGACCAGACGCTGACGATCACACTCGACGGTACCTATCAGCCGGGTGAGACATTCTCCGTCAGCGGGACATACCACGGCACGCCGAGTTTCCCCGGACAGCCCCTGCCGTTTCGCTTCATGACCCAGAACGGAATGCCGATGGTCCTTTCCTACTCCGAGCCGTACGGAGCACCGGCATGGTGGATGTGCGACGACGATCCGAAAGACAAGGCGACTCTGGATCTTCACTTCGAAGTACCAGAGGACTTGTTCGTCGTGTCGACCGGCCTGCTCACGGCCATCGACGACAACGGCGACGGCACGAAGACCTACCACTGGGAAACCGACTATCAGATGTCGACCTACCTCTTCTCGATCGCGGTGACCAACTTCGCGTCCTGGACCGAGGTCTACACCGCGCTCGACGGCTTCACGACGATGGATGTCGACTACTACGCCTATCCCGCCGATCTCGCGGACGCCCAGGAGAGCTGGAACCGCAACGTCGAGATGATGGAGTACTACCGCACGCTCTTCGGCGAGTACCCGTTCCTGGACGAGAAGTACGCTATCGCAGAGTTTCACCATGGCGGCGCGATGGAACACCAGACCGCGACCTCCATGGGGTGGCAGTGGGTCAACGGCAACCACCAGTACGACTGGATCGTGGCGCACGAGCTGTGCCACTCGTGGGTCGGCGACCTCATCACGATGACGTCGTGGGATCACACGTGGACCAAGGAAGGCTTCGCCACGATCTGCGAGGCGTTCTGGTTCGAGCACCTCTTCGGACACGCCTACTACCACACCTACATGAACAACATGAACGTGCTGCCCTACGCGGTCCATCAGCTCTACGGCATCAACCCGCCGCTTCATGGAGCCATTTACTACAAGGGCGCATGGGTACTGCACATGCTGCGCCACGTCCTGGGCGACACCGACTTCTTCAACGCCATCTACGACTATGCGAACGACCCCGCCTTCATGTACGGCGTGGCGGATACCGACGACATGCGCGCTGTGTTTGAGACCGTCAGCGGGACGGATCTCGTGTGGTTCTTCGACGAGTGGATCTACAGCCCGGGATACCCGGTCTATGAATACGGTTGGTCGTCGACGCCCGTCGCCACCGGTTTCGATGTCGAGATCGATATCACGCAGGTGCAGACGCTCGGCCCGATCTTCAAGATGCCGATAGACGTCGACATCGAGACCGATCAAGGGACGGAGCGGTTCGTGATCTGGGACTCGCTGGAGACCCAGTCGTTCGTCCTTCACGTCGAGGGAATGCCACAGGACGTCGTCCTCGATCCGGACGATTGGATCATCAAGCGCACACAGGTCAGCGGCACGCCCGGTGTCGGAGATGCCGGCGTGATCGCGCTGAACCAGAACCGGCCGAATCCGTTCAATCCTGAAACGTGGATCACCTACCACTTGCGCGCGCCGAGCGACACGCGGCTGGTCGTCTACGACGCCGCGGGGCGGCGGATCCGGAGCCTGGTCGATGGTTGGCAACCCGCCGGCGCGGGCAGCGTGGCCTGGGACGGTCGGGACGCGCTCGGCCGCCCGGTCTCCGCGGGTGTCTACTTCTATCGTCTGGACACGAGTCAGCGATCGATCGGGCGGCAGATGGTTCTGGCCAAATAGGACCGCGCGCGACGTCGCAACTTCACGGCCCCGGTGCTATTCTCCGGGGCCATGGACGATCAGGACCCCAAGGAAACAAACGCCCACACCGGAAGCGCACGTCGGCGCTTGGGCCGAAACGTGCGTTGGCTGGCGCTCGCCGAGATCTGCACGAAGGGCTCGGGGCTTCTCGCCATTGCCTACCTCACGCGCAAGCTCGGCGCTGAGGGCCTCGGCCAATACACGCTCGGGCTCATCTGGCTCGAGTTCATTTCCGAGATCCACGGTCTGTCGCTTGAAGACATCATCTCGCGCGACGTCGCCCAGAAGCCTTCCCTGGCGTCGAGAATGCTGGTTTCATCGTTGGTGACGATCGCGTTGCTGACACCGCTCATGGCGGTGGGGGCCTACTTCGCGAATCTCGCCTACAGCAACGTCCTCGGCGTCAGCCTGCTGGCGCTCTTTCTCGCGTCAATTCTTCGAACCCCGGCGCGAATGCTGCTTGCGTTCTACACGGCGGAAGAAAACCTGCGCCCGTTCTCGATATGGCAGTCCGCCGAGAAGCTCGGGCTCGTGCTGAGCGTGGTCGTCGTGTTGGCGCTGGGCGGCGGCATCGCTTGGATATTCTGGTCGCTTCCGATCGTCTACTTGTTGCTCTTCGTGCCCGTACTCGTCTCCACGATGCGCCGTTACGGCCTCGCACCCGTCCGCGGCGAGGACATCGGCTATCTTTTCAGACGCGGCCTGGAGTTCACGGGGCTCAAGTTCGTAAGCCTCCTCTACGGTCGTATCGACGTGATCCTGGTTGAACGGCTACTCGACATCGAGGCGACCGGCTACTACAGCGGGGCGAAGAAGTTGTTGGACGTACTTCGCTCCGTGCCGCTCTTGATCGCGAAGGGCCTCTACCCGGTTCTCAGCAGGAAGCTCACCGAGGGACGACATGCGCTCGGCCAGGTCGTCACGCGCTTCCAAAAGATGATGGTGCTCTATTCGCTGCCGCTCGTGGCGGGCGGCGTGCTTCTCGCCTACCGGATCATGACACTTCTCTACGGAGAAGGATTCGATGAGTCCGCTCGCGTGTTTATTCCGTTCGTGTGGGTGCTGCTCCTGAGCTCGGTACGGCGTCCGCCGATGATCTACCTCATCGCGGCCCACAGGCAGAACCGCGCCACCGTCATCATGGTCTGCGGTGTTGTGCTCGGGATCGCCTTGAGCTTCGCCTTGATCCCGCGCCTGGGGATCATCGGAGCCGTCTACGCGATTCTCGTGCCCGAGTTCCTGATGGCGATTGTTCTGTTCAGGGAGATCGCACGCGAAGGTGTTCCGGTAGGATGGCGTTCAATCGTAGCGGGACCGCTCGCGGCGACCGCAGCGATGACGGTCGTCGTGTTCATTGGTCAGACGATCCCACTCATCCCCTTGATCGCCTTGGGCGCGTTAGTCTACGCGGCGGGACTCCTGCTCCTCGGCGGGCTCGACGCGGAAGAGCGCGCGTGGACACGGCGCACTCTGGGCCTCGGCGCGAAGCGGGGTCGCTAGTTGCCAACGAGGCAACTGTTTGCCCCGGAAGCCGTTCACCTCTTCGATTCCTGATCACCTAGTGGTAGAATACGCGGCGGGATTGTGATTCCAGGTGCTCCTGTACAAACCGACCGCGCGGACAAGCGACTGATTGAAGCATCAGCACAAGCACCAGATGCAACATGAGACGCTTCTCCAGCACGACGCGACGCGTGGCGCCACCATGGACGGGGTCATGGCGCCTCAGGCAGTCGAGTGCATCGACCGCACGCACGTAGAAACATGTCCGCCGGGACGCCCTCCCGGCAGGCGGAATCGTGTACGCGTTAGGGCAAGTCTACATCCATCCTGCTCCGAATGCGCGAAACGAAGCGCATCGTTCCCAACCCAGGCACTCCACACACCGACATATACGGATTGTCTCATAGACCCCTTCGCCGACGATGGCGCGCAACAAGGGAGGTCTTCGTAGAAGCCGGAGTTACGATCCGGACAACACCGTGGCATCTACACGCTCGACGACAACACGCGACCTAGGACCGCTCGATCGTCGAATCGAAGGTGCAACACCCCAGCTTGATACTGACAGCTCAATCTCTAGTGACCTTCGACAACGCGGCGCGAGCATAAACTGAGCGGTATGCAACCGATGCAGTTGAACGATCCCCAACATGCGATAGGACTGGAGACAAATCTCCATCTACCCGACCCCGCACCCCGCGTGAATGGACGACCACTGAACGTACTTCATGCTGCCCCCGTGGCTTCCAGACACGCCGCCGCACGCTCAAGACACCGTCACGTAGTTGACCTTGAGAAGGAACGGGCTCCCCCAGCAATGGAGTCATGAGATAGCTCCCAGCCCCCGACGGGCGAGGCCTGGTACGTCATGCGACCACTCCTGCACAGTGACAGCGATAGGGTAGGCCGTAGCTGACACGGATCGCGGAAGACCGCGACCGCACTCGTACCGGGCCGGGAGTGGGCGGCCGGTTGCCCTTCGGGGCGACCGGCCCGTCGACGGACACATATCAAGGAGGTTCAGACAGACGGGAGACGCATTTGAACATTGAGTTAACGCTCGATATGCGACTCCGCACTTCGAACGCGAGAGACACAAGGAGCGATCGATGAACGGCACGCTGAGCAAGCTCGTCTTTGTGGCCACGGCCGTGGTGCTCGGCATCGGCACACTTCACGGGGCAACCCTCGAGGTGAGCCAACCGGTCCAGGTCACGAGCAACGCCTACTACGAACGTGGACAGTCCATCGTCTACGACGGCTCGGACTACTGGCTCTTCTATGGCCGATCCACGACGGTCACCGGCAACTACGGGAACTCGAACCCCGACACCCATGACTACGAGGTGTACTACAAGAAGGCCTCAAGTGTGACGGGACTCGCGTCCGCCACAGCCTCAAAGGTCATCGGAACGAACAACGCCAACGGATATCTTGGCGAAACCGGCGCAACGGTCCTCGGTGGCGATGTCTGGGCATTCGCCACGCCCGACATGGGCGCCACGTGCGAGATCTACGGATGGTGGACGAACGACGGTGGGATGTCCTGGAACGAAGTCGGCCCCATCGTGACGGGTCTCAGCACGGGGCAAGCCCACCATGATGAGATCGCCTTCGGCGGCAAGCTCTGGGTGCTGGAGGGATCGGGCAACTTCACGACGACCTACTCGGCGACGCCCAAAACGGGAGGGTGGAGCACACCGCTCACGGTGGGATCGCTGACCGGCGGCCTCGCGCATTTCTTCATTGATGGGTCGGACCTCTATCTCGCGATCTACTCCGCGGGCTCGAACTACATCTACGAGTACCAAGCATCGCCCGAGCAATGGAACCTGGTCGCCAGCGCCGTGACCGGAGGATACGACCCCACCCTCTTGAAGGTCGGCAGCGACTACACGTTCGCCCAAGCTCCCTGGACGGGTGGGCGTCAGTGGGTCCTCCAGTGGGCCGCGAGCACGCTGGACGCAAACTTTTTCACCGGCAGCACGCATATGGTGGTCGAAGGGCAGTACGGCTCCAATGTGTGGGTCGACATGTGGCCGATCGGCTTCACCGACAACGGCGGCACGCACTACCTCCTCTACACGTCCGAGCGCGATCTCCCGAGCGCCGAAGGCACCGGGAACATCTGGCACCTCGAGATCGACTGGGACCTGAGTCGCGATCATTACACCTACGTCCAAGAGGCCATCGACGGCGCGACGAGCGGTGACGTGATCAATGTCGCAGCAGGGACCTACGCGGAGCGACCCAACGTCGACAAGTCACTGGAGCTCCGTGGTGCCCAGTACGCCGTGGATCCGACACAAGGTGGGGCGCGGACGAGCCCCACGGACGAGTCGACGATTACCGAGGCCGGCTTGTCGGACCCGAATCCAAACGTCCTGGTCGAGATCCCGAACGGGGTCACAAATGTCGTGATCGATGGGTTCACATTGAACGGGGATCCCACGGATCCGACGGCGGACACATCGACGCTCCGCGTTTGGGACGACGACATCACGATCAGCAACAACATCATCGACGGGCGATTCGGTGCGCTGCTCAAGGGCAGCGACAACCTCACAGTGGATCAAAACCGAATCACCGCAAACAAGATCGGTGTGGCGGTTCAACCGAATCCGGCCACGAGCGTGACCATCTCTGATAACGCCATCACCCTGGGAAGCAGCCCGGCCGGAGACGAGTCGGCGATGTACCTGACATCGACGAGCAACTCCGCCATCAGTGGAAACACGGCCACGGGGTTCATCAACGGCAAGGGCGCCGGCGGGAGCAATCTGACTAACGTCGACGTCACGGACAACACGTTCACGGGAAACAAGGACGCCGTCTCCTTCTGGGGTAGCACGACGTTCATCACGATCGACAACAACGACTTGAGCGGCTCAATCCGCTACGGGATCAGCATCAAAGGTCAGGACATCGATATCACCAACAACGTCCTCACGGGTTGTGGTGACACCGGTGTCAACGTGGATCGTCACGTGATCGACACGGAGCGCGTCACCATTCATGACAATGATTTGAGCGGAAACACCAACTTCGGCGTTCAGGTCAACACCGCACTCGTGACGGAAGACGTCAACGCCTCCGGAAACTGGTGGGGCACGAACACGCCCACAGGCGTCGCAGCCGAGGTCACGGCAAAGGTCGACTATACGCCATGGCTGGACGTCGGCACCGACACCGGAGGTGATCCCGGATTCGAGGGCGACTTCTCAACCCTCCACGTTGACGACGACAGCCCGCAGACTGGAACGACCGGCCGGATCCAGGAAGGCACCGAGATGGTGACCGCCAGCACGGTCAACATCCTGCCCGGCACCTATCCCACGTCGCTCGTCTTTGCGGCGGGCTTCAACACGAACAACCTGACGATCTCGGGTGATGTCGCGACCCGCCCGATCCTCACCGGAGGAGTTCGGTTTCTCAACACCGCAGACATCTCGGATCTCACCATCGAGAACCTGGTCATCCGTGGAGTGGCCAGCGGCGGAAACGGCATCTTCGACATGGATCAGAACGGGGATGTGACCAACTTCACGATGAACAACTGCGTCATCGACGGCGAAGACGTCTCCAGTCGTCACGGGTTTCTCGGCCAAGATCTCGACGGCGATATCGTCTTCACCGACTGCGAGTTCATGGGCGTTCGTGGCTGGTCGCTACTGGACTTGAACTCGGGTAGTGGAGACGGCGGGGCGGACCTCCCGATCTCCTCCGTCATGTTCACCGGCAACGATATCCATGACTGTGGGGGTGCCATCTCACTCCGTGGGCACCTTACTGATCGTACCGACCTCGTCGTGGTGTCCGACAATGCCTGGGACAACATCAACGAACCCGGAGAGCACGCATGGGCCGCGGTGGAGATTAACAGCGCAGACGTCCTGCAGGCCTATGACAACTCCATCAACGATGTTGCTGAAAATTCCTGGGGCGAAGGTCAGGCCATCCAGCTTTGGAACATTGTCTCAGTGGATATCCACGACAACACCATTACCAACAACTTCATGGGAATCTTCGTCTACGGCGGCGGAATGTACGCGGCGCCAGGCGGTTCGATCTACGACAACACGATGACGGGCAACTCCGAATTCGCCGTTCAGCTCGACGCAACCGCGACCGGCGGCACCGTCGATGCGACATGTAACTGGTGGGGATCCGCGGATGGACCCAACGTCCCACCGGGCAACCCGACCGGCAATGACGACGTGGAGGGCGACGTCACGTATGCCCCCTGGCTGGGAGCGGCCCCGCCGGCAACGTGCGATGAGTACGGCGACAACACCGTATCCGCCGACGCATCGGAGGCGTGCATCTCCACCGAGCACCCCTGTGAGGTGGTGCCGGTCGTGTTCACACGAGCGGACGTCACCGACGCCCGTGGCGCCAGCGTGACCATCCAGCTCAGCCCCGAGCTCGAGCTTTGCGGGAGCATCACCCAGGGCAGCTGGCTCGATGGCTTCAGCACCAACTACTTCGTCAACGACAACGGCGGCGGCTCCTACACCATCGACCAGGCGATCCAGGGTCTTCCCTGCGGCGTGACGACCGGCGGTACGCTCTTCGACATCCCGGTGCAGAAGGCCGCATCGGTGACCAGCGATGACACGGGGACCATCACCGTCACCTCGGTGACCATCCGCGACTGCAGCAACGTTCCGCTTCCCGGCATCCCCGGAGCGCCGGCCGACATCCCGATCGACATCACCGCCCCCGCGGCGGTGACCGATCTCGCCGCGGCACAGGTCAAGACCGGCAACGACGCCGACGGCACGACGATGATCACGCTGACGTTCACTGCCCCGGGTGATGGGGCGATCGTCAACGTGTTCCGCAAGGGCTACGGCGACTACCCCGAGTACGACGACGGAACGGGAGTCGTGCCCACCGCGCCCACCGATTCGGCCGATGCGGTCGCTGGCGGCTGGACGCTCACCCCCGTGACCGCCAGCGGCCAGACCGACGAGCCGAGCACCCGCGACTACTGGTACTACGTCGTCTTCACCCGTGACGGCTGCAGCAACCAGTCGGCGGTCTCGAACATGACCGGCGGCACGCTGAACTACCACCTGGGCGATGTGAGCGACGGGGTAACCGCGGGGGCGGGTGACAACCTGGTCAACACCGCGGACATGAGTCTCTTGGGTGCCAACTACTGGGCGACCCTTGTCCACGGCGATCCGGTCAACTATCTCGACGTCGGTCCCACCTCCGACTACACGGTCGACGGGCTGCCCACGACCGACAACCAGGTCCAGTTCGAGGATCTGATGATGTTCTCCATCAACTACTTGCAGGTCGGCGTGAACCCACAAGATCTGCCGGAGCTTGATGCGGCGGAGATGCCGGAGCTGGTGCTGGCACTCAGCGACCGGAGCCTGCAGGCGAACGAAACGATCACGGCCTGGCTCAGGCTCGAGAACAACGAGGCGGTCGTCAAGGGTGTCCACGCGAAGGTGGGCTATGACAGTCACCGGCTCGAGCTGATGAACGTCGCCATGGGCGATCTACTCGACGACCAGGGTGAGCAGATGTTCTTCGCGTCGCTCGAGGAGACCGACGGCGTGATCGTGGACGCGGCCGCGATGGGCGCCGGTGTGACGATCATCGGTACGGGCGACGTGGCGGAGCTGACGTTCCGCATCCGGGACAACGGGGCGGTTCCGACGCTCACCGAGGTCGCGTTGCGAGACGCCGCGAACACGACCGTCAGCGATACGCCGGGCGAGTGGGACGGCGAGGAGACGACCGACGTCGCCATCGGCGAGATCCCGGTCCAGCTCCGGCTCGTGGGCGCCAGACCGAACCCGTTCACCGCGGGAACGGCCATCGCCTTCGAGCTCCCGGAAGCATTGCCCGTCACCATCACGATCTTCGACGTGAATGGTCGCCTCGTGCGAACGCTCGCGAGACGGGGGTACGCGGCCGGACGTCACAGCGTCGGATGGGACGCAACGGCTTCAAACGGATCACGCGTCGCGGCCGGAGTGTACTTCTACTCCTTCCGCGCCGGAACCCATGGGGAGACGCGAAAGCTTCTTCTCTATCAATAGGCCAGCGACGGGTTGGTGTGGGCTCGAGGCGCGTACGGCCTGGGTCCGCACCGCCCTTCCGCGTTGGTCTGGAGCGATGGAACTCAGGCCTGAGCGAAAGGCATCAAAGTGAGGACACCATGATCTCTGATATGCCCTCCCCGAGCCGCTCACGTGAAAGAGTGACGCTGTACGCATGGGCCGCCTTCGGCTTGGTCACCGCGATGACGATCCTGCCGATATCCGGATGGGCGTCCGGAGATCTGACTCCCGTCACGAGTGGCCATCACATCGGACGGCAAATGATCGGATCCCCCACTTGCGACGAGGTCGACCTGACGCCGGAGTCGACGTGCATCACGTCGCCGACGACCTGCAATACCGTGAGTGTCGAATTCAATCGAACCGATTCGAGGCCCGTGCGCGGATACAGCGTGACGTGTTCGCTCAGCGCTGAGTTGGCGTTGTGCGTCGATCTGAACAGCATCGTCGAAGGCGACTACTTGAGCGACTATGGAATGACCCATTTCGAGGTTCTCGACAATCTCGACAACACGTACACGGTCGATTGCGCGATCCTGGGAGAGGGGTGCGGCCCAAGCGAGAGCGGAACGCTCTTCACGATCGCCGTGGGTCTCGGAACGTCCGACGGCACAGGGAGGGTCAGCGTGACCCGCGTTCGTGTCCGTGACTGCAATAACATACCAATTCCGGCCTTCCCCGGAGACGATGCGCTCATCACGGTGGACACGATCGGCCCTGCTCCGGTCACCGACATCTCAGCCGCGCAAGTGACGACCGGCAATGACGACGACGGGACGACACGGATCACAATCGACTTCACGGCGCCGAGCGATGCGGTGGAGATTGAAGTTTACCGCGCGGGCTATGGCGACTATCCCGAGTATGACGACGGGTCGGGATCGGTCCCATCACCTCCCTCCTATCCACCGGGCGCCCCTTGGCAGCTCACATCCGTGGCCGCATCCGGGCAGGATGATGAGACGACCGAGCGCGATTTCTGGTACTTCGTCGTCTTCACCAAGGACGCCTGCGGCAACGTATCGGCCGTGTCCAACATGACCGAAGGAACCCTCAACTACCACCTTGGTGACGTGACGAACGGCATCACGAACGGTCAGGGGGACAATCTGGTCAACGTAGCGGACATCAGTCTTCTCGGTGCGCACTACGGAATCACGATCGTGCACAACGATCCGGTGAACTACCTCGACGTCGGCCCAACCACCGATGGCTCGGTCAACGGACGACCCCTCACCGACAACCAGATTCAGTTCGAGGATCTCATCATCTTCGCGATCAACTTCGGCGCCGTGTCCGCGAGGTCGATCTCCGTGACGATTGGAACCGGAATGTCGCCGATGCGCCGGGACAATTGGATGGCGAGGAAACGACGGACATCGCGATCGGCGAGATCCCGTCCCGACTCCGTCTCGTCGGCGCCCGACCCAACCCGTTCACCGCGGAAACGGCCATCGCCTTCGAACTCTCCGAGGCGATGCCGGTGACGATCACGATCTTCGACGTCAACGGACGACGAGTTCGGACGTTGGCGAAGCGTGGGTACGCGGCCGGACATCACAGCACCGGCTGGGACGCAACAACTTCAAGCGGGTCACGTGTGGCGGCCGGAGTGTACTTCTACTCCTTCCGCGCCGGAACCCATCGGGAGATACGAAAGCTGCTCTTCTATTGATCGGCACCAGACCGCCGAACGGCGAACGCGCCGTCAGGTGGCAATGGCGAACAGATAGGGGTGCGAACACTAGGCTGTGATCTCAGGCACCCGAGCCGGGAGAAAGGGGGCGAAGGCCGGACGAACATCACTCAGTTGCACATGTGTGAATGTCATGCAGTGAGGATCGGACTATTCGAGACATCTACAGCTCAAGCTACACACGCCATACGAACGCTCGACGGTCCAGCTGAAAGGACTGACTCATGAACGCAAGACTTACCGTACAGCTAGCGCTTGCCGCAATCATCGTTCTCACGAGCGGAGCCTGGGCCGGCAGTCCGACGGCACCGGGAACAGAGAACATCAGCGGCGAACAAGGAATCCTTCCCGTCGATCCGGTTGACCTCGAAGGGGCGCTCCTCGGCGGAGCGGATTATGTCAAGGCCATGCAAGCCGATGTCACGGACGACAACGCCGGCAACGGCACGGACGGGGTCGACGAATCCCCGGACGATCCGGACGACGGCGGATGGGATTGGCGCGTCACCACCCCACCCGATCCCGTCAGCCACACGACATCGGCCAGCCCGAAGAACCTCTATGGCGCGACGGCGATCGGTCTCTACTACGCCTATCTGGTCGAGGGCGACGCGACCTATCTCACGGCGATGACCGATGCGGCCGACGTCATGATCGGAGATGCGGATATCCGTTCCGCGGCCGATCTGGTCTTTCTGATGCTGTTCAATGATCTGCCTGATGTCTCGGGAACGACGTATCAGGACGCCGCCAAGACCAAGTACGACGGGCGGATCACGACGTATGGCAGCGCGACGGCGCTCGCGGAGTACATCCGTGACGCCCGCGCGGGTCAGGGATATGAGAACGGCATCATCGCTTGGGACATCGGTCCCTGGGCACGCGCGGCGGCCATGCTCGATGATCGCTACGGCGGATACGCGTCCGATGCGGATGACATCGCCGAAGTGATCTATCAGGATTCATTCAACGACACCCCCGGCTACTTCGACATCATCGACGATGCGGGCTGGGATCCCACATATGGGGATACCAACTTCTGGTGGTATACCCTGGGGATCTCCGGACTGATTACCGGTTTCGTCGCGTCCGACACCCACATGGCGGAAGTGCCCGGCCTCGTCACTCGTCTTCTCGACAGTCAGTACACGAGTGGCGCGATCAGTGGGAGCTACGGGGCGAACACGGATGATGAAGACTGGCAGTCAACGGCGTATGCCGTGCTCGCCATCATTCTCTACGACGCCGACACGTACGCAGCCGAGATCGACGACATGTGTGCCTGGCTGGCGAACACGCGCGACGTTCTGACCGGCGGCTGGCGCTATAGCAGCGGAAATCACTATCCCGAGGTCTGCGGCGAGAACACAGCCGCAATCGGCGCCTACTTCGGTCTCAACACCGTCACGCCGGATCCCAGTGGCGACTGCCTGAGCGTCACGAATCTATGCGAGACCGTGCCGGTCAACTTCAACCGCGTCGACGTCACCGAGGCCCGCGGGATCAGCGTGACGTTCGAACTCAGCGCGGAACTGGAGCTCTGCGTGGACGTTGCCAACAGCATCAACCAAGGCACGTGGCTCGATGGCTATAGCGAGACGTTCCAGGTTGTGGACAACCTCGACGGAACGTACACCGTCGACCAGGCCATCCTGGGCACGCCATGCGGTACCGCTACCGGCGGTGAGCTCTTCACGGTCGACGTGAAGGCGGCCGGCGGTGACGGCACTGGAACCATAATGATCACGGAGGTTATCGCGAGGGACTGCTCCAACCGACCCCTGCCAGCCACGGGTGGAGCCGCGTCGACAATCACGATCGACACGGCGCCTCCGGATTTCGTGGCCGATCTCTTGGCGACGCAGATCAAGAGCGGAAATGGCACCGACGGCACGACAATGATCACCATCAGCTTCACCGCTCCGGTGAGCGCGGATGACGTATTCGTCTATCGGAAGGGCTTCGGGGACTACCCCGAGTATGACGATGGGACCGGCGTCACGCCCACCGCGCCGACGGATCCGTCCGACGCCGTGGCCAATGGATGGACGCTCACCGGCGTGACGGCGAACGGCGAGACCGATGAGCCCGCAACCCGTGACTTCTGGTACTACGTGGTATTCACGGAGGACGCTTGCGACAACGTGTCGGCGGTTTCAAACATCACCGAGGGTACGCTGAACTACCACCTGGGTGATGTCACCGACGGGGTCATCAACGGAGACGGTGACAACGATGTCGGGACAGCCGACATCAGTCTCCTGGGTGCGAACTACGGCGCCACGCTGATTCACAATGATCCGGTGAACTACCTGGACGTTGGACCGACCACTGATTACTCGGTCGACGCCCGTCCGACAACGGACAACGAGGTTGAGTTCGAGGATCTGATGATGTTCGCCATCAACCACACGGAAGTCTCAGCCAATCATGGCGACGCTCCCGTTCTGGATGCAGCCGACATGCCGGAGCTGGTGCTAGCACTCAGCGAGCGGAGCCCGCGGGCCGGGCAGACACTGACTGCATGGATCCGGCTCGAGAACAACGACGCGCTCGTCAAGGGACTCCACTCGGTGGTGAGCTTCGACGAGCGCCATCTCGAATTGAGAGACGTCACCATCGGAAAGCTCCTCGAGAACCAATCCGAACAGACGTTCTTCAAGACTCTCGATGCGCCTGACGGCGTTCTCGTAGACGCGGCGGTCATCGGGGCGGGCAAGGCGATCATCGGTACAGGCGAGGTTGCCGAGTTGTCGTTCCGGGTCCGTGTCGACGGTGCGCTTCCCAAGCTCGCCGAAATTGCTCTCCGTGACTGCTGGAACCGAAACGTCGGCGATGCACCTGGCGAGTGGGAAGGCGAGGAGTCGACCCACGTCGTTTCCGGAGACATCCCGAGCCGGCTGACGCTCGTGGGCGCAAGACCGAATCCATTCACAGCGGGGACGGCGATCGCGTTCGATCTGCCCGAAGCGCTCCCCGTGACGATCGAGGTCTTCGACGTCAACGGACGGTTGGTCCGAACGCTGACGAAGCAAGGCTACCCGGCCGGTCACCACAGCACAAACTGGGACGGCTCGGCCACCAACGGCGCTCGTGTGGCGGCGGGAGTGTACTTCTACTCCTTCCGCGCGGGCGATCACCGGGAGATGAGGAAGCTTCTCCTCTACTAGATGCTTGCCACCCACCGGCCGCCTCAGACCACGAGGCGGCCGGTGGCCGATCGGAGGAGAGGGAATATGCTGAAGATCTTCATCTTGCTGATAGCGACAACCGTTGTCCTGCTGTTCGGTATCGGGACCACCCATCGGGCCGAGGCGGGTCTCGGATTCGATCCCTTGCACGGCGTCATCTTCGACGATGACACCTTGCTCGTGGAAGTCACGATTGATGAGACCATCACTGATCTTCGGGGTTTCACGTTCGTCTTCGAATTCGACCCCAACACGGTCACCGTGACGTCGGTCGAAGCCGGTTCACTTCTCATCAATGCCGACTGTCCTCACTTCTTCGACTGGTTGAACGACGACGCCGTCGGTGACTCGATCTCCGTTGATGGGGCGGGCCTGGGGTGCTCGATCGACGGGCCCGGTGACATCGTGCGCATGCGCTTCGCCGGCGCCGGCATCGGCGTCAGCCCATTACGCTGTCGGACCGGGGAAATGCGCGACTCTTTGAACCAGGACATTCCCTATACGTGCCCGGACGGATCGATCACGTTCTGGATCGTCGTGCCCGTTCAGGAAACGAGTTGGGGAGCAATCAAGGACCACTACCGCTAGGTGGCACAGGAGTGCAGCAGGCTGTTAGACTATCGAGGATGACGATCTTTGACGCTCCCCCTGCTGAGGCGACGGTGGAGAGGAGGATCCGAACAATGCGCACGCGATGGTACACCGGAATGACGATCCTGTGGCTGCTGGTCATGGGTAGCACCGTCACGGACGCTGTGAGCCAGGTCGATGAGTTTCACGCCTTCATCTTGCCGGAAACGAACTACGTCGAATCCGACTCCGTCTTCATCGAGACCTTTGCCGTAGACTCGACCGCCCACCAGTTCAATGCGTTCGAGATCACCATCCAGTTCGATCCCGAGATTCTGGCGTTCCTCGATGTCGAGGCCGGGGCGCTGATGAACGAGGGCTGCAGCAATCTCTTCGAACACGAGAGCATCACCGACACCACCGTCACCTACACCTGTGTCCTGCTTTGTCAGGACTCGACGCTCCATGGTCCGGGCGACCTTGCCTATTTCACGTTCCAGGCCCTTCAAGATGGGGAGAGCCCCGTTGATATCATCAGCGATCCCGACCGGAGTTTCTTCGACGACGGACTCTACGTGTGGCCTCTGCATCCCACCTATCCGAGACAAGTCATCTTCCACAACGGCGTCGTCATCGTGGGAGAGATCGTCGGTGTCGCGGATCCAGGTCCGGGGAACCTACCGGTCCGCATCACGCCCAATCCTCTGCGCGTGTTGGGGACGGTCGAGTTCGCCGTGCGGGAACCATCGCACGTGGTAGTCGGTATCGTGTCGATTGCAGGCAGGCGGGTGTGGACCTGGAGGGGACATGGCGCGGGACGGATGCGGATCGAGTGGCCCGGAACGGACCTGAACGGCAACTCCCTTCCCGCAGGAACGTATTTCTATCGCGTCCAAACTGGAAGCGAGTCCGGGAGGGGGAAGATCACGCTGGTACGCTGATCCCGGCCCGCCACCGTCGACGGGCCGGACACAATCTCCATCATCCCCACCTCAAGAGACGCGTCTCGTGCACACAGCTCAGGTCTTCGTGCTTCGGAAGCACGCGCAGCCTGAACGCGAACTGACCGCTGCTGTCGCACGGGATCGCCCCCTGGAAGAGATACGATCCGCTGGATCCGTTCTCCTGGAGCTCCATTCGGCTCACGCGACCGGACGTGATGGAACCGCTGGGATCCAGATGCCCATAGTAGACCTGGACGCTGACGCTGTCCGGCTGAATGTCGTTGAGTTTCACGATCGCCCGAATCGCGAGCGACGCGCCGACCTTCAGGTCCACGTCGGTATCGGCCTCGATGCGATCGATCTCGACGTCGCCCCACTTCGCCCGCAATCCCTCCAGCCAGTCCGCGACGGCCGTCGACCGCGTCATGTCGGCGGCGACGAGATTGCCGAAGTTGCTGTGGGCATCGACGTAGAACTTGTCCGTGTACTCCTTCATCATCCGATGCATGGAGAACATGGGCGAAAGCTCGGCAATCGACGCCTTCATTCGCGAGATCCACTCTCGCGGCAGGCCGTCCGACCCGCGATCGTAGTAGAGTGGCACGATCTCCTGCTCGAGAAGATCATAGAGGGCGCGACATTCGACACGATCCTGGTGCTCAGGATCGTCGTACTCCTCTCCCGAGCCAATTGCCCAACCGATACCGGGTCGATAGCCCTCCGCCCACCATCCGTCGAGAACGCTGACGTGGAGGCATCCGTTCAAGACGGCCTTCATCCCGCTGGTGCCGCTGGCCTCGAGCGGTCGGCGCGGCGTGTTGAGCCAGATGTCGGAGCCCTGAACGAGATAGCGCGCCAGGTTCATGTCGTAGTCTTCGAGGAAGATGATGCGATTCCAAAACCGCCGGTCGCGCTTGAAGTGAATGACCTGGCGAATTAGCTCCTTGCCCATGTCGTCGCGCTGGTGCGCCTTGCCGGCGAAGACGATCTGGACCGGCCGGTCCGGATCGCCGAGGAGCTTCGCCAAACGGTCCGGCTCGCGGAAGAGCAGGGTCGCCCTCTTGTATGGGGCGAATCGGCGGGCGAAGCCGATCGTGAGCGCTTCGGGATCGAGCACCTCGTCCGCCCGCTCGACCGTGCGCGACGTCTCACCCCGGCGGATGAAATGCTCTCGGAGCCTCCGACGCGCGATGGCGACGAGGCGTTCGCGGCGGCGCTCGTGAGCCCTCCACAATTCCGTGTTGGGAATCCGACCGACCCGCTCCCATGTCGCGGGATCATCCGGACGTTGAATCCAGCTCGTACCGAGGTACCGGTGGTAGAGCTCCTGGAACTCCCGGCTCAGCCATGAGCGCATGTGCACGGCGTTCGTGACGGAACCGATCGGAACTTCTTCCGGTGGGTATTCCGGCCACACGTGATGCCACATCTTTCGCGACACCTCACCGTGCAGCTTGCTCACGCCGTTTCGATGGCACGAGAACCTGAGCGCCAGGCGCGGCATCGAGAAGGGGGTCTCCGATTCGGCCTCCGGGACCTGGCCGAGCTCGAGGAACGAGTCCATCGAAATGCCGAGGTCGCTTACGTAGTCCGCGAAGTATCGCTCGACCATCTCGGCAGGGAACTGATCGTTCCCCGCCGGAACGGGCGTGTGAGTCGTGAACACGTTACCGGCCATCACCGCCTGCCGCGCCGAATTGAAGTCGACATCGTGCGCCTGCATCAGCCAGCGGATTCGCTCGAGGACGAGAAACGCCGCGTGCCCTTCGTTCATGTGGCACACGGTCGGCCGAAAGTCGAGCTCGCGGAGCGCGCGCACGCCTCCGACCCCCAAGATCTTCTCCTGTTGGATCCGCGTCTCCGAATCCCCACCGTAGAGCCGTGCCGTGATCCGGCGATCGGCCGGCCCGTTCTCGGGATCATTCGTGTCGAGAAGAAGCAGCTGCACCCGGCCGACCTCCGCGCGCCAGACCCGGCAGTAGATCTCGCGACCCGGCATCCGGACCGTGACACGGACCTGCTTTCCGGACCCATCACGGGCCGGCAGGATCGGAAGGGTGTGGACGATGTTCTCCGGGTACTCCTCTTGCTGCCATCCATCCGAGTTCAAGTACTGGCGGAAGTTCTCACGGTAGAAAAGCCCGATGGCGACGAGCGGAATCCCGAGATCACTCGCGCCCTTCAGGTGGTCACCGGAGAGAATGCCGAGGCCACCTGAATAGATCGGGAGGCTCGTGTGCAGCCCATACTCCATCGAGAAATAGGCGATGCGTTCGTTGCCGAAATCGCCGTGTGTCTCGTGAAACCAGTTACCGCCATTGGTGAGGTAGTAATCGAGCTTGGCCGCCACGCGGTCCATGTGCGCGATAAAACTCTCTTCCGTAGCGAGCGCTTCGAGCCTGTCCTGGGAAATGGTCGACAGCAGACGGATCGGGTTCTCCCCGCTCTTGTCCCAGAGGTCGCGATCGAGACGAATGAACAGCTCGATCGCGGCAGGCTCCCAGGTCCACCATAGGTTGTAGGCAATATCTCTGAGGCGCTCGAGGCGCTCCGGTAGTGAAGGAACGACGTTGTAAGTCCGTAGCGGCGGCATGTGCGAATCTCTCCGAGTTCTGGTTGTTCCAGTTCTGGACATACGTATATCCCCTATGTCGGCACCCGGACTGTCGATCTCAGTATTTCGCTGAAGGACTGCACCGGACGGCCAGCTGCCAATTCACAATGTCGTGTGAATTGCGAAATACCACAGTCGCGTCGCTACGAATGAGATGCGCGCCCCGTGCCAGGTTCCCGGCCCACGCCATCGGGGAATCGTGTCATGAAAGCCGGTGAAGTCTCGCCGGAATGGCGCGGTCATGCAAGTCCGCCTTGCAATCGCCTGAAAATCAGGCAGATTAGCAGGCGTCACCGTTCCGATGCTCTGACGACCGACGCCGTGGTCTCGGGGGCGATGGAGTCCGCATGTTCTTGAAGTTTCTGGGTATCTTCGTTCTGATCCCCGCCGCTTTCGTCGTCCTCACCCTGCTCACGCCACCTCCGGTCCGCGCAGTCATCGCGTACCTCGTCTTTCCAATCCTCCTGATTGCCGCGATCGTGCTCCACCACGTTCGGAGGGACAGCCGGCCATGACGCTCATGTCGATCGTCTTCGTCCTCTACTTCGTGCTCGTGATGGTGGTCGGCGTGATTGCGTCGCGCTACGGGCGCTCGATGGAGGGCTATTTCCTCGCCGACCGACGTCTCGGAGCATGGGTCACGGCGATCAGCTCCACCGCGAGCTCCGAGAGTGGCTGGCTCGTGATCGGACTCGTGGGTGAGGCGTACATGTGGGGGGCAAAGGCGGTCTGGACGGTGCCCGGATGCCTCTTGGGCTTCGTGACGAACTGGTACCTCGTGGCCCCTCGGCTCCGCAGTCAGTCCGGCGCGCTGGGAGCGATCACCGTGCCGGACTTCTTCGCCGAACGCTTCCGGGACAAAGCACAGCTTCTCCGCTCGGTGGGAATCCTCATCATCCTGCTCAGTCTTCTCGGCTACGTCGCCGCCCAGTTCACCGCGACCGGAAAGGCGTTTCAGGGCGCTTTCGGGATTTCCTATCAGGGCGGTGTTCTGCTCGGCGCCGTCATCACGATCCTGTACACGATCCTCGGCGGGTTTCGCGCCGTTTCCTGGACGGATCTCGTCCAGGGACTTCTGATGGTCTTCGGCCTCGTTGTGCTCCCCATCGTGACGATCTCCCACGTGGGCGGCGTCGGACCTCTCTACAACCGGCTGGCCGACATGCCGGCGCGGACCGAGGGCGTGTTCAACGTGACCCGTGGGGCGCGCCTGGAGCAGATCGGGGTGGAGGAAACGCCGGTCACCTTGCCGGGCGAAGGGCTCATCCTCAGCCGCGCCGAAAACGAGGACGGCACCTATCGGTTTCTGGTGGAGGGGCCGGCCTACGTCCTGAACGGCGCCTCGATCGCCGGCACCCGTGAGCTCGCGGTCGGCGACCGGATCCGTGTGGCCGGGACCGAGGTCGCGTTCGAAAAGACCTACGACATGGTCGGCGGAAAGAACCTCGTGGACACGCTTGGGGGCGCGGCGGGTGCCGCGATGCTCGGCTGGGTGATCGGGCTCTTCGGAATCGGGCTGGGCTACCCCGGACAGCCGCACATCCTGGTTCGCTTCATGGCCGCCAGGTCACGACGCACCATCCACCGTGCCCGGCTGATCGCGCTGGCCTGGGGCGCGCTCGTTCTCTACGGCGCGGTCCTTCTCGGAAACGCCGCACGCGTGGCGGTGCCGTCCATCGTCGATCCCGAGCAGGCGTATCCGATTCTCGCCACCCAGCTCCTGCCGTCGGTTCTGGCGGGAATCATGCTCGCCGCGATTGTGAGCGCGATGATGTCCACGGCCGACAGTCAGCTCCTGGTCATCGCATCCGCGGTTTCCCGCGATTTCATCCAGAAGATCCTCTCGCCCCGCGCGTCCGAGCGCGTTCTCGGTATCATCACACGGCTCACCGTTCTCGTGCTCGGGCTGATCGCGCTCCTGGTGGCGCTCGTGAACGTGCGCGCCGTGTTCTGGTTCGTCCTCTTCGCGTGGTCGGGACTCGGGTCCGCCTTTGGACCCCCGATGCTGCTCTCGCTCACCTGGAAGCGCACGAGCAGAGCCGGCGCGCTGGCCGGCATGTTGAGCGGCTTCGTGGTGACGGTCGTCTGGAAACTCAAGCTCAAAGCCGTCGTCGCGGCGGCGACCGGTATGTCACTCTACGAGCTTGTCCCGGCATTTACCGTCTCGCTTCTCATGACATGGATCTTCAGCCTGCTCATTCCCCCCGATCCGGAGACCGAGCGGCACGCGGAGACGCTCGTCTCCGCCGACGACTGATCGCGACGTCACCCTCTCGCGGTGCTCGTATCCGATTCGCGTCGAAATTCCACGGTTCGGAAAGAGTGCCGTCCATCGTACACTCCCCGGATTGCACACGGATCGGCATGATGAGGAGAACGAAATGAAGTTTGCGACCAAGGCCATTCACGTGGGACAGGAGCCCGAGCGGCGGACCGGGGCGGTGGTGGTTCCCGTCTACATGACATCGACCTACAAGCAGGATGCCATCGGTCAGCCGCGAGAGGGATACGAATACTCCCGGAGCGCGAACCCGAGCCGCGTGTCGCTGGAAGCGACGATCGCGGGGCTGGAAAACGCGAAACACGGGCTCTGCTTCGCGTCCGGGTCCGCCGCGACGGCCGCCGTGCTCAACCTTCTGAAACCGGGCGATGAAGTCATCACGACCATCGACGTGTACGGTGGGACATATCGGCTCGTGAAGCAGGTCTACGAGAAGTACGGGATCGTGGGCCGATTCCTGAACAGCTCGGACGCGGACGAGATCCTCGGCGCCGTCAGCGAGAAGACCCGTCTCATCTGGATCGAAACGCCGACGAATCCGATGCTGAACGTCATCGACATCGAGAGCATCGCAAAGACGAAGCCCGCAGGTTGCCTCCTCGCCGTCGATAACACGTTCGCGACCCCGGCCCTTCAGACCCCGCACGATCTCGGCGCCGAGATCGTGGTCCACAGCTCGACCAAGTACCTCGGGGGACACAGCGACGTGATCGGCGGCGCGATCACGACGCGCGACGCCGATCTGTACGAGGCGTGCAAGTTCTACCAGAACGCGGCGGGCGCGGTCCCCTCCCCGTTCGACTGTTTCCTCATCCAGCGGGGACTCAAGACGCTCGACGTCCGAATGCGGAGACACTCCGAAAACGCGCAGGCGGTGGCGGAATTCTTGAAGACGAGGGCCGATGTAGAAAGCGTGTACTTCCCCGGACTGCCGGATCAGCCAAACCACGACGTGGCACGCCGACAGATGTCCGGCTACTCGGGGATGGTTTCGTTCACGCTATCCGGCGGCAGAGCGGCGGTCGACCGCTTCTGTGAGCGGATCGAGCTCTTCCTTCTCGCCGAAAGCCTGGGCGGCGTCGAGTCGCTCGTGTGCTATCCGACCAGTATGACGCACCATGCCATTCCCGATGCCGAGAAGAAAGCCATCGGAATCACCGAGAACCTCGTTCGTCTGTCCGTCGGCATCGAGGCGGTAGATGATCTGATCGCCGATCTGGAGCACGCACTGGGATGAAGCCGATAGAACACCCCCCTCTCAACCCCGACCCGCTCCTCAACGCCATACGGGGTGTCGTGAGCTCCGGCATCGACCGCGACGACGTGCTTCTGGCCGTCGCGGAGGTTCTGCGCTCCGAGGTCAGACACTATGACTGGGTCGGATTCTACATCGTCGATCCGAAGACGAACCGTGATCTGGTCCTCGGTCCCTACGCGGGGGCGGCGACCGACCACGTGCGGATTCCCTTCGGGCGAGGCATTTGCGGTCAGGCCGCGGAGAAAAAGAAGACCATCGTCGTGGGTGATGTTTCGAAGGAGACCAACTATCTCTCGTGTAGCATCGCCGTGAAGGCCGAGATCGTCGTGCCGATCGTCAAGGGCGGCGAGGTCGTGGCCGAGCTTGATGTCGATTCACACAGCGTTGATCCGTTCACGGAGCAAGATCGGCAGTTCCTTTCGGACGTGTGCAACGCACTGTCGCTGATCTTCTAGTCTGAACTCGGGTGCCGGAGGAGTAGTTTGCTGGTTCAACGCGATGCCCGTGAGTGGATCGTGACCGTCATCTTCGGTGCCGTCCTCGCGCTCCTGCTATCGCTCCACATCGCCGACCCCTGGCAGTACATCCACGACGACAACGGAACGTGGACACAAGGCGTGGCGACGGCGCGACTGCGGACCGGCTTCGCCGAAACGAGGGGGCAGGATTTCTTCGTCCGACGGGACGACGGCTCATTGAGTCCGTATCTCCACAACCCGCCGCTCTTCGGCAACGTCGTGGCGATCGCCTACACGTTGACGGGTCGATCGGACCCTCTCGTCACGCGACTCGTGCCGGCACTGTTTCACCTCCTGGGCTTCGTCGGGATGGTCATGCTCGTCGGAGCGCTTTTTCCAACGGCACGGCCGGCGCGACTGGCCGCGCTCTTCGTCTACGCCGTCGTCCCGATGAGCGCCTACTTCGGCAAGATGCCGTTCAACGAGCCGCTCGGTCTGTGCTGGGTCGTCTGGGCGCTCTGGGGCACGGCACGCTACCGACAACGTCACTCCACCCGCGCGTTGATGGTCGCGATCGGATTCTGGCTGCTGGCGGGCTGGTCGAGCTGGGCCGCGACGGTGATCGCGTTCCTCACGGCGCTTTT
This sequence comes from uncultured bacterium, assembly GCA_964486455.1. Classification (GTDB taxonomy): domain Bacteria; phylum Eisenbacteria; class RBG-16-71-46; order CAZAMP01; family CAZAMP01; genus CAZAMP01. Next base: position 3,262 of record CAZAMP010000003.1, on the reverse strand, counting down.
CCTCCTCGGCGACGGCATCGTCGATCGACGGGCCGGGCGTGTTCGCGGCGCCGTCATCCTCGGCGTGGTGACGGTCGTATCGTGGGCGCTCGTGCTGCTCCACATCGCATGGGCGGCGAAGTGGCAGCACCTCGGCGTCTTCGACGCCGCCGGGCACTGGGGCATTCACTCTATGAGTCTTGAGGAAATCGCCCGGCGCATCGGAAAAGCGATCGACTTCCAGCGGATCTATTTCGCGAACATCCCGTTCCTGCTGTTTGTCGTCTGGATCTTCCTCCGATTGCGGGACCTGCGAGGCGGACTCGCCGCCGTGGCGTGGGAACGGCATCTTCTGATGGCTGGGTGCGTCGCGTGCGTGATCTGGGTGCTGACGTTTCTCCGTCAGGTGACGGTTCACGCCTACGGGCAGTTCTGGCTGCTGCCGTTCGTGGCGCTCGCCGTGGGTGACATGTCGGCCGTCGCCTGGCGGCGGCTCCGCGCCCGGTCGGGCCTACGGACGGCGCTGGCCGTCATCGCCGCCGCGGGGACGATCGCCGGCACCGTCTACCTCCTGGACTATCGCTATTCCGGATCGTCCGACTACGCGATCGAGAAGTCCCGCGAGCGGGCCGAGCGGTACTATCTCTCACCCTGACGCACCCTAAGGGAGCGCTAGTGAAGGCCTATTGCTTGCAGCCAAGGTGGCGGTAATACTCTCTCCCGCGCACAGACACTCCTGCATTCGACCGAGCGTCTGGTGATCTTCGACTTCAGGTTGGCCGGTCGTAGTTGGCCAAGACGTCATCGCTGAACACAACAAGAAGGGGTCATTAAATGAGTGAGCTCATTCGGGAAAAGAACAAACGGAAGGAACTTCTCAAGCACATGATCCAGCAGCTGCACGCGGGCGAAGCGCCGGATGCGGTCCGCCCCCAGCTCGTGCGTCTGTTGGGTCAGGTCCCCTATGACGAGGTGGTCGAGGTCGAGCAGGAGTTGATCTCAGAAGGGCTGCCTACCGAAGAAGTCCTGAAGCTCTGTGACGTCCATACCGAAGCGCTACGTGGCGCCATCGACACGAGTGCCGTGCCCGCGGTGCCGCCTGGTCACCCCGTTCACACTCTCCAACAGGAGAACAAGGCCCTCGAGTGGGAGATCGCAGCGCTGGAGCACACGTACGTTCAGGCCAAGGATGTGACCGACGAAGACTCCGGGGAGTTGCTCCGTACGATTCGCGGCCACTTCAATGCGTTGATGGACGTCGAGAAGCACTATCAGCGAAAAGAGAATCTGCTCTTTCCGTTTCTCGAGAAGCACGAGATCACCGGTCCGCCGACGGTCATGTGGGGCAAACACGACGAGACACGTGAGTTGCTCAAGGCCGCGATCGCCGCACTCGAAGCCGCCACGGAAGCGACCGCGGAGGAGGTTCAGGGAATCATCGAGCTGGTCCTCAAGCCGGCCTCCGATTCCGTGTCCGGTATGATCGACAAGGAATCGCAGATCTTCCTGCCGCTCTGCCTCGACACGTTTGACGACACCGAGTGGGCTCAGATCTACGCGGGCAGCGACGAGATCGGGTACTGCATCTTCGCACCGGAAGAGGCCTGGGCTCCCGCGGGCGTGGACATGAAGGCGATCGAGATGAAGTCGACCGACCGCGTGCAGCTGCCGACGGGAAGCTTCAGCGTGGCCGAGCTCGAAGCCGTGTTGAACACGATTCCCTTCGACGTGACGTTCGTGGACGCGGACGACACGGTGCGCTTCTTCAGCCATGGCAGCGAGCGCATCTTTGCGCGTTCGAAAGCCATTCTCGGACGCAAGGTCCAATTCTGTCACCCACCCAAGAGCGTCGACACCGTTCAGAAGATCGTCGACGACTTCCGCGTCGGCCGGCAGAGCCACGCGCACTTCTGGATCGAGCTCGGCGGCCGCTTCATCTCCATCGAGTACTTCGCCCTGCGCGACACGGAGGGTACATACCTCGGCACCCTTGAGGTAAGCCAGGATCTCACCAAGAAGCGCGCGCTGACCGGCGAGCAGCGCCTTCTCAGTTACGAGGATGAGGACCAGACCGATGCCTGATGCAACCGATCGTCCTGCGATCACACCCGATCTCAAGGTCGGCGCATTGCTCGACGCATACCCCGAGCTGGAGGATGTGCTGATCGACGTCGCGCCTGCGTTCAAGAAACTCCGCAACCCGGTCTTGCGGCGGACCGTGGCCAAGCTGACGTCCCTCCGCCAGGCCGCCCAGGTGGGCGGCGTATCTCTGGGAGAGCTGATTGGGAGGCTTCGCGCTGCGGTTGGGGACGCGGAGGAATGGAGCGGCGATGAGAGGGTCTCGACCCACCCGGACGAGCGTCCGGAGTGGCTCGACGCCGGCACCGTGATCGAGACGTTCAACGCCATCACGTTGATCGAGTCAGGCGGGCAGCCGCTGCCGACCGTGATGGCCGCCCTCAAGCGACTCGATCCCGGGCAGCTTTATGCGATCATCACGCCGTTCATGCCGGCACCAATGATCGACAAGGCGCGTGAGGCCGGCTACCAGACCTGGACCGAGCAGACGGGCGAAACGGAGTTCAGGACAACCTTCAGATCGGTCTCGTCCCGCCAGGGGCGGACGAAGTGATCAGCCCCGCTTGGGCTGCGGCTTCGCGTGCCACACCCGGATCGCCAGCACCAGCCCGATGACGGCCAAGGGCACCATGGCGACCGGCCATGGCAGCCAGTTGGCCGGATCGGTGGCCGGCCCGACAATCTGGCCTGCCTCGTCCAGCTGCTCGCGCGGCAGGACGTTGCCGTAGAAGATGGCCATGACCGCTGTACCCAGGTAGACGAACCCGTCGATGATGCCCACGGCGATGCCAACGTTCTTGCGCCCGCCGAAGTCCATGCTCGCGGTGCCTGAAAGCATGCCGTGCACCCCGATGACCGCCAGCGACATCAAGATGACCAACCCACCCACGAACGGGGAGCGATAGCTGAAGATCAAGAGGACCGCCCCGATCAGCATCACCCCGTAGAGAATGCTCGCCACCGGCCCGCGCCGCGACTGGAAGACGCGGTCGGAAATCACGCCGGCGATGACTCCGCCCGTGATACCCGCACAGCACAGCAGCATGCCCCAGTTGTCGTAGACGAAGCTGTCCATCAGGCCGAGCACGCCATCGGTCTGCTTGGCGAAGGTGCGGAACCACTGCATGATGGCCTGCCGCAGGAACCCGCTGCAGAACTCGATGCAGGCGATGGTCACGATGATCGGGTTGCGCAGCATCATCTT
>CAZAMP010000002.1:0-224681 GCA_964486455.1 uncultured bacterium | reverse complement strand
TTTAATAGCAACGGGTCAAGAGACCCAGACACAGTCTTCAGACCACCACCATCAGGCAAGGCCGTTGGCTCAGCCGTCCTTTGCCGCGGGAGGAAAGCGCGCGACGATGACACCGATGACGACCGCCATGGCGATGGCCACCGCGGCGACAACGATCGCGGCGGCGGAAGGCAACTGACGAAGAAGAAGAGAGCCGAGACCGAGCAGAAGTGCCGCCGCCCAGAATATCCGTCGAGTCTGCGTGACCGAACCCAGCCGGCGAAAGATCCGATGCGTCGTGTGATCCCGCCCACCCACCGCGGGGCTTCGCCCTTCGCGAATCCGGATGATCGTCACGAACGCGATGTCCAGAAGCGGGATCAGCACCGCGACCAGCGGTGCCAACGCAAGGGCGACGCCCGGTGCGGCTAGGATGGCCAGGAGCGAGAAGAAGCCGACGGCGTGTCCGAGGAAGAGCGCCCCGGCATCGCCCAGGAAGATTTGCGCGGCCGGACGGGTGGTGTTTCGCGGGAGAAAGCCGCAGCACGCGAGCGCCACGGCGAGCGCCGGAACGGGGCCGCCTCCGTACGGCGCGTGGAGCGCCAGCGCCGCCAGCGCCACACCGCTGATCCCCGCCGCGATTCCATCCATGTTGTCCAGGAAGTTTACCGCGTTCTGAAAGGTGACGAGCCACACCACGGCCAGGCCGACAACGAGAGGCAACGGAAGCGCCGCGAACCACACGCCTCCGTCGGTGAGCGCGCGCACGAGAAGCCAGGCCGATATCCCCGCCGCGATCAGCTGGCCACCCAGCTTCACCGGCGGCGACAACCTTCGCGCGTCATCGATAAGCCCCACGAGAAATGCGACGAAAGCACCGGCCGCAAAGGCGAAAAGCGTCGGATGCTGCGCCGCGGCGATCGCGATCGCGGGAAGCGCTGCGAGGGCGACGGCGAGCCCGCCAAGCTTGGGCGTGGGTCGCGCATGGAAACGATCCGCCCGCGGAACGTCGACGAGGGAAACGACTCCGGCCAAACGTACACAGAGTGGTGTAAAGAGAAGACCAAGCGGCAAGGAAAGGAGAGTCCAGATCAACGATCACCCCGAAACGGTGATGCTACTAGATGGCTTCTTCGAGCGGAGTGGGCTCGGGCCGATCGGCGGGCGCCGAAGGTGCTTCCTCACGCTGGATATGCTCAACCGCGAGCGTGAGCAGCGTATCGAGGTCCACTTCTGGCTCGTAGCCTACGTAGTCCTGGATTTTCGAGAGATCGGGCACGCGGCGCCGCACATCCTCGAACGGCTGGCCATACACCTTATCGTACGGGATCTTCTCGATGAGTGAGTCGGACTTCGTGATTGCGCAAATGCGCTCGGCAAGCTCGAGGATGGTGACTTCCGTATCGGTGCCGATGTTGAAGACCTCTCCCTCGGTGCGCCGGGAATCGGCCAGCATCATCACGCCACGCACGACATCACCCACATACGAGAAGCAGCGAGTCTGTGCGCCATCGCCGAACACCGTCAGCGGTTCACCGCGGAGTGCTTGTTGCACGAGACGTGGGATGACCATTCCGTAGCGTCCCACCTGTCGCGGGCCGCAGGTGTTGAAGCAACGCACGACCACGACCGGGAGCCCTTTCTCCTGGTGGTACGCGAAGGCGAGAAACTCGTCGACGGCCTTGCTCGCGGCATAACCCCAGCGAGAGATGCTGGAGGTTCCGAGGATGGAATCGTCATTCTCTTTCAGCGGGCGATCGGCGGCCTTGCCGTAGACCTCTGAGCTCGAGAAGAGAACGACCTTCTCGACGTCCGCCTCGTGCGACGTCCGCAGGATGATCTCCGCCCCAGAGACGTTGTTCAGAAGCGATTCCAGCGGACGCTCGACGACGCGTCTGACGCCGACCGCCGCGGCGAGGTGGAAGACGCGATCCATGGAGCGAACGAGATCGCGAACGAGCGCCTCGTCCAGAACGGATCCCTCAACGAACCTGACCGTACCGCGATCGAGGAGATGCGAGATGTTCTCCAGGCGCCCGGTGGACAGGTCATCCAGGATGGTGACGTCTACGCCACGGCTAACCAGCGCATCCGCCAGGTGGGAACCAATGAACCCAGCACCGCCGGTGACCATAACCTTCATTGTCTAGTTTTCTCCTGAGAACGTACGGTTGAGGCAGGCTGCTATCGTATTGTCCCGCCGTCATCCCCGGGGTGCCCCCCCAACGCACCCAACGGAAATTAGGTGTGTTTTGGGGGGGTGTCAAGGTCATTTGTGGGCCTGAAAGGGGGGTATCTAAAGGAACCCATGGCCATTACCTCCGGTTCCCTCCCCGCCCATCTCACGCTATGACAGATACGTTTCTCGAAAATGTTCAGCGATCCTGAGAGCCGCTTGTCCGTCCCACCCCTTCGGCTTGCGCCCTTTCTTCGTACTACCGGTCACGATGGATTCGATGCCGTCGCGCAGGCGGGCCGGGTCGAGCCCGACCAGGCTGTTCGTACCTTCCGTGACCGTAACCGGCCGTTCCGTGTTCTCCCTCACCGTCAGGCACGGAACGCCGAGGTACGTCGTTTCCTCCTGAATGCCTCCGGAGTCGGTAATGACCATCCGGGCATCCATGGTCAGGCGTAGAAACGAATGGTACCCCATCGGATCAAGAATCATGAACCGTTCCGAGCGCGGCAGTTCAGGCGCCATGGCATCGAGCCTGGCCCGCGTCCGCGGGTGCACCGGAAAGACAACGGGCATTCGCTCCGACAGCGAGACCAGCTCGCCCAGGATCGGTCCGAACACACCGGGCTTGTCCACGGTCGCCGGGCGATGAAGCGTGATGAGCGCGAAGGTTTTCTCCTCGAGATGAAGCCGATCCAGGACGTCGTCACCTCGCGCGCGCTCTGACTGGTGGAGCAGCGAATCGATCATGACGTTTCCGACGAAGACGACGCGATCCTTGTCGAGGCCTTCGGCGAGCAGGTTCTCCTCCACGTCCTCGCACGACGTGTAGAGCCAGTCTGCGAGCTGATCGGTCAGGATACGGTTGATCTCCTCGGGCATGGAGCGATCGCCGCTTCGTAGCCCGGCCTCCACGTGGGCAAGAGGCACACCCTCGCGCTGGGCGACGATCGAGCAAGCCAGCGTTGAATTTACGTCGCCGACCACCACGACGAGATCGGGCGATAGCCGCCCGAGCACCTCCTCGAACGCCATCATGATCCTCGCGGTCTGCCGGGCGTGCGTGTCCGACCCTACCTCCAGATTGATGTCGGGCTCGGGGAGATCCAACTCGTCGAGAAACACGCGGGACATCTCCGCGTCGTAGTGCTGGCCCGTGTGGATCAGAACGGGATCGACCCCCGGGAGCGCGTCGAGCGCGCGGAGAATGGGTGCGACCTTCATGAAGTTCGGGCGGGCACCCGCAACGAGGAGAACGCGGAAGTCGCGCGTACGATCAGATCCCATAGTTCCGGCTGTAGTAGTCCCAGAATTCCCCGGATTTGATCGGCTCCCACCAGGCCGCGTGGTCCTGGTACCACGCCACCGTGTCGCGGATTCCGTCGGCGAACGCAACCTCGGGCCGCCAGCCGGTCTTCCGGCGTAGCTTCTCGTCATTGATCGCGTAGCGGCGATCATGACCGGGACGGTCCTTCACGAACGTCAGCTGATCGGTGGACATCCCGAGCGAAGAGAGAATGTGGTCGGCGATCTCGAGAACGCTCTTCTCGTTCTGTCCCGCGACGTTGTAGACCTCGCCGTCGAAGCAATCGCATTCGACTAGGCTGTGGAGCGCGCGGGCATGATCGGACACGTGGATCCAGTCACGGACGTTCTTGCCGGAACCGTAGACGGGCATCTCCCGCTTCTGGATCGCGTTCGTCGCGAAGAGCGGGATGAGTTTCTCCGGGTACTGATAAGGACCGTAGTTATTCGAGCAGCGCGTTATGCACACCGGAACTTCGTAGGTCGTCCAGTAAGAATAGGCCAGGCGGTCCGCGCCGGCCTTTGATGCGGAATAGGGATTTCGGGGCATGAGCGGCGCGTCTTCAGTGACCGGATCTCCGAGAACCTCGCCGTACACTTCGTCCGTCGAGACCTGCAGGAACCGACATCCCGGGTTCTTCTTGACCGCTTCGAGAAGCACGTAAGTTCCGTACACGTCCGTCTTGACGAAGCTCCCCGGATCGCCGATCGAGCGATCCACGTGCGTCTCGGCCGCGAAGTTCACCACGACGTCGAACCCGCGCCCCAGAAGCTCGCCGACGAGATCCGTGTCGCAGATGTCACCCTTCACGAATTCGAACCGTGGGTCCTGGCGGAACGCCTCGACGTTGGCGGGATTGCCCGCGTAGGTGAGCTTGTCGAGCACGAGTACGCGCGCGGTCGCGTCGGAACCTAGAACTTCTTCTACGAAGTTTCGCCCGATGAACCCCGCGCCACCGGTAACGAGTAGACGCCGGCCCTCATGCTCCATTCGACTGCTCCGCTATCAAAAACCCATCGGAGGTAGCGCCGAACCTGCCCGCTCGGACGCCGTCGATCACTCCGAAGTGCCCTTCCCGCGACCGATCCCGATGTGACGGAAGCCCATTTCCCGCATCGCCGGCGGATCGTAGATGTTCTTGCAGTCGACGAGGATCGGCGTATTCATCTTGTCCCGAACGCTGTTGAGGTTGAGCATTCGGAACTCGTTCCACTCGGTGGCAATGACGAGCGCGTCGGCGCCCAGCGATACGTCCTCGGGGTTCTTGCACGGTGTGAAGATCGGACCCAGCGTCGCGACCGCGTTTTCGAGCGCCACGGGGTCGAACGCCTTCACGGTCGCCCCGGCATCCACCATCGCCTTCACGATGTCCAGTCCGACCGATTCCCGTACATCATCGGTGGCCGGCTTGAACGAGAGTCCCAGGACGCCCACGGTCTTGCCCTTCGGATCGCCCAGGGCCCGGGTCAGCTTCCGGATCACGCGCATCCGCTGCTCGCGGTTGACACGAATGGTGGCTTCGATGATCTCGAGCGGATAGCCGGCCAGGCGGCTGAAGTACGCGAGTGCGTTCGTGTCCTTCGGGAAGCACGAACCACCATACCCCGCACCGGCGTGGAGGAACTTGGGGCCGATCCGCCGATCGAGACCCATACCGCGCTCGACGACTTTGACATCCGCGTCCACGACCTCGCACAGGTTGGCCATCTCGTTAATGAAGGAGATCTTCGTCGCGAGAAACGCGTTCGACACGTACTTGATGAGCTCCGCCGTCTGAACGGTAGTCTTCACCATCGGCGTCTCATTCAGGAAGAGGGGGCGGTAGAGATCGGCCAGAGCCTCCTCGGCCCGCTCGTTCCACGTCCCGATGACAACCCGATCGGGCCGCATGAAGTTCTCCACCGCCGAGCCCTCACGAAGGAACTCGGGGTTCGACGCGACGCCGAAGTCAATCGGGCTTGGGAGGTTCTCTTTGATGATCTGCTGAATGCGCGCACCGGTGCCGACGGGAACCGTGCTCTTCTGCACGATCAGCTTGTAATTGTTGAGGTTCTTTCCGATTTCGGCGGCGACCTCGAACACCTGGCTCAGGTCGGCTTCGCCGTTGTCCTTCATGGGTGTGCCGACGGCGATGAAGATAACGCTCGCATCGCGCGCGGCCGCGGACAGGTCCGAGCTGAAGGAAAGGCGTCCCTCGTTGATGTTCTTGCGGACGAGTTCCTCGAGTCCGAACTCATAGAACGGGACGTTGCCGTCCCGCAGCACGTTGAGCTTCTCTTCGATCTTGTCGACGCAGACGACGTTGTTGCCGAAGTCAGCGAGACACGTGCCCGTCACCAAGCCTACGTAACCGGTTCCAACAACACACACGTTTTGCATAACCGACCGCTCCCATTCCTAATCCGGCTGCCCGTTCGGGCCGCGCGTGTTCGATTCGAGCCCAAAACGATACCGGCTCACAAAAGCCCGGTCAAAACCTATCCGGGCGCTCCCCGCCAAGCGAGCCAGATGAATAGCGCTCCGCACGCCGTCGCGACGAGCGTGAACGGAATTCCGATCTTCATGAACCCCGGGAAGCTCACCGGGTTTCCTTCGCGTTGAAGCATTCCCACGGCCACGATGTTGGCCGCCGCCCCCACGGGCGTGATGTTGCCGCCGACGCAGGCGCCGATCAACAGGCCGAAGGCGAACAGCTCGGGCGCCACGCTCAGTCGTCCGGCAAGATCCGCCGCCACCGTGATCATCACGGTCACGTAGGGCACGTTGTCCACGAACGCCGAAAAGAGCACCGAAACCGACACCAGAAGCATGTACGCGTGGCCGACGGAACCGCCGGAGATCTCCGCGAGCATGTCGCCCAGCCTCGCAACGACGCCCGTCCTCTCTAACCCGCCGACCATGATGAAGATCCCGAGCAGGAAGAACAGCGTTCGAAAATCGAAGCGCCTGAGCGATAACTCTCCTCCGCGTCTCCAGAACACGATCGCGCCGGCGACCGCGAGAACCATCGTCAGGGTCCCGGCAAGCCACTTGAAACCCGGATCCCAGACAGGCGACACGGCCAGCGCGGCGATCAATAGCGCCAGCATCCACGTCGGTCCCCACCGATGCGCGGGAAGCGCTCCTTCGGTTTGCGGCCGGCCCGACTGCCCGCGGAAGAACAAATAGAGCACGGCCAGCGATGCCACCGCACCGATCTGTATACCGAAGAATATCGACGGGCGACCGCCTCTAAAGAAGAAATCATTGAAGTCCAGGTGAAGTTTTCCCGCGAGAATCATGCTCGGCGGATCACCAATCAAGGTCGCTGCCCCCTGCAGGTTAGAGCTGATCGCGATCCCGATCAGGAATGGGATCGGATTTCGCTTCTGCTCGCGGGCGAGCGCCAGCGCGATCGGCGCCAGAATCAGTACAACAGCCACGTTTTCAAGGAATATCGAGAGAAAGCCGCTGAGCGCGCATACCGAGACGGTGGCCATGCCCATGGTGCGGGAGCGGCTCGTAATGGCCCGCGCGAGATACTCCGGCACGCCGGATTGGCCGAAAATGTCCGCCAGAACGAGCGTACCGGCGAAAACACCGATGACGTTCCAGTGCACGTCATACCCGAATGCGTCGGCGAGCGGAATGAGCCCGAAGAGCCACGCCAGGACGAGACCGCCCCAGAGCATGCGGGTCCGCCGGATCTTGAACACGGCCAGGCAACTGTAGGTCACCACGAAGATGGCAACCATCACGACGGGACGGGCCGCTTCGGACAGCGTGATCATTCACCGCCCTCCAGGGCGGACGAGATCTCGTCAAAGAGTGCAGCGGCCGAGGCGGCCGGATCATCGGCTCCCGTCACCGGCCGACCGACAACGAGGTGGTCGGCGCCGGCCGTGATGGCATCACCGGGTGTCGCGACCCGGCGCTGGTCGCCCTGGTCGGCCCCGGCGGGCCGGATGCCGGGACACACGATCCTCATTCCCTGACCGAAATGAGACCGGAGCATTTCGGCCTCCTTCGGTGAGGCCACGATGCCGTGACATCCCCCGTCGCGCGCGATCCGGGCGAGCGCCAGCACCTTGTGCTCCACGCTGGTTGCCGGATCCCATACGGCCGGGAGTTCGGTCCCGGTCAAGCTCGTAAGCATCGTCACGCCCAGCACGTTCATATCACCGGCATCGGCGGCGCCGCGCACGGCCGCCGCCACCATGTCCGGTCCACCGGACGTGTGCACGGTCAGGAAACGAATGCCGAGGCCTGCAACGACGCGCGCGGCCCGCTCGACCTGGTGCGGAATGTCATGAAGCTTGAGATCGAGAAACACATGGTGCCCCCGATCGGTGACCCAGCGGATGAGATCGGCGCCTTCTCGATAGTACGCCTCCATACCGATCTTGAATGTCCTGACGTTGGGAAGCATCTCGACGAGCGGCCGAAGTCGGTCCCCATCCACGTCCAGCGCCACGATCAATCGATCCAGGACTTCGTCTCTCATCCATTGCCTCCGCCGAGAGAGCCGATGATGTCACCGAGATGTTTCCACTCGTTTCGCGTCATGATCTCTTCGATCTCGTCTATGATCCTCAGCAGGACCGACGGCGATCTGAACGTCGCCGTTCCAACCTCTACCACGCTGGCCCCGGCAACGAGATACTCCATCGCGTCGCGGCCCGTCGCGATCCCACCCACGCCGACGAACGGCAGCTTGACCGCCCCGCGCAGCCGATGAAGCCGCGCCAGCGCGATCGGCCGGATGGCGGGGCCCGTGAAACCGGCAAGTCCCCGACCGATGAGCGGGCGCCGGGCATCCACGTCTATCGCCATGCCCTGAAATGAGTTAAAGAGTACGAGCGCGTCGGCCCCCGCCGCTTCGGCGGCCAGGGCGACGTCTTGCAGGTGCAGGACTTCGGGACTCATCTTCACCCACACGGGCCGGGGAAAGACGGCCTTCACCTCCCGGGTGAGTCTTGCGGTCGTCTCCGGATCGTTGGCGATCTCGAGCCCGCCCCGGTCGATGTTGGGGCAAGAGATATTGAGCTCGATCGCGTCCACCTCGGTGTGATCGAAGAGGCGCTCCGCCATCGTCACGATCTCGGATACCCTCTCGCCGGCGAGGCTCACGATGAGTCGCGTCTTGATCGTCTTCAGCTCGGGCAGTTTCTCCGAGATGAGCGCATCGATGCCGACGTTTTCCAGACCGATCGAATTCAACATCCCCGAAGGCGTTTCGACAATTCGGCGTGGCGGATTCCCCGGTCGCGGTCGGATGGTGACGGTCTTCGTCACGATGCCGCCGAGCCGCGCGGGATCGAAGAGGTCGCGGCATTCCAGACCGTAGCCGAACGTTCCCGACGCGCTCAGGACGGGATTCTTGAAGAGAAGCGATCCGACCCGCGCCTCCATATGGGGCGTCACCTCAGCCACTCCCACAGTACCTCCTCGGCATCGAAGACCGGTCCGTCCTGACAGCACATCTGGTAGTGGATGCCGTCGGGCGTCGGTCGTGACGCATCGTACGCGGGAATCGGGTCCGGCGCATCTTGTGTTCGGACGGGGATGGGGCACCCGCGGCAGAGCCCGAGACCGCACGCCATCGGCCCCTCCAGCGACACCTGGCATGCCACCCCGTGCTCGCGGCAAATCTCGGCGACCCTTTCCAGCATGACATTCGGCCCACAGGTCATGACCTGCACACGACCGTCAATGCGATCCAACTCACGTCGAAGGAAGTCGGTGACGAAGCCTTTCTCGCCGGCGCTCCCGTCATCGGTGCTGAAGACGCGGCGTTCGACCGGGAGATCCGTCGGCGAGAAGAGCCACTCGGTGGTCCTGGCACCGGCGAGCCAAACGACGGGGAGATCCCGCTCCGCCGCCCTCCAGGCGACCTCCACGAGCGGGGCAATCCCGCGTCCTCCACCGACCAGCACATGAGTGGCGTCTGGTGCGAAGCGATACGGCCGGCCAAGCGGCCCGAGCAAAGTGAGCCGCTCCCCCGCACGCATCTCGGCGAGATGACGCGTGCCCTCACCGACGACGCTGAAGAGAAACTCGGCCGTCTCGTCGTCTCGATGAAAACGCATGACACTCAGCGGCCGCGGGAAGTACGCGTGCACCGTGGGGGGCGTGAGCATGTAGAACTGGCCGGGCTCGGGCCATATCGCGCCCGGTGAGAGATCAAGAACAAGTGTGATGCACGGGCCCGACCGCTCACACGACACCACGAGGCCGCTTCGCTCTTGCACACTGATCACTCACCGCCCTCCTCGACTCTCCTGAGACTGTCCGGTGTGACGTGTCCGAGGCTGTCCGCGATCACTGCCGCCGGAAGCGAGTCAACCGGGGCGACGGCGACGCTGTCACTCTCGCCCGGCGAAACCGTGATTGCCGTATCGGAGACCGCGCCGGCCAGCGTGTCGCGCAGAGTGTCCACGATCACCTCGTGCGTTTCCGGAACGGTCAGGCTGTCGAATGGAGCGATGCCGAGGCTGTCCGCAGCTTCCGTCAGAAGCGAGTCCGTCGCCGAGTCGATCAGCGCTTCGGTGGTGGACGCCGAGAGCGTGTCGACTCCCGCGCCGACGAGCGAGTCCGCGGCTGCCGCCGCGTCGTCCTCGGACGGGGGCGGCAGCGGCTCCATTGCTCCTTCCGGGATGAGACGCTCGAGGCCCCGCTCTTCGAGGTACGTCCCCGCCTGAATTGCCTGCAGCGTTCCCGGATAGGTGCGCAGGATTCCGACGTAGAAACTGTCCGCACTATCGGCCTTGGCCGGATTGAAGGACACCAGAAGAGCCCGCGCGTAGGACGCCTTCGCGCCCTGTGTCGTACCCGAAAACTTCCCTGCAACATCCGCATACTGCGCGATCGCCTTCGTCGTGTCGCTATCTTCGAAGAGGAAATGCTCCGCCAACAGAAACGCGCCTTCGGCCTCCGCATCGCCCTCGAGCTCGGCCGACGGCGACGTTATGCCGATGGCGATGAGTCGATCGAGCTCACGCTTGCGATTTCCCGCCTGTTCACCGTAGACGGATCGCGAAGCCTGCCCCCCCATCTCGCCGATCGAGGCATAGAACTCGACCGCCTTCACATAATCCCCGAAGTGTGTCTCCCAGATCAGGCCGATCTGATAGGCCGATTCCGCCGCGTAGACCGTCGCCGGCATTTCCTCAGTGATCCGAGTGTAGTCGTCGATCGCGCGGTCGGGATCACCGAGCGAGGTGTGGCACGCGGCGATCTTGAGCTCGACCGGAACGCGCTCCGCAGACTGGAGATTCTGGCCGAGGTCCAAGACCTGCAGATAGGTCTCGAGCGCCTCCTCCGTACGGCGCAGACTGAGGAGTGCATCGCCGACGTACTCGCGCGCTTCCAGCCGCTGCTTGAAATCGTCCGCGGTACCCATCGCCTCCTGGTACACGACCAGCGCGCTGTCGAAGCGATCCGCTTCCATGTACAGCTTACCGATGTCGAAGATGGTCTGTACGCGCTCCTTGCTCTCCGGGAACTCGCGCAAGATCTGCCGGTAGGTGGCGACGGCACCGCTGACGTCCCCGCCATCTTCGAGACTTTGGGCCTGGACGCGAAGCATCTCGTCCCTTTGCTTGAAATCCGGCGACTCGACGAGGAGATCGGCGAAGGTCCGTCGGCCTTCTTCCACGCGTCTCATGCCGTAATAGGTGAGGCCCATCATGAACAGCGTCTCGTCCCGGAGAGACGACTCGGGGAAAGCATCGAGGAGCCCCTCGAACTTGTCCAGCGCCTCCACGTATTCATGCTTCCCGAGATAGGCGCGGCCCATCAGCAGCAGCGCGTCGTCGACCCAGCGCGATCCGCTGTGCTGTTGGATGACCTTGTTGCACTTCTCGATCGTCGCGTCGTACTCGATGATCGCGGCCTGAGACGGCCCGCCTTCCTCGGCACGATCTCTCCGAATGCGTTCGGCCTTCTTGAAGTGAGTTCTTGCGTTGTAGAACGTGTTGAAATACGCGCAGCCGGTCGCAACGAACACGAGGAGTAGCGCGACGATGAGATGCGCTGCGTAGCCCGTGTTCCGGAACAGCCTGCCGCCGTTGCTGCAGGATCTACCGAGAGCATCCCGACCGTCTGGGGGGTGTCGTTTAGCTGATCGCTGCAAGCTGGTCACGCCAGTGGGTCACCTTTCCGCCAGACACGCTCAGGACCGCTCGACCGGTCAAGCTTCGCCCGAGAAACGGGGTATTCGACGATCGTGAAGAAAGCTCACCTTTGGACACAACCCAGGTCCGCTTCGGGTTCCAAACCGTAAGCTCCGCCGTCTCGTCCTCGCGGATCTTCCGGCCGCCAAGTCTGAGGATTTCGCGGGGGGACACACTCATGCGTCTGACGAGATCGGCCGGAGTGAGAAGGCCCGACTCGACCAGAGCGGTCACGCTCAAGCCCACTGCGGTCTCGAGGCCGATGATCCCGAAAGGAGCGCGATCGAATTCCGCTTCCTTCTCCTCATCCGTGTGGGGCGCATGATCCGTGGCGATGGCGTCCAGCGTCCCATCCACGAGGCCGTCGATGATCGCCTGCCGGTCGGTTTCCGTCCGAAGCGGCGGGCTCATCTTGGCGTTCGTCTGATAGCCAATGACGTTCTTTTCCGTGAGGATGAAATGATGGGGTGCCCCCTCCGCCGTCACGCGAATGCCCGACGCCTTGGCCCGGCGGATCGCATCGACCGCTCCCGCGGTTGATACGTGGCAGACGTGCAGGTGGCAGCCGGTCAGGGCCGCGAGAAGAATGTCGCGGGTGACGCCGACAACCTCGGCCTCGCGGGGCATGCCTTTGAGTCCCATGCGTACCGACAATTCGCCTTCGTTCATGACGCCGCCCGCGGTGAGAACCGCGTCCTCCGAGTGAGAGAAGATCGGCACTCCGAGCGCGCAGGCATACTCCATGGCGCGCCGCATGACGATTGTGCTGCCGACGGGCTTGCCGTCGTCGCTGAAGCCGACCGCTCCTCCTTCGACGAGCTCACCCATCTCGGTCAGACGATTGCCTTCCTGCCCCACCGTGATCGCGGCGATGGGATACACCCGGGAGTAGCCTTGCTCTGCGGCCTTGCGGCAGACGAGCTCCAGCGTGCCTGGGCTGTCGATCGGCGGAACCGTGTTGGGCATGCACGCCACACCGGTGAACCCACCATTGGCCGCCGCGGCCGTTCCCGTCTCGATCGTTTCCTTCTCTTCCTGGCCCGGTTCACGCAAGTGCACGTGAAGATCGACGAAGCCGGGGCTGATCAGACAATCACTCACGTCCAGGACCTGAACGTCTTCCGGGACGGGAAAGCCGGTACCGATCGCGCGGATGATGCCGTCACGCACGAGGATGTCACGGCGTTCTTCGATCCCCGCCTCGGGATCGCACAGGCTGCCACCCCTGAGCAGAAAAGAGGTCGCGCCGACTCCAAAGGGCTTGGTCATCCGATGTCCCCCCCCGCTTGAGCGCCCACCTGCTCCACCACACCCCGGGCCCCGTCCGCACGACGCCCGCTCAAAAGGTAAAGAACCGCCATGCGAACCGCGACCCCGTTCTTCACCTGATCCAGGATCAGCGATTGCGGCCCGTCAGCGACTTCCGGCTCGATCTCGACCCCACGGTTGATGGGACCGGGGTGCATCACGATAACATCGCCCGGACAACGGCGCAGTCGCTCCCGTGTGATACCGAACAGGCGGAAGTACTCGCGCGTGGTCGGGATGAAACCGCCCTCCATGCGCTCGAACTGCAGCCGCAGCACCATAACGACCTGCGCGCCGTGAATAGCGTCGTCGATGTCCGTGACACGGCGAACACCGAGGCTCTCGAACTCCCGCGGAAGCAGCGTACCCGGACCACAGATCGTCACGTCGGCGCCCAGGTGTGTCAGCCCCCAGATGTTGGATCGCGCGACGCGGCTGTGGAGAATGTCGCCGACGATCGTGACCTTGAGCCCGCGGAACTCGCCGATCTTCTCTCCCATCGTGTAGAGATCCAGCAGCCCCTGTGTGGGATGCTCGTGCATGCCGTCGCCTGCATTGATCACCGACGCATTGAGGTGTCGGGTCAAGAAGTGCGGTGCGCCACTGATGCCGTGACGGATCACGACCATGTCGATCTCCATCGCTTCGAGTGTGCGAACGGTATCGCGGAGTGTCTCCCCCTTGGACACGCTAGAGGTGGTGGTGCTGAAGTTCACGGCATCCGCGCTCAGTCGCTTCTCGGCCAACTCGAAAGAGATGCGTGTGCGCGTGGACGCTTCGTAAAAGAGATTCACGATGGTCCGGTTGCGCAACGCGGGCACCTTCTTCACGGGGCGATCGAGCACTTCCTTGAACACACGGGACGACTCGAGAATGCTCAGGATCTCGTCGGCGTCGAGCTCCTCGAGTCCGAGAAGATGTTTCCTCTCCATGGCGCTACTCCACTTCGCGGATGAAGACCGCGTCCTCGTTGTCGACTTCGGCAACTCGCACGACGACCAATTCCCGGTGTGACGTCGGAACGTTCTTGCCGACAAAATCGGCACGGATGGGGAGCTCTCTGTGGCCGCGATCGACGAGCACGGCCAGCTGTATGGCGCGTGGCCGCCCGTAGTGCATGATGGCGTCCATCGCGGCGCGGATGGTTCTGCCCGTGTAGAGAACGTCATCGATCAGCACGACGACCAGGTCCTCGATGTTGAACATGATGTCGGTCGTCCCGACCACGGGTTGATACGCGATCCGCTCGATATCATCCCGATAGAACGTGATGTCGAGCGTTCCGATCGGCGGTTTGCTCCCTTCGATCTGAGCGATCTGCGCGCGCACCCGCTCGGCAAGCGGCACGCCTCGGTTGCGGATCCCGACGAGCGCGATGCCGGCGGTCCCGCTGTTGCGCTCGACGATCTCGTGAGAGATGCGCACGATGACGCGCCGCATCTCCGTCGCATCCATGATGAGCGCCTTGTCCTTTAACGGCATGAGGCCTCCTCAACCGGTTTTTGACAACGTGGTGAGCGAAGGGAATGATATCCGTAGGCGGCGGGGCGCCCGTGGTGGTAGTGGGACAAGCAGTTCAAATCGACCCTCCCTTTCTGACCTCACCGGATCAGGTTAAAGGGACCTGTGGTTTCCGACGGCAGATCATATCACATAGGCTGCGGCCCGAAAACGATCTTCGCGAACGGACTCTGCGAGTTGGCCCGGTGGGATCACCGTAGCCCGATGGGGATGGGTACTTCGTTCCCAGAGCTATTGCATGTCCTTGCAATAGCTTGCCACCCCAACCCCCATCGATCGGAACAGAATACCCTTTTGGGACATCGACACGCCGATGTCGACGTCAAGACCGCACCTGAGATCTTCTGACATGACAACGTGTTACGGAACTCGTCCGCACGGACACCCCTGGCATGGTGGTTGCAATTAGTCGAGGTTACCAGGTGGGGAGGTGGAAGTGATTCGGGACCGGGGAGGAAGGACCTCCGGTCGAGGGGCTTTGAAAAAAAAGAGCACGGGTCGAGGGAGTTCCGTGTCCCTCAGCCAAGGTGCTTCCGCCCCGGCACCCCGATGACGGAATAGCGGTCACCTACTAACTGGTCCGATCGATCCTTCGTCTCAAGATCCCCACCGTTGTCCTGGAACACCTTGGGGCTGACCTCCCGGGTCGTACTAAGCGGGAGGGGCGGTTTGGCGGGGTCGGCCCCAGTTTCCTCGCACGAGCGTTTCGCTTCGACTCGGCGATCCTTCGCCCCCATTCGTCACCCCAAAGCGCCTCGACCCACCCTCATGCGAAGGCCACAATCCTTTACAATTCCTAGGCTCCCGTATATCCTCATTTCGCTCTCAAACGCGCGTCGTGTTTGAATTCGGGAGGCGGGGCTCTGGCCCCACGCAGGGTTCGGGAGGTGCGTGATGAAATATGCAGAGGCCATGAATCGTTTGGGGATGGAGTCTGCGTTCGCAGTCCTGGCTCGCGCCAAGCAGCTCGAGCGCGAGGGTCGCGATATGGTCCACCTCGAGATCGGCGAGCCCGATTTCGATACACCCCGACACATCGTCGACACCGCCATCAAGGCGCTTGAAGACGGCTACACGCACTACACCCCGTCGGGCGGACTGATTGAAGCTCGCGAGAAGTACGCCGAGTTCGTCGCCCGCACACGTGGTGTGCCGGTGGATTGGCAAGAGGTCGTCATCATGCCCGGTGCGAAGCCGGTCGTCTTTCAGTCGCTTCTGGCGACGCTCGATCCCGGCGATGAGGTTCTCTACCCGAATCCGACGTATCCGACGTACGAGTCGGTCGTGAACTTCATCGGTGCCAAGCCGGTGCCGATCCCGCTGCGGGAGGAGAACGATTTCAGGTTCGACATCTCGGAACTGGCGGAGAAGATCACGCCGAAATCGAAGATGATCATCCTGAACTCGCCGGCCAACCCGACGGGCGGTGTGCTCACCGCGGGCGATATGAAAGAGATCGCCGCGCTCGCGATCAAGCATGACCTCTGGGTGCTCACCGACGAGATCTACTGGCAGATTCTCTACGATGGCGAGCACGCTTCCATCTTCCCCATCGACGGGATGAAGGAGCGGACGATCCTGTTGGACGGTCATTCCAAGGCGTACGCAATGACCGGATGGCGCTTGGGCTTCGCCGTGGCCCCGAAGGAGCTCGCGGATCACCTCGTGAAGCTCATGAACAACTCGTCGAGCTGCACCGCTGCGTTCACGCAGGTCGCCGGCATCGCGGCGCTCGAGGGCCCGACCGGCCCGACGGAAGAAATGGTCTCCGAGTTCCGGCGGCGGCGAGATGTCATCGTCGACGGGCTCAACGCCATTCCCAACGTCACGTGCAAGAAGCCGCGCGGCGCCTTCTACGTCTTCCCGAACGTAAAGGCGTACACGTCGGCCGAGCGGAATTCGCTCTGGCTGCAGGACTACATCATGGACAAGGCCGGCGTGGCGTGTCTCGCGGGGACGAGCTTCGGTTCGTTTGGCGAAGGCTACCTTCGCTTCTCGTATGCGAACTCCATCGAGAACATTCAGAAGGCGTTGGACCGAGTCGGTGAGGCGCTCAAGGCGCTCGCGTAGTTCTTGCTGGATCGGCGGTGTGCCCGGGGGGTCCTCAGGGCTCGAGCAGTCCTCGGGACGCACCGCATCTACCCCACATATGCTCGGCGCCCTTGCGTGAGACATCGCCAGGTCACCCCGTTTGTGAACCGCCCCTGCCTGTCGCCAAACCGGTCGACATCATAATCGAATACTAATATATGTCCTATTCTCTATGTCACTGCAAACACATAGGTTACGCTTGCACCCGGGCATAAAATCCGCGCTCGATCATCCGAATGTTCAACCGGACGGCGGGACACATCGTGACGAGGCGATCGCTCGTGTTAGCGGCCGTTCCTGTTACCCTCCTTGCGGCCCGACCCCTGAAGCAAACGTTGAAGCGTCTTCATCGACTTGAGCCCCGCGTAGCGATCGACGTGCGCCGCGATGAATCTCTCGATGAGGCGCGCGACCTCGAGTGCGGCGGGTCGAACGGCGGGTTCATAGCTCTTCGCCACGTCGTGAGGATCGGCAATCAGTAGAAAGCGAAACAGGGCGGCCGACTCTGGAGAGATGGTCTCGACCGCCGTCCCCGAGTCGGCGCACGAGCCGCAGACGAACCCACCCGCTCCCGCGGAGAAGAGACGGTTCGCCTGCACTTCCCCCTCGCACACCGTGCACGACTGAAGCTCGGGCAAAAACCCGGCCATGGCGCAGGTGCGCGCCTGGAACCCACGAAACACGATCGCGGCGCGCGCCCCGCTCACCCTCCCCAACACTTCCAGCGTCCTGTACAGAAGATCGAACAGCGCCACCTCCGGCTGGTCGTCAGGCATGAGGAGATTCACGAGCTCCAGAGCGGCCGAGGCATAGAAGTATCGGGCGACATCTTCTTCGATCCGATCGTGATGACGAACCACGTCAGCCTGCGCGGCGATCTGGATCTCGCGGCTCGGGCGATGATAGTAGACCAGATGAATCTGGCGAAACGGCTCGAGCGCGCCCGCGCAGGGGTTCTTGGGATTGCGGTAGCCCTTAGAGATGACGCGAAGCTTGCCCGCCTCACGCCCGAAGAGCACCGCAATGCGGCTCGTCTCTCCGAACCCGTACGCGCGCAGCAAGTAGGCATCGGTCTCGACGAGCGCCATCAAGCACCGAACTTCGCGAGCCGGCCGGCCGACGCCAGGAGAATCGGCATCATGTACTTGCTCGCCATCGCGCCGAGGCTTCCGGCGACAACGGTTCGCTCCGTAAACCTCTCGATTCCGTCGCATCCGGCGCGCTCGGCGTACACCATCAGCGGCACCGGCTGCCAGCCGTGCGACTTGTACGCCACCGGAGTCGCGTGATCACCTGTGATCGCGAGCACGTCCGGCGCCGCGTCCAGCAACTTCGGCAACGCGCGATCCACCGTCTCGAACGCGGTCACCTTCGCGTCGTAGTCTCCGTCCTCGCCCGCCATGTCCGGCGCCTTCACGTGGATGAACGCGTAGTCGTACTCGGACTTGACCTCTGCATAAGTCTCGAAGACGTCCTCCGGTGTTTCTCCCGTCGCGATCTTGTCCATTCCGACAAGATATGCGAGCCCGCGATACATCGGATACGACGCGATGGCCGCCGCCCGAACACCGAAGCGCTCGGGAAACGGCATGATGTTCGGCCGCTGGGCGAGCCCGCGCATCAGAATCCCGTTTGCCGGTGAATGATCAGAGAGTCGTGCGACGGCCTCCTTCCAGAACGTGTTCACGACGCTGGCAGCCCTCGCCGCTCCCGCATCGTCGCTGAGCGGTCTGACGTCCCGGATTGCGTACCCTTCCTTGCCGGGATCCGAATCACCGAGCGGCCCCGCCAGTCCTTCCCCGCTGAAAACGACGACGAACCTATGGGAGCGCCCCGGCCGGATCATTACCGACACACCGTCGATCGGACCGATCTCCTTGAGAATCTCGCACAGCTCGATGTTCAGCTCCGTGGGAATGCGGCCGGCACGACGGTCGACGATGAGCCCGTCGGCGCCCAGCGTGGCGTAGTTGGCGCGCGCGGCCAGATCGCCCTGGCCGAGATCGATATCCACACCCAGCGCCTCGATCACACCGCGGCCCACCTGCACGTCCAGCGGATCGTATCCGAAGAGACCGAGGTGCCCGGGCCCGCTGCCGGGCGTCACGCCGGGTCCGACGGGTAGCAGCCGTCCCATGGCGGTCTTCGGCGCCAGGCGGTCCAGATTCGGCGTCTTGGCCGCCTCGAGCGGGGTCAGAGGATGCTCGGCAGTCGCGATATCCGCGAGACCGTCGAGCACCAGAAGCGCGATGCACGGGCCGCTATCCGTGCGAAGTTCCTTGATCAGATCGTCGTACTCCATGACTTCTCCCGTCGACAGCCGTTGGATTTTCCATTGAAAGACCACTCATACTAGCAGCCCGCATTCGGCGCAGCTATCCTTGACGCACCCAAGGACGCCTGCTAGGCTCATCGAGTTATCCCTTTCCAAGACAACGGGTTCCGGGCAGTCGGGCCGGACTCACGCCCCTCCCAAGAGACAGAAAGGAGCCCTCACGTGAGCCAAGCACAAGGTCAGGAGAGCCCCTGGCGCGAAAAGGCACGGGTCATCGCAGAAGAAGTCGTCCGCCCGCTGGCGGAGAAACATGACCGAGAGCAAACATATCCGTGGAAGGTGAAAGAGGCGCTCGCAGAGGCCGGCCTTCTCGGCGTTTGGATTCCGAAGGAGTACGGCGGAGGCGGTGGGTCGATTCTGGATCTCTGCATGTGTGTCGAAGAGCTGTCACGCGCGTGCGGTGGTGTGGGCGTGCTCTATGCCGTGAATGCACTGGGCTCTTTCCCCATCATTCTCGCCGGCACCGAAGAGCAGAAGAAGCGCTACCTCCCCGACATCGCGTCTGGAAAGAAGCTCATCGCGTTCTGTTTATCTGAGAAGTACGCGGGCTCCGACGCCGGAAGCCTGCGCACACCGGCGACGAAGGACGGCGATGACTGGATCATCAACGGCGAGAAGAAGTGGACGACGAACGCGGACGCGGCCGATCTCTACACCGTATTCGCCGTCACCGATCCGGGGTCGAGAAGTCGCCGCGTCAGCGCATTCATCGTCGAGAAAGACATGCCCGGTTTCTCGATCGGGAAGCTCGAGGACAAGATGGGCATCCGCTGCGTACCGGTCGGTGAGACCGTCTTCGAGAACGTGCGCGTGCCGACCGACAACCTGCTCGGTGGATCGCCGGGACTCGGGTTCAAGCACGCGATGATGACGCTCGACCGCGCGCGGCCCGGCGTCGCCGCCCAGGCCGTCGGTCTCGCGCAAGGCGCTGTGGAGTATGCGCTCCGCTACGCCACGAAGCGCCGGCAGTTCGGTGGGCCCATCTCGGACAACCAGATGATCCAACAGATGCTCGCCGAGATGTCGACGAAGACGGCGGCGGCCCGCCATTTGGTCCACGCGGCGGCACGCGCGTTAACCGCCGGCGAGCGCTCCGGCAACATGCTCGCGGCGCAGTGCAAGTACTTCGCGACCGAGACGGCGATGGAGGTGACGACCAAGGCCGTGCAGATCTTCGGCGGCTACGGCTACATGCGCGACTACCCGATCGAGAAATACATGCGCGATGCCAAGATTACTCAGATCTACGAGGGAACGAATCAGATTCAGCTCGTAGTGATCGCCCGCAATTTGCTGAAGGCAGCAACGGAGCTGAGCTACCTCGACAAGTACATTCCGACGGAGACGCAGATCGGAGTCGATCCGGAGACGGTGTAGCTTCGACAGCGTATTCACGAGAGCGTGGTCACAAGAGCGTCGGCCACGCTCTCTCTATGTGTTCCCGGGTGAGGAACCGGTCGACGGCTCCGGCGGGATGACCGAACCGGCGGAAATCGTGAGCTTGAGACCGTCCTCCACCGTCATGTCGAGCGTTATCGCGTCGTCTCTAGGAACGAGCAGGAGGTAGCCCGACGTCGGGTTGGGGGTCGTCGGGAGAAACACCGAGATAAGATCCTTACCCGACTTGTCCCTCAGCTCTCCGGCCGGTTCCCCGGTGAGAAACCCGACCGAGTAGATTCCCTTTCGTGGAAACTCCACCAACACGACCTGACGAAACGTGCGGCTCTCGCGGCGAAATAGCGCCTCCGCGATCTGCTTCGCCCCGTTGTAGACACGGTTCAGAATCGGGATCTTGAGAAGCATACTCTCCCACATCCCGACGACGCGCCGGCCGATGATGTTCGACGCAAGCATTCCCACGAACGTGATGATGAGCACCAGACTCAGAATCCCAAGACCGGGGATACCGCCCTCGCGGATGAACTCCCCGCGAAACACGCCCCCGAGGACCTTGTCGAGCTTCACCCCGATGATGTAGAGCACGTAGAACGACACGGTCGGAGGCCCGAGGACGATCAACCCGGTCAGGAAGTGGCGTCGGAAGAGGTGCATCAGCTGTCTCCCGCCTCCGCGATTACGATCTTTACGGACCCGATCTTTCGCCGATCCGCGGTCAGGATCTCGAACGTCGTTCCTTCCCATGTGACCGTGTCCCCCCGCACCGGTATCCGACCGAACTCCTCGAGCAGGAATCCGGCGAGCGTCTCATAGTCTCCTTCTGGAAGCTGCAGGTCGAGATGCTCCGCCACCTCGGCGAGCGTGACGGTGGCCTCGGCGACGTAGACGTTTCGCCCGACACGACGCACGATGACGGCTTCCCGTTCGTGCTCGTCCCAGATCTCGCCGACGAGTTCCTCCATCAGGTCTTCCGACGTGACGAGGCCGGCGGTGCCGCCGAACTCGTCGACGACGATCGCGAATTCCTGCTGCCCGACGCTCATTTCGCTGAGCAGATCATCGCACCCTTTTCCTTCGGGAACCATCAGAACCTGGTGGATCAAGGACCCGATCTCACGCGAACCCGAAGGAAGCGCGAGAAGATCGAGCACGTTCACCATACCCACCACGTGGTCCAGGTCTCCTTCGTAAACCGGATAGCGAGAGTGACGGTGCTCTTCGATGAGATCCAGCACGGCGGCCACGTCACTCGTCGCATCGATGCCGACGATGTCACTGCGCGGAACCATGACGTCCGCGATGTCTCTCTGCCGGAACCGGAGCATTCGATCGAGCAGAAGGCGCTCATCCAGTGGATCGGACTTCTCGGGCTCTCGCGCGGTGGCTGCCGGCTCCTTGTGGCGAACGGGGGATATCACTCGCGCAATCCACGCGATCCACGCGGGCGTGGGACGCGCTTCCTCTCGTCCCGATGGCTGCGCGATCAAGAGTCCAAAGACCAGAAGCACGGCGCCGATCCCTAGCCGTACAGGCATATCGACACCCGACCAGTGCGTGAGCCAACCGACGACGAGGATGATCGAAAGCACTTCCGTCACGACGACCGCCGGCCGCCCCTCTTCCGCCGCCGCGAGAAGACGTTCGCCGGAGTCGCCCGGTCGAACCAGCAGCATGTGGCACACCGCTTGTCGCCGCGCGGCGAAGAGGACGAACAGAAGCACCAGGGCGACGAGTGTCTCTATCATTCCTGGGGCTCCTCCTGACCGAAAGCCGCGTCGAGAATATCGTCCATGGTGATCAGACCCCGTGTGCGCCCGTATTCGTCCTGAACGACAGCCATGTGGATCCTGCGGCTCTGAAACTCGAGGAGCAGGCTGTCCAGAGGCTGGCTCACGGGGACATACGTGACGTCGCGCATGATGCTCTTGACCAGGGCGCCACCCTGATTTCCGTGCAGCATCAGCGCCAGGTCCCGTGTGTGGACGAACCCGATGATATCCTCGCGACGCCTGTCACTGACCGGGAGTCGCGTGTGCGCCGAGTCGCGAACGATCCGCGCGGCCCTGGCGACGCTCCATGAGCTGTCGACGACGACGATGTCTCGCTCAGGCACCATCACCTGCTGGACGGTCGTCCGCTTCAGCGCCAAGAGCCCCGAGAGCGTGCGTCGCTCATCCTCGTCGAAGACTTCCTGGCCGTCGACTCGGGTCAGGATCTCCCCCTCCAGCTCATCGGGCCGGTCGGCGTCCTGGCTCAGCGTGCGCCCGGGAAAGACGCGGACGATGCGTCCGATGAGTTGAACCGTCCGCGCGGCGGCCCGACCGAGCCCGCCGGTCGCTCGGTAGCCGATGCGCGCGGCCAGCAGCGGACCGATCGCGAGCAACGTCGCCAGAGTGCATGCCAATAACGGCTTCAGAAGTCCGGCTTCGAGGTCCAGCACGACCAGCAGCACGAGCGCGATCAGAATGCGCAGCAGCGTGCCGACCAACGTGAGGCAGAAGTAGAAGAGGCGAGGGTTCTCGAGGACCTCCCGCAGGTCGATGTCCTGAGGTAGCTCCAGCCGGGAGAGAATGATCGGCGTGTGTTTGAAGAGGTGGCGCATGCGCATCGAGATGCGGCTTTGAAACACGAGCGCACCGCTCAACACGAAGAGCAAGACGATGTAGATGACTTGCACTGGCGACGTCACGGTTCCACCGATCGATATCGCCTGTCTAGCTTCTGGACCCATGGGCGAAGACGTTTCAGATGCTCCGCCTCCCGCGAGCGCATCCTTCGCCTCGTCGCGGTGGATCCGTGGGAATAGCCAATGAGATGCAGAAGCCCGTGAACGAGCAGCCGCGCCATTTCGGCCGAGACCGAGTGGCCGTAGCGCCGTGCCTGCACGACGGCCCTGTCCGAGCTGATCACGACCTCACCAAGATTGAAATAGTCTCCGATCCGTCCCATGGGAAACGACAAGACGTCGGTGGGCCGCTGCTTTCCGCGGAATTGAGTGTTGAGGTCGGCAAGAAGCTCGTCGTCACCGACGACGATGCTCACCTCATCGACGTCGGCGGCCTCCGCCTCGACCACGCGTCGCGCCATGGCCTGGAGCAGGCGGGCAGACCGGGGCAGGCGCCGTTGACGATCAGCGACCGGTACGTCCACTGATCTTCGCCTCGTCGTCAATCGTTGGCTTCATCTCGTGTGGACCCGCATTCCCTTTGTCCGCGTCTGTCGGAGAGCCGTCCGCGGCGGCGGTCGACTCGCCTCCATCCTCGTCGTCCGACGGATAGCGAATTCGCCCGTGGAACATCCCCGTCAGCGCAACTACGAACGCTTCGCGGATCTTCGCCAGCTCCGCCAGCGTCAACCCGCATTCCTCCAGCTCACCCATCTCGACGCGCGCGTCCACGATCTTCTTCACGAGCCCCCGCACCCGCGACGGGCGAGGATCCGTAAGCACTCGGCTGGACGCCTCGACGGCATCGGCGATCATGACGATCGCGGTCTCCCGGGTCTGGGGCTTCGGTCCCGGGTACTTGAACGCGTCGCTCTCGATCGATGGGTCAACCTGTTTGGCCTTCTCGTAGAAGAACGCCATCTCGGACTTGCCATGGTGTTCACGGATGGCGTCGATGAGCACATCGGGGAGCTTGTGCCGCCGCGCGAGCGCGACACCCTCACGAACGTGGCTCTCGAGGATCAGACAGCTCATCGACGGTGTCAGTCGATCGTGTGGGTTTCGGGCTCGAGGGTTGAGCGCAATGTTCTCGACGAAGTACTCCGGCTTGTTGATCTTGCCGATGTCATGGTAGTAACACTGAACGCGCGCCAGGAGAGAGTTCGCGCCGATCGCCTCGCATGCCCCCTCCGCCAGAGTTCCCATCACCATGCTGTGATGATAGGTCCCGGGAGATTCCAGCATCAGGCGCTTCAGGAGCGGCCGATTGAGATCCGACAGCTCCAACAGCGTCAGGTCCGTCGTGACGCCGCACGTCATCTCGAGAATAGGCAGCATGAACGTGAGGATCGTGAACGAAAGAACCGCATTGAGCACGCCCCATCCGACGCTCTCCAGAAGCGGGAAATCCTCACCGCCCTGCATCATTCCGAGCGATCCCGCCGCGAACACGTACGCGAGCGCGACGTAGACCAACGCCTTGAGGATCTCGCTCCGATGGCGCACGCGGCGGACCGAATAGACGCCGGTGAAGCCGCCGATGAGCGATGCGGAGATGAAGCCAAGTCCCAGCTTGGCGTTGAGCGCCACCACGACCGCGCAAACGAGCGTGAAGAACACCCCGAGCTGTGCGTCGATGAGAAGGCTCACGATGATCGAACCGGCCGCGATCGGAACGACGAGCCAAGGGCCGTGCAAAACGCTCAACGTCACGCTCGCGGCGACGAGAACGACCAGTGCCGTCGCCGTCAGCATCACGAGCTTCCCCGTGTCGGCGTAGGTGCGCGGTCGATGAAAGCGTAGGTAGATGAACGTGAAGACGAGGATCGCAGCGGTCAAGAGGCCACGACCCGCGACCGACATCCCCGCCCGCCAGTTGAACACGCCGCCGCTCCGCTCGCTCTGCTCGCTCCGCAGCGCTTCGATCGCCTGCATCGCCTCGGCGCTGACTTTTTGATGCGCGTCGACGATCATCTCGCCCTTGAGGATCTTCCGCTCTATCGTGGCGACGCGACTCTCCGCGGCCCGGCGGACACGCTCGGTTTCGTCACGGTCGTAGAAGATGTTGGGCTCGAGGAACAATGAGGCGATCTCGCGAAACGCGTCCGCCGAGATCCGGTCCTCGGCGAACCGCTCGCGTGACATCTCGTGAGCGATGCGGCTTGCCTTCTCCCGCGTGTAGATCCTCTCTTTTAGAGTGACCGGACTGAAGCTCTGCCCTTCCATGAGCATGTGTCGCATGGAGCGCGCGATGATCGATTCCGCCTCCTCGCCGGCAAGACCCGCGGCAAGGACGTCATCCAGAAGCTCGCGGACCGCGTCGAGTACCGGATCGCGACGCTCCGACGATACCAACGCGCGCTGCGCTCGCTCGGATAGGTCGGGCGCCAGTCGCCCCACGGCGAGAAGCTGGGCCAGCGTATCCGCCGGGGTCGTGGGGGGGAACAACTCCAGGCCTTCGCGCAGCTGCGTGTACCGGTCGAGAACCCGGCCCGTACGCGCCGCATCCTTCCGAAAGTACGATGCCACACCCTCGCGTGCACGACTGCGCTCGGCCTCCACCTGGGCCCCGGGTTTCGGGACATCGAAATCGAAGTCGGCCACGATGCGGGCCGGCGCGACGGCACCCTCGCGATAGTCCTCGTATTGAGACGGAAGTCTGCTGGAGGGGAACAGGAGTATCGTGGACACGAAGAGCAGGACCAGTAGGGCGATGCGTTGCAGTCGTTGCCACCTTGCCGAGGCCGCGGTCCACGGACGACGGCGTTTCATTCGTCACCTTCCTCGGCGTTCGGCGTGTCGAAGGCCCGAAGGATGTCCTTTACCAGCCGATGCCGAACGACATCGGTCTCGGTGAAGTATACAAACGAAACGCCCAGCACGTCTCGCAAGATCGACTGCACCAACACGAGCCCGGAATCGGACGGCGTGGGGAGATCGATCTGCGTCACGTCCCCGGTCACCACCGCGCGCGACCCCACGCCCAGACGCGTGAGGAACATCTTCATCTGCAACAGCGTCGTGTTCTGCGCTTCGTCGAGAATGACGAAGGAGCGGCCCAGCGTGCGACCGCGCATGTAGGCGAGCGGAACGATCTCGACAACGCCTAGCTGAATCATCTTCTGCAGCCGCTCGTAACCCATGAGCTCGCTGAGCGCGTCATAGAGCGGCCGGAGGTATGGGTCGACCTTCTCCTGGAGATCACCCGGGAGATACCCCAGCTTCTCCCCCGCCTCCACGGCAGGTCGAACGAGGACGAGCCGATCGACCTCGCGCCTCTTGAGCGCGTGAACGGCGACCGCGACGGCGAGATAGGTCTTGCCCGTACCCGCGGGACCGATGGCGAAGACGACGTCGTTCTCCGCGATCTCCTTGAGATAGGTCGTCTGGTTCGGGCTCCTCGGCTGCACGGTCTTCTTATCGAAATGAAGCGTGGTTTGATCGTTCGCGTCCGGCTTGGCGATCGCGTCCGGGTTCCTGCCGCTCAGGTGATCGAGGATGTCTTCTTCCGCAATGATGCGGCCGTCACGAACCAAGTCCACGAGCTGCCGAACCAGCTCCGCGGCCTCGCGGACCGGCCGCTGCTCCCCCATGACGGTGAGCTCTCCGTTCCGAACCACGAGGGCAACCTTGAAGTGCTCTTCGATCAGACGAAGGTTGGAGTCCTGATGACCCAATAGATGAAGCGGATCGACACCGCCGAGAGGCACTTTCGCCAAGGCGTCTTTGGAGTGACTAGTCATGCGTCTCCTTCCGCATCTCCAAGTGTAACCCCTTGAGGTCGTTTTCGGCGACGGGCGCGGGTGATCCATCCATGAGCGAGGCCGCGCGCGTGGTTTTGGGGAACGCGATCGTGTCCCGGATCGCGCTCCGTCCCGCCAGCAACATGACGATGCGCTCCAGCCCGAGCGCGATACCGCCGTGCGGCGGTGCGCCGTACTCGAGCGCGCGCAGCAGGAAGCCGAACCGCCGGTCCGCTTCCTCGGCGCCGATGCCGATGAGGCCGAGGATTTTCTCCTGGAGCTTCCGGATATGAACACGCACGCTGCCCGATCCCAGTTCCACTCCGTTGAGAACGAGATCGTACAGCTGACCATGCACACGCAGCGGATCGCTGTCCAGAAGCGGAAGATCCTCCGGCTTCGGCATCGTGAAAATGTGGTGGGACGGCACGATCTGACCCGTGTCGGGATCTTCCTCCACGAGCGTGAAATCAGTCACCCAGAGAAAACGGAGCTCATCGGGGTCGAGCGTGAAGAACCGCTTCCCCAGCTCGAGGCGCACGGCCCCGAGTGATTTGCAGACAAGGCTCCACCGGCCGGCGATGATGAGAAGGTTCGCGCCGGCCGTGCCACCGGTCGCGGCGATAATGCGCGCCTGCTCGTCCGCAGAGAGGAACTTGGCGATCCCGCCCTCGAGCGCGTCCTCACCGACCTTCGTCCGGGCGATGCCTTTGGCGCCGTTCTTCTTCGCCAGCGCCTCCAGCTCGTCGATCTCGCGCCGACTCAAGCCATGCTCGGACGGAACGCAGAGCGCTTTCACCGCGCCTCCCGCCTCGAGCGCGCCGGCGAATACCTTGAACTCGGATCCTTCCACCGCTTCCGAGAGATCGACGATCTCGAGCGGAAAGCGGACGTCGGGCTTGTCACTACCGAACCGGTTCATCGCGTCGTGATAGGTCAGGCGGGGAATCGGTATGTCGAGCTCCTCGCCCGTCGCATCCCTGACGATCGCCGCCATCATGCCTTCACAGAGCTCGTAGATGTCCTCCTCATCCACGAAGCTCATCTCGATATCGATCTGAGAGAACTCCGGCTGTCGATCGGCGCGCATGTCCTCGTCACGGAGGCACTTCGCGATCTGGAAGTAGCGGTCGAACCCGCTGACCATGAGCATCTGCTTGTAAAGCTGCGGCGACTGCGGCAAGGCGTAGAAGCTGCCGGGATGGATTCGGCTCGGGACCAGGAAGTCACGAGCTCCTTCCGGAGTGGGGCGCACCAGCAGCGGCGTTTCGATCTCCAGAAACAACCGGCTGTCGAGGAAGCGCCGCGCGGCCTGACAGATTCGGTGGCGAAGCGCCAAGACCGCCTGCAGCTCCGGGGTCCGTAGATCCAGGAAGCGATACTCGAGACGCAGGTCCTCGGACGCATCCGTGTGCCCGTCGAGCACGAACGGCAGGACCTCGGACTCGTTCAGTATCTCGAGCCCGTCCGCGAATACTTCGATCTCACCGGTCGGCATCGATATATTCTTCGTTTCGCCGGGTCGAAGCTGGACCATGCCCTCGATCGCGACGACGAACTCACTCCGAAGCGAATGCGCGCGCGACATCACGTCTGACTCGACCGTCTCCGCGTTCAACGTCACCTGCGTCAGACCATAGCGGTCACGCAGATCGAAGAAGACCAACCCCCCTTGGTCGCGATGCCGGTGGACCCATCCCATCAGGCGGACGCGCTTCCCCTCGTTTTCCGCCCGCAGCTCACCACAGGTGTGTGTTCGTTTGGGCTGCCCCATCATTCCCTCCGAAGCATTCATGCCAACCGCCTCACGGGGCGGAGCTTCCAGAAACGGTGCCCGCCGCACACGCCAGCCGTCACACCGGCCGCGTCGGCCGTGAAGTCCCAAATGCTAGAGCAGCGCCCGGGAACACCGCTCTGGATCAACTCGTCGATCGCGCCGCTGATGAAGCCTACTACGAGCATCAGTATCCAGCCCCTCCACGAGGTCGGTCTTCCGGCGGCCCGCGCCAGAAGAAGCCCGAGCACTGCGAATTCGGTGAAGTGGATGAGCTTGTCCAGCCCATAGATGCCGGTGGCCGGGACGGTGGGCGATCGGGATACCAAGAACACGAGGGCCAGATAGAGCACAGGCGGCGCCCAACGCCAGGCCAGGGAGTGGAAGCCCATCAGACGCGAAACTTCTCCTCCTCGCGTGCGATAGCCTGAATGGCGTCTTTCGAGCTGCGGACGCTCAAGAGACGGCTCTGGAGCTCGCCGTCGTAGAGCAGCCTCGAAATCCGAGCGAGCACGCGAACGAAACCGCCGCGCTCCTCGGGGCCGAGGATGAAGAAGACCAGATTGACCGGGTGCCCGTCGATCGCCTCAAAGTCGACAGGAGGCTCGGGACGCACGAGCCCAACGGTAAGTTGCGTCACGCCGGAAGACTGCGCGTGAGGAATAGCTATTCCACCGCCGATCCCCGTCGACATCACGTCCTCCCGCTTGAGGATCGCCTTGAGCGCCTCTTCGGGATCCGTGGTGAGCCCCGCCTCGTTGAAGAGATCGATCGTATGACTGAGAAGCTCTTCCTTCGTCTGCACGGGCATCCCGAGCGCGATGCAGTCCTCTCGAATGAGTTCCGTCAGCCTGAGAGACATGGATCCTATCTCCGAAACCGCAATCTCCGCCGCACGAAAGCGTCCGGTCATTTTGAAGTCCGGGGAGTCTATCACGCGCTCCCGAGCGCAACCAAGCCCAGAATACCCCTCTCAGGGGTTGAACGTCACCGGGAACCGAAACCACGCGCTCACTCTCCGGCCGGCCAGCATCGCCGGGCGGAAGCGAAGCCCCCTCGCGACCTCGAGCGCCTTTCTGTTCAAAATATCGGACTCGAGCGGCCGTTCCAAAACCGCCTGGTCGACGATGCCTGCCGCGGTGACATGGACCTTCACGACGACCGTGCGGGGATCCTTCGACTTGGGGGCGCCCTCCGGGTACTCCGGCCACCGAAATGCCAGCGGCACGGGCGGAGCATAGGCGGAGCTGTCGCCTTCGCCGGAGGCCATCCCGGGCTCCGCGCCCAGGGTCGCCCCGAGCGGGCTAACGGAACGCTCGGACCGGAGCCGCTCCATGAGCTCCTCGATGTCGAGGGCCTCCTCGGGCTCCGGTATCGGCTGGGGGGGTGACGTTTCCTCGGGGAAAACCAGATCCACGACGCGCAGCGCCGGCCAGTGGGTCGGCTGACCGGAGCGATCGGACGACCGCGCCCGGCTCTCGCCCGTCACCTCCCCACGCCGGATGTCGAGCGTATCACCGGGGAGCGAGATCAGCACGACGCCGTGAAGCGCCAGAGAGAGGATGTACCACTGCGTCATCCGACCGCGGACTTTCACGCTGTTCCCTCCGGGCAAAGACAGAATCATGATAGGGCGGATCGAGAGCAAGAGAAAGGACCGGCAGGGCCGGTTCAGCGTGGCCGTGCGCGGCGATCGAGACCGTAGCGGGTGATCTTGTTCTTGAGCCCCTTGCGGCTGAGGCCGAGATGGGCCGCCGTCCGGCTCTTGTTCCACGAGAATTGCTGGAGCGCCTTTAGGACGAACTGCTGTTCGATCCCCTCGAGCTGCTGCTTGAGGGAACCCTGCTCCGGCGACAGTTCGATCTCCTTCTCCGAATCCTCAAGGAAGCGCGGCGGCAGGAGATCGATGCCGATCGTCTCTCCGTCATCCGCCAGCGTCACGGCCCGGCGCATCGCCTTCTCGAGCTCGCGAACATTGCCCGGCCACTCGTAGTCGATGAGCTTCTTCATCGCCATGCGGGAGATTCCGTTGATCTGTCGGCCCGTCTCCTGCGAGAAGATCTCGACGAAGTACTCGGCCAGGAGTGGAATGTCCTCCTTGCGCCGGCGCAGGACCGGTACCCGAATGCTCACGTCGTTGAGACGGAAATAGAGATCTTTGATGAATTCGCCGCGCTCGACCTCGGCCCGGATGTCCGACGATGACGTCGCGCACACCACACGGATGTTGAGGATGTGATATTCCCGTCCGCCGACGGGCCGGACCTCGCCGCAATCGAGGAGATGGAGGAAACGCCTCTGGACGGCGATCCCCATCTTGTCGATCTCATCGAGGAAGATCGTTCCGCCGTCCGCGTGTTCCAGGATGCCTTCGCGATCGCCCACGGCACCGGTGAACGCTCCCTTCTTATAGCCGAAGAGCTCGCTCTCGAGAATGCTCTCGGGAAGGGCGGCGCAATCCACCGTGACGAACGGCTGCTCCGAGCGAGGGCTGCACTCGTGAATCGCCTTCGCGACGAGCTTCTTTCCGGTTCCGGTCTCTCCCTGGAGGAGAACAGTGAGATCGCTATCGGCCACACGCCCCACGAGACCGAGGATGGATTGCATCTCGGCGTTCTGCGTCACGATATCGGCAAGAGCAATGTGCCGATCCATCTTGCGCATATCCCGAAGGCCCCGCTGGTTCTTGATACTGGCTTCCTCCAGGAACCCGGCGAGCTGCCTCGCCAGCGCCATGCAGTAGCTGATCTCCGCCTGGTGGAAATGTCGCTGACCGCTCGCGACCGTGCGATCGATGTAGAGAACCGACCAGTGCTTACCCGTGTATCCGAGCGGCACCGCAACGGCCGATGAGAGGTCGCGTCCCAGCGAAAGAGGACGAAGCGCCTCCATCCCCGTCTCACCTTCGATTCCCATGAAGACGAGCGGGTTTTCCGTCTGCGGCCAGCCCGCGCTCTTGAAGCCGGGCGGAATTGCGTAGCGCTCTCCGGCCACCAGATCGGGAATGTTCCGGGCACCGATGACGTGAAGATCGTCTCCCTTGATCCGCGCCAGGCAGGCACCGTCCGACGGAATGGCCGAGCCGAGAACACCGAGGAAGTCGGAGACCTTTTCCGCCAGCGACTGCTCGGATCGAAGGATCTCTTCCATTTGACGGCGGGCATCCACGCTCTCCCGCGTGGCGATCGCCGTGTTCACGTACGCCCCTTCGAGACGCTCGTAAAGCGCGCGAATCTCTTCAGAGAGCGAGCCCGGGAAATCGCACTGCTCGTGAAGCACGGCCACGGCCTCGAGTCGTTCCGCCGCGCGATCGAGAGTTCCCTGTCGGACATCCTGCTCGGCGATCCGAAGTAGGACACGGGCCTCGGCCAGCGGCAGCGCCATCGAGCGGAAGCACTCTCGCGCCTCAAGGTACATCTGAAGACCGCGAAGCCGATCGCGATCGTCTCCTGAGCTCACCAGCATCGCGCCGTGGAAACAGAGCGTCTCGGCGAGGTAGAACTGCTCGCCAACGTCTCGCAGAATACGTTGGCTTTGCTCGAACAGCTTGGATGCATCGTCGGCCGATCGTAGCGCGCCTTGGATCCGGGCCAGGACCGTCAGCGCCCGGGCTTCGCGAATCCGATCACCGCTGCCCGCGCTCAGCGTCAGCGACGTGCGGGCATCCTCGAGCGCGCCCTCCGCATCCGACTCGGCCAGCGCGATACGGGCCTGTAGGGTGTGAACCTCAGCGGCCAGATCACCCTTGCCGCCCAAATTGTCGGCGGCCTCGGCGGCACGCGCCACCGTGCGACGCGCTTCGTCGAAGTCCTTTTCGGTCAGGGCAACCTCTGAGAGACCCAGATACGCGATGCCGGCCTCTCGAACATATTGATGCCCAAGACAGATCTCGAGCGCTTCGCGGAACAGCTCGCGCGCGGCCGCCGTGTCCTCAGACAGACGAAGGACTTCGGCCTCACCCAGCATCGCACGCGCCATCGAGATCGTATCCCCAACCTCGCGGAATTTCTCCAGAGCCCCGTTAAACTGCTGATGCGCCTCAGCGAGATTTCCCATCTTCAAATGGACGAGTCCCAAGCCCTGCATGACCTGAGGGAGGTCGTGATACCCCCCCTCGGTGGCCATCAGGCTATGAGCGACCTGGAAGTTCTCGAGCGCCTGCGTCCAACGACAGGCGTTCTTGTAGAGAAGTCCGATGTTGTAGTAGGAGTGGGCGACCCGCTGAAGGTCTCCGACTTCCTTGAAGATGGCGAGGGCCGATCGATAGTGCCCCATGGCCGTGTCGTGCTCACCAAGGCGCAGCGCGATCACACCCTTGAGATTGTAGGCGAAACCGGTTTCGGTGCAGGGGGGTCGATCCTTGAGAAGCTCGGCCGCCCGATCGACGTGCTCACTTGCCTCTCGTGTCCGTCCGCAGGTGAGGTGGACCTTGCCGAGTTGGATTTCGAGGCCGGCCCGTTCGACGCTCGGGGTTGATGAGTCGGCGGCGAAGACCGCTTCCTGTAGGGTCGCCTGAGCCCTGGCGGTGTCACCGGTGTGCATGAGCGCATCAGCCAGCCGACGAAGAGCCGAGACGCGGACGGCGCTATCCCCTTCCCCAAGGAGCTGCACCGCCTTGCGGTAGTGCGAGACAGCCGATCGGTAGTCCGAGCTGGCTCTCGAAAGATCGCCGAGCTCTACCTGTCTCGCCTGTTCCTCAGCATCGCGGTAGCCTGCAGGTTTCCCGCGGCCCTGGTGGGCATCCATGCGCATTCCCCCCGATACGCGCACACTCAAACGACAACGAAACGACCTAGAAGAGCCTCAACGCACCCATGAGAACGCGCATGAGCTGCACGACCCAATGGTGCTCCCAAACCTGACGGTCCACAGGAGCTTCCGCATCCCGGTGCAGTTGCTCCGCCCTGTTCGAGACGCAGTCCACGAACGGATTGTCCGGATCGCCCCAATCTGGGTCTCCTGGCCCTCCCCCCAGGCCGTCATGGTCATCGGAGATCGGGCCGTTGTCGAGAGCCGACGCCCCTGGGGCCCAAAGGACCGCAAGAAACGCGGCGACAACCGCCACTAGTAGGACCCGTCTCCCTGACATCGTGACCTCCAATATGTGCCGGCACCTCCCGGCAACCACCCGAAACACAAGAATCATGCGAACGGTCATTTGCATTAGTATACAACTATCGTTCCAATCCGTCTCACAGAAACCCAACAGTCCGCCGGCTGCAATGTAACGCAATGCATGTCAATAGGTTACAGAGCCGCCATCGTCCATCATTCGGCCAAACTCCGCCACCATGCTGTGGATTCCATCCGCCGGCGCACCCGAATCCTCCCAAATGGGGCAACCTCAGTGGCTACAAAGTACCCACTCTCCACCACTCTCGGTTAGTCTCGCCAACCGCAGTCTATTACGAGTGGGAACATTGTACCCAGATTTGTTGAGCGATCCGGGGACTTCTTCCCCAGTTTCATGGATCCCGGTGAGTGCGATCTGCGCCCTTCTGTGGGGCGCACGAAGGCCCAGTTTGAGGCCACTCTCATCTACGTGATAGAATGTCAACATGTTGTGATACCCGCCGAACGAGTGGACCCTCGTGCGGGAGCCCGCATCCATGAGTAGACACAAAATCAGCCATCGCACACTTCTATCGTCGGTTCTGCCGCTTCGCGCGCTTTCTCCGGAACTGCAACGACTTGTGTCGGAGGCCCTCCTGACGGATAGCGCGACCGCCCATGAGCGTGCGGCCCGCGATGTCGTGCGCGCGCTTACCGAAAGTGGTGTCCTCCGGAGGATCCGCTCGGACGAGTCGAACAACGGCCGGCTCGAGCAATACGTCAATCGGGACTCGGGTGACACGATACACGTTCACTGGACACGGGTCGGGCCCGAGACCCTGATGAAGCTGCACATCCCCGCCGTCGAGGCGCCGGGGCGAATCTCATTGCCGCAAGCCAGGCGGATCATCGGGCTCGACTCCCAGCTCTTCACGCCGGAAGGTCACCACCTCTCGTCCTACACCGACATCATTCGGATCGCGCTCGGCATCGCTACGGATCTCACCGGCGCCGACTACTGTGCGTTCGTCCCGACGCAAACCCCGGCCGATAGTCTCGTTCATCTCGAGAACGAGGCCGAGGCCCCGATCCACGCCGAGGCGCTGGGCCGCCACATCACGCCCGGTGAGCAGGTCGTTGCATACGTGAAGGATTTGAACGACGCGCCGGAGTTCGCAGCACTCGCGCCCGGTGACGACTACCGTTCCGTTGCGCTCGTGACCGTCGGTCACGATGACCCGCCGTCCGGACTTCAAGGGATTCTCCAAGCATGGAGCCGTCACACAAACGCTCTCAGCGAGGAGCAGCTCTTGACGCTGGGACTCTTCGCGCAGCAGCTGGGCGCGACCTTTCGGAAGGCGGAGCTTCTCGAGCGGCTCGTCTTCTATGATTCCCTGACGGGCCTCTACAACCGTCACTTCTTCAACGTCCAGATCACGAAGGAAATCGAACGGGCACGCCGCGAAGCACGCTCGTTCGGCCTGGCGATCATCGATCTCGATGATTTCAAGCACGTCAACACGCGCTTCGGGTACTACGGCGGCAATGACCTGCTCGTTCAGGTATCCGAGCTCCTCAGAAACTCCATTCGTCCGTTCGACGCCGTGGCGCGCTGGGGCGGGGAGGAATTCGCGCTCATCCTCACCGGCCCCGTCGGACCTGGGGACGTGACGACCGTGTGCAATCGGCTACGGGAAGCTGCCGCAGCCCATCCCTACACGGTCTCGGGGATGGACCTCTCCACGCATGATGTCACCCTGACGCTCTCCATCGGCGTCGCTCTCTATCCAACGGACGGAAACTCAGTGAAGGCGCTCTGGGCCTCCGCGAACAGCGCGCTGCAGGCAGCCAAGGATGGCGGGAAGAACCGGGTTGTCAGCTTCAGCGAGATCGAACGGGGTGGACGGCGGCGGCGCGGCGCCTAGCCCGTACTTCTCACCAGGCCTCGTCGCGAGGGCGCGAAAGCGCGCGCAGATTCAAGGCGCACGGAGTGGAGGGCGACGCAGGCATACCAGAGGGTATGTTGAGGAGGCCGGAACGAGTACGCCTTGAAGATGCGCACGCTTTCGTAACCGCAGCAGTGACCTGGTGAGAAATGCGGGCTGGACGGAAACACCCCGCCCGGATTTGGGCGGGGTGTCAACGGTCCTGACTACTAAGCCGCGATCAGATTGTCCTACAGAGAGTCCTTGAACGCCTTCCCGGGGCGGAAACGGACGCCCTTGCTGGCCGGGATCTTGATCTCATCGCCGGTCTGCGGGTTGCGACCCATGCGGGCTTTCCGCTTGCTGACGGTCCAGGATCCGAAACCGACGATGTTCACGCCGCCGCGCTTGGTGTTCTTCTTGATCAACTCAAACGTGGTGTCGAGCGCATCCTGCGCATCGCGCTTGGTCAGTTTGCACTTCTTGGCGAGAGCTTCGACCAGTTCACCCTTGTTCATCACTTCCTCCTTGGACGAACACATGGGACCGTTTGGGAACCTGACACTCGTCAACTATCACCCACTTGGGAGGCGGTCAAGTGAAAAACGCGGAATCAGGCAAGAAAAGCGGCTGTCAGAAGGGGCGATTGCTGAATACCGCTTCGAGGCTGAGCATCAGCCGGGGGTGACTTCGAGAATCCTGTCCCCAGGCTGAAGACGGTCGACGACGTCCATGCCGCCCGTGACCCGGCCGAAGATCGTGACGTGACCGTTCATATCCGGTTGCGGTGAAAGGGCAATGAAGAACTGACTCCCACCGGTGTCTTTGCCATGAAGCACCATCCCAACGGCGCCACGATCGCAGCGGGCCGTGCTCACCTCGCACCGGATCTGATATCCCGGTCCTCCGGTGCCATCGCCGCGCGGACACCCGCCGACGATGACTGAGTCCGGAACGACCGTGTGAAACGGCAATCCATCGTAGAACCCGTCGCGAGCCAAGGCGACGAAGTTCGCCACGGCCCTCGGCGCCAGGCGGCCGTCGAAGCGGATGATGAATTCGCCCTTGGGCGTGAGGAGTGTCGCCACGCGCGGCAGGTTCTCGGCGGACGGGTATTCGGACGCTTCGCGAAGCGGGCGTCGGACGCCGTGCACCCAGTCCGTGTCCGGGAGTGGGCACCCTTCTCGGCGGAGCGCGTTCTCGAACGGCAGGAGGGCCTCGAACACCTCCGTTCGGATCTCGATGTCGGGATCTCTCATCAGGCGCGTGACTCGGCACGATGCGCCGTCCGGCCCTTCGAGCAGGGCTTTCGCCAACCCGAGTCGCACCGGCTTCGCGGCGGCGGGATGGTAGAGGTCGTCGAGGAACACCCAGAGAGAGCGGCCGTTCCCGTCCTCATCCATGATCCGAGCGTCGGGGTGATCCCGAGCGATGCGCCCGATCGCGCACACGGCCTCCGCGACAACCATTTGGTCGGGATCATTGACGGCGGCGACAAGGGTCGGCAGATCGGAAGGATCGCACCGATTCGCCAGCGAAGCGACCGATGCGGCACGCACAAGCGCCTCTTCATCGTTCATGGCCATGCGGATTTCCGGCGCATCTGCGGTCCGCGCCCCCATCGCTTCGAGGGCACTCGCTCGAATGAGAGGAAGCGGATCCTGTGCCAGAAGCCGCAAGAGCTCGTAGGCTTCGGTCTCCTCGCTCCGGGCGCACGATTGCGCAACGTACTGTCTGACCAGGGTGGCCTCATCCCGCGCAAGCGGATCGAGGACATCCCACTGTCCCGCGGCGGCGAGCGCCAGCGCGGCGGCGGCACGCACCTGCGGCCACTGTGAGTGAATGCACCGGCTCAGTGTCGGGCTCGCGGCCCGTGCGCCGGATCGAACGAGGGCCGCCACGGCCGCGATGTGTACGTGGGGGTTCCACTCGCCCCGGTTCAAGAGATCGGCGAGCGGCTCCACGGCGTCCTCCCCCTTGAAACCGAGCGCACGCGCCGCCAGCTGACGAACAAGCGGAATCGTGTCGTGAAGGGCCGCCGCGAGGTGGGGGATCGCGGCTCGGCCCCCACATCGCACCAGGGCCTGACAGACCGATGCCCGAACGCTGGGCGCACTGTCCTTCAGCAAACGCGCGAGAGGATCAATCAGGTCGGGGTCCGGCCGCCGCGCAAGCGCCGAGGCCGCCCCCGCCCGAACCTGCGGACGCGGATCTCGGAGAAGCTGAACGAGCTGTTCACGCGATCGCCGCCCGCCGACCTTGCCGAGAGCGGCGGCGACCTCGACCGCCGTGCCCGGGGGAATCGCTATGATCCGCGATGCCCGTTCAAGCAGAAGGTCTTCTACCTCCGGTCTCGTATCCGGATCCACGAGCCCGATCTGCCCGAGCGCAAACGCGGCCTCGAGAATCACGGCAGGATCTGTGTCATCGAGAAGGGGGGCGAGCATCGGGACCAGTTCGCGCGATTGAATGCGGCCCGCGGCACGAGCGGCGCGCGACCGGATCCCCGGGCTGGATGAGCTGAGATAGGCGGCGAGCGTTCCGTCGCCTGGATTCCGTGTGTCTTCGAGGCGGGAGATCTCTTCGAAGTCCGACCGCACCGAACAGCCGACCAAGAGGATGAGCAGCACGCAAAGGCGACGCATGTGGCCCCCTACCTGAGTTTCCGCGCCACGCCTTCGATTGGAGGACTACGGTCGATCATGACCGACGACGCGGGCGATCTTCCCCTGCTTTGTCATCCGCTCGCCGTTCGGGCCGACGATCTCAAGACGATAGAAGTAGACGCCGCTCGCCACGGTCTCACCGTCCGCGTCGCGCCCGTTCCACAGAATACGATTGATGTCCGCCGTCGGCCGCTCCTGAACGAGCGTCTGAATCTGCCTACCCGAGAGCGTGAAGATCTTGACCGTCGCGCTCCTGGCGGCTCGGGTCACACGATAGAAGATCCCGGCGTCTGATGAAAATGGATTCGGAAACGCGAAATGCCGTCCCAGCTCGAAAACCCCGGAGGTCGACACCGTCACCGACGAGCCCATCTCGTCGAGGTCACCGCCTTCCATCCAGCCTATCGCGAAGATGTTGTTCGCTTCCAATCGGCTCGACTGCACGTCCACGTCGATCGTCCAGACGTGGCAGCGCGTCTCGATCACGTCGTCGCCGGCCGTTCGCGAGACGCCGACGGTCAGTGGCTCGCCGTTGATGTAGAAGTCGAGGTCGTCCTCGGGGATCCCCACCGGGCTCTCCAGCTGGACGCGGATGTCGCTCGACGGGTCGAAGAACGCCCCATCGAGTATCTGCCGCGGCTCCCCGCCGTTCTCGGGGACCTCGTAGAACTCCACACTGACCCGTGACTCGAGCACCAGGTCGATCGAACGCCCGTAGTAGTCGGAGGCGTGGAAGATCAGATCGTAGTCGCGGGGCGTCAGCGGCACGGAGGCGTTCAGATGATAGCGACTGATCAGCGACCGCAGACTGTCCGGAATTGCCTCCAGGCTGTCGGGAATTTCGGGAAGACCCGGCCACATGGGAATCATCACCAGGTCATCCGGTGTGATCCACGTCGTGCCTTCGTCGGTCCGCTCCCCGATCATGATCGAGTCGGGATGAATGGGAACCTCATCGTAGATCCGGGCGGCGAAGCGCGCGGTATCAGCGGCGGCATCGCGCCCCATGAGTGCCGTTCCGGAGGTCAGCGGGTCGGGAGGCTCGGCCTCTTCCCAAGGAGCGTCCCCTTGGTCCTGCCACACGTTGAAGCGCGGCGGCGCGATGTCGATCCGGAGCCCCGGATCGCCCAGGAGCGCGTAGGACTCGACCATGCCGCTTCGGGCGTCCGGATACCCGCCCCCCGACGCGACCAAGAGGTTCTTCGCACTCAGAATCACCTCGCCCAGATGCAGCCCGGGTTCCCCGGTGAGACCGATCGACGCGAGCGGGTCGTAGAACCAGCTGTGGAAGATAGCCAGATGCATGTCGTCGTTCATGTTGAGCCATTCGAATCCCGTGCTGCCGATACTGGCGATCGAGCCGGCGTTGCGATGGAAGAGAAGGCGCTCTCCGAGGCAGTCGCCCACGGTCGGTTTCTCCTCGATCCACCAGTCGAACTCGGCGATGTGACAAGCGAAGAAGAACCAGATCGCCGGACGCCCTTCGTTCCCGAGGAGCTCGACATCCTCCGAGAGCCCCCCCTCACAGGTGTAAGTATTCCCTACCATCAAGTATTCGTGAGACATCAACGCATTGTTACCATGCCCCTGGTAGGTCACGAACAGATGGCCTCGGTTCACTTCCTGGCGGAACGTCGCATCGAGGTCCATCTCGCAACGAACGTACTCGCGGGTGCCCCGCCAGCCGAGCGCCGGCCCGTTGTTGTCGCAGTCCAGCGGGTCCCGGTCGAGCTCGGGGATGTGATTGAGGTAGTCGGAGAGGAAGAAAGTGACCGTATCGAAATCCGCGTAGCCCGCCGCCATGATCGTGTCGGCCGCCGCGCGCGACGTCTCGACAAAGACGAACTCGCTCGATCTGCACTGATACGCGCCCTGCCCCGTCCCGACGCCGACACCGCTATAGGAATCGTCCGCGACGAGGAGACCGCGACGGCGCCAGTCCTGCGACTGCGGATCGGCAAAGAAATTATCTTCGTAGCGAATGATCTTCTGGACGACGTCCGTTGCCTGCTCTTCGCTCCCCACCGGAAGTCGCCCGACCATGATCGACGAGATGAAGGGGTTTCCGTTCTCGTCGTCCCCGTCCGGATTCGAGATAAACATGTGATCGGCGGAGATGAGCGGCTGGCCGCCGGAATCGTACGCGTCCCCGAGAACCTGGTAGGTCGGCACAAAGTTGGGCATCGACGATGATCCGACCCGCTGATAGTCTTCACTCCCGTCGCCGACCAGCAAGAGATATAACGGCTGGACACCGCCGCTGCTTGGCCGGAGGCGGTAGCAGTGGCGGACGTAGTGGCGGATCGCGTCGGCAGAGACGAGGCCGCCCGAGAACTCGTCATAGACGTCGCTGATCCGGGCCACTTCCACGCGATGCCCCTGGGCCTCACGGTGCGTAACGAGAGGCTCCAGCTCTTCCGCGAAGTCATCGTAGACCACCATGAGATAGTCGGCGGCCAGGTTGGGATTGCTAGGCGACAGATCGCTCAAGAGGTAGTCGGGCTTCGTCTCGAGCGTGAATCGCGTCGCGTAGAGCCCGTCGATCGCGTCGATCTCCTGCGCGATGTACCACCGCTCCAGCTCGTCGACGTCGTCCTCGAACACGAGTGAGAATGTCGAGCCGTCTTCGACGATCTGCGCATCGGTGATCCGAACGGGCTGGTCCGGATTCGTGATGTCGAGCACGATCAAGTCTTCGCTCTCGAAGCCGGTCACACTGTATTGCACCCGACCCTGGATCCCGCCGTTGGAGAAGCGCAGTTGCCCTTCCGCCGCCCTGTACGTCCTGAGATACCCGATCTCGAACCAGTTCAGCGCCACGCGGTCATACTGATCGTGAATGAGATATACGAGCTGATGCGGTCCGGAATCGATGTAGTGGCTCATGCCTTCGGCGAGCCCCCCGGTGTTGTAGTAATAGAAGCCACGATTCACGACGATGAAGGGGGTTCCGGGGAAAAGCTCCCCGAAGGAGTCCCCGGTGCCGATGTTGATCGACGGAGAGAACGTCTTCGTGCCGGGCTCGATCCCCCACCACTCCGCCCGAAACCCGAACGGACTATTCTCAACTGGATCGTTCACATCGAATTCGAAGCGCTTGCCAAGTTCGCCCTCGCTCCCGATGTTGATCCCATTGTCGAAGAACAGATGATCGGTCGACTGGCGTCGCAT
This sequence comes from uncultured bacterium, assembly GCA_964486455.1. Classification (GTDB taxonomy): domain Bacteria; phylum Eisenbacteria; class RBG-16-71-46; order CAZAMP01; family CAZAMP01; genus CAZAMP01. The sequence goes on along the minus strand of CAZAMP010000002.1, from coordinate 183,418 downwards.
GAAGCGGTCGTCGTAGTCACTGGCGGTGGCCAGATAGCCGTCGTCCCCGTTGTCCTCGTGGCGCTCCCAGTACTCGTAGCCATCCGGTTCCGCCACATCGCCGCCGAGAGGCTCCCCCGACCGCGCCGGCATGACACTCCCCGCGCCCTCTTCCCATGTGAGCCAGTAGATGTTGTCCCACGTGTAGCGATCCTCCGGAGGCTCCCACCCGCGCTGCTCTTTGGCGTGCATCCCATAGATCAGCAGGTAGTCCGAGCCGTCGAAGAGACCGTCGTCATCCACATCCATGACGGTCACGCCGATGGAATCGACGAGGAAGGGATCGGCGCCGACGTCGAGCGAATCCGCATCGTAACCTCGGCTGGTGAGCTGTACCGCCTCGACGGGCGGCGTCTCGACCCAGCCCGCTTCCCGCAGTCTGCGGTGTTCGATCCGCACCAGCTCGGTGTCCTTGATGCGGATCTTCACCTCCGGGTTGGACGGCCGAAGGCCGCGAAGCCGCGCGGATGCCGGGACCGTGACCGGGCGGCGCCCGCGCCAGGCCGTCGCCTGCTCATGGTTGATCACCGAGCGCCGGTAGATGGACTCGAAGTCCGAATCGGACGGGGCGGCAATGTAGTCGGCTTCACGCGTGAGCGACCGGTCAAAGGTCAGCTCGACGACGACACGTGTCGCCACCACCAGCGACGGCGAGGGTCCTCCGCGGAATCGGATCGGAGTGATGCGCAGCGGCACGATCGATTGATTCCGAAGCCTGGCCTCCGCACCCACGTCAGCGACCGCCGGTGGATAGAGGGCATCGGTGCCATATGTCTCGTCATCTTTCGTGAAGATTTCGATCGGCGTCGGAAGATCGCCTTCCTCCGGCTTCACGATCCGCTGCTCAGCGACGGGGAGCGGCATCACGCCTTCGATGACACGCGTCTCGATGTCCACGATCTCGAGCGCCACCCGCGCGCCCGGCCGAATACCGACGAGCGTGCTGAAGACCGGGAGATCCGGCCGACCGATCTCGGTCGTCGTGAGGACCGCCGGGGCTTTCACCCGGGCATACGTCTCTCCCTCTACATTCAGCTCCGTGAGGTCATAGCCGGGAAGTGAAAAAGCAATCTTCAGACGCGTTTCGTTGCTGTCGAGGATTTCAAAGGGAACCGCTTCGGCCGTCCCCGCGAATGCGGCCAAAGCCACGGCAAGTAGCGCCCACCCACGCATATTGACTCCTAACCCGCCGAAGGGATCGGTGCAGACTGAGGGGGACTCGATGCCCGGCTTTGCTCAGTGACTATGTTAATACAAAGCCGGATTGGTCAGGTTCCAGATGTCGAGATCGCCCGAGTCCCAGCCGAAATCATCCTCCCCGCGCGGAGAGGTCGACCGGCCCGCCGGCCGCGCGCTCGCGGCGCATCGCCTCGAAACGCGCGATGGCATCATCGAGCCGCTCGGGGAAAAACTGAACATCCATCTGGGCAGAAAGCTGATTGATGTACTCGTCCAGGCGCTGGGCCTGTCGCTGGCGAACCAGCTGATCTGCCAGCTGTCGAACTGCGACCGAATCCCTGACGGTCCCATCGGGCGCGACACGAAGCTCGGTCAGATCCTCCTCGGTGGGCTCAGAACCGCGCCAGAGCTCACGCAACAACGTGTTCACGGTCAGCTCTCGGCGCTTTCGCACCACGCGCGCTCGGATATCCGGCCGCTCCATGTAGCCCTTCTGTCGCGAAATCTCGTCTAGGATGGCCGAAAGCGCGCGGCGTCGCGACAGTGCTAGAGCGGTCTCGGACGTCCAGACCTGGGGCATCCACAGCATTCCGGAAGCTGAGAGTTCCGCCACCAAGACCCCGAGCGGGAAGCCGGATCCCATGACCTGAAACAGGACTCGCGCCTCGAGCTCCCCCGAGAAACGCGGAGCACCTGCGCTCCTCAGATCGACGCCCTCCCTCACGACACTATCTCTAAATGCCCCGAGCCGCAGGGCCATCAGCTCGTGCAGGCTCGTATCCGGCGCGAACGATGCCGTGCGAAGCAGATCTTCTTCAAACAACGACAATCGGCGGCGGTACTCCTCGGACCCGGCCTCCACCGGCGGCCCGTCCGCGAACGCCTCCTCAACCATGGCCTGCTGCAACAATCGCTCACGATAGGCGGCCAGGCGAGCGGTATCGCGTGGACCGAGACGCGGAGTGCTCCTCTCCGCCGCGCTCGATAGAATGCGAAACCTCACGGCGCGATCGAGGAACGCCTCCGGCGTTACCCCCACGTCCGCGAGGGTCTGCGTCTCCTCCAGGAAGAAATCGAGCTCCTCGATATACTCCGTTGGAGTGAGTGAATCCGTTCCAAACGTCGCCAGAGGCTTATCCCCGCGCGAACACGCGAGGAGCACGACGACCAGCACGAGCAGAGAGCTTGCGGTTGTTCGTTTCACATCATCGTCCCGGCTTAAGACCCCAAGGCTTCCGCGATCTGGCGTTCGTCACGGCGCACGGCGAACTTGCCCCGAAGCTCCTCCAGGAGTTCTTTTCGCCTATCGACGTGAACCATGGCCGACACTCGCTGGAGCAGCTCCTCGTGACTGATCTCTCCGATCCGCATCGGCCGTGGCGGCCGCTTGTCGAGGAGCTTGTAGACGGCGAAGTGGGTCCCTCCGCCCGTCTCGATGACATCCGTGTGCTCTCCCGGCTCCATCGCGAAGACCATCTCGTCGGTATCCTTGAACGAACCCTTCGGATAGAGGGGCGTGTAGGGCGCATAGACCAGGTCCGAATCGATCTCCTGGGCACGGATCGCCGCTTCGTCGAACGTGGCCCCGCCCTCCAGGAGGGCTATGAGCTCGTCTATCGCCTCGCGGTTGCGTGTGAGAACCGCCGCAAGCTGGGCCTGTTCGGGCCAGCGGAATTCCTTCGGGTTGGCTTTGAAAGCCTGCACCGCGCTCATCGAATCGATCTCCGCCGCCTCGATCCGTCGCCTGGTAATCATGGCGATGAGATCTCGCTCGATGTGTTCGCGGATCTCGGCCTTCTCATCATCGCCGAGCGGATAGTCGCCCTCCGCATATCTGTTCGCCAGGATGCTCGCAACCGCGATCCGCCGCGCCGCCGTTGCGATGCTGTGGCGGTTTCGTGGTTGAGGCCACGCACGAATCTCGGGGGCCGCCATGAAGGCCAGGAAGTCCGCGACGGTCAGGGTCTCGCCGGACGACGCCACACAGATCGGATCGTCCGTCGGCGTCCACGTCTCCGTCCAGTGCGGAGGCAGGCGTCCGGGCGACGGTCTGAGGTGTTTGTGGACGAGATCGACGGTCTCATCCGACACTACGATCCCGTGCTCCGCGGCGCGATCGATCAGCCACGCGTCCTCCCGATCGAGCACTTCCCTAATCGTGATGAACTCGACCAGCCGCTCGTTTGTCAGGTAGGCATCCGGCTCGGGTCTGACCTCGACGCTTTCACACAGCGCGATATGGTAGCCCATGCGGGTGTGGATCGGCCCTCCCCACGTGCCGAGCTCGAGCCCGCCGATGAGCTCTTCGAGCTTCGCGAACGACTTGCCCTTGCGAAACGGCCAGAATCGCCCGCCGGCCGCGCGGGTGGAATTGTCGACGGACATCTCCTTCGCGACATCCTCGAATGGCTCGCCCGCCTCGAGGCGCCTGAACGCCTCGGCAACATCTTCTTCGGTGGGCAGTACGATATGACGTCCCCGCAGCAGGTGCTTGCGCTCCTCCTTGAACGCTGCCAACACGTCATCGGTGAGATCCATCATGGACGGCTCGAGACTTTTGGCGACTGACCTGCAGATCTGCCCGATCGTCTCGAACTTCTCGACACTGTCTTGCACGGCACGCGCGTCATCGTAGACATCCAGCGCGCCGAGCATCAGGAGCTTCCGTTCGATGAGCTCGTCGAGAACTTCGGCCTTGTCTCTATCTTTCGGAGATTCGGCCTGCTGATGATCATGGGAGTGCTCATCGTTCTCCTCAGTGGGAGCGGCGGTTCGGGCGAGATCTCCGACCGTAATAGTCTCACCCGCCACATCGACAAGCACGCCCTCCGGAAGATCATCCGCCCGCACAACCGCGGGGGCGAGCATTCCCAGGACCACGAGTAGCAGTGACACTATTGAACGCGAGGACATGATCACGATCCTCCTTCGGCTGAGCCGATTCTCGCCTTCAGGATCACGTCGTCGTAGAGCTCCGCGCTCATCTCTTCCCTCAGGCTGTCCAGAAATGCACGTGCGCGCAACTCGCGCAGGTGCGAGCCGCAATGGAGAAGCACGTACTGGTGAGCTTCTTCGAATGTCATGGGTTTCGGCTGGCCGACTTCTTCGATACGGACGACCCAATACGCGCCGGCAATGGCCTCCGGCCCCCCTACCGCTCCCGACTCGTCCCCGAGCCCCCGAACGAACGTCGAAAGACCCTCCGGTTCGGAAAACGAAGACTTGAGGCCGGTCCGGGGCCTCACCTCCAGCGACTCGTCGTGCGCAAAGCGCTTCTCTATCTCCTCGGCCGTCGCCCCTTCCTCGAGGGCCGCGGCAATTTGCCGGCCGACGCCCTCGTCTTTCGTCAGAAAGACCGCCAGGTCCAGGGGCGGGCGCCAGCTGTAGAAGTCCTTGTGGCGCTCGAAGAACGCCTGCAGTGAATCGGCCGACACTCTCGTCTTTCGCTGGACCTCGGCCCCGTAGAGCGCTTGGACGTAGGTGAACTCCTCCGCGTCGCTGATGGCCCGCGCCATCTCCGGATCTTTGCTCGGGAATTGCCGCCGGGCCTCGAACACCGCCGCGTACTCCATTGCCGTGTCGCGCACCCAGTTCCGGTAGGAGGAGGGAACCCAGGGGTCGGGACGATCCTTGAACGACTCACCCCACATCGCGGTCGACGCCTCTTCAACAGTGAACGTGAAGCCGTGGTTCCCGGTGATGATGACCGCTTTGCCTTGCTCGTCCGTCGGTTCGGGCCCTCGCGGAAACGTCCTCACATAGTCCGGGATCGGGCCGCCGGAGTCCTGAACCGCCTGGAGTTCCTGCGTCATCGCCGCGTAGCGGTCCCTGTAGTCGGTATGCAGCACGAGCGCGAGCTCGAGCGTCTCATCGTCCCATGTGGGCTCGTAGGTATCCCACATGATGCTCAAGAACTCTTCCCATCGCTGCCGCTTCAGCTTGTCGACATAGTGGGTCTTGAAGAGCTCCTCGTCCAAGTCAATCCCGGTTCGATCGCGCGGCTGCCGCTCATCGAGTCGAACGACGTGCCAGCCCCTTCGGGTCCATACCGGCTCGCTGATCTCGCCGCCCTCCAGATCGTAGGCCGCATCATCCAGACCGGCGACATCACCGTAGCCGAACCAGTCGAGTTCTCCACCCTGTTGGACGGAAAACGCATCCTTTGATCGCTCGCGCACCAACTCAACGAAGTCGGCACCGCCCTCGAGGAGACCGTGGATCTCCTCCGCCTCCTCTCGGGTTTCGCAGAGGATGTGCCGGATCCGAACCTTATGGCCGAGGTAGGTGTAGACCTCCTGCATTCGTTCATCGCTGAAATCGAGCTCCTCGAAGAGCCGTGCCCTGTGCTCTTCCAATACTGATTCTTGGCTGGCCTTGAGGGCTTCGCTCGCGAGACGCTTCTCGTCGCCGCGTACGTTCGTGCGCGCCTCCCTCGCCATCACCAGCTTGTCCAGAAGCCCGTTCCCGAACTCCAGGATGAGCGAGTCTCGTTCAGAGGAATCATTGATGGTGGGTCCTTTGTGCCGGAGTTCCTTCTCGAACTCAGCCAGGCTCATCGTGGCGCCGTCGAATCGCAGCGCGACTTCATCCCCCGGCCCTTCACACGCCACCAGGCCCATGACGCAGGCGCTTGCGGCAGTCAGTACTCGTTTCAGCATCGGCAGGCACCCCCCGTCACGCCGGCGTGCGGACGCGACGTCGTCGAATAGTCCGGTTGGATCAGAACCCGGGGAGGATAGCAGAGGTGGCCAAACGGCGCAAAAAAGGCGGCGCATCGCGCGCCGCCTCAATTTACTACTCCGGCTCGACGTTACGCCTGATGGCGCGGTCGCCGTGCTCGGCTAGAAGCTAGTAGTAGGACTTGAGCTGCCCCCAGCTCGTCTCGATGATCGGGACATCCTTGGCACAGGACCGGTCCGCGGCCCCCGGCTGGTCGCCACCGACGTCGCCGATCGAGAACCCGACCTCCAGAACCTCGTAGTCGAGCGGCTCGTCCGAACTGAAGAGCGCGGCCCCATCGGGCGGCCACGTTTGGGCGAGCCTGGGATCCACTGTGATCCACATCTGTCCCGTCGATCCCGGGTTGACGGTAAAGTAGCCGATCTTCGCGAACTGGCCCGTGCTCGGGCTGTCATATCCGCCATCCGGCCATGTCACCGCGTTCCCGGTACCGCTTGCCGGCCAGAGGCCCTCGAGATTGTTCTGTGGAATCTCCTGGCCGCCCGTGCAGAGACTCCACCCGCCCACATCAACCGTTCCGTGGTAGTCGATACCGAACTGCGCTCCACCGATGCCCGCGTCGATCGGCCACGGGATGGGATCTTCACCCTCACCGCCCGGTCGCGTCGCGCTCTTGTACCCGAAGGCGAACACCCAGATGAACCAGTTGTCATTGAGCCCGCCGCCGACCGCGTCTATGTCAGCACACTCATTAATGTCGGCGTCTTCGACCGTGCCGCATCCGCCGTAGCCGGCCGCGGTCGTGTGGATGACAAATCCGTAGTCGGCCTGAATGTCGTCGGCGCCCGCCGGCGCGGCAATCAGAAGCACGACCGCCAGACCCAGCACCCCCTTACCAATTCGATCCATGTCTCTCCTCCTCAACCCAGAACACCGCACTCCCCGCGTGAGGGGTGAGCCTTGTTCTTCGTGATTCTAACCCCGTGACGTTGATTGACGATTATCAGAACCTACGGAGGGGAGCAAGTCCTAATTGGCGGCAAAAAAAGCCCCCGCCGTGAAGCGGGGGCCACGAAGCTCGAACTCTAGATGCAGCTGTGCAGGAAGTGCGCGGTGAACGAAACGAAGTCGTTGAGGTCGACATCGCCGTCACCACCCTGCAGGTCGCCGCAGCCGCAAAGCGTGAGGAAGATCGAGGAGAAGCGGACGAAGTCGTTCAGGTCGACGTCCTTGTCCCCGGCACCCCACGGATTGCCGCCGCCGGCATCGGAATGCATGTCAGGAGAAGCAACGTGCTCATAGCTGCTCAGCACGACCGCGGCGGGATCCGCCTCGATGACGACCGTACCAATGCCACCAGCGTCATTGTCACACGGAGCGGGGAACCCGTCCATGCAGCAGCCACCGGCGTCAATGCCGAAGACCGCCACGCCGCTACCATTCGTGTTCATCTCGATGACCGGATGGTCCTGGCCCGTGCACCAGTTGATGAGTCCATCACAAACGTCACTGAAGATCACGCGAACGGGCGTGTTCGGCATGACGTTGTCGTTCTGATCGTGAACAATGACCGTGAGCAGATAGTCACTACCCGGGCAAACACCGACGCCATCCGGAGTCGTGCTGTTTCCTGCATGCGGAATGTTAGCCATCGCCGCGGCCGGAATCATGATCGCGGCCAAGACGAGTATAAAGCGCTTCATCGATGCACCTCCTAAGCCTTCAACGTTGCTGAAGACCCATAGACAAAAAAGGCAAAGGTTAACTCAGATGCCTCCAAATCTATCGGACCCCCAACCTCCTTCCTTCCTCACAAGCCGTGACCCAAATCTCGTAACGTAGTATAGCAACACGAGTAACACGGCACAACCCCTCAAAAATCTGAGGGTTGGCACGGTTTCTTGAGGGCTGCCTGCGGCCTCTCAGTTGGTGGGCGAAACAGGGCTCGAACCTGTGACCTCTTGCTTGTAAGGCAAGCGCTCTAACCAGCTGAGCTATTCGCCCGACCATTCAGTTAACCTATTCTATCGTTTTAGGATAGCCAACGGAACGAGGACCAGGTAGCCGGCGACGATGAGTGCCGGGGCGAGTGTCATCGACCCCCGCGCCAGCGTGATGAATCCCAGCGCGATCGTCGCAATGGCAACACCCAAAAGGAGATAATTCTTTCGAGTGAACTGCGGTCCCTGGATGACATCGTGGCCCGGCGCGAGCTTGGTGGTGGGCTTTGACCTCGCCACCTCTCGCGAGCGCGCCTTATCCGCCGTCTGGGTCTGCGCCTTTGCCATGGGTTTGGGCCCTCCCCCCCTTCTTGTAGCCGGCCAAATCCAATGTCACATAATCGTATCCCAACCGCCTGAGCCGGGCAACGATCTCGTCCCGTCGATCCAGTGCCAGCTGCATCTCCGCCTGCGCGGTCTCGATCCGGGCCACCGTCCCCATGTGACGCACCCGAAACTCCCGGAGTCCGACGTCCCGAAGATTAGCTTCCGCCTCGTCGAGTCTCTCGAGCAACTCGCGCGATACGAAGCTGCCCGTTGGAATTCGAGACGCCAGGCACGCGGCTTCGGGCTTCTCCCACGTGGGAAGATCCATCTTCCGCGACAGCCAGCGAATCTCGCGCTTCGTCAACCGCGCGTCGAGTAGCGGGCTCTTGACCGCCATCTCCGCACAGGCGCGCATCCCGGGACGGTCATCGGACTCATCGGACGCGTTCGTGCCCTCAATGATGACACGACCCTCGATATCTCGGGTCGCGTCGCTGATGCGACGGAATAGCTCCTGCTTGCAGAAGTAGCAGCGATCCGGCTCGTTGCGTACGTACTCCGGAACGCTCAGCTCGTGCGTCTCCACCTCTCTAAGCTCAACATCGAAACGACTCGCAAGGTCGCGCGCCTCTCTTAGCTCTGAACCGGCGAGACTAGGAGAAACGCCGATCACGGCGGTCGCCCGGTGACCGATGACGCGGGCCGCGGTCGCGAGGAGAAAGCACGAATCGACCCCGCCAGAAAACGCCACGACGACGGGGGCGAGCCCACCCAACATCGACTCGAGCGCCCGCAGCTTCTCCTCCGCGGCGGCCGCCTCGGACTCATTCAACATGATGTCCACGTTCACCGCCTCTTCCTCAGCCCGGCCGTGTGCTCCTGAAACGTCTCGGAGAAAACGTGAGTTCCGCCATCGGTCGCAAAGAAGTAGAGCGCCGTGCAGGCCGAATCGGGATGAAGCGCGGCATCAATGGCCGCGAGCCCCGGATTCCCGATCGGTCCCGGCGGTAGTCCCCTGTGCCTGTAGGTATTGTACGGCGAATCCAGCTCGAGATCCGCGTACGTCAGCGACCGGCCTCTCGCACCAAAGGCATAGACAATGGTCGGATCAGCCTGAAGCTTCATGCCGCGCCGAAGACGTCGATGATACACCGCACTGACCTTGTTCCGCTCGTCGTCGCGCGCGGTCTCCGCCTCGATGATGCTCGCAAGGGTGAGCACATCGTGCCACCCAAGACCCAGCGAGTCCGCGGCACCGCGCCTGCCGTCATCACGTATGTCCCGCGCAGACTCCATGAGCTTCGCGAGCGCTTCATGGGCGTCCTCGCGTCCGCTGAACTCATAGGTTGCCGGGAACAGGTATCCTTCCCCGTTTTCCGCTTCGATGCCGTATCGGTCGAGAAGCCGCCCGTCACCAGCCGCCGCGATCACCGCCGCGGAATCGACGGGAAGGGAATCGGCGAGTAGCGCCGCGAGTTCCGTCAGCCAGATTCCTTCGCGAACCGTCACCCGATAGGGCGCGGTCTCACCGCGCACGAACCGACCGAGAAGCGCCGGCGCGGAGTCCGCCGGACTCAAGAGATAGCGGCCCGCCTGAATACGATGGGAAACCCCCGCGAGCCTGCCGAACCAGACGAACGCGTCCGCGCTTCGAATGACACCACGCGACTTGAGCTCGCGCGCGACGTCACGAAGCGTTTCGCCGGACGTGACGTGAAACCAGACCGGCGTCCCTTCCGGAGCGGCGGGCGAAAGCGCGCGGCGGGCGACCAGGCCGCCGACGGCGGCCGTCAGAACGATCAGGAGCAGTGTGGCAATCAGCAGGCGTTTCACGAGTCGGAGTGCTCCGCGTCGAGGTATTCCTGAAGTATGACCGCGGCGGCCGCTTCGTCGACCGACCGGCGACTTCCCACGTCTGCCAGTCGCTCCTGAGCCTCGTGCGTGGATGCGTACTCGTCACGAAGCACCACCCGGACCCCGGTTCGGCGCGTCAGCTCGTTGGCGAATCGCCTCGCGCGGGCCGCCGCGCTCCGCTCTTCTCCATCGGCACCGAGGGGCAGTCCAACCAGCAATAAATCGAAATCCCCGGCCAGTATGAGGTCCGTGAGCCGTTTCAGCGCGTCGTCACGTCCTCTGACCTGAAGGGTCTTCCATGGGGTGGCGATCCCGCTGTCGCGATCGGCCGTGGCCAGGCCGATTCGGCGCGCACCGGGATCGATGGCGAGGATTCGCAAGCGAGCGCCCTCAGGAGTCGTCGGACCGGCGGCGCTTGAGAAGTTGAACCGTGGTTCCCCCGCCGGGGGGAAAGACGAAGTCCACCTTGTCCATGAACGTCCGCATGAGAAAGATGCCGCGCCCGCGGGAGCGAAGCAGATTGTCAGGCTCGCTGGCCTCGACGATCTTGACCAGATTGAAACCGGGACCGTCATCCTGCACTTTGACGTGGATCGCGTCACCCGCGACCTCGAATCGGAAATCGATCTGCGCATCGCCTTCACCGGTCGAGCCGTGCTGGATCGCGTTGGTTCCCGCCTCGATGACCGCGATGGCCAGCGCATCCACGATTTCTTCTTCGAGACTGAAGCACTCTCCAAGCTCGCCTATCGCCTGGTTGATGATACCGAGGTAGTCGAGCCGACTCGGTATCGTGAGGCGAATCTCCTGCGGGCGAGAGTTTGATGTCATTGAGTCACCTCAATCCGTGAAGCTGGCCAGCGCGTCGGACTCGCTCGGAAACGTCTCAAACACGGTATTGAGCTTGGTGACCATCAAGATGCTCTCGATCCGCTTGTTGACGTTTACCAGCTTGAGGCTCCCCTCACTCTTCTTGAGTGTGGAGTAGTTCGTGATGAGAATCCCAAGACCGGTTGAGTTGACCCACGACACCTCGCCCAGATCGACGAGCACGTGCCGCTTCCCTTCACTGATCGCGTCCTTCACGGCGGCATGGATGACGTCCGCATCGGGGCCACCCATCAGCTTGCCCTCTAGCCGCAGTACGACGATGCCTTCTTTTTCCTCCCGCTCAACCTTCATGTGCGCCTCCCTGGCGACTTATTGGGCCGTCACCGGCCTTCCAGGCTTTTGACGATACCGGCGAAATCAGGGGGTACGGGCGCCTCGAGCCGCATCATCCGCCCATCGGAGGGATGCTTGAACTCCAACCGCCAAGCGTGAAGCGCCTGGCGCCCCATCCGGTCGAGAAGCTCCTTCGCGTCCCGTCTCTCCGCCGCCGGAAGGCGCCGCAGCTGCCGGGAACGGCCTCCGTACGTGGGATCGCCGAACACGGGATGGTCCTGATGCGACAGGTGCACACGAATCTGATGCGTTCGACCGGTCAGCAATGTTAGTTCAACGTATGACAGGAAGTCAAACCGAGCGAGCGTTCGAAAGTCCGTGACCGCGGGTCGCCCACCCGCTTCACGAACCGCCATCCGCTGTCGGCGGACGGGGTCGCGGCCGATCGGTTCATCGATTCGTCCCGACTCGGGAAGCTCGCCCCAGACCAGCGCCAAGTATCGGCGGCGGATCTCGCGGGTTTGCATCGCATCGACCAACGTCGCGTATGCGGATTCCGTCTTTGCGACGACCATCACGCCCGACGTCTGCTTGTCGAGTCGTTGCACCAGCCCCGGCCGGCGCACACCTCCGACGCCCTCCATATCCGGGCAGTGGTGCACGAGCGCATTGACGAGCGTGTGCTCCGGATTCCCGGCGCCCGGATGAACGACGAGGCCGGCGGGCTTGTTGAGGACGACGACATCCGAATCTTCAAAGAGGATATCAAGCGGCAGATCTTCGGGGGTGATGTGCGTCGGCGCCGGTGGCGGTATGACGATGTCGATCACGGCGCCGGTCTGGAGAGCGAAGCCCGCCTTGCGGCGGACACCGTCGACGAGAACGTGGCCGTCACGAATGAGACGCTGAAGTTGAGAACGGGAGAGGCTCATTCCGTCCGACAGATACCGGTCCAGACGGCACCCTTCGGCCTCAGTCGGTACGATCCGACGCTCCCGCTTCGGAGATTCGCTCGGGCTCTGATTCGGTAGCCGTTCCGGCATCGGACTCCCCCGCCGACTCGTGATCGCCTCGCCTATCCGTGATGAACAGCCACAGTATAAGGAGCGATACCCCGACACTCACGCCCATATCGGCGACGTTGAACGTCGGGAAGCGATCCGGGCCGATACCCACGTCGATGAAATCGACGACCGCACCCAGGCGGACACGATCGTAGAGGTTGCCGAGCGCGCCACCGAACACCATCCCCAGCGAGATCTGCTGCATCGTGGAGCGTCGGTCGGACCGAATGAGCACCCAGAGAATCGCCACGGCCGCAATCACCGATACGATGGCGAAGTAGGATGCGTTTCCCGGAAAGAACCCGAAGAGGCCGCCCGAGTTCTGGATGTGACGAAAGCGCAGGAATTCGCCGAGGATGAGCAGGCCGCGACCGCCCAGCGGCAGCTCCGCGAGGACGATCGCCTTCGTCACGACGTCACCGACCAGGATGATCGCCGCGCAGAGGGCGAACAAACCCAGCGGGCGGCGATGGGCACGCGCGTCGGTGCTCGGCTCGATCGTCATGACATTCTCGCAACCACGGTCGTGACGAGTCGCGTGAGTCTCGGGGCCGCGTCGGCCGCTACGGCGAGGATCCTCTTGATCTCGACCGGCTCCAGGGCATCCGGCAAACAACGATCGGTGATGACTGCGAAACCGAGGACGCGCATGCCGGCGTGATTGGCCACGATACACTCCGGGACGAGCGACATACCGACGATATCGGCTCCAATCCCCCTCAGAAAACGATACTCCGCTGCCGTCTCGAGATTCGGGCCCGCGACGGAGACGAGAACGCCGCGATGGGCCGCGATCCCCTCCTCGAGCGCGATTTCCTCGGCCAGCTTGACCAGCTCCGCCGAGTACGCATCGGACATATCCGGAAATCGGGGCCCCAGCTCATCGTCATTCGGTCCGATGAGTGGATTGTCGCCCATCAGGTTGATGTGATCGTCCACGATGACGATCCGACCGAGATCGAAGAGAGGGTTCATCGAGCCGACCGCGCTGTTGATGATCAGCGTCTCGGCACCGAGAGCCCGCATGACGCGAACGGGAAAGGTCACCTCGCGCATCGAGTAGCCCTCGTAGAAGTGCACGCGGCCGTTCATGACGACCACGTTGCGCCCGGAGAGCTTGCCGAATACCAGCTCGCCCGCGTGGAACTCGACGCTCGTGTGCGGAAAGTGCGGGATCTCAGTGTACGGGATAGCGTGCGGAGCCTCGATCACGTCCGAAAGGTCCCCCAGACCCGTTCCGAGAATGATCCCGACGTCCGGGTCTACATCCACGACCTTTCGAATGGCCGTTACGGCTTCATCTATTCGCTGGCGAAGCTCTGGCATCTCGACTCCTACTCTTTCACGCTGATCCGCGCCCGCACCTCCGACGGAGACAGGTTCGCGATGAAAACCATCTTGCGGGTTGTTTTGCCGCCCCGAACGATCCGCACATCATCATCGGGCACGCCCAACGACCGCGCGAGAAACCGCGTCAGCCGCGCGTTTGCTTTGCCCTCCACGGGTGGCGCCGTTATCCGGACCTTGAGTGTCTCGTCATCCAACCAGCGCACGACTTCGTCGCGAGGCGCCCGAGGCTGGACACGGATCTCGATTGTCGTTCCGCGCCGCCGTGAAGGCATCGTCAAACGTCGTCGTCAGCGCCGAATTCGAGGAAGCTCTCGTCTGATGGGGCCAGCGGCCCGCTTCTGTCGTGCCCACCGTTGGATTCGCCATCGGCCTGTCGGCTTCGGAGAAACCCATCGTCATCCGGCACGGTCACCGGGCGGGCGTGTCGCTCTTCCGCTTTCTGGGCCGCATCCGCCACGAGCGAGATCTCGTCGAAATCGTCACGATGATGTTCGAGGAGCTCCATCTGCATGTCGATGAGTGATCGGAATCGCTGAAGGTAGACCTCTTTCTTCTTCTGCAGCTCGTCGATTTCCTCTTTCAACACGCGCAGGCGTGCCCGCGCGTCCTCCAGGATGCGTTCGGCGCGAAGCTCCCCCTGCTTGATGATGAGCTCGCACTCACGCCGAGCGTTGTCCTGGCTCTCCGCGCTCATCTCTTCCGCGCGAATGAGCGTCCGGCGAAGCGTTTCTTCCATGGTCTTAAACTCGGTGATCTGCTGGTTCGCGCCCTCGAGCCGCTCCTTGAGGAGCGCGTTCGACCTCACGAGCTCTTCGAGCTCCGACGCAGCGAGATTGAGGAAGTCCTGCACCTCTTCGGCATCGACTCCGCCGAACCGCCGGCGCGGAAACGTCTGCTTCCGGATTTCCAGGGGGGTGAGTCTCACGTCTCATCTCCTCTCGGTACGCCGGCCCGGGGTCAACCCGTCCGGCGTGATCCGAATATGGCGGTTCCGACACGAACCAGGGTCGCGCCCTCTTCAATGGCGGCTTCGAAATCGCCGGTCATCCCCATGCTGAGCTGAGGGATGTCCGGCTCCGCCAGCCCGCCTGCGCTAAGACGCGGCAGGAATGAGCGCAGCAACGCGAACGAGGCGCGTGCGCCCGCCTCCCCACCCCCGAGCGGGCCGATCGTCATGAGTCCTTCTACACGAAGATGCGGGCATTGCGCCAGCGTTTCAATGAGGGAATCAAGGTTTTCCGGCCCGACGCCGAACTTCGACTCCTCTCCCGATGTGTTCACCTCGATCAGTACGCGCTGAGATTTGCCCGCGGCGGCCGCGCGACCATCCAGCGCGCGCGCAATCCGATCCGAATCCACCGATTGGATCATGTCGAACATCTCGATCGCCCGGCCGGCCTTGTTCGTTTGAAGGTGCCCCACCATGTGAAGTTCGGCACGGCCGGCGAGATGCGGATACTTGTTGCGCGCCTCCTGGACCTTGTTCTCGCCCAGGATAGTGACTCCGGCCGCGAGCGCTTCATCGATCGACTCGAGCGGGAATCCTTTGGAGACGGCCACCAGGTGTATCTCCGAGGGATCCCGTCCTGCCCTGAGCACTGCGGCGGTGATCCGATCCCGGACGCGGGCGATGTTGTCGCGAATGGTACTCATCGGGAGGCACTATGGAACAGGGGTCTGGCAGCATCAAGGCCGATCTTGGCCCCCAAAGCCCTCCTCAGCGGCAATCTCCGATGAGAATGAACGGGGCCCAGAAGTACGGATGAGCGAAGTACGGATCGGAGAGAAGCGACAGCTTGGCGTCGCGGAGAGCGGTCAGTCGACCCACCGGATTCGACGCGTCGAGGAGCCTCTCGTAGAAGCGGATCATGAGCTCGGCCGCGCCCTCGTCATTTACCCGCCAGAGGGAGGCAATGACCGACGGGACGCCCCCGCCGAAGCGGATGAAGGCCTGCGCCAGGCCCATGATCTCCCCCCCGTTCGCCTGAGGGCCGAGGGCCGTCTCACACGCCGACAGGGTCACGAGTTGGCCGTCTTCCAGGTCGAGCCCGCGGATCTCCGGAAGTGTCAGGCGACCGTCGGTGGGATCGAACGGGTCCGCGCCCCCGGCACCCTCCCCCACGCTGTCCGGCCGCGCCATGGAGAGACTCGAGCTATCGGGATCGTCTTCGCGAAGCCAGCCATGTGTAGCGAAGTGCAGGATGTCGCGTCCGCCGCTGTGCGTTAAGGCCGCATCCTCCGTGGCCTCGTCGCCCACCAAGAGCATCGCCCGCGAGCCGAAGAGCCCCCCGACCTGCTGAGCCTCATCGGTCGCGTACGGCAGATCCGCATTCGTGGGCGCGAGGGCCAGCATGCTCAGCTCGCTGCGCTCGACCGACTCGAACGATCCGAACACATCCAGTAGGTTGGCCAGGGTGAAGTAGAAGACACCGTAGTCCTCGAGTAGAAACCGTGCGGCGCCATTATCCGACCTGACGAGCGCTTCGAACGGAAGGTAGTGAAGCGTTCGGCTTGGGCTGATACCCAGCATCTCCGTCCCGCTGATGAGGTCCTCGATGGGGTCGATGAGAATCGAGCGAAGATCTGAGCCAAGGCTCACGAGCTCCGCGATGCTCTCTCCGGCCGCCTCAACACTAGCAGGCGTCGTCCATTCCAGCCGGCGATACCGCTTCGCCACCACCGCCGCGGTCAGGAGCTCTCGGAAGCGCGTGATGCGGGCGGTGAGATCGGTCCGGGCGATGGGGACCTTTCGGAAGGTCGGCGTCACTCCCGGGAGTGCCACGAAAATAACGAGCTCATCGTCGAGTAGAAGGTACTCGAGCACGGCCATGGTGTCCGGAAGGCGATCTTCAAGCCCCTGGAGATTCGCGGGCTGAATGCTCAGGTACTGCAAGATCTCGGGATGCGAACGGAGTAGCGCCTGCACGTAGGCGCTGTATTCCTCGCGGGCTCGCGCCCGCTCCGCCCGAAGCCGAGCCAGCTGACGTGGATCCTGCTCAGCCTTGGGCTTCGCGCCCTCGCGTGTCGCGGCCTCCTCGGACTCGAACTTCTGCCTGAGAAGCTTCTGCAACGTTTCGAACGCGGCTTGCTTCTCGGGAGAATCGAACATCACCCCCGTCGACTGAATCTGCTCGACCAGCAGTTGCGATTTCGAACGATCGATGACCTCCATCGCGTCGGTCACGAGCTCCGATCGCAGAAACGTCTCGACGGCGCCCTCGTAGAAGTATTCGAAGCGGCCGCGAACATTCTGGCGACCTTCAGGATCGGACGCGTAGCGCTGGACGAGCCGGTCGATGGCATCGAGCGCTTCCCGGGTGTCGGCGACCGCCGTCGCCTCGTCGCCGTGGACCTCCGCGAACCTCGCGCGATGACCCAGCAGACGAATGAGTCCGTGGTCGTGCTGAATCCGCCGGGCCGACCGGATCGTCTCGGCGATCTCCGAGAACATGACGCTGTCCACCGACGCCGCGATGACATCCGGTTCGAATCGGTTGATCAGTCGGCAGGACATAGCGTAGGCGTCGACCAATCCCATGCTGTAGTCCGCGATCGTGTAGTTCTCGATCGCGAGTCGGAACGCGTCTTGTGCCTGACGCGCGCGATCTATGACCTCATCGGTGATCACGCCACCCGCTTGGTCGATCAGCACGACGACGTCCGTGTCGAGCTGATCGGCGATCTCAGCGTGCACATCCCCTCGCGACTTATGCCACTCGGCATCCCGATACTCCGGCGGAATGCTGTCGAGAATCGCCGCGGCCGCCTGAAAGTGCCGGTGAATCGCATCGGTCGCCCACGGAGAATCGGATTGAAGGATCTGCCCGATGCCGATCTCTGACAGTGCAGCGATGCGCGGCTGACCGAGTTGATACCGATAGATGTCGCGGATTTCTTCGAATTCGGCCAGCGCCTCTTCTTCACCGAAGCCCAGCATGAGGAGCGTCCGGTTGAACCGGACGTTCATGAGCATCTCGAGATTCTCACGCCGGGGAATGGCGGGCACCGAATCCGGGTATGTCACTTCGAGCTCGGCAAGTCGCGTATCGAGTGAGTCCAGCACACCGATCGCCCAGTCGTAGTCTTCGAGTTCCAGGAGTGGCTCATCCAGATCGCTGTAGTACATCGCGCGCCAGTTTCTGGCGACTCCAAGCGTGTGCATCCGTACCAGATCGTCCGGAATCTTTCGCGCCGTGACGAGCGCCCGTTCGTATGCCTCTCCCGCGCGTGGAAGATCTAGGTGATTCTTCAGACTCCTCGCGGCGTGTAGCCACAGCAGGGTGGCGCCCTCGAAGTTGCCTTCCTCCGCGCTCGCGACGGCGCGACGGCGATAGACCTCGGCCGCCCCCGCGTAGCTCCCTTGGCCGTGTCGAACATCGGAAAGACCGCTCAGGATTTCGTCGATCTCGTCCGGGTCGTCGAGTTCTTCGGCGATGGCCAGCGCCGCCTCGTAGGCTTGCTCGGCCGCGGCGAGATCGGGGATAGATGCGTACTCACGGGCGAGGTTGCCCCAAACGGCAGCCCGCAAAAGGAGATGATCGGTGTCCTCGAGCCATTCCAGCGCTTCGCGGTATCGAGCGATCGCCTCTTCCGCGCGTCCGGAATCACTCAGGGCAATGGCATGACGATTGATCAATCGCCCGACATATCCCTCCTGCGTCCGAACCTCGCTCCCCCAGCCGAGGCGCCGGTAGGCGTCGAGAGATTGCCTCGTGAACTCGATGGCGGGCAGGTGCATGCCCATTCCGTCGTACACCGTGCCGAGGAGATCCAAGACGCGGGCTCGGCTCTCGTAGGCCTCGATGTCCTCGAGCGTATCCAGGATCGCGATAGACAGGCGTAGGGTGTCAACCGCCGACTCGAATTCGCCCGCCATGTAGAGCACGTTTCCCAAGCCGAAGAGGTCGATAGCCGAACCCAGATCCGTGGGAGCTGTCTCCACGAGCTCTCGGTTCGCGGCGATGGCGGCCGGCATATCGTCCATGTCGATCGCGACCGCCGATTCGATGTCGAGGAAGGCACGCCGTATCACGGAGTCATCGGTGAGATCGGCTAGCTCACGAAGACGCGTGGCGCAGGCTCTGGTGTCGTCCATCGCGTCACGTCCCCAGTAGAAGAAGCCCGCGTTCCTCGTTACCACCGCCTCGAAGCTTGGATCGTCGACGCCTTCCGCAGTTCGTCGCGCGAGCGCGATGTCGCTTCGGGCGTCGTCCGGGCGACCCATGCGATGAAGCACCGGTGCCCGGTGCAACAGCATCGTCGAGTGAAACCGTGGGACTCGCAGGGTCGCCATCGCCTCGATCGCGCGATCCATGAACGCGAGAGGCTCGTCGCCGTCGTCGGCGTGGCGCAGAAGGTAGCCGCAGTCCGCGGCGAGAGCGGCGACGGAAAGCGGAAGGTCCAGGGAGTCCGCCAGGGCGAGTGCCAAACGACAGGCTGCGACGGCCTCCGGCACGTCGAGCCCGGCTTCCGCGCGAATCACGCGCTGATAGAGACGGAAGAGACGATCGGACGACTTGGCGCTGTCGGGAAAGTCGCCCACCCCACTCAGGGATTGGTCGATCTCGCCCTTGAGGCGGGTCATCTCCGGAACACCGGCCACGTCGATCAGTGCTGTGAGGAGCGTATCCGCGCCCTCGAGGATGGAATCCGCCGACGGCTGTCCCGCGCGAAACCGCTCGAAGAGAAGATCGAGAATCAAACGCCGCGTGAGCGGCGGATCGTGGAGGATTTCGTCGTGCGCGCCAGCGCTGTCACCGACCGCAAGGTGTTCCTCCACACGAAAGCGGAGGGCATGCACCGGGTCGACGCTTGATCCGAACGCCTCGATGGGGAACAGCGGTATCGCGACCGCGGCCATGAGGCCCGCACTCGCGACGAGTAGACGGATAGCCCGACCCAACAATATCTATCCCCCTTCGACGACGACGGGATCCACATCAACAGTGAGGAGAGCGTTCCGGCCTCCGAAGCCGTCATCCTCGTGCTTGGGCGCGGAGTCGTCACCAACCCACCGGTCACCGTCAATCACGAACTGGTAGGCGTGGTCCCCCGGCGCGAGCCGCAGCACGGCCTCCCAGATGCCGTCACCATCCGCATCGCTCAGCGGGTGCGCCGCCGCGTCCCACTCGTTGAACGATCCCGCCACCGACACCGCGTTCACATCCTCGTCGCCAGGCCGATATCGGAACGTCACCTCCGTACCGATTTCGGTGTCCTCACTCCCGCCTTGTACCCCGACGCTCATCGGCTCCGTTCCGACGCGCAGCACGGAGTTTCGCCCGCCGAACCCATCTTCGGCGAATTCGTCCGCGCTTTCGTCCGTGAGCCAGCTCGAACCATCCACGACGTACTTGTACTGATGCGTTCCGGGGGATAGCTCGAGAGTGATTTCCCAGACGCCGTTTTCGTTGGTGCCGCGCATGAGCGCGGCAAACGAGTTCCAGTCGTTGAATGTGCCGGCCACGGTCACCGTCTCAGCCACCGTGGGAGGTGCGAATCGAAACGTTACCTCGGTGGCGAAGACAGATGAAGCGGTTCCCGCGACGAGCAGTGCGAGGATGAGTGCGAGAGCTCTCGATGAACGTGGGCACATCATGCACGGCCACCCATGTCAGTGACTGAGGGAATAAACCGCGAATCGCGAAGACGGTCACACGGGTCGCGGGCATTGTGCCCGTGACTATAGCGGATCATCCGCGCGCGCGAAAACCATGTGTCGTTGCCAGCAGCGCCGGCCGCCGCTAGAGTAGGTGAATCCATGGAGGGAGGCGCACGCCGTGCCCGACAATCCGTTTGCCGCCCGGTTTCGTCGGCCGGGCATCTTCGGTTTGCTCATCGTTCTCGCCGTGTCGCGTGTCGGCGCGGTAGCCGCGCGCAACAGCGACGAAGCCCATCGAGTCGCGTCTCCGAACGACCGCATCGTGTTCGAGCTCACACTCGACCCCGATGGCATCCCCTACTATCGTGTCCTCCACGACGGAACCGTCGTCATCGATCGCTCGCGATTGGGCTTTGCGCTCCAAGATGCTGCGCCGCTCGACCGTAGGTTTCGGGTCACGGAAAGCTACACGAGAACAGCCGTTGAAGATTGGGTCTTGCCGTGGGGTGAGCGCCGGGAGATCTACGCACCGTATGGCGAGCTCACCGTAGAGCTCATGGAGACGGACCCACCCGGCCGACGCATGGCCATCACCGCCCGAGTGTTCGACGACGGCCTCGGCTTTCGGTTCGGCTGGCCGGTACAGGAGGGTCTGGGCGACTTCGTCATCCTCGACGAAATGACCGAATTCGTCTTTGCCGGTGATCCTGCCGCCTGGTGGATCCCCGCGTACGCCGGGAATCGCTACGAGTATCTCTGCGAACGGACACGCCTCAGCGCACTGGCCGCGAACCCGCTCGTTCGCGCCGTCCACACGCCGCTCACCCTCGAGACCGAGGACGGACTCGTCGTCAGCATCCACGAAGCCGCGCTCACCGACTACGCATCGATGACGCTGGTTCCCGAGCCGGGATCCGTGCTCGAGTGCGACCTGGTCCCATGGTCGGATGGAACGAAGGTGAAGGCGTCGACACCATTCAATACCTCCTGGCGAACGATTCAGATCGGCGAGGCTCCGGCGGATCTCATCGAGTCGAGCCTCATCCTCAATCTCAATGAGCCGTCCCAACTCGAAGATGTGTCATGGATTGCACCTGGCAAATATGCCGGCATCTGGTGGTCGCTTCATATCGGCAAGGAGACCTGGACGACCGGTCCCAGACACGGCGCCACGACGGAGAATACGAAGCGGTACATCGACTTCGCGGCCACGAACGGCTTGAGCGGTGTGCTCGTGGAAGGATGGAACGTCGGATGGGACCAGGGATGGCTGAACGAAGGGGTCTTCGACTACACGACCCCCACCCCGGACTACGATCTTGAAGAGCTGGCGCGCTATGCCCGCGAGAAAGGCGTCACCCTGATCGGGCACTTGGAGACGGGCGGTGACGTTCACGGCTTCGAGGAGCGCATGGAAGCCGCGTTCGCTCAGTGTCAGCGCCTCGGGATCACGGCGGTGAAGACCGGGTACGTCAATCACGGCCAGGGCATCCGACGCTATGACGCGTCCGGGAAGGTGATCGCCAAGGAGTGGCAACACGGTCAATACATGGTCCGGCACTTCCGCAAGGCGCTGGAGCTCGCGGCACGCTACGGAATCATGGTGAACGTGCACGAACCGATCAAGGACACGGGCATCCGGCGTACCTGGCCCAACATGATGACCCGGGAAGGCGCGCGCGGGCAGGAGTACAATGCTTGGAGCGAGGGGAACCCGCCCGAACACACCACAATCCTCCCCTTCACGCGTCTACTGGCCGGTCCGATGGACTTCACGCCCGGCATCATGGATGTCCTCATCGAACCGTACAAACCGGACAACCGAGTTCACACGACGGTGGCCAAGCAGCTCGCGCTCTACGTGATCATCTACAGCCCGCTCCAGATGGTGACCGATCTCCCGGAGAACTACGAGGGGAACCCCGCGTTCGGATTCATTCAGTCCGTACCGGTCGACTGGCACGAAACGCGGGTGCTCACTGCCGCCATCGGCGACTACGTCACGATCGCGCGACGGGAGCGGGACGGCGACGAGTGGTTTCTGGGAAGCATCACCGATGAGCATCCGCGGACATTCGACGTCAGCCTCAACTTCCTCGAGCCGGACATCGACTATGTGGCGTCGATCTACGCCGATGCTCCGGGCGCAAGTCATCAAGACAATCCGACGGCGATCCGTATCACGCGCGAGCGCGTGAGCGCCGAGAGCGTGCTCCGCATCGAGCTCGCGGCCGGGGGCGGTCAAGCGATTCGCTTCCGTCCTCTCGCACCATGACGGATGAGAGAGAGAGTCTCGTGAGATGGGACCTCGACGATGAAGAATGATGTATCGGCCCAGCCGACGGGCATGAGCCGCGTCGCGTTGGTTCTGGGTCCTGTGCTGGCCCTGGCGCTTCTGCTCTTCGGCGATCTCGCGCCCGGAAAACCGGAGGTCACGCGCACGGCCGCGGTGGCGCTACTCATGGCGATCTGGTGGATCGGCGAAGCGCTGCCGCTCGCCGTGACCGCGCTCATCCCCATTGTCCTGTTCCCCACACTCGGAATCATGAACGGCAAGGCCGTAGCCCCGACCTATTTCAATCATGTGATTTTCTTGTTCATCGGTGGGTTTCTCGTCGCGCTCGCGATGGAGAGATGGGAACTCCATCGCCGCATCGCGCTCCGAGTGCTCCTTCTGTTCGGCACTCAACCGCGCCGATTGCTATTCGGGTTCATGGTGGCGAGCGCGTTTCTTTCGATGTGGATTTCGAACACGGCCACCACCATGATGATGGTGCCCATCGTGATCGCGGTGCTCAAAGGCCTGGAGGAATCCACCGACGGTGAGCACGGCATGGACACCGCACTGCTTCTCGGCGTTGCCTACGGTGCGACGTTGGGCGGCATCGCCACGCTGGTCGGCACGCCTCCCAATCTTTCCTTCGCGCGGATCTTCGAGATCAGCTTTCCGGCCGCGCCGACGATCGGCTTCTCCACATGGTTCCAGTATGGCCTGCCGATCTCGATCGTCCTACTCGTGTGCGTGTGGCTCCTCCTCTCGCTCGTCTTTCTACGGAGACGCGGGGTGGTGCTGCCACGAAACGTCATCCGCGAACAGCATGCCGCGCTGGGTCCCATGCGATTCGAGGAGAAGGTGGTTCTCGCCGTTTTCACGGCGCTCGTGCTGCTGTGGCTTTCGCGGTCGGACCTTCGGTTGGGGACCATCACGATTCCCGGCTGGGCGCGGCTCTTCGAGCAACCGGGCTACTTGAACGACGGCACGGTCGCGATCGCGCTGGCGATGCTCCTCTTCATGATGCCCGCCCGGAGCGGCTCGAGCGGACGCATCCTCGACTGGCCAACGGCCCGACGATTGCCGTGGAACATCGTGCTCCTCTTCGGCGGCGGGTTCGCGCTGGCGAGCGGATTCATCGAATCCGGGCTGTCGACGTGGTTCGGAGAACAGCTGCAAGGTGCCCAGGCGTTTCATCCGATCGTCATCATCGCGGTCGTATGCCTCCTGGCGACGTTTCTCACCGAGCTCACGTCCAACACGGCGACCGCCGAGATGTTGCTGCCCATCCTGGCCGGGCTGGCGGTGAGCATTCGCGTCAATCCGCTTCTCATCATGGTGCCGGCCACACTCAGCTGCTCACTGGCCTTCATGCTGCCCGTCGCGACGCCGCCGAACGCTATCATCTTCGGCACCAATCGCCTGCGCATCGTGGACATGGCACGCGTGGGCGTGTGGCTCAATCTGATCGGCGTGATCGTGGTGACGGCCGCCACGTGGTGGCTGGCGCGGACCGTCTTCGACATCGATCTCGCGACGATGCCGGATTGGGCCACGCACTGACGCCTCGTGACGTGCTAGACTGCCGAGCGCATGAAACGAGTATTTGTTTCAACCCGCGCACCGTGAGACCCACGTGATGTCTCGTTCAGAGAGTTCGTCGTTAGAGTCGCGGCATGATCGTGGCCCCTCCCGGGGTGATGGCTTGCTGGCATTCGTCTGTCTCGCCCTCATTATCACCGCGGCGGGCTTGTTCACACTACTCCTGGTGCTCGGCTGTTTCGTCGGGACGGCCGTCGTCTCGGGCAGCCACGCGAGTCGATCGCTCGCCCAGGCCGTCTTTGCCGTCACATCCGGCTACGCATTCGTGCTCGCGGCCCTCGGAGTCGTCGCCGCGGCGGTGACCGCCGTCATGAAGCCGCACCTCGGCCGGCGGCCACGCCTCGGCGTGGCCGCTCGCGTGTCCGCGCTCTTCATGACGATCGTGTTCGCGTTGATGCTCCTCTCCCCCAGGCTCGCCGACGCCGTGAGGACCGACATGCGCTTCGTGACCGGCTTCGTGGCTGCGTTCGCCGGGGTCGCCGTCATCACGCTGGCCATCGAGTTCCTGCCTCCGCGCGGGAAGAGCGCCACGTTCGATCGCGTTCGTTTTCCGGCGACACTCTGCTGCGTGCTTGCGCTCACCGCGTTCGCTGCCTGGCCGGACCCGGTTCCCGAACCCGCCGCCGTCGACGTCCCGCCGATTCCGCTCGATGAGTCGACGAACGACGTCGTCATCCTCGGGATCGACGGCGCCGACTGGATCGTTCTCCGAGAGCTCATGGACGCGGGCGTTCTGCCAAACCTATCGCGGGTCGCCACGGAAGGCGTGAGCGCGGACCTGTTCATTCGGTTTCCCTTCACGCCGCCGTCTTGGGCCACACTCTTTTCCGGCGTCGAGCACACGGAGCACGGTATCGTGGATTTCTCCGGACACGTGGACGATCGCGGCGATCTCATCCGCCGGCGACGGGTCGACGACATCATGAGCCGCGTGTTCTCACAGCCGTTCATCGACTCGGCCGATTCACCTCTCGAGCGAATCCTCGTCTCACCGATTCGCTTCGCCCGGCAGCGCTACAACGACTGGATCTACCCCGTTGCCGAGGAGCTTTCGCTTCTCAATGCCACGCACATCCGACACAAACGACTCTGGCAGATCGCCGAGGATTTCGGTTTGCGGTCGGGACAGTTCGGCGTGGACATGAGCTGGCCCGCCGAGCCGGTATCGGGCTATCACATCTCCGACCGCTTCTTACGTGGCCAGCGCGAGGCGGCGGTCTACCCGCCGCGCCTGAGCGACGAGCTGGACGAGATGCTGCTCGAACCGAATCGCTTCCCGGCGGAGCTCGCCGAGATGTTCGAACCGGTTCACGACTCGGCAACATCGGGCGATGATGCGGGGGCGACGGGAGATCCGACCGCCACGTTCTACCTCGAGGAAACGGACAAGCAATGGCGCCACTGGATGAACGAGATCCGAGTGGCGCGACGCGTGTGGACCGACAGCGACGACCTCGACCTGGTGATCCTGAAGTTCCGGCAACCGGACACCCTGAAGCACTACCTTCTTCCGTTCTTGCGTCCTGACATGTTTCCCTGGATCGACATCCCGCCGGGGTCACGCGACGCGATCACGGGCCTCATTCACGCGGGATATCGTGAGCTGGATCGTTTCGTCGGCGAGATCCTCGCGTCCGGTCGGGTGCTCTGCGTCATCTCCGATCACGGCTTCTACCCCAATCCGGGAGGCGAGGTCCGCACCGACGGAGTGTCGCTCGACGTCGATGCGCTCTTGCAGGAGCTGGGGTGGCTGGTGCGCGGTGAGAGCGGGGCGGTCGATGCGGACGCCTCGCGGGCATCCGACCCGGGGATACCCACCGCCGCCGGCACGAGCATCATGCGTGCTGCCGATCCGGGTCTGCGGCCCGCGCTCATCGCGGATCTCTCCGCGGTGCGCGATGCCGACACGGGCGGACCGGTGTTCACGTCCGTCAAAGCCATCACCGATCTGGACGTCCAGGTTCGATACGGGAAGGCCGCGACCCTCCGCGACGCGCTCGAGCCGCTCACCCAGCGGATCGATGTGGGCGACCGTGTCATTCCGATGACGGCGGTGTTCAAGCTTCACCCGACGTTCGGGGGCCACCGGCGCGGCGGGAAGATGGCGGGCTACGCGCAGGCCGTGTTCATGCTGCACGGGACGCCGGTTCGGTCGGGGATCCGGCTCACGGACGCGGAGGACATCGACATCACGCCGACCGTTCTTCGGCTCCTGGGCGTACCGATATCCGACGAGCTTCCGGGCCGCGTGATCGAAGAGGCGCTTCACTCCGAGTTCCTCGAGGCGAGCGCGCCCGCGAGTGTTGCGTCGTACGGACCGCACGAATTCGATCCGGACCTGCAGGCGATCGCGCGCCACGGCGGCGGCGGGGAAGAGATCAAGAAGGAGATCGTGGAACGCCTTCGCGCGCTCGGCTATCTGAACTAGCCGACGAATCGGTCACTTCACGCCACCGCAGAAGCCGGTCCATCCTCAACGGATCAGCGTTGCGGACGCGATGACGCGCCGGTCGACGTACCCACCCGATCGACCATCCTCCGTTGAAACCGTTACCCAATACCGTCCGCTCGGGGCGGGCCTCCCCTGTCCGTCGCGGCCGTTCCACACGAAGGTGTCGGCTCCGGACCACCGGATCGCGGCTCCCCGGTCGCCGGGACGTGAACTCTCCGCGAGCCGTCGACCGTGGACGTCGAAGACCTCGACTCGGAGGGGACCGCTCGGCTCGCCGTCGACCCGAAACAGGAGCGATCCCGACGCCGGGTTGGGCCAGACCGCCAGCCGCAGCTCTTTGGATGATTCGGGACCGTCCGCCACCGAGGGCGTGCCGTACAATCTGAACCAGCAATTGTCCGGCGTGGATGACACCTGGTTTCCCCCGCGATCCTTCGCCAGGACCCTCCACCAGTAGATCTCCCCCGGTTCGAAGAGCACACCCCACACACGCTTCTCACTCTCGTCCAAGAGATACTCGAGTGCGCCTTGCATTCCGGGCGTGAACGCCGAGTCCGGCGAAATGGAGAGATGATACGTGACGTGATCGCCCGACTCGGGGTCCGACGCGTCGGACCAGTCGAAGAATACCCACCCGCCCACGTCGGCGCTGTCCCCGTCGGCGGGCTGGATCAACTCGAACGCGCCGGGCGGGATCACGAAAAGCGACCGGTAATGGAGGGCGCCCTCGTCGAACTGCCCGAGAACGCGGGTGCGATCTTCATCGGAATCCCAGTTGCCCCGGTTCTCCACGAACGTCTCGAGATCGGCGATCCAGTCGAGCATCCTTCCGGCATCAAGCGTTCGGGAAACCGGCATGCTGTCGAGGTGAACGTATACGGGCGCCGAGTGCGCGAGGAGGGTGGGATTGACCGCGTGAGGATGGTCGGTCGTTCCCCACACCTTGACCGCGATCCACGCGCTCTGCGTGATCTGAACGGCCGCCATGACGTCGGCGATCGTGCCGTCACCGACGTCTTCCAGCGGAAAGGACTCGGCGACCGCTCCGTTTACTACGATCCCCGCCCAGTTCAGCGGAAGCGTGCACTCCACGCGAAACGCCACATCCAGATCAATCTGCGGTCCGGCGGCTATCAGCGTGTCCCCTGCGAAGAAGCCGTTCACGGAGAACTCGGGGATGAGTGGATAGTTGCTGACGAAAGACCGACAGCCTTTGAGCGCTTCCACCCATTCGGTGACGTCGAGCGCCCCGGACGTCTTCACATAGACGCGATACCCTCCCGGTGGACGGGACCAGTACATGTTCATGATGGCGTCGGTTCCGGCGGATATCGGCACATTCAACCCGGTATTGAGGAGGCCGTACCAATCCACGACGTGGATGTCCGGCACGTTCGTGTAGGCCAGAAGATCCAGAGCGCCTAAACGCCCGCTCGCCGCCAACACGGGAAGCTCGCGCCCGAGTCCCCAGGCGGGCCAGCCGTCATCCCCGAAGAAGTCATCCGTCGAATGTGGGTGAGAGAGCACGATCCCTTCTCCGGCGACGGGTGCCCAATCGTCATGGAGATCGGAGAGCGTGGGCACGGCGGGATGGGGAGCCTGACAGCACCCGGTGCCCATGTCCTCTTTCAACCCCAGCAACGAGACATGGCCGTACGCCTGATTCCGCCACTCGGTGGAATAGTACAGAACCGCTTCATCGTCGCTCACCTCGTGGGGCCCGCCGGTGAACTCGAGCTCCTGATCCAGGCACCACATGATCGCGAGATCTTCGGCCCGGGCGATGAGATGGGCATCGGCGGGAGCGATCGTGTAGTCGGACGGCCAGTGAGCCGTGTGTGCGTGCGTGTCACCGCAGATCCAGCCCCGGGAACGCATGTCAAACGGCTTCGTGAGAACGACCGTGATGAGGGTGTCCCGCTGGACATCTACGGCGGTCTGCGACGCGCTCCACTCGAATCCGCGGCCGGCCGTGATCAGCGTCATACCTTGGGGAACGTCCAGCCCGACCAAGCCCGGGGAGTAGAAGTAGCCGCCCAGGCTGCCGTGACTGAGCAAACTGTCGTTCGGTTCCCCGGGTTGGGTTGCGCCGAACGAATCGATGACCTGAACACGTGTCGGTATCGGCACACCCAGTGTGTCGACCGTCGAAATCGCCACGCGCAACGTATCGGCCGCGTTGGCTCCCGCACCGATGACGGGCAAGACAAGGCAAGCGACGAGCAAGATCCTTCTCATGATCGCCTCCACATTCGGAACGTGCTCTACCCCGAATGCCTCACAACCAGATCAGTGTGCGTTCGCTCTCAGCGATCGCGGTCGGATGTGAAGGTCACGTCTGTCATTGGTGAGGAGATCACTACGATCGGAAGAGATGTGGGAAGCGAAGGCAAAGGGTCGCGGTGGTCAGATGTCGATCTACCGGCGCGGCCGGCGGCCCGCGCCCGATGGTCAGGCTATCGAGATGTCCCCATGCCTACTTTGATGATGCGACGGGTCTTCCGATTGTGCTGATCGTCCAGATTTACGAAATAGACTCCTTCCGGCAGCGGCCGCCCCGCTCTGTCGGTCCCGTCCCAATCGAGCGCGTGGCTGCCTGCTTCCTGACGCCCGTCCACGAGGCTTCGGATTAGTCGCCCATCCGAACCATAGATCCGCAGCCGCACTCGACCTGAACGGGGAAGCGCATATGAAATGTGGCTCGCGCCGACTGCCGGATTCGGCCACAACCGAAGGTCGTATGGACCCGGCGTGGCGATGTCCGGCTCCACGGCGAGCGGCGGCTCGTCAACGTAGCGGGCCAGCACCGCGTAGTGATCCGAAGCGATATGACCCAAGCTGTCGGCCGCGACCTCGGCGAACGTCAGGTACCACCCTTCATCCGGGGATCGGAGCAAAAAATCCACCCGCTCGATCGGCCCATTGGTGTTCGGAAGGAAGGCGGCCGTCTCCTTGGTGTACCCGAACTCCAGCGGATGCCAGGTCCGAAACGCGTCCGTGTAGCCTCGCTCGAGGAGATACCCCATCGGTTCCCAGCCAGCGATCTCCGCCGGCGGAGCGCCCCCCGCGTAGTCCGGCGGAGTCGGACTCCCCTCGGCGACATCAACGGGCGAGTAGCTGTTGAAGTCGCCTCCGATCCAGACGGGCTCCCCAACGGGCAGGCCGTCCAGGATCGCCAGAAGCGCGCGCGCTTCTTTCTCGCGGTCTTCACGAGAGTACCAGCCGGGCTTGAAGTGCACGTTCACGACGTGGCCGGGCGTTCCCCAGAGATCCAAGGTGACGTGTGTGAACACATGAAAGATGTGAACGACTTCGAGGCCAACATCCACCACCCGGAAGGTCTCGAACGCCACGATCGGGATTCGGCTGATGATAACGACATGAAAGCCCTTCCCCGCCTCCCCGATGAAACCGCTGAAGGGTGGATCGTCCGGAAACGCATTGTTGAGGGAGTCGACATAGGCCGCGAGATGGTCTTCTTCGGCCGGAAGCCAGGCGTTCGCTTCCTGGATCAGAATGACGTCGGGATTCCGACCCTTGATCAGCTCCAGCCACTCGTGGTCGCGTCCATAAGCCGGATCGTGGTCCTGTCCGCCCCAGAAGATGTTGAAGGTCATGATGTCCCAGGAATGGGGATCTGACGCGAAGACACCCGAGGTGAGAATAGCTGTTGCGACAACTAGAAGGAGCAGATTCCGACCGCCAGCTCGCATGACGCCTGAACCTCCGAGCGTGTCACCGTCTCATGAAATGCCGTAACAAGAGCCTCATCGAACCGCTGGGGAGATCATAGACCATTGCGCCCGAGGCCGCCATTGCGGATTCTGGACGTGCGCAGGGACCGCCGATCCTCCCGTCTACGTCTCCCCCGGTCGGTCCGATTCTTCAGTCGCTCCGGAATCCCACCATCTCGCGCCGGTCTTCATCCCAGAGACGTAGTCTCAAAGATCGGAGCGCCGTCCTCATCGTGAGCTGCGTGACGTTCCGGAAGAGCGGCTGCCCGCGATGGCATCGCTCCAGATTGTAGTTCGGAACGCGGGGACTCAGATGGTGGACATGATGAAAGCCGATGTTTCCGGAGAACCATTGAAGCAGCTTCGGGAGCTTGTAGTAGGAGCTGCCCTCGAGTGCCTGCGCCACGTAGTCCCACTTCTCGTGGCGCTCCCAGTAGACGCCTTCGAACTGATGCTGCACGTAGAAGAGCCACACGCCTCCGACGCCCGCCACGATCATGATGGGAACCTGAACCATCACGTACGCCTTGAACCCGATCGTGAGTGACGCCGCGGCGATGATGGCGGCCAGCGCAATGTTCGTACGCAGAACGCTTCGGCGTTCGATCGCGGTGGTGGCGGAGCGGTAGAAGCGATTCGCGATGAAGAACTGGAAGATAGGTCCCAAGACAAACATGACGAGCGGAAACCTGTAGAAGCGATAGACCGCGCGCGTCCACCACGGAGCCTCACCGTACTCGACCACGGTAAGCGTCCACACATCTCCGACATCGCGGCGGTCGAGATCACCAGAGGAGGCATGGTGCACCTTGTGCTGATAGGTCCAGCTTCCGTACGGCGTGAACGCCAGCACGGCCGCGATCGCACCCACGATGTCGCTCGTGGTGCGGGAGCGAAAGAACGCCCCGTGACCGCAGTCATGAGAGATGATGAAGACGCGGATGAGAAAACCGGCGGCCAACGGCGCCATGGCAAGGGTGAGCCAGTAGGACACCGAGAGGCTCTCGATCATCAACCACCAGAGCGCAAAGTACGGTAGAAACGAATTGGCAATCTGCCAGAGGCTTCGGCGGAGATCAGGCTGCTCATAGGCGGCAACTGCGTCCCGCCAGGACTTGTCTATGTCTCGCGAACGGTCCGGACTCTGCCTCGACGTCATCGAGCATCTCCCGGGTTCGGCGACCACCGCACCCGGTGCGGTCGACAGTGAAAATGATGAGGCGATCCTCACCTGGCACGGTTCCCTCGCGCGAGGAGATCTCGGCGTCCGCAGTGGCCGGCCCGAGTCCACGAAGCTCTGATATCCGGGTTCCTCGCGGGAGAATCGAGCCCGCATACTAGAGGATTTGCATGCGGTTGGTAAGCGTGATTCACGTCGCGGCGAGGGACGGCCCCGCCGCGTTGAATGCTAGCGATAGTAGCCCTTCACCCGCCCCCAGCTGGTCGCCCTCACCGGTGTCTCCTCCGGCGGAATGCCGACCGTCTGCATGTCGAGACAGTATGCGATGTCGAACTGCGTGCCGGTCTGCTGATCGATCCTCGTCCATCGCGGCGCGCCGTGAGTCGGGTCCGAGAGGAACGCCGGACACCCATAGCTGTCCTCGGTGTAGAGCGCCATCACGCCCACCCACGGAAAGCCATCGCCCCAGGAGTTGATCACCTGGATCCCGATCGACGTCGCGGTGGTAATTGTGACTGCTTCCGGCAGTGGAATCACTGCTTCGTAGATGACCCAAGGGCCACCGCTATAGGTAAGCGTCGTCGTGATTTCCGACCATGCGACGTCGAAGAGCTGAACGGGATCGAGAAGCGGCGGACAAACGTCATCGTAGATCCGAATGCGCACGCCGTCCGGATCGATCCAGTCCTGAGGATCGGAGATCTGCCACTCCGCGATCCAGAGTGTGATCTCGTTGAAGCCCATTCCGTCCAGGTAGTGCGGAATGTCATCGGCCAGCTCGCTTCCATAGCCGGTCGACGCATTGATCGAGGTGCCCACGAACGGCGTCTGACAATAGAACGAGGTCCGAGCCGCGGAGATCACTCCCGTCGATTCGGCCGAATGCAACACCGCCGCGGGCGGATTCCCTTCGAGAACCGCTCCGGCAAGCAACACCATGATCATTGGCGATATGTGCACGTGTCCCTCCTCGGTCGTTGTGCTGTCCGATGCGCAAATGGATGGCCGGTGGGGCGCAACCACCGTCACTCTCAACAACGCAATCCGACCGGTGAGGCGGACACGAAAACAATCGCCGAGTTTCAGCTCGGGAACTCAGCTGCTCATCCTACCGAGCCTCTGCGACGTCGCGAGCCGATCGCCCGAAGATCCGGTAGATCGCCGGAAGAACGATCAGTGTCAGAACGTTCGCGGTAAGGACTCCTCCGATCACGACCGTGGCAAGCGGCCGCTGGACCTCCGCCCCCACACCGGTATTCACCGCCATCGGCACGAAGCCCAGCGCCGCCACCAGCGTGGTCATGAGGATAGGTCGAAGCCGCGTGAGCGCACTCTCCTCGATGGCGTCTTCGAGCGTGGCGCCACCCTGCAGCACGCGCTTGATCGTCGAGACCAAGACCAAGCCGCCCAGCATGGCGACTCCGGAGACGGCGACGAACCCGACCCCCGCCGACACGGTGAACGGCATCCCGCGGACCCATAGGGCGACGATCCCGCCGAGCGCGGCGAACGGGGCACCGGTGAAGATGATCAGCGTATCGCGGATGGAACCCATGCTCGAGTAGAGGAGAAAGAGCACCAGCAGGAGCGCCAGCGGGACAACGATCGCCAGCCGCATCCGCGCTCGTTCCATGTGCTCGAACTGTCCGCCGATTGCCGCAAAGTAGTCCTGGGGAAGCGTGATCTCCTCGGCGACCCGCCGTCGTGTCTCCTCGACGAAACCACCGACGTCGCGCCCCCTCACGTTGCACTGGACCAGGATCCGCCGCCGCTGCCACTCGCGCGTGATCGTCGAGGGACCCTCGATCTGCTCGATGTCAGCCAACTGCTCGAGCGGGATCCGTCCGCCGGACGCGGTCGGTACGAGAATTCTCCTGACGGCATCAGGGTCGCGTCGGTACTGCTGCGGAAGACGAATGACGAGATCGAAACGCCGTTGATCCTCCCGCACTTCGCCGACGGTCACCCCGCCGACGGCTTCCACGAGCTCGAGCACGTGCCGGGCCGAAACCCCGTGACGCGCGATCGCGTCCTGGTTGACGCGCACCTGAAGCACCGGCTGCCCGGTGATCTGCTCGACGATGACGTCGGCGCTGCCTGGAATGCCGCTGAGGATCTCCCCCACCTGCGTGGCGAGAACCTTCAAGACCTCGAGGTCATCGCCGAAGATCTTGACGCCAACGTCCGTGCGAATGCCCGCGATCATCTCGTTGATTCGCATCTCGATGGGTTGTGTGAAGATGAGTCGCATCCCCGGGAATCCGGATAGCTCCTCGCTCATGAGATCGACCAGATCATCCTGTGTTCGGGCACGCGTCCACTCGCCGCGCGGCCGTAGCGTGACGTACGCATCGGACAGCTCGATCCCCATCGGATCCGTGGCCACCTCGGCAGTGCCGGTGCGAACCCACACGTCGCGCACCTCGTCCGGGTAGTTCTCGAGAATTACCTTTTCGATCTGCGTGCCGTAGCGAACCGACTCTTCGAGGGAGACACCCGAGAGCCGCACCATGTTGATCGCGATGGCACCTTCGGAGAGGCGCGGAATGAACTCCGATCCGATCCCCGTCGCCAGAACAGCCCCCACAAGGAGAAGAACGAGAGTTCCTGCCAGGACCGCCCCGCGGCGGCGTACCGCGAAGTGAACGATTGGACGGTAGCCGCGCTTCATAGCACGCACGAAACGGTTCTCCGCCTGCTTCCGCTTCGCCTTGAGCACGAGGCTCGCGAGAACGGGCATCAGCGTCAGCGACAACAGGAGTGAGCCGGCAAGCGCGAAGATCAACGTGAGCGCCATCGGTCGGAAGAGCTTTCCTTCGATCCCTTCGAGGGTCAGGACCGGAAGAAAGACAATCGCGATGATCAGCTCGCCGTACATCGTGGGCTTTCGCACCTCAATGGCCGCCTCGCGCACCGTTTCGAGAACGGATGCGCGACGGCCCGCCGCGGCGAGACGGCGCACGCTGTTCTCGACCATGATCACCGAGCTGTCCACGATGAGACCGAAGTCGATCGCGCCCAGGCTCATCAGGCTACCGGCGATTCCAAAACGAAGCATCCCCTGGGCGGCGAACAGCATGGAGAGCGGAATGGCCGCGGCGACGATGAGCCCGGCGCGCAGATTGCCCAGGAAGGCGAAGAGCACTGCGATGACCAGCAGCGCCCCCGTGAAGAGGTTTTCCTTTACGGTTTCGAGGACCTTGTCGACGAGCTCCGTGCGCTCGTACACGGGATTGACCTCGACGCCTTCGGGGAGCGAACCCTGGATTTCGAGCATTCTCTCGCGGAGCCGGGATGAGACCTCGTGGCTGTTCTCTCCCATCAACATGAATCCGAGCCCCAAGACGGCTTCGCCTTGCCCATTCGCCGTTGCGGCACCGCGGCGGATCTCGTGACCTTCGACAACCTCTCCAATCTCCCGGACCCGAATCGGAACGCCATCTTGCGCGGCGATGACGATGTTCCCGATCTCCTCGAGATCGGTCGTGAGGCTGATGCCTTGCACAAGGTGAAGCTCGCCGGCCTGAACGATGTATCCGCCGCCCACGTTGAGATTGTTCGTGGCGAGGGCACGGAGGACGTCGTCGAGGGTGAAGTCATGCTTCACCAGACGAGCGGGGTCGGCGAGAACATGAAACTGCTTGCGCTTTCCGCCCCAGGTGTTGATCTCCGCGACGCCGGGAACGGACTGGAGCCGAGGCTTGATGACCCAGTCGTGAAGCGTGGTGAGTTCGGTGAGCGTGTGCCGCGGGCTGGTGACAAGGTAGTGGTAGATCTCGCCGAGCCCGGTGGCGACGGGACCCATCTCCGGTCGCGCTATTCCATCCGGCATCTCCACGGTCTGCATGCGCTCCATGACGAGCTGACGGGCGAAGTAGATGTCGGTCCTATCTTCGAACGTCACGGTGACCTGGGAGAGGCCGAACTTCGAAATCGAGCGAACTTCGACCAGGTCCGGAAGCCCGGCGATCGCCTGCTCGACGGCGAAGGTGATCTGCTGCTCGATCTCGGGCGGCGAGAGCGCCGGTGCGACGGTATTGACCTGCACCTGCACGGGCGTCGTGTCCGGAAACGCGTCGACCGGGAGATGGAAGAGCGCGTAGATCCCCGATGCCATGAGAGCGAGGACCAACGCGATGACGAGAAACCGGTGGTCCAGAGACCACGTGATGATCGCATTCAACATGGTCTTTCTCCGTTATCCACCGGCGACGACTTCGCAGCAGCCGGCACCAATGCTGCCCTTCATGATTTCGGTCTTGAGAAGGAAGCTCCCCTGCGTGACGACCTCATCACCCAGGCTGACGCCGCTCCGAACTTCGTATTGCGTTCCGGTCGCCACACCCAGATGCACCTTTCGCGGTTGGTAGACGGTGTCGGACTGCTTGACGAACACGATGTTGCAGCAGCCCTCCCATTGCACCGCCGCCGCGGGGATCACGAGCGCCTCTGATTGGTCACGCACCATGACTTTGGCCTGCGCGAACATGTTGGCGCGCAGTAGCCCCTGCTCGTTGTCGAGCTCGGCGCGCGCACGAAGCGTTCTCGTCTTGGGGTTGAGTTGGGAGCTGACCCATGTGAGACGTCCGGCAAACGCTTCACCGAAGAGTCCCTCCACGTGCACCACGACCGGTTGCCCAACCCGAATCTCTCGGAGATCCGACTCGTAGACGTCAATTAGCGCCCACATACGAGATACGTCGGCCACCGCAAAGAGCTGCCGAGAGCTATCCACGACCTCTCCGGCGGTTGCGTGCCGGTCCACGATCACACCCCGAAACGGCGCGTTCACCGTGTACGCAGGGCTCGTATCGTTGGTTTGACGGAGATGAGCGACCGCTTCCGGTGACAATCCGAAACTGAAGAGCGCCTGCTCGGCCTCGGAAAGCGATATGCGACTCTCGGCCAGACGCGTTTCCGCCTCGAACAGCTCTTTCTCGGTCGACACGCCGCGCGCGAGCAGGTCCGTCTCCCGTGCATGAACGCGTTCCCACAAGACAACACGTGCCGCCGTCTGAAGGAGTCTCGCCTTGGCGGCCCCCAGATGGCTCGACGTGATGACGGCCAGCGGGTCACCGACATCGACCGTATCGCCGACATCACGGAAGACCTCCCCGATGATCCCCGGCACCTGCGCCGAAAGGTGAGCGTATCGGTTCCCGTCGTACACGACCTCAGCATTGCAGCTGATGGTCTTCGTCACGAGGCGCGACGCGACGGACACTAGCTCGATTCCGGCCTTCTCCGCGATCTCCGGACTCTCGAAACGGACGAGGAGGTATTCATTCGTGCATTCGACCGACGGCGGCTGCTCCGTCCGGGATAGTCGGCCGCCGGAGGCGGTATCGGCGCCTCGTTCGCCGCCCGGTTCGGCCGCACTGTCCGCGGATTCGCGTTGAGCCGCCGGGGCGAACTGCGGGTTGCAGATGTAGCACTGAGACTCGGGGCGATCATGTCCCGCGCACCAGTCACCCACGGACTTGAACGCGGGGATGAGCGCAGGATTGCACTGATAGCAATAGGCCTCTGGAACGGAGTGGCCCACGCAGAAGCCAAATGATTCAACGAGGCTCGGATTGCAGTAGGGGCACTGTGATGCGGCGATCTGATGCTCTTCACAATAATCGCCCTGTCCGTGTTCGGCGTGCTCGTCTGTGTCCGCGGCATCGCGGGCGCACCCGAGACCGCCGACGGCAACAAGCACAAACAGAGAGGTGGCGAGGATGACATATATCCCACGCATCATTGTTCTTCTCCTTCATCTCGATAGAGCCCGAGACCACCGAGGCTCAAGAGTTCTGCATTCGTGACGATCAGGTCTCTCTTGAGCTCGAGGACCCTCAAGCGGATATTCGCGAGGGTGCGCTGGGCGTCGATGAGTTCGAGAAAGGGCAGACGGCCTACGCGATAGGCCGCCTGGGCCTGTGACAGCCCCCGCTCCGCGGCCGGCGCGATGAGGCCTTCGGCGGCTTGAAGCTCGTCGCGAAGTGTTAGGTGGCGAGATGCGGCCGCAGCCAGATCAGCTTGCAGCTCTGCCTCGACCGCCCGTGCATGATCTTCGGCCATGCCGACGAGCGCCTCGGTTTCCGCAATCCTTCCCTGGTTACGATCAAAGAGGGGCAACGGAATGGAGATTCCGGCCTCCACGAAATCCTCGTTGGCCGGTTCGGAACGTCCGTACGAGAAGAAGATCCCCAGATCCTGCAGCCGCTCCGCCTTCGCCGCGTGAAGCGCCGAACGCGCTGCGTCTATCCGTTTCTCCGCGGATAGAGCGGCCGGATGGTCTGTCATGCTGCTTGGTGACAAATGCGAAACCGCGACAGCGCCTTCGGTATCGAGCGAGCCGTGCAGGCGGGCAGGCGGAACCTCGGTGCCGCCGAGAAGTGCGGTGAGCCGGGACGACGCGCTGACACGCTCACGCTCCAAGCGTCGCTGAGTCACTTCGAGGTCATAGACCTCCAGCAGCGCCTTCGTAACGTGACTCTCCGGCGCCGCCTGAGCGTCATAGCGGGTGCGGGCGATTTCGAGGGTACGGTTGGTCATGCCGACCAAGCTGTCGAGTGCGGCTTCCGCCTCCCGGAGATAGTGATGTTCCGCCCAGAGCACATGCACGCGACGGAGCACGGCACGGCGCAGCGCCCGAAGCTCGAACTCGGACGATTCCCGTTCGGCCCGCGCAGAGGCGACCGCGTCTCCACGACGCCCGCTGAGGACCAGTGGCTGCGCGATCGACACCTTGCCGGTGCGCACGTCCGGGTCGCGTGTCGAGAGTTCCTCGACCTCGAATTCGAGGCTCGGGTTCGGGTAGAGCCCCGCTTGGCGCTCCCTCCCCTCACCCGCTCCAATCTCGGCTCGGCCGGCGGCGAGAGCCGGATTCCGCAGTTCCGCCAGCCGAAAGAGCTCGGCGAGCGCTAGCTGCTGCTTGTGCAGAATCGAAGACAGTTCTTCTGTGAAATCTATCGTCGCCGTTTCACTCGCGACCGCAGAGCCGGCCGGATTGACGACGCCGATCGCCCAGATCAGGGCCAACCAAAGCACCCATCGGGCCATGAATGTATCCTCCTCAACGCAAAGAAACGATCACGACGCACGGGACCACGCGCGCGTGACACGCGGCGGTGCCGCTGACGATGATGGTTCCTAACGCTGAGGGGGGTGGTAGATGGCTTCGGGGTCCGTTGCAGGAGCGTCCTCATGGACGGCGACGAGGGCGGAGGAGGACACCTCACCCGCATGCAGAGTCACCGGAGAAACCTCGAGAGAAGTCAGGCCGACGCAGCACGGCATGAAACAGTCGTCGCAGCCTTCCGAACAGCAGTGGTCCGACGACGCGGCGGCACCGCCCGTCATCAAGTGGACGACGGTTTCGTGCTCGCAGCACTCATCGCAACCTGACTCGGTCACGGTTTCACCGACGACCGTGATAGGGATCGACGACGCGATCAGCGCGACGATCCCCAGAACGGTCATTATGCGATTGACGGTTGCGATCATCTGCCTCGAGTGTGGGTTGAGTATTCGACTTCAACTGTTGAGTCTACCCCAAAGTTCCACGGATGATCAATCGCGCGGCGCGGGCTACGGAAGTCGCACGACCCGCGTCGGACCCGCAGCCGCATTGCCCTGCTGGCGAACTAGATACACTCCCGGGGCCACCTCTCGGCCGCCACTGTCCCTTCCATCCCAATCGATCTGGCCGGCGATCGCGCGCAGGCTACGGATCTCACGTCCAGTCACGTCGAACAGCGTGATCTCGCCGGAGGCCTCGGGCAATCTGATCCGCATGTGCGTCCGAAACGGGTTCGGCCAGGCCGAGATCGGGGCCGCGCCGCCGGCGACTTCCTCAACGTCCTCGACGCCGATCGACTGTCCGAGCGTGCCGTCGGCGGCGATCCGTTTCGCGTGAAGATCCGCGTACGTACCCGGGAAGCGCTCGAAGACCGAGATGAGCCCATCGTCATCGGTCAGGCAAACGGAAGGATCGTCGAACGTGTTCCCGGGGGAGTTGGACAACAGCTCGCCGCCGGCGGTCCACTCGATCGCTCCGGCCGGTGTGAGCTTCTGGGCAAGGATGCTGCGATCCCCATCATTGAGGACCCAGCACGCCAGGAGGTTGCCGTTACTGTCCGCGGCCAGATCCGCGCCGACATTGACCAGAATCGAACTGAGATGGACGGCATCATCGCCCCACATCCGAGTTCCCACCGGAGACATGCGCTGCACATAGAAGTCGTACCCTCCGAGCCGCGTGTCGGTCCAGCCCAGGTAGACACCGCCGGCGCCGTCCGGCGTGACCACGGGATCGATGGTTGATGGCGTCACCGGAGAGATCACCAGATCGTTGCCACCGTTCCACTGCTTCGTCCCGGCCGCATCGAGGTACTGCCCCATGAAATCGTTCCAGGTCGATCTCCAAACCACGTAGACGCCCCCCACACCATCCGGGGCGATCTCGAAGGCTGGATAGTTCATCGCGTCGGTCGTGAAGTCAACCACGCCACCCCAAACGTCGGCTCCAGTGTTGGTGAGTCGCCGCGCCCGGAGTACATCATTGCTGAGGTCGCTCGCGATGTAGATGCACCCACCCGCGCCGTCAGGCGCGAGTCGCACGGTCCGCTCGGCACCGTAGCCTCCGAAGATGATCGCCCCGTTCGGAGTCCAGAGCTCCATGCCGTCGGCCGCGAGGCGCTGTGCGAAGATGTTTTCGTAGCCTTGGTGGTATCGGTTGTCGTCCCATGCCACGAACGCTCCGCCTGCCGGATCGGCCAGGATGCGCGGCTCATACTGGTACGCCCCATCGATACACACCGGTAGACCGGTCTCGCCCCACAGCTTCACCCCGTCCATGTCGAACCGTTGGGCATAGATGTCGCGGCCGGCGCGCTGATCTTCCCAGACCACGACCAGGCCGCCGGCGGTGTCCCGAGCCAGGTGAGGGGTGAATTGGCTGCCTCCGCCATCCCCCACGGGCGTGCCATCGTCCCCCCACAGCATGTCACCGTCGGCCGAGATACGCTGGACGTAGACGCGAGGGGAGTTCACGCCAAGGCGGGTGTCTTTCCAGACGACATAGGCACCGCCCTGACCGTCAGCGACAGTATAGTAGTCACGCTGCTGGTACGCGGCGTCTGAGACGATGGCATCGATCGACGGATCGGTGGGCCAATCGGCTGCGGCCGGCACGCCGAGCAGAGCTGCGCCGATCATCACAAGAAAGACAGTGCATCGGGACGTCATCATCGCTCCTCCAGAGATCTTTCGAGCTGGCTAGTCAAATGGGTGCGGGAAGTCCGCTGAACATGGTGGGGCCGCGCTCCGGCCAGGGGATCGCTGCCTTGCACGTATCAACGCAAGGCGCCGCCAAAACCGGACATGGTTTCTCGATGGTGACGGGAGCCAGACGAGCGGCGGCTCACCGCTCGCGAAGTTGACCGTGTAGGAAGAGACGCGCCTTTTGCCAGTCACGCCGGACGGTTCGCTCGGTCACCCGCAAAACCTCGGCGGTCTCTTCGATCGAGAGATCTCCGAAGAAGCGAAGCTCGACGACTTTCGCCAGCCGCTCGTTCAGCTCAGCGAGCTGAGTCAGCGCTTGGTCCAGCTCCAGTAGTTCGAGCAAACGAGGATCGTCAGAGGCGTGGTGATCCTCCAGCTCGACCGCGTTCGCTCCTCCTCCCCGCTTCTTCGCGAGCTTCTTTCGCGCATGGCTGACGAGTATCTGACGCATCGCACGAGACGCAACGGCGAAGAAGTGTGCTCGGTCCTCCCAGCGCCCCCCACTGCCGGCGAGCCGAAGGTAGGCTTCGTTCACCATCGCGGTCGTCCCGAGCGTGCCCGTCTGCTGCCCTCGAAGATGGGCGCGCGCGATTCGGCGGAGATCTTCGTAGACGAGGCCGAACAGGCTTTCCCACGCCTCGGGTGTGCCCGCTCGTATGCCGGCAAGTAACTGGCGAACTTCTCTCGTAGGACTCATGTCGGCAATCTACCCGGCCCGGCTCTGGCCGCCCGGAGCAGGAACCGCTCCCGCCTCGGGCGTCTCAGTCATGAGCGTGACGTTCGCCCCCATCCTCGAGGAAAGGAGGCCGGATCAGCGACGTCTGAATAGGGCTTTCACGGCGGCCCAACTGCTTTCTTCAGCAGACCCGCCAGGCTGGTTGCCGACACTCGGATTCGCGCCTTCCTCCCGAGTGTTCCCGGTCCCACGCCTCCTCCCTGCTCAGCAGTCGGATCGCATTCACATACTTAATCATGAAGATAGCACCTTAAAGGGCACTCCCCCAAGCCCCACCCATAACATCAAGAATATGAACAAGGTAGGCGTGGGGCAGCCCCAAGGCAGTCCGGGATCGCCGGCAAGCGCGTCACGCCCGAGAGGATGGAATCAGAGCAACTACGGGACGGCCTCTACACCGCCCCCGCCGCTTTCTCAGCGCGCCACCGATCGGTCTCGTCGAGAATGGACTTCCGCAGCCGAATCGATTTCGGCGTGATTTCGACGAACTCGTTGGGATTGACATACTCGAGGCACTCCTCGAGCGACATCTTCACCGGAGGTGCGAGCTTGATCGCCTTGTCTGCGCCCGCCGCTCGCATATTGGTGAGCTTCTTCCCCTTTTGCGCGTTCACGACGAGATCGCCTTCCTTGGCGTGCTCTCCGATGACCTGACCCGTGTAGAGCTTATCGCCGGGTTCGACGAAGAAACGCCCGCGGTCCTGTAGCGAGTCGAGTGCGAATCCCACAGCCTCGCCGTTCGCCATCGAGACGATGCTCCCGGTCTGCCGCTGCGGGATAGATCCTTTGAAGAACTCGTATTGAAAGAAACGGTGGTTGAGAACGATTTCCCCGGAGGTCGCGCGCAGCATGCGACTGCGGAACCCGATGAGGCCGCGGCTGGGCACATGAAACTCGATGCGGCTGCGGCCCTCCACTTGTTCCATCTTGACGATCTCAGCGCGGCGCGTACCCAGGTACTCGACGACCGTCCCCGTGTGTTCGGCGACGACGTCGACGGTGAGAACTTCCACGGGCTCCGCCTTCTTGCCGTCGATCTCCTTGAAGATCACCCGCGGCTGACCAACCATCAGCTCGTACCCTTCCCGCCGCATGTTCTCCATCAGGATGGCGAGGTGGAGAATTCCACGTCCCGAGACCTTGAAGACGTCCGGGTCCGATGTATTCTCGACCCTAAGCGCCATGTCGCGCTCAGCCTCTTTCCACAAGCGTTCGCGAAGCTGTCGGCTGGTCGAGTAGATCCCCTCCTGGCCGAAGAACGGGCTGGTATTCGCCATGAACGTCATGGTCAACGTGGGCTCATCGATGGCGATGATTGGCAGCGGCTCCGGCTCCTCAGGATCTGCCAACGTGTCTCCGATGTCGACGTGGGACATCCCCACGACCGCGCAGATATCCCCGCACTCGACCTCGTCGACCTTCCGCCGGCCGAGTCCATCGAAAACGAAGAGCTGCTTGACCTCCGTGGTCAGCGTCGAGCCGTCGCGCTTGATGACGGTGATCGGACGATCATTCACCATCGTTCCGCGGAACACCCGACCGATACCGATGCGTCCGACGTAGTCGCTGTGATCGAGCGCGGTGACGAGAAGCTGTGTCGGGCCCTCCGCGATCTTTGGCGGCGGCACCTGATCAACGATCATCTCGAGAAGCGGCGTGAGATCACGGCGCTCGTCATCGAGCTCGTCGACCGCCCAGCCATCGCGCCCGGCGGCGTAGACGCCTCGAAAGTCGAGCTGATCCTCGTCGGCATCCAGGCTGATGAAGAGGTCGAGGATTTCCGCGTGGACTTCGTGCGGGCGCGCGTTCGGGCGATCGACCTTGTTGATGACCACGATCGGCTTCAGGTGAAGCTGAAGTGCCTTCTGGAGAACGAAGCGGGTCTGGGGCATGGGCCCCTCGAAGGCATCCACGAGGAGCAGCACGCCGTCGGCCATCTTCAAAACGCGCTCGACCTCGCCCCCGAAATCCGAGTGTCCGGGGGTGTCGATCAGGTTGATTCGGGTGTCTCCGTAAGCCACGGCGATGTTCTTGGATCGGATCGTGATCCCGCGCTCGCGCTCGAGATCGTCCGAGTCGAGGTGCCGCTCCCGCATCGCCTGGTTCTTCCGGAAGACGTGGCACTGTTTGAGGACCTGATCCACGAGCGTGGTCTTCCCGTGATCCACGTGAGCAATGATGGCAACGTTTCGAATGGGCATGAAAGCTCCTGGCGAATTGGCCTGGGCGGTCATGAATGAAGAGCCCGGGAGCAATCTCACGGGCGAGTCCAGCGGCGTGAGATTATACGGGCTCTGAGCGGATGCGACAAGACCGAGTATCACAATCGACTGTGATCATGGCCGACGACGACGATGCGCGAAACGCATTTGGCGTTTCACGCTCTCGCACACTATGCTCATTCCTCAAGTCGCACGTCCTGCGTGTCTCCCACTTCCTTGGGCGGTTTGTTTTGTCCGAGATACCACCCGTCTTTGATCCCGATTTTGACGATTCCCGGTGGACACTCGACTGGGCGGCGACTCCCATCGTGAGCGTGCCGGTCGGTAGTCTCCCGGACGGCTACGAGGTGGTCGAGCGCCTCATGACGCGGGCACAGGTATTCGATCGCATCTACGAGGCGAGCGAACCGTTCCCGGTACGGGCGCTGCTCGATCCATCCGGTGGGATATGGATGTCGGACACACCGCAGGAACGCATGATGATGTACAACAACGCAATGGTCTCCCGGGGGCGCATCCTGGTCGGCGGTCTGGGACTCGCGATGTATCCGCAGTACGCGGCATCGCGTGCCGAGCGTTTCACGATCTACGAGAAGAGCCGGGCGGTGGCCGCGGCCGTCACCCCCGTACTGGACACGGCGCTGACCGATCGCGAGATCGCGATACCGTGCGATGTGATCGTCGCCGACGTCGAGGGGTGCCTCGCCGCAGAGCCGACAACGCTGTACGACACGATCTTCCTCGATACGTGGGATACACTCGACGTGATGGATCTTCCCCATATCAATCGACTCCGCGACCTGGCAATACGGCATCTGGCACCGGGCGGGCGTGTCCTGCTGTGGGGATATCGCTGGATGCTGCGCCTGTTCGAAGACGCCTGCCGCCAGCTGTTGAGCGTGCCGCCTCATGAGCGCCAGGCCTGGTTGGCGGGGCACGATCCCACGCGTACGGCTCCGCTTCTGCGGGTACTCGCCCACTTCGGCGGA
Organism: uncultured bacterium; assembly: GCA_964486455.1. Classification (GTDB taxonomy): domain Bacteria; phylum Eisenbacteria; class RBG-16-71-46; order CAZAMP01; family CAZAMP01; genus CAZAMP01. Next base: position 138,760 of record CAZAMP010000002.1, on the reverse strand, counting down.
CGCGCGGTCGACGACATGGACGCCGCGATGGCCTGGTGCCGCGCACACGTAGCCGAACTGCCCTGATCTATTCCTCGTAGCCCGGATGCGGGATCCTAGTGCCGACCGACCCGTCGGCGGCCACGACCGGTAGGTGCGGCAGAGAGCCCGAAATCCCTCTCATGAGGATGTACATGTCGGCTGCGGCTTGAAGGGACAGTGTCTCCCCCTCGCCGGTCTGTGTGGGCGTCGCCTGCAACAATTCGAACGTGTCTTTCTCCAGAGTGGCGGTGAAGCGGGGCGAACTGTACTCGATGGATCCGTTCCGCACGAGCCGGTGGGTCTGACCGTCGACACGAGACGCGATGCTCCCGTCATCAAAGAGCATGAACGCGTTGTCCGTTTCCTGTTCGAAGTCCGTACGGTTCAGGTAGAGCCGAGGCTTGTCGGCGTAAGGAACTCCAGAGGTGGGGCAAAACGTCAGGCAGTTCCCGCATTCGTTGCAGAGGTCGGTGAGCACGGCGATCTGAAGCATCTGGTCCGCCCCATATGACTGAGCCTTGCCTTCTTCCACCTCCCCATTCCTGACGGTCAGCACCGGCAGCGAGAGTCGAACGGGCTTCATCTCGTACGTCACCAGCGCCATGTTCGGGCACACCCCCACACACAGACTGCAAACCTCGTGGCAATCGAGACACCGACCGGCCTCCGCGATCGCTTGCTCCGGAGTGTAGGAGAGCTGAGTCTCCGTGAAGGTGTTCCGGCTGTCGAGCGGCGTGTGCGAGGCTTGAATCCGATACTGACGGCGGGATCGCTTCACCATCATCTTTCGCAGGTCCACCTTCCTCATGATCTCCGCGGGCCGAGCACTGCTGATGCCTTGCCTGGCGGCGATGGCCGCCGCAACCCGTTTGCCGTCGTGGGCGGCCACGACGATCGACGATGGACCGTGGGCGGCCACGTCGCCGGCCGCATAGACGTCTGGAATGGTCGTTTCAAAGGTGGCCGGATCCGTCTTGAGATAGCCGTGCCGGGTGAGCTCGGGCATGTCGTCTCCAAAGAAGTCGAGGACGGCATGTTGACTGATTGCCAAGATCAAGGTGTCGAGCGGGATCTCGTACTCCGAGCCGGGCACGTCGTGAGGGATCTTTCGGCCGGAATCGTCACGATCACCCCGGTACTCGGTACGTGACACTACGAGCCCCGTCAGCCTGCCGTCCTTGACCTGGAGCGCGGAAGGCCGAACCAGCTCGACAATCTTGATACCTTCCTCGATGGCGGCGTGAATCTCCTCCCGGTCGGCCGGCATCTGGTCGATCGTCCGCCGGTAGATGAGCGAAATCTCTCGACCACCCAACCGCAAAGCGGACCTGACGCAATCCATCGCAGTATCCCCCGCGCCGATCACGCCGACCCTGGCGCCGATGGATGGAGGGTGGCCCTCCCGCGCGTTGCGGAGGAAATAGAGGGCGTCCATGACGCCGTCTGATTCCTCGCCCACCAGGTTGAGCTGCTTGGCCCGTTGCGCCCCGACCGCGATCACGATCGACGAGAACCCTTCGGCCCACAGGTCAGCGAGACTGCCGTCGACACCGATGCGATGGTCGTAGCGAATCTCGACTCCGAGCTCCGTGAGCACCGCCATGTCCTGAGCGATGTCCTTCTGCGGAATTCGGTAGTTCGGGATGGCGCCGCCCACCATGCCGGCCGGATAGGAACGACTCTCGAAGATCGTCACTGAGAATCCGGCGTAGGCCAGCTCCTGGGCGGCGGCGGTGCCGGCCGGCCCTGCCCCGATGACGGCGATCTTCCTTCCCGTCGGCTCTCGGCGGTCGAAGAGCGTCGGCTGGTTTTCGTGCTCCATGATGAACCGCTTGATCTGCCGGATGGCGAGCGGCTCGTCCAGGTGGGTTCGGATGCACGTGTTCTCGCACAGGTGGTCGCACACCTTGCCGAGGATGGTCGGCATCGGATTGTCCTGCCGCGCGAGGCGTACGGCTTCAGTGAAATCGCCGTCACGCACCGCCTTCATATACTGCGGGACCTTCTGCTCGACCGGACACTCGTCGATGCAAGGTGCCGCGATGCAGTCGAAGTAGTGGAGCCGCCGCGGAGTCTTGGACCGGTCGGTCCGAAAGGTCGCCTTCACATAGCGGCGATCCGCGCAGACGTCATGGACATAGGATCGCAGGTTGATCTGCTCGAGTATGTTGGCGACGACGGTCACCAACGCGTCGGTGCGGAGCGCATCAAGGCCGGCCCCAGCCGCCCAGGAACGGACGACATTCATTGGCGGGTCGTCGCCGGATGCCGCGCTCATGGCCTCGCCGAGCGCCTTGCAGCCCGCGGGATCGAGGGCAAGGCCGCTGGTGGACAGGAGCGCCGCGTGCAGCATCGAGCCGAACTCGTCGAACGTCTCAGCCCGCACCGCGGTTTTGGCTGTGAAATCGCGCATGTCGACGGCTCCCGCCTCGTCCATCGCGCGCCGGAGGTTATCGATGTACTGAAGCAGTCGCCGATAGCCGCCCGGCTTGAGGAGGTCACTGCACGTCGTCACCGTCTTCATGCCGGATCGGAGCAGATCGGCAACGTTGAAGCAGTCGGCCCCGCCGGCGAAGGACATCAGCAAACCGCCGTCGAACTCGTCGGAGATCCGCCGCGAGAGATTGACGGTGATCGGATGAAGTGCCCGCCCCGATAGATACATCCTCGGGTCCTCTTCAAACTGTGTGCGCCAGTTGTCCACTTCGAGTGTGTTGCTCAACTTCACCCCGAAGGTTCGATCTTCCTTCCGGGCGATCTCCTGCAGGTTACGCAGCATTGGTATCGCGTCGGCAAACCTGAGGTCGTGTTCGAACGCCTCATCGGGAACGACTATGTCGTGATAGCCGAGCCTGTCATTGATGATGGACCTCACCTCGTCGGCGCCCAGCAAGGTGGGATTGAGCTTCACCGAAGCGTGGAGATGCCGTTCCTCGAGGAGGTACGTCATGATGCGTTCGATCTCGCCGGGAGGGCATCCGTGCATGGTCGACAGCGTGACGCTATTCGAGATCCGGGTCGGGATGTCCAGATCGCGAACCGCGGGGCAGCGCCTCGCCACGATCTCCAGGTACGCCGACAGGTGCGCCGACGCATCCTTCATGGAATCGAGGAACCACTGCACGTTCGGCTGGAGTATGCCCTCCAGGTCGTACCCAACGCTCATGTTGAAGATCATCCCGGGCAGGTGCCCGGGGAAACGGAACTCGTGGTGCAGTGCGTGGATGAGCACCCAGGCCCGCAGATACTCGTCGAACGATTCGCAGATCTTCAGCTCCTGCGACCATTCGACGTTGTAGCCTTCGTCTTCGATGTCGATGCACGGCTTGTTGACGTCCAGCTCGTCGAGCGTCTGCACGGTCTTTAGCTCGATGGAGCGGGCGCCGGCCAGCCACGACGTGATGATATTCTGGGCCATCTGAGAGTGAGGTCCGGCCGCCACTCCGATCGGCGACTCCAGCTCCACCCCGTACATCTCAATTCGAAACGGGTCGTCCGGCTTGGGCGTGAAGAACGCGGAGCAGGGTATCCCGAAGAGCGAGTCCTTCGCCTTCAGCTCATCGAACACCCAATCGGTGAGCTGTTCCATCGAGATGGGATGGAAGGCGTCAGACATCGCGTCTCCTCTTGTTGGTGGTGGCCGATAGTACTGGACCCGGGAGCCGTCAAACAACCCGAGCGCACACAGCGAAGCCCGGGCGTTACCGCCCGGGCTTGCACCGATCCCGAACTTCGAGCTCTTAGTAGCGGTAGTGATCCGGCTTGTAGGGCCCATCGACGGAGACACCGATGTAGTCCGCTTGTTCCTTCGTGAGCTCCGTCAGCTTCACGCCGAGATGATCGAGGTGAAGTCGGGCGACCTCCTCGTCGAGCTCCTTCGGCAACCGGTAGACCTTATTCTCGTACTTGTCTCGGTTCGTGTTGAGCTCGATCTGCGCGAGAACCTGATTCGAGAATGACGTCGACATGACGAAGCTCGGGTGACCGGTGGCACAACCGAGGTTCAAGAGTCGCCCCTCGGCGAGCATGAGGATGCTCTTGCCGTCAGGGAACACGCAGCGATCGTACTGCGGCTTGACGTTTCGTAACTCGACGCCGTGCTTCTTCATTCCCGCGACGTCGATCTCGTTGTCGAAATGGCCGATGTTACCGATGATCGCCTTGTCCTTCATGCGTGTCATCATCTCATAGGTGATGACGTCCTTGTTGCCGGTGGCGGTGATGAAGATGTCGGCGGTCTCGACGACGTCCTCGAGACGTTTGACCTCAAAACCTTCCATGACGGCCTGAAGCGCACAGATAGGATCGATCTCGGCGATGATCACGCGGGCGCCCTGTCCCCTGAGAGATTGCGCACATCCTTTGCCGACCTCTCCGTACCCTAGGACGATGGCGACCTTGCCGCCGATCATGACATCGGTGGCGCGGTTGAGGCCGTCGATGAGCGAGTGGCGACAACCGTAGATGTTGTCGAACTTGTGTTTCGTGACCGAGTCGTTCACGTTGATCGCCGGGAACAGAAGCTCACCGGCTTCTTCCATCTGAGCGAGACGCAGGACCCCGGTTGTCGTCTCCTCCGAGACGCCGCGGATCTCCGATGCCATATTGCTCCACCGCTGCGGGTTCTTCTGAAGCTCCTCGCGAAGGACCTCCAAGATCGAGCCCCACTCCTCCGGCTCATTCTCGGCATCGTACTCCGGAACCCGGCCGGCATCTTCGAACTGCTTGCCTCTGTGGATGAGCATGGTTGCATCGCCACCGTCGTCGACAATGAGCTCCGGTCCCGAACCGTCGGTCCAGAGAAGCGCCTCGTTCGTGCACCACCAGTATTCGTCGAGCGTTTCGCCCTTCCACGCGAACACGGGCACGCCTCGTGGCGCGTCGACGGTGCCATCGAGTCCGACGACCACCGCGGCCGCGGCGTGGTCTTGGGTCGAGAAGATGTTGCAGCTCACCCAGCGGACGTCCGCGCCGAGATCGACCAGCGTCTCGATGAGAACCGCCGTCTGCACGGTCATGTGAAGGCTTCCCATGATCTTCGTGTTGGCGAACGGCTTCTTGCCCGCATATTGCTTGCGAATCGACATCAGGCCCGGCATTTCGTGCTCGGCGAGATCGATCTCTTTGCGGCCGAGCGTGGACAGATTGATGTCGGCGATCTTGTACGGGACTCGCCCCGCCCGCTTAGCGAGATCGAACGGGTGACTTCCTTGGACGATGGTACTCATGAGATCGCTAGTCCCTTCGTTTGTTCGCGGTGACAGCGAACAGGTTCGGTCCTTTGGCCTCCGGCACGGGAGGAAGGGATTGGAACCGTTCCTCGCCGAACCCGGCTTCCTTGATTTGCGAACAGATATCTTCTTCCGAAAAGCCGAGCCATGTGTGGCCCATCTCTTGAACGTAATGAGAACGATCGTGGGGCGCCATGTCGACGATCAGGATCTTCCCGCCGGGGCGAAGAACACGCGCCGCCTCGCGGATCGCGATGTCCGGTTGCTCGACATGATGAAGGACGAGCATCAACGTCGCCACATCGACCGAGTCGTCATCCAACGGCAAGCTCTCGAGCTCACCGACTCGAAGCTCCACGTTTCCGAATCGTCCCAGCCGTTTCTCGGCGATGTCGAGCATGGCGTTCGACCCGTCGATGCCGATGACACCGCGGACGAACGGAGCGAGCGACTCCGCAACCGCGCCCGTGCCGCAGCCGAGATCCGCCACCACCCACTCGCTTTCGAGAAGGCCGAGCAATGCCTGCGAGTAGAAGTGCGCGCCGAAAAGCTCGTCTCTGAGCGCATCCCAGTTCGCTCCGCTCGCGTCGAAGAACTCCCGTGATCTCGACCGCCGCCGCGCCAGCACGCTGGCGAGACGCTCGGCATCCCCCCGCCCCGCTGAGGTTCGGAGAAGCTCTTCGCCGGCCAGATCCCAGAGCTTTTTTGCGCCGTCCTCCAACTCCTCGATGGTGCGGCGGTAGAGACGCCGCGTTCCGTCGGGCCGCGACTCGACCCAGCCACGGTCGTGGAGGGTCTTCAAATGGCGGCTCACCGTCGATTGCGGCAGCTGCATGACGGCGCAAAGGTCCGAAACGGTCAGCTCCTGCGCGAGCAGAACGAGCAGGCGACACCTGACCGTGTCCGACAGGGTCGTCATGTGCTCGAAGAGCTTGTTGTTCGTCGCGATCATTGTTCCTCAATCCGTTCATGCGGATATATGGATCATACAAAGGATCGACCGGAGGGTCAAGTACGTCAACATGTTCTTGCCCGCCGGCACCCCCCACTCCCGGGAGCATCGCGGGACCGCAAGGATTCGGGAACTCGTTTCACCTGGCCAGTAACTTATTGATAATAATTGAGTTCCATCATTCCAGACGACCGATGCGATCAATGGGAGGCTGAAGGCGCGGACGTCACGGTCCTAGCGTTCGTTCGGGTGGGATGATTGGTGGGCTGACCTCCTCCCCAGTCATGGAGACAGCTTGGAGACGGCCAAGTGAGCAACCCGGCGATCTCGCCCCTCAGCAAGAGGCGCGTCCGAATCCACCCACCGCTTCCTCGCTCACCTCCCGCAGGATCGCCCCCACTCTGTTTGCCGGCTACTGCGGGAGGAGAACCCCCAGTACCAGTCCTCCGAGGCCGGCGGGCTGCCTCACCACCACAAGCACCACCCAGCAGCAGACAGGATTACCGGGGCCCAGTGATTGTCACTGCGCCAGTTGCTCCACCGCTCTTCTGAGGTTTGCGGCGTTCTTGCCGAGTTCGAACACCTCGAACGGCAAGACACACTCGCTTTCGATCCGTACGGTGAACACGCCGGGGCGAGTCTCCGTGATGGAGAATGTCACCCGCTCTCCCCAGGTTCGGAGACTCGCGGAGGTGGTGGCGCGAATCAGTCCCTCCTCGAGATTCAATCCCGTCACACGGGCTTCCAGGTCCGCAATGAGCAGCGAGACATTACCCAGTATCTGAGCATAGCTGCCGTGGACTTCGATCTCGCGCCATTTGCGCGATGGGGGGTGGTCGCGCCAGCTGCGTCCCTTTGCGACATTGAACCAAAAGAGAGCGGCCAACAGCGCACTGATGACGATACCAGGTACGTCAGGATGCGATTCGCTCTGCGACCAGATTCGCCAGCCGCTCTTGAGAAGCACAGCGGTCATCGCGAGGGCTAAGATCCAGGTGAGGACATACGACCAGAACCACAGACGGCTTGTGGGTTGCTCCTCCAGTCGGGTGAGCCTGACCGGTCGTTCCGGCGCTTCAGCTCGCAACCTGCGGCCGCTCCGCCACCAGACGAACCAGCTCAACCCGAAACACGCCAGAGCCGGCAAAGCTCCCAACCACATCCCCTCATTGTCCGAGGATCCCAAGCTTTCCGCAGCAGCACCAATCCACGCTGCCAGGAAACACGCGCCGACGATGAAGAAGATCAGCCACAGCGGCGACCGTTTCCTGCCAAGGGTGGTCAAGGTTGGCGAGGTCGATGCAGCCGTTCCGGTCACCGCCGGCGGCGGGCTCGACAGCATCAAGGCCTCTCGAACCTCCGCCGCGGAACCGAATCGATCGGCGCGATTCTTCTGCATGAGACGCCGGATCACCGCATCCAAGGACGCCGGCAAGTCGGGGCGAAGCGTCGCTGCGGCTTCCGGATCGCGGTTCAATACCGAGTCGATCAGCTGGGCGATCGAGCTTGCACCGAAGGCCGGCACGCCGGTCGCCATCTCGTAGAGGACGAGACCAAAGGCGAAGAGATCGGAGCGCTGGTCCAGCTCCTCGTTTCGGAGCTGCTCTGGAGACATGTAGGCGAGTGTGCCGAGGGTCGAGCCGGTCTGGGTCAGTTCGCTCTGGCGCGGCGCCTCAGCACCCTCCGGTGCGGCGGACCCGGTCGTTTGAGCACCCAGATCGATCGTCCTGTCCAGTTCGTCCGCCGCCAAACGGATCGATTTCGCCAGTCCGAAATCAAAGAGCTTCACACTGCCCTGCTCGTCGAAGATCACGTTGGCCGGCTTCAGATCCCGGTGAAGGATCTCCTTGGCGTGCGCGGCATGCAGCGCGTCCGCGAGCTGCAGGGCCACCTTGGTGAGAAGCTCGATCTCCAGGGGGCCGTCGGCGGCGAGCTGCTTCAGGGTTCTGCCCTCTAGGTACTCCATCGCAAAGAACGGCCGGCCCTCGTGCTCGCCGGTTTCGAAGATCGTGCAGATGTGGGGATGATTGAGTGCGGCGATAGCCTGCGCTTCCCGCAAGAACCGCTCGCAGAATGTCGGATCGTCGCTCAATTCCGCCGAGAGAAACTTCAGCGCCACATCGCGACCGAGCTTTGTATCCTGAGCCTGGAAGACCTCACCCATACCGCCCTTGCCGAGCTGCTTCACGATACGGAAGTGGCCGATCTCGGACCCGATCATGCGTCCATCCACGGAATACAACGGGGATTCGATGGGAGATGCGATTGGGGGGAGAGTCTATTCGGACACCGTCCTGCTATCAAGGAAGAGGCGATCCCAACCCGGAAGAACGCCCTTCAACCCAAGTGATTGCAGGGCGGCGGATTGAATGAGCAGGCTCCGCAGGTAGGACTGGAATCTGTGCGACTGCAGCGTGCCAACTGGCTGGGACGCGGGAACCGCACAAACCATCGCTCCCGCGTCATTTCGGGTGTTAAATCATTGCAGACAAATAACTTGGTGGAGGCGGCGGGAATCGAACCCGCGTCCGAAAGTACGCCCCGAGGACCGCTACGTGCGTGTTCCGTCTTTTAATCTCACCGTCCACGGCTCCGACGGGCAGGATCCGCTTGGGCCAGTTCGTCTAGTATCTCGCCCCGCCGCACCGAACGGACGTCGGGACCAGCCCGTCTATACGACGCCTCTCGATCCCCCAACGGGCGAAGGGACCGGAGACGGGCTACCTGTATTAGGCCGCCAGTGCCATTTCTTCATTGGCAGTTGATACGTTCCCGCCTGTTTAACGAGGCCTGCGGGGACCTCGGCACGCTGTCCGCGGTTTAATACCTCCGTCGAAGCCTGTCGCCCCCACTGACGACATCTAGTAGATAGATCGGCCGTGAGCGGCCTTTCGCTTGGCCTTGCGGCCTCACGTCATCGATTCTGCATCATGTAGAACGTCTGAACAAGAGGATTGGTTTCAGACCGGCCGCCGAACCACGACCGCGATGCGTAGCGTATGCAGCTCCTCTGGTTCGTAGCGCTGAAACCGCGCGTCGAACTCGTTGATGGGCGGTGGGTTGTCGGATTTCCGCCGCACCACCTCCAGGATCTCGAAGCCGGCGCGCTCCATGTGCCCCAGATGATCCGTCGCCCGGAGCCGGTTCGTGGCTCCGGGGCTCCGGGGCTCCGCCCCTGCATGAGATCCCACAGCCTGTCGCCGTACCGGAGGAAGTCATACGGATCCGGATGAGCGTGATCCTCGAGGTCGATCATCTGGCTCATCATCCCGCCGGGGCGAAGAACGCGGGCCATCTCGTCGTATGCAAGCCCGATCTCCTTCACGTGCTCAAGTACCGAGCACGAATAGATGAAATTCACGCTGTCGTTAGGCAACGGAAGATGGCGGCCGTCGGTGATCTCATAGCGGAGCCGCCCCCCGATCGCCGGGAACGCGGCGCCGTATGGAAGTAGCTCCGCGAGCCGTGCGGCGAGATCCTCGGTCCGCACGGCGGCGGGAAACGTGCCGTCGCTCACGTGACCGGGTAAGCGTTTAGCCAGGGTGGCATAGACACCGCGGCCGGATCGCTCGTTCGCGAAGTGGGCCACATCGACGGCAGTGACGCTCTCAGCCCCGAGGGCACAGAGCAGCATCCCCTGCCCCAAACTGTTCCCGGGCCCCAGCTCGAGTGCATGCATGCCGTCGAGTGAGCCGCCGTGCTCCCGTAGCCGTCTGAGGTGCGTCCCGAGGATGCCGACGAGGTAGTCCGGATCGTTCATCGAGCCAGTGCGGAGAGCCGCGCGGATACCGTTCAGCTTCGCGACGGGCGGAATCCGAAGTAGCGCGTCGTTGACACAACGCTTGGCGACATGAATCCAGCGATTGGGTGGGATCTTGGTCATGTGTGGTTCCGTGAATGGTGCGCCGTCAGGGAATCGAACCCCGAACCCACTGATTAAGAGTCAGTTGCTCTACCTAGTTGAGCTAACGGCGCACCCAATCGAAGCGCCAGGGACGATAACGATCGCGCGCCGAACGGTCAAGCCCAAAGGCGCCGCCCGGCGCACCAGAGGCCGCCTAGAACGGCAGGCTGTCGTCTCCCTCGCCGAAGTCGGTGCCGCCCTTGCCGGACTGATCATCCGCAGGACCAAACGCCTCGGGAACGGCGCCTGGATCCACCGCGGGTTCGGAGCGCCCGCCGCCACCGCCCAGCATGATCATCTGGTACGCGACGACCTCGGTCGTGTAGCGGTCGTTCCCCTGCTGGTCCTGCCACTTCCGGGTCTGAATCCGACCCTCGATGTAGACTTGGCGGCCCTTCTTCAGATATTGTCCCGCGGTCTCCGCCGTGCGACCGAAGAGGGTGACCCGATGCCATTCGGTTCGCGGCTCCCAATTGTCGGCCACCTTTACGTTCTCGGTCGTGGCGAGACGCAGATTGCAGACGGGCGTCCCGGATTGCGTGTGGCGGACCTCGGGGTCGAATCCGAGGTTTCCAACGAGGATTACCTTGTTGACCCCTCTTGCCATCTCTTCTCTCCTTCTGGCGATTGAAGCCGGGGCAACTTTCCGGCATCATCATCCGGCATTGATGTCATGTTGAGTCGGGGCGTAGCGCAGCCTGGTTAGCGCACCTGCTTTGGGAGCAGGATGTCGGAGGTTCAAATCCTCTCGCCCCGACCATTCTCACCATGCGCCTGTAGCTCAGCTGGATAGAGCATCTGCCTTCTAAGCAGAGGGTCCCGCGTTCAAGTCGCGGCAGGCGCGTTCCTTTACCCACGCGTCGATCATCTCGCGGGCCGCGCGAAACGCCCGTCCTCGATGACTGATGCGGTTCTTCTCGTCCAAGCCCATCTCGGCGAAGCTCTGGTCTCCCCCGTCGGGGACGAATACCGGATCGTATCCGAAGCCGCTCTCGCCACGGCGTCTCGTGGTAATGATCCCACGGCACTCGCCGTCCACCAAGCGAACGTCACCCTCGGGCGTGGCGAGCGCGACCACGGTGCGGAAACAGGCGCCGCGCTGATCCGTCGGGACGTCGCCGAGCGCGCTGAGTAGCTTCTCCACGTTGTCGTCGTAGGTGGCGTTCGGCCCTGCGTACCTGGAACTGTAGACCCCCGGCTCGCCTCCCAACGCCGCGACCTCGAGACCGGTATCGTCCGCGAGCGCGGCGCATCCGACGGCGCGGGCCACGCCGAGCGCCTTGAGCGTCGCGTTCTCCTCGAGCGTCGTTCCCGTCTCTTCGACCTCGGGTGCGCCGGCGATCTCGGCGACCGGCACCAGCTCCACGTCGATCCCCGCGAGGATCAGACGGATCTCCTTCAGCTTGTCCTCGTTTCGCGTCGAGACGACGAGCTTCATGATTTTTTCTCCATGCGCTCGATCGCGCGCTTCTGACGCCCGATGATGCGTTTGATCCCGCGCCGGCCGAGCCGCACGAGAGACTGCATTTCTTTCTGCGAGAACGGCGCGCCCTCAGCCGCCCCCTGTATCTCCACGAACTCGTCGTCGGATGTCATGACCAGGTTCAAATCCACGTCGGCGCGCGAGTCTTCGGCATAGTTGAGATCAAGAAGCGGCCGCGCCTCGACAATCCCGACGCTCACCGCGGCTACCCACGTGCGGATAGGATCCTGCTTGGTCATCCCGCGCTCCATCGCGTATCGCGTGGCCTGGTAGAGTGCCACCATGCCGCCGGTGATCGATGCGGTGCGCGTTCCGCCGTCCGCCTCGAGAACGTCGCAGTCGATGAGGATCGTCGTTTCGCCCAGCGCGTCCAGATCGACGGCGGCGCGAAGCGCACGCCCGATCATCCGCTGGATCTCTTGCGAGCGCCCGCTTCGCTGGCGATCACGCGGCACGCGTTCGATCCCGGAACGCGGCAGCATGTTGTACTCCGCCGTGACCCACCCGGAGCCGGTGCCGCGCCGCCATGCGGGAACGCCGTCGGTTACGGTCGCCGCGCAGAGCACGACATTCTCGCCCCACTTCATCAGGCACGACCCTTCGGCGTGCCGGAGATAGCCGGGTGTCAGCTTCATTCGCCTGAGTTCGGCGGGCCCCCGCCCGTCCCGTCGTGGTTTCACCTGCTGTGCTCCTCCTCGATCCATCACTACATGACTGATATCAACGCTCGAACCACGGGAGATCCGTCTGCTCCACCGGCCGGACGTCCCCGAGTGGGCGCCCCAAGAATCGCTCTCCAAGCCGCGCGAAGTCTGCCGGCACGTCACTCGCGAAACAGGTGAGGTCGCCGTGCGCATCGGGCCCGGCCATCAGCCCTGCTGACTCGAGCCGCTCGGCAAGCGCATTCGCCGTCTCGTTCGCGGAATCGACCAGCTCGACCGAAGAGCCGAACACGGACGAAAGCAGCGGCGCCAGGAGCGGATAGTGCGTGCAGCCGAGGATCACGGTGTCCACGCCATCCGCCATGAGATCGCCAAGGTAGTGGTGCGCGACGCGTTCGGGGATGTCTCCTTCAGTCCACCCCTCTTCCACGAGATGCACGAAGAGCGGAGTGGCCACCTCGTGGACAACTACGTCTTTTCGCAGCTCCTCGAGCGCGCGTCGGTAGGCTCCCGAACGGACGGTCGCCTGTGTCGCGATGACTCCGATGCGGCCGCTTCGGGTTCTATTGACCGCGGCGACGGCTCCCGGGCCGATCACATCGATGACCTCGACCGTGAGCTCGCGACGAAGCGTATCCAGCGCCAGCGCCGACGCGGAGTTGCACGCCACGACAATCGCCTTGGCGTCTCGGCGCAGGAGAAAGCGCGTGATCTCGCGAGAAAATCGTGTGACCGTCTCGGGTGACTTGTTGCCGTACGGTAGGCGGGCCGTATCCCCGAAGTAGAGTATCCGCTCGCGCGGCAGCTTCTCCAGGATGCGGGAAACGACCGTGAGCCCGCCGATACCGGAATCGAAAATGCCGAGCGGACGCGTGTCCATGCTACTCAGTCCCTTCGTCATGACGTGCCGGTTACGTCGATGCCCGCATCGGGCCACTCCGATGGCGTCAACTCGAGTGGCAGCGAGAGGCGCCGCTCCACCTCCGAGATCGGCCGCCCGTCGACCAAGAGCATCACGCGCTGAATCTCAGGAAACAGCTCGCGTTGGACACGAAGCATCGAGTCGACTCCGAGCTTGCAGGCCGTCTCGCTGGCTTCGGCGGGGAACGGAGAGCCGCGAAAGTCGATGGTCAGCGTGCCCCCCGCCGTCAGGAATATCGATCGAACACGGCAATCAGCGCTGAAGAGGCTTCGGTTCCCGCGTTGCGATCCGCGAAGAAGCTCGTTCACCAAACTCTTGAGTGTCGCGACACGGTCGCTGCCGAATAGAACCTCGCGACCTTCGGCGACAAGCCGAGACGCGTTCGGGTCACCGTAGTAGAGCATCACCGGACGCGTCTTTTGACCCGAGGCCGGGATCACCGTGCCCCGCGCCGGCGGTACAGCCCCAGAGGATCGATAGTAGTAGAGTGTGAGCGCGCCGAGACCGATGACCAGCACCAGTCCCACACCCGTTCGGACAGCGGCCGATACCCGCATCAGAGCTGAGCCTCCCCGGCGTACAACATGACGCCCCGCACGACCGCTTCGGCGAAACGCTCACGCCAACGTTCCCAGCCGGCCCCGATCACGACACTCTCCCGGATCAACAACTCGACCGCCGGCATGTCCAGCCCCTCCATGACGCGCATCGGGACCTCGAGCGGGTGTTGCCGGCACCTGAGCCCGACCGAGCGGGTCTCGCTCAGAAGACTTCGCGCGACGCGATCGCTTTCGTTCACGTGTGCCGCATGGACGCTTGACCAAGGCTGTAAACGGAATCCCGCAACGACCCGGCTTCGCCCGGCGCCACCCACTGACCGGTGCACGAGGCATTTCAGATCGGGACGCAGATCGTTGTCACCCCGATCGAGCTGAACGCAGAGAAAGATATCGCCATCGGCTTCGTTGGCAAACGCCGACCGATCCTCCGGCGAGAGATCGCGATCTTCATTGCGGGTCATGACGACGTCGTAGCCGGCCGCGCGCAGGCTATCCGCGAGCTGCCGCGCCAGCTCCAGGTTCACCCATTTCTCCAGACGGCCGTTCGCCAACTGCGCGCCCTCGTCGGCACCCCCATGGCCGGCGTCTAGAATGACGCGCCTGACATCCTTCCATCCTCCGGCGAGCGGTTCCTCCAGCGGCGTCATCCCGCGTTGGGCCGAACCGACGTCGAGTCTCAGCCGTTCGGGCGTCGCCTCACGCAGCGCATAGGCCTCCACACGATCGCCCAGCAGTAGGGTGAGCCGCATGCCCAGCCGGGTCGGTTGCGCCTGCCAACCCATGGCCAACGAATCCGAGAAGGCTCCGGTCGCGAACTCGTCGAGAAAGCAACCCTCCAAGTCCAGGACGACACGGTCGTGCGTGGTCCGTGTGGCAGGACTGAGCGGGAATTTCCCGTAGGCAACGATCTCGCGCATCCCGCGCGAGGCGGAATAGCCGGAAACGGCAACCGAATCGAGCCGCCCCGGCGAAAGATCGACGAGGATGAGGCCGCGTCTGTGGATCAATGACGACGTGATCAACGGATTGACGATGGCCGACAAGAACGTCTCAGGTACCCAGACGGCGCCGTCACGCTTGAGGATGGGATGAGGAAGCGTCCAGGTTTTCGCTTCACTGTGAACGACCGTCGATCCGTCAAGGAGTGTGATCTCCGTGTCGGCGATTTCGATCCGGCCGACATCCAGCACGCTTCCGACCTGCTTCACGCCATCGAGTAATCGAAGGATGTCGTTGAGATTGAGATAAGTCGCGCCCGCGATCTCGGTTGTGTCGACCGGCACCACGCTGAGCGGCGCCGACGCTGAACCGGGCGACCCGGGGGCAATTGTAGCCAGGATCGCGACGACACACGCGCAGACGAGGGCGGCTCGTGTCACTGATCCCTCCTGAACTTCCGGCGGATTTCCCGGTCGGCATCCCGCTTGGCGATATCCTGACGCCGGTCCACGACTCGCTTTCCTCGAGCGAGTGCCAGCGTCACCTTGACGTACGGCCCCAAAAAGTACAGCCCGAGCGGCACAACCGTGAGCCCTTTTTGCTCGATTTTCACGCGGAAGCGCTCGATCTGCCGCTTGTGGAGAAGGATCTTCCTGGGGCGAGTGGGCTCGTGATTGGCCCGATTCCCTTGGTCATACGGGCTGATATGGGCATGGACGAGATAGAACTCCCCCGAACGGTAGTCGGCGTAAGCGTCTGCGAGGTTGGCGCGCCCCGCCCGCAGCGATTTTACCTCCGTGCCGGTCAGCACCAGCCCGCCCTCGATCGTCTCGAGGATCTCATATTGATGACGTGCCTTGCGGTTCGTCGTAATGGACTTCTTGGGGCGCTCGGGCGCCGGATCCGACACCTCAAACCTTCTCTTTCCAAGTTGACACGCGGAAAGCCGGGCACATAGACTGTCCGGCCGTGCGGAAGTGGCGGAATTGGTAGACGCGCTAGGTTCAGGGTCTAGTGGGCTTACGCCTGTGGGGGTTCGAGTCCCCCCTTCCGCACCATTTTTGTGCCTGCCACTTCGGTAAACGCCGGCTCCCGGAGCCTACTTGCTTTCCGGTATCTACTCGCTCCGTCCAATGTCTACGTCTGTCTCTTCCTGGTATCTGTCTCTGCTCGACGCCCTCTTTCATCAATCTCATCTGTCGAACCGGGTCGCCGTTGACGTTCCGGACCGCGCACGATCGGCCATCGTACACTTGCCGAGTAGCCGATCACTCAGTCGCAATCGATCCTCAGTTCACCGATCCATCAAGGAAGATTGCTTTGATCATTCCCCAGGTGCTCTCCGGCACTGGTGACGTGCACCCGTTCGGGTGGCCCGGCGTCGGAGGACATCCGGTCGCGATCGGAGGCGCATCGCCACCATAGGGATTCAACCCGTCATAGAGCAGCCACTCGTCAGGGTTGTCCGGGGAACGCCCGGTCGATCGATCGTCTTCCGCGTCATCATCGAGATACGTCACCTCATCGATCAAGACGCTGTCGACCTCCGAGAGCCGCCACAAGCCGATCGTTCCGCCCCCGTTCGCGAGCCGGAGCCCGTAGGCCGGAAAACCCAGCTTCTGTTCCCATGCATACGAATCCGACCCGTATGCTACGGCAACATTGCCGGGCTGCAGCATACCAGAGTACTCGTATCGCCACACGCTGTCCGCCGAAGCGAGGCGAACCCCGGTGAGATCGATCGCTGATGCAGACAGGTTGATGATCTCAATCCACTCATCATCGCGCGAATGGACTTCCCCGTCTCCATTCCAATCCGAGGCCGGATCCGCCAGCAACTCACCCAGCCGCAGATCATCCGCGTTGGCGGCCGGCAAACTCCAAAGTAAGAGCGCAAGCGCAGACAAGAGCTTTCGCATCGCACCTCCTCCCGAAAATGCGGTCGTTGCAAACGTGCCCCCGGGGCGGGGCGATGCGATCTACCGGGACGCCTCGGGGAGGCGATCCCACGGGCACAGCCCGGAACGTCCGTGGTCAGGGAGTTGGATCCGGTCGAACATGCGTGCCGGACGAAGCGTCGAATGCGGCCAGCAGGTTGTCCGGGGAAGCGATGATCACGTGCTTCCCGCCGGCCGTGATGAATTCGATGGCCGCGTCGACCTTGGGTCCCATGCTGCCGGCGGGGAAATGCCCGTCGGCATGGTGTTTCCGGAGCTCGGAGAGGGAGATTGCGCCGAGAGGCTTGGGGGTATCCGTTCCGAAATCGAGATACGCGTGGTCGGTCCCGGTGACGAATACGAGCGTGTCGAAGCCGAGCGAGCGCGCCAACACGAGCGAGGTGAGATCCTTATCCACGACGGCGTCAACCCCGCGGAGAACCCCGCCCGCGCCGCGAAAGACCGGGACACCGCCACCGCCGGCCGCGATCACGATGACGCCCTCGTCCAGAAGTGTGCGAATGACGTCGAGCTCTACGACTTCCTTCGGAGCCGGTGAGGCAACCGCGCGTCGGTAGCCGCGATTCGAATCTTCTCGCACGAACCAGTTGCGTTCCCGGGCGATGCGGGCGCCCTGCTCTTCGGTGTAGAACGGACCAATCGGTTTCGAGGGATCGTCGAAAGCCGGATCGTCGGGATCGACGACCACCTGTGTCACGACGGCCGCGACCGGGCGGGAGATACCGGCACGGGTGAGCTCGTTGGCGAGCGCCTGTTGCATCATGAGGCCGATCCCCCCCTGTGAGTCGGCGCCGCAGATGAAGAGCGGCATGGGCGGAATGAACTCCTTGGCCGCCTCGTTTCGAATCATGATGTTGCCCACGATTGGGCCGTTGCCGTGTGTGAGAAGGAGCTTGGCGCCCGACCGCACGAGTCCCGTGACCTGCTTCATGGTCTGGCGAGCGATGCTGTACTGCTCGTCAATGGTTCCCGATGCGCTCTCAGAGATGATGGCATTGCCACCGAGCGCCAATACAACAGACTTCACGATCCGTCCTCCGATACAACCTGCCAGCGGCAGGCGATGCCGCACTCGATGCGATGTTCGCGACCCGACCCGCGCTCCGACACGAATCCGGTGACTCGTCCGCGCGCGTATCGAAGCGTGACGATGCGCTGGCCCGCTTCGAGCCACACCGGCCGTATACCGGAGAGCGCGCGCGGGCGGCCGACCCAGAAGGCGCCCCGCCCCGCGAACGCCGTCCGAAGCTCGACGGTCCCCGAGGAACCGAGCGGTCGTCGCGCGCGAAACGCAACAAGTGATGAAAGCAAAGAGTCGCCGGTCGCTTCAAGCTTGAGATCGATCCGGCAATTCCACGTTCCGGCCGACAGGCCGGCCAGCCGGGCGGTGAGCACGCCGCGGGGCCGGCCGGATCTGGTTCGCCATCCGACTCGGGCCCGCCAGGTCAACTCGGTCGACCGGCCGACGAACTCGATTCCGTCACTGACCGACACCTCTCGCGTTCCGATCCGATGCCGGTGAAACGCGGCGAACCCGCCGACCCGGTAGCGAAATACCCAGCCGGAGCGCGGCGTTCCCAAAGCGGTCCGCCACGCGGCCGAGCTACCGCGCGATGACCAAACGATCGATGCGCGATGATCCCCGATCGTGCGGCGGAACCCGAAGCGAAGCGCCCGGTATCGATCCCAGAGTGCGACGCCGACGACGAGCCCGTCTCGAGCCCCCACTCGGCCGAGGGCCCCATCGAGTCTGATGGGGTTCGATCGACCGGCGCTACTGCAGACAAGCTCCCAGTCGCATCCCGACCGCTTCCCGCCGGCCAAAGCGATCCATCCCGGCGGCCGACCTTCAACCGTGGCGTCGCCGCCATCTGTGGCCGCCGCGAACCTCATCCCTCCACTCAACCGGGCGAGCGCGATCCCTGACGACGCCGTCGCTGATCGCGAGGCCAGGAGCGACGGCCCCCGTCGCCACAGGCTCTCGCTGAATCGAGACGACGTGCCGGACGAGCTTCCGGCCAGCGTCTTCAGCCGGTATCCGCCGGCGACCCAACGCCAGCCGCCGAGCGATCCGGATGCGGCACCGGTGATTCGAGCTCCGTCCGCCGTCCGTCGGGCGACGGCGTCCGCCCTCAGAGATCGGGCCGCCAAGCGGACGTCCGCCCTGGCTCCCTCGCCGGCGGGCCCGCCTTCGACGGCAACTGCGCCGGCAATCGGCGGAAGCGTCAGGGCGCTGGGAGCGCGGGTTCGTCCCGAGACGGTTTCATTGTCGCCCCCGTGCGCCATCCACAGGAGCATCGCGAGTAGAATGCACATAGCGTATCACCTGGTCACATTCGCGGTGAACAGTCACATCATACCGTCCAACACACCGAACGAGCCCGTCACCCCCAGCAACTCGTCGTGGCGGAAGAGACTGAAACCGGAGAGCGTCCTTCCGCGGAATCCCACTCCGACGCCGAGCCGTCCCGATGCCAGGTCGAGCCGGCCGGAGAAGACCCAGATCGGTCCACGCCACGACGCCTCGACCGCGAGACGCATCGGTCCCGCGCCGGCCGCCGCGGCCTCAAGTGCCAACCGGCCACCATTGGGGTCGTCCGACCCCACCGCAAGCGTCCCGACCCAGCCGTCCGGATAGAGACGGGACTCACCGGATCGGGCGCGCGGCGCCCCGGCAACGACGATGATGAAGTCGTGGACGCGCCCATGCAACAACCAGCCGGTTCCAAGAGCACGTCGCGTGTGCGCGCCCTCCATCGCAACGGAACGTGTATCGACAACAACGCCGGCCCCCGCACGCCAGCCAAGGAGACACGCCAGCGCTGCGCGCTGCTCCCGATAGAAGGCCGTGCCCCAGCGCGACCCCGTCAATTGCCAGCGTCCGCCGGCGACCGACGTCCGTGTGGCCAACGCGAGACCGCGCACGTCAGTACCTTGAGGGCCGTATGTCGCCATTGCCCCCCACCTCGGACCTCCCAAGGCCAGAAGCTCGAAGCCGGATGGGAACACGATGTGAGCGGCACCGTTCGCACCGAGATCCGC
Source organism: uncultured bacterium (assembly GCA_964486455.1). Lineage (GTDB taxonomy): Bacteria > Eisenbacteria > RBG-16-71-46 > CAZAMP01 > CAZAMP01 > CAZAMP01. The sequence goes on along the minus strand of CAZAMP010000002.1, from coordinate 119,086 downwards.
GGGCAGACGCGGAAGCGAAAGAAACGTCTCGGCCGCCGCCGGTATGACCAGGGGAACCGTCGCAGTGGCGAAGACGAGAAGCAATCCGAAGGCGATCGCCGTGCGCCTCATCGTTCCCCCCATCCGATGGCGAGCGCGGTCCGACGGATCGACCGCCGGCCGGACGCCTCTTCGAGCGTGGCGACGACGTAGTAAAGCCCGGGCGGCAGCCGCTCACCCTCCATGCGGCCGTCCCAGTGAATGCCGCCACGACCCGATGCGTGCGCCCTATCCAGAAGTGTTCCACGGCGATTGCCGACCGGGTCGACGACGTCCAGACGAAGATGTCCGACGCCGACGCCCAGGTGAAAGCTGATCGTCGCCCCCTCGTGTTCCAACACGTGCGGAACCACCGAAAGCGTCGGCTCCTCCGGCGGATCCGCGTGCGCCCCATTGACCGCTCCGGGCGTCGGTCCCGTCGGGGCATATGCCCACGCCGCCGGATCACGCGAGGAGAGCCGCTCGCTGACGCGCTCGATCGACTGCCCGCGTTCGGCCCCGGTCGCCTCGAACGAAACCGCGTCGGAGGTGAGGCTGTCGGGGGAGATGAGAACGACGGTCTCTCCGCCGTCATTGATGGAGGGCCATGGACTCACGGAACAGACGACGGCTGGATCCAGCGCCGGGTAAACCCTCAGGAGCGGCCCCACCGAAGCGGTCAGCACGCGGAAGCGCCCGGCCGCGCCCGATGACTGCGCCACTACGCCACGGGTCCCGGCTTCATCCGCCAGAATCCAGCCTGCGAGGTCGTTCGGCACCTCCTCCAGAAAGATCTCGAGCCATTCGGGCTCGTCCTTGCCCGGGCGGGCCTGGATTTCCGACACGATCACCGGCCCCGCGCCGACGCGGTATCGCATGCGTCGCGCGGGCTCCGCGTGACCGCCCGTGAGCCACGGATCGAGAAGGAGCTCGTACACGCCCGCCGCTCGCCCTGGCATCGGTAGCTTTCCTTCGCGTTCTCCTCCGGGAAGGAGGCGCTCGGAAAGCACCCACTCCGCCCCGCTCACGCGGTCCCGAATACCGGCCGCCCCCGCCTCGATGGCAATGAGGCCTTCGGATCTGAGGGAGAACACGACCGCGTGCGCTTCAGCGTCATGGATCAGCCGCGGCGTGAAAGGAGGTTCAGCCGGGGTGACGATCATCAGCAGGTCAGGGAAGTTCTGTCCGCCGGGTGACTCGCGCAGGCTCGCTACGAAATCCTCGCTGTTCAAGTCGCGGTCAAGACCGTCCGGTTTGCGTGCCAGAAGGCCCGGTGAAGGGTCAGCCGCGGGAAGCCCCTCGTAGTACTCGGCGAACTGAAGGTCCCCCCAACCCACCACGTCAACGATCGCAGACCCACGGACGATGCGGCACGCGTCGGGTCCGTTCTGGAGCGCGGGCGTCGCCGTATGGTCGGCACGTGGATCGTCACCGATCACGAGCCACTCCCCCGGACCGAGCCGGGTTCCATCACCGTGCCAGAACGCGGTCCATTGATCGGGCGCCGCTCCGTTCCCGCGCTCGATTCGAAACGACGGATCGAGATCGATCGCGCGGGCGGTGGGATTGAAAAGCTCGACGTATTCGCGGCCACTGTCGGCGCCCGACGGATCGTATCGCAGTTCGTTGATGACCACGTCATCGGCACTCTTCGCCGGACTTATGGACAGGGTCGACAGAGCAAACCCCAAGAAAAACCGTCGTCTCGGTCGAAATCGCATGATCTCGCTCCAGCAGTTACGTCACGCTCCGGGGGGTATCAGCCTATCGCATGCGTTGGGGAGTCGGTTCGTGTGCGTCTCAGGCGAGACCGCTTCGCCGGCGGATCCACCACTCCACACCCAACAACACGAGAAACACGAGCAAAGGGAGAGGATGATTCCAGAGGAGATGCTCCGTCGTCACGGATGCCGCTACCGGGGAGACCGCCAGCGATTCCAGTCGGGGATCGAGGCCGTCGTCACGCAAAAACAGCCCGCCGCTCACGTGGCTGGCGCGTCGAAGCTCGTCCGGTTTCGCCGTGAGATCCCAGTACTCGGGTCCGGAGCTGTCGACGACGAACTCGCCCTCTCGAATCGCCGGAGGACCGCCGGGCGATTCCACACCGACGCGGTAGCTGTAGTGGCCCGGTGCGAGCGCGCCCGCGCGAAACGCGACACCGCCGCCTTCATCCCATTCGGCGTCGAGGCGCAGGGAATCTCTTGCCCCGAAGAGAGTGGCGCTCAGAGAGGCGTCGGCCAGTGGCGCGAGGTCGGCACCGAGCACGCGCCCCGCCAGAACGACCTCTCTGCCCAGCGGGAACACGAGCCGCTCGGGAGCGACCCGGATCCGCTCGAGCGGTTCGGGATCAGCCAGCCATCGAATCGCCCCAACCCAGAAGCGGTTGAAGAAGTCATCGTCGCCACCCAGCCCTTCTCTCAAGAAGTGCCACTTCCAAAGCGACTGTCCGGAGAAGACAAGCACACGTCCCGCCCCGGATCGACCGATCGTGATGAGAGGATGGACGAGCGCTCCGCTTCCGTGCTCGACGAGAACCTGCGCACCGGGGCGGGCCGAGTACTGTGCGGCCGCAGGACGCAGGGGTGGCAGGTCGGCCCACAAGGCCCGGTTCTGTAGCGCGTCACCGTGGAGGGCCACGAGCGGATGGGCGTCTCCCAGCATCGTCACACGCGGGGTCAGCGGCCCCGACATCTGGTGCCGGCCCGCGGAAGACGGCGCGCGCAACTCGACGGGAGACACGCGCTCGAGCACTGTATCGGAAAGGCGACCGAGTCCGTCGATGCCGTTGCCGCCGAGCAACAACAGGCCGCCCCCGCCTTCCACATATCGCGCCAGCAGCTCGCAGTGCGCATCGTCGAGAATCGCGCGACTCACGTCGCCGATTACTACCGCGCGAAACGCGTTGAGCGATGCGAGATCGTCCGGAAACGCGTCGACGCGCTTCTCACCCAGAGCCAGGCTCTTCCCCGTGGCGGTGGAAACGAGGAAGCTGTACGCGAGAGTGGAATCTCGCTCGAGGGTGCGCGTCAGAAACGTGTAGTCCCAACTCAGGTGCTCTTCGACGACGAGGATCTGGAGACGGTCCTTCCGAACGTCGAGCGCGAATCGGGCGGCGTCATTGACCGATACGGAGTCCACCCGCGCGCCGGCATCTCCCGGCCGTAGAGCTTCAACGCGATAGAACATCTGCCCCGGCCTGCTCGGCGTGATGCGAAACGGAACCTCCATGAGCGCACCCGCGGCCGGTATGCGAACATCGTGCGTAGCGACGGTGCCTTGATCGTCACTGACCGTCAACGTGACCGGCTGAGTGACATCTCCCGTCCAGCGAAGTCGGACGTTCGCGACCACGGGCTCGCCGACAAACGCCGCTGGCGGCACATCAACACCCAAGAGCTGCAGGTCCGGCGGTGACACGCTGTCACCCAGCGCGACCGCGAAGACCGGAACGGGCATTTCCTCCGCCATGGAGACGACATCCCGTCCGCGTGTCGTCGCGCCGTCACTCAGGAGCACGACTCCGGCAAGCCGCGCGACGTCGGGCTCTCTGAGCAGCGTGGCCATCGCGTCACCGGCCGACGACGCGCCCAGGGAATCGATTTCGAGCGGCCCGACGAGATCAGTTTCTGATTCGAGACCACCGGAGAACGACCGAACGCGGACATCGTAGCGATCGCCCGCGGTGTCGAGCCTTTCATCGAGGTCACGGGCGATCTCCGTGGCCCGCGCCAGGCGGGTTTGTCCGCCGCCGGCGTCGCGGACGCCCATGCTGGCGCTTCGATCGACGAGAACCGTGACGAGCGGCTTGCCACGAACCGGCCGGTCCAGCACGACGACCGGACGCGACAAGACCAGGAGGACGATTACCAGCGCTCCCGCACGGCAGATCCAAAGTAGCGTGCGCTGGCCCCTGCTGAGCGGCGCGGGGGACGTGAGATACGCCCACGTGGCGAGGGCGCCGGCCGCCAACAGGAAAAGGACGAATAGCGCCCAACCCCCAACCGGATCGAAGCTGATCTGCTGCACGTTGAAGAGCGACATCATCGTTATGTTTCCTGGCGCGTATGTGGATTGGAGAGTCGGGTCGGGGAATCAATCGGGCGGGGCACCCGCTCTTTCTTCTACTGCCGACCCCGCCGGCCGTCAAGGAGTTTCGCGAACAAGGTTGAAACCCCGCGCACGGCCATTCGTTCCATCGATCTTCCGTTGTACAATCGACCACATGATCACGCAACGACTCTACCACGACGACGTGAGCAAACGGCGGTTCACCGCGAAAATCATCGCGCGGGAACCAACGGCCGAGGGCATCGATATCGTTCTCGATCGGACCGCCTTCTACCCGACTTCGGGCGGCCAGCCCAACGACCTGGGCACGCTGGGCGGAGCCGAAGTGTTGGACGTTCTTGAGTCCGGCGATCGGATTCTGCATCGGGTCGAAGCGGAACCGAAGCCCCTCGAAGCGGGCGACGGGGACGGCGGCGACGTCGTCGGTGAGATCGATTGGCTTCGCCGCTACGACCACATGCAACAGCACACGGCCCAGCATCTCCTCTCCCGCGTACTGCGGACGGAGCACGACGCGCGCACGATCGGCTTTCAGATCGGCGAGCGCGTCAGCACGATCGACCTGGATCGACTCCGATGGCCGGACGACGTCTGGACGGAGACCGAGGATCGGCTGAGCGAGCTCATCCGGCAGGCGATTCCGATCACCGTTCGCGTGGTCACGCGGGACGAGGCGATCGCGCTCGGCGTCGAGAAGCGGCCCGAGGACAAGGACCGGCTCCGGCTCGTCTGCATCGGCGAGCTCGACCGGAACGCGTGCGGGGGCACTCACGTCGAATCGACCGCGGAGCTCGAGATCGTCAAGCTTCTCGGTACGGAAAACGTGGGATCGCGACTGCGCCTCACCTACGTCGCGGGAGGGCGGGCGCGCCGCGACTATCAGACCAAGCACGCATCACTCAAACGGATGGCGCTATCGATCTCGGCGGCGATCGACGAGGTGGAGCCGGCATGGGAGCGGATGGGTGACGCGACCCGCGCGCTACGCAAAGAGCTGGAGGTCAGAGGACGCGAGCTCATCGAGATGAAGCTCCAGACCTGGCTCGACGACGCCGACGAGCGTCCACGTCTGGTTGCGCGCATACTCGACGAATCGGAAGGTCCGCACGCGTCCGCCGCGGCCTACGCGTTGCAGTCGCTCACCGATGCCGTGCTGCTACTCGGTTGGACCTCAGGGGGAAAGGCGTCGCTCCTCTTCGCGAGAAGCCCCGATGTCGCGTGTGACCTGCGTCCCGTGTTGGCGGAGGCGGCCGAGATGATCGGCGGGCGAGGCGGAGGCCGTCCCGAGCGTGCACAGGCCGGCGGTCCGAAAGGGGATGAGCTCGAGAGGGCGATCCGTGACGCGGCGGAGCGCGTCCGGCTCATGCTTTCGACGGACAGAAATGAGCGATGAGGCAATCCGCGCACTTGGGTCTTCTGGCGATGCAAACCGCCCGCCCGTGATCAATGAGCCAGTGTGAGAAGTCGATCCACTGATCTTTCGGCAGAAGCGCCATCAGATCGCGTTCGATCTTCTCCGGCGTCTTCTCCTCGGACAGCTTCAACAACCGGCTGATGCGCGCGACGTGCGTGTCGACAACGACACCCGACGCGATCCCGTAGGCGCTTCCCATCACGCAGTTGGCGGTCTTTCGGGCGACGCCCGGCAGCTCCAACAACTCTTCCATCGTTCGCGGCACTTTCCCACCGTGGCGCTCGATGATCGCCTTCGCCGCCCCCTGAATATTCTTAGCCTTGTTCCGGAAGAAGCCGGTCGAGTGGATGATCTTCTCGACCGACGGCCGGCGGGCGCGGGCGAGCAACCCGGCATTCGGATAGCGCTTGAAGAGATTGGGCGTCACCATGTTGACGCGTTCATCGGTGCACTGCGCCGAGAGAATGGTCGCGACGAGAAGCTCCAGTGGGCTCTCGTGATCGAGCGCGGTCTTTGCCCTCGGGTACTCGTCGCGTAGGAGTGCCGTGATCTTGGCGGCGCGATTCCTCAGCGCGCGGGATGGGGATGCGGCGCTCGGTTTCCGTCCGGCGGTCTTCTTGGGTGTCGTCTTAGCCGTCTTCGAAGACGCCATCCAACCATTCCATGATCGCGCCGCGGACCTCGCCCGTGTCCAGCATCTCCGTTCCGTGGGAGTCGCCGTCGATTCGAAGCATCGCCACCTTTCCCTTCGCCTTCTTCTTCAGCACCGGAAGCGAGTGGAACGAGACCTTGTCGCTCTTCGACGAGAGCAGGAAGCTCGGGCGCCTGCCGAAAGCGGCGATGGCGTCGGCGGCCTTGATCCCCTTGTAGTCGACGGCGGGTGAGAGCAGCACGAGCCCCGACAGCAAGTGATCGTCGATCGAGTACGCGGCCGACGCGTTCGCGCCCACCGACGCCCCGATGAGAGCGACCCGGACTCCGTCGATGTCTTCCCGCTCGCGGAGGTAGCGAATACCGGCGCGAATATCGTTCGGGAAGCGATCGATGTCCTCCTGCCCGAGCTTGTCGAACTCGTACGATCGTTCTTCCGCGCTCAGGCTCCCGCCATGCCCACGGAGATCGATCGCGAGCGTGGCGAAACCGTGGTCGGCAAGCTCACGGGCGAACGTGTCGTAGTCACTTCGGTCCCGGCCCCACATGTGAACTAGTAACACGGCAGGTGGAACGCTGGCTTCGGTCGGATAGAACGTGGCGGCGACCCTGACGCCGTCCTCGGAGACGAGCGTCATGTCGACCGGCTCGCAATTCGGTGCCTCCATCACGGGCGTCTTCGCCCCATCCCCCGCATGAGCGGCGGGAACCCCGAGTGCGACGGCCGCAACGGCGAGCAATACGGCAGCCCGACGGGCGGCGGAGCATCGCCCGGAGATATGTTCGAATACGCTCTCACACATTCCCTGAACCCTCTTCCTTGGAAGTCGCCGGCGCGACAGTGGCTCGGATCGGCAACCGAGATTTCAAAGGGTATGACTATACCGAGGCGCATCGACCCGGGTCAACGACAGCGCCCGCACGCGGTTGCCCCCCTCGAGGTCAGCGCGCACATGCATAGGTATTGCAAATGCAATTGAGTTGCATATACTCTGACATGAGCAACGACCGAGAAGCAAACTGCGAGGAGACGATCGTGGCAGCTCGAAAACCGCGCGGCCGAAGCATGCAAGCACAGGAGGTCCAAGACGCGCTCCGCCATGCGGGACTGCGCGCGACCGCGTCGCGGATGGCCGTCCTGCGACTCCTGGCGACGGCGCCAAAGCCGCTGAGCCACGCGGAAGTGGCGGTTGCACTCGAAAGCGAGCCCTGGAACCGGGCAACGCTCTACCGAAACCTCATCGATCTCGTGCGCTCCGGGCTGGCGTTCAAGACGGCGCTGGGTGACCGGGTCTGGCGCTTCGGCGACGCGCGGCTACTGCACGCGATGGGCGATCACCCCCACTTCGTCTGCGTTCTTTGCGGGGAGGTTCAGTGCCTGCCGGACGTCCGCGTCCATCTCGATCAGACCGGACGCGGGCCACGAGCGCTCGAGAGCGCCGACGTCGACATCCAGCTTCGAGGGCGATGTGATCAATGCCGCTAGTATCATTGGCGCGTCGATGACGGCGGTCGTGGTGACCGTCAGCATTCTGCCACAAACGTTCTTCGTCGAGCGGATCGCCGGCGGGCACGCGGATGTCCACGTCATGATCGGACCTGGGGAATCGCCCGCGTCGTTCGACCCCACTCCCAAGGAAATCATGAGACTCGCGGAGACGGATCTATACGTCTCGATCGATGTGCCGATGGAGCGCGCGCTGCTCCCGTACATCGAGCGGAGCTTCCCGCAGGTGGAGATCGTACGCACCGGCGGCGGCATGGGACCGAGCACGCGGTCCGACGTCGAGGAGCGCGGAGCCGCCCATGAACACGACGGGAAGCATCGACACGCCACCGACCACGGGCACGCCGTGCATGGACCGGATCCGCACACGTGGCTGAGTCCGCGTCTCGCCAAAGCGCAGGCGGAGAGCATCGCCGTCGCGCTCAGCCGCATCGACCCGGCTCACGCCGATCTCTACCAAGAGAACCTCGTCATCCTGTGTTCCGACCTGGACGATCTCGACGCACGACTGCGGTCGGTACTTGCCCCGGTCTCGGGCCAGGAATTCCTCGTCTTTCATCCCGCGTTCGGTCATCTCGCGGCGGAATACGGACTGACGCAAAGCGCCATCGAGGAGGGCGGGCTTTCGCCGAGCCCGAAGCGGCTCGCCACCGTTCTCGAGCGGGCGCGAGCTTGCGGCGTGGGCGCCATATTCATCCAGCCGCAATTCTCCGAATCGACGGCGCGCCGGGTGGCCCGGGAGATCGGCATCGAGGTTCGGGTGCTCGACCCGCTTTCGGCCGACTACCTGAACAACCTTGAGGCCATGGCGCGCGAGATTCGATCGGCGCTGACCGGAGACAAGCAATGACCCCGGAAAGCGCGATCAGCATTCGGGACGTGAGCTTCAGCTTCGACCGGCATCCCGTCCTGAGCGCGGTGAACCTGGAGATCGAGCGGGGTGACTTCGTCTCGCTGATCGGGCCGAACGGCGGCGGGAAGACGACGCTCCTGCGGTTGATCCTCGGACTTCTCGTCCCCGACCGGGGAACGATTCATGTCCTCGGGACGAGCCCGTCGCGCGCGCGACAGCGAATCGGCTACATGCCGCAGCACGTGAATCTCGACGCCGCCTTTCCGGTGACGGTGATGGATATCGTGCTGATGGGACGGCAAGGGCGCCGGCGGCCCTTCGGGCCCTACCTGGCCAGCGACCGCGCGGCGGCGGAGAACGCGCTGGGCAGCGTCGAGGCGTACGACCTCAAGGATCGATCATTCGCGGCGCTCTCGGGCGGGGAGCGGCAGCGCGTCCTCATCGCCCGCGCGTTGGCGTGCGATCCGGAGCTGCTGATGCTCGACGAACCCACCGCGAGCCTGGACCCGGAGGTGCAGGATGATCTCTACGAGCTTCTCAAACGGCTCAATGAGCGCATGACGCTCGTCCTCGTTTCGCACGACGTGAGCGTCGTCTCCAAGCACGTGAACAAGGTGGCCTGCGTGTGCGTGAGCGTGGAGCAGCACGCGACGGCCGAGATCAAGGGAGAGCTGACGAAGCTCTTCCCCAGCCGCTCCGGCGTTCGCTTCGTGCATCACGACCATCACCATCCTCACCCCGAGCGGGAAAGGTAGGAGGCGATGGCGGAGTTCATCGATGCGCTCGCGCAGCATGCGTTCATGCGAAACGCACTCGCGGCCGGGATCCTGGCGAGCGTCGCTTGCGGGGTCGTCGGCACCTACGTCGTCACCCGGCGGATCACGGTTATCGCCGGGAGTCTCGCGCACTGCGTTCTGGGTGGGATGGGCGTCGCCTACTACCTGCGCACGGTTCACCAGTGGGAGTGGCTTCATCCGCTGCACGGTGCCGTCGCGGCGGCGCTCGCGGCCGCGGTGATCATCGGTCTCGTGCGCGCGCGCGGAAGCGACCGCGAAGACACGATCATCTCCGCGCTCTGGGCAGTCGGGATGGCGATCGGCGTGCTCTTCTTGTTCCGAACACCCGGCTACAAGGCCGATCTGATGACCTATCTCTTCGGAAACATCATCATGGTCGACCCGCAGACGCTTCAACTGCTCATCGGCCTGGACGTCGTCATCCTCGTGACGACACTTCTGTTCTACAACCCGCTTCTCGCCGTCTGCTTCGATCCGGAATTCGCCCGGCTGCGAGGAATCAACGTTTCGCTCTTCACCACGCTGCTCTTGTGCTTGACCGCGTTGACCATCGTCACCCTCATCTATGTCGTCGGCGTGGTGATGGTGATCGCGTTGGTCACCCTCCCGGTATCGGTCGCAGGGCGCATGTCACGAAGGCTCTGGCAGATGATGATGCTCGCCGCCGTTTTGAGCTCCGTGTTCACGACGGCCGGCCTTGCGGTGAGCTTCAGCTCCGACCTTCCCGCCGGCGCGACGACGGTTCTTCTGGCGGCGATCGTCTACGTCTTTGCGAACGTGCACGCGGGAATCCGGCGCCGGTCGGCCGCGCGATCGCGGCTTTGACGTTTCGCGCGCCTTCCCGTACCATTGCCGCAACTAGGCTCCGCCGGCTTGGCGGCCGAGCCGATGCCCCGCCGGGACTTGTCTATCCCATGAACGATTCAGGGGGTTGTCGTGTATCTCGACAATAATACAATCAATTCGTTTGCAAATCGGCGGGCGCACAATCGACCACGGACGACGGTGGCGCGTCTCGCCTTGATTTCCCTCATGGGGGTATTCGTCATGAACTGCAGTAGCGACACAAGCGACGTCGAGGCGTACGTGCCGCGGACTTCACAAGAAATCCGTGAGAACGGCAATCATCTGAAGAACGAGCGATCGGTCTACCTGCTGCAGCATGCCCACAATCCGCTCGACTGGTATCCGTGGGGTGACGAAGCGATCGAGCGCGCGCGCAGCGAGAACAAGCCGATTTTTCTATCGATCGGCTACTCGTCCTGCCACTGGTGCCACGTCATGGAGGAAGAGGTCTTTGAAAAGGACGACGTCGCGGAGTTCATGAACGCGAACTTCATCTGCATCAAGGTGGATCGCGAAGAGCGGCCGGACCTCGATACGGTCTACATGAACGCCGTGCAGGCGATCACGGGCGGAGGCGGATGGCCGATGTCGGTCTTTCTCACGCCTGATCTGAAGCCGTTCTTCGGCGGTACCTACTTCCCACACGATCGGTTCATGATGTTGATCCGTCGGGTCCACGATGCATTCAACACGCAGCGGGCCGACATCGACCAGCAGGCCGCGCGTCTTTTCGATGCCATTTCCCGGCCGCACGACCTGGCTGAGACCGGCGTCGTAGATCCCGAGCTTTTCGCGGTGGCCGCTCAATCCGCTGCGAGCGGCTATGACGACGAATGGGGCGGCTTCCGGACACAAAGAAAGTTCCCGACACCGTTGCGCTGGAAGTTCGTCCTCCGGAACTATCGCAAGACGAACGACGAGCGCGCGGCGGAGATCGTGCGCGGGACCCTCGATCACATGGGCTCGGGCGGCATCCACGATCAGATCGGCGGCGGCTTTCACCGCTACACCGTCGAGGGCACATGGCTCATCCCTCACTTCGAAAAGATGCTCTACGACAACGCCCAGATCGCGAGCCTCTACATCGAGGCGTCGGCCGTCTTCGACGACCCCGCCTACGCGGAGATCGCGAAGAAGACCCTCGACTTCATGATTCGCGACATGAGCGATGATGGCCGCGGCTTCTACGGAAGCTACGACGCGGACAGCGGCGGTGAGGAGGGAACGTTCTACATCTGGTCACCGGACGAGATCACCGAGGTCGCCGGTCCCGAGGACGGTCCGCCGCTCGCCATGCTTCTGAGTGTTACTGAGGCGGGGAACTTCGAAGGCAAGAGCGTGCTCACACGTCGCGTGAGCACTGAGCGGGTTGCGGAGACGTTCGGTCGTCCGCTGGATGAGATCGACGGCCTCATCGACAAGTGGACACCGAACCTTCGCGAGCACCGGAGCGCCCGCGTCTGGCCGGGCCTTGACAAGAAGATCGTCACGTCGTGGAACGGCCTCGCGATCAGCGCGATGGCCCAGGGCTACGGCGTGTTCGGTGACGAGCGCTACCGGGTCGCCGCGGAGAAAACAGTCGACTTTCTCTGGGAACGTCACCGTCGTAACGACGGACTCTTCTACCGCGCGTCGACAAACGGGACCGCCGAAAACGAAGCCGTCCTGGACGACTATGCGTTCTTGAGTGACGGGCTCATCGAGCTATACCTCGCCACAGGTGACGCGTCGCACTTGCAGCGCGCGCTCGAGCTCATCGAGACCGCGGTCAAACGATTCGCGCATCCTACGGCGGGGTTCTATCTGACAGCCGATACGCAGGAAGCCCCGATGGGACGACAGGTCGAAATCATCGACAGCGTGCGACCGTCGGGCAACTCGGCCATGTTGAGCGCGCTTCTCCGCGCCGCGACCCTCACCGGGAATACCAACTACCGCGACATCGTCGAAAGAACGCTCAGCGGATTCGCCGGTCAAATGGACCGCCTCAAGCTCGAGATGGCCGGCTGGCTGGACGTCGCTCAGCTTTTCGTCGGCCCATACTACGAAGTGATCATCGCGGGCGATCCGGACGGCGCCACGACCCGGGCCCTCGTCTCGGCGTTCCGCAAGGTCGCGCCCGCCAATGCCGTGCTCGTCACCGTTGGGGCCGATGGGCCGAGCGCCGATCTTGCGACACTGCTGGGTCCGGCGGCGGGCAAGACGGCCGTGAAGGGTGAGGCGGCAGCCTATGTCTGCCGGTTCGGGAGCTGCAAGCTTCCGACGTCGGACCCCGCAACGCTCAGGGCCCAGTTGCTCGAGGGTTGGTCGCACTGACCCGCCGCGAGCACCGCCCCACGACCCCACGAAAAACCGGCGGCCGGGTCTCGGTGACCTGACCGCCGGATCGCTTCTACTTCAAACTCGTCGATCGAACCTACTTCAGCAACGTCATCTTGTGGACACTCTCGTGCGTGCCCGCATTGACCTTGTAGTAGTAGAGGCCCGATGCGACGGACATGCCCACATCGTCCCTTCCATCCCACCGGACGGAGTGCGTGCCCGCCTCGACGCGCTCATCCACCAACGTGCGGATCAGCTGACCCGTGACGTTGAAGACACGGATGCTGACCGGACCCGTCGACGGCACCTCGTACTGGATCGAGGTGATCGGGTTGAACGGGTTCGGACTGTTCTGATGGACCGTGAACGTCGCCGGTACGTTCGAGGACGCGACGTCCGTCGGAATGTCAGCGGTGAGCACCGAGAACGTGATGTCGTCGATCGCCGCCTCGATGGTGCCGCCCTCCCCCAGGTCACACGCGACGAAACGTAGCCTCATCTGGGAGGTCAGCGGGATCTCAGCGTGCTTGAGTCTGAGAACGCTCTCAGTCCACGAGTTCTGCATGCCCGTGACTTCATCGACGAATACCCAGTCAGCGCCGCCGTTGTTGGACGCTTCCATCGTCAACGCGTCGTGAGGACTATCCGCGCTGTCGTACCACCAGCGCATGACCGACACCTCGGCGTAGATGGCGCCGCTGAAGTCCATCGTCGGTGTCTCCAGATACGTGCAGCCCCCGTCGACATCATCCAAGTAGGCCGGCCAACCCTCTGTCCCCTGACCGGTGAAGAAGCAGTTCACGCCCGGAGCCGGCGTATTGTCGTCTTCGGGATTCGCCGGCTCGCCGTCTTCCTCCGAGCCGATGGGATCATCACGAACCCAAAGACCATCAGTCGCCGTGTCACCGTTGTTGAGCGTCCAGCCCTGGTCGCTCTCGACATCGTCTTCTAGAACCAGTTCCAAGGACCCGACAGCAAACAGGTGCGTCCCGAAGTAGGGCGCCTCCGGCGGATGCGTCGCCTGGGCACCGCCGACCCCCGAGGCGCTGATGTAGTAGTCGATGTAGTTACCGAGGTCCTGCGCCGGGATGTCCGCCGAGAACTCATCCGGGTTCCCGGTCGCGGTCATCTGAACGCTGTTCCAGCCGGCATCGGTCACGTTGTAGTGAACCCAAAGGTCGTTCGTGTCGACCACGTCGCCCGTGGCCGTGATATCGGCAACGACCGTGTACGGATTCACTTCGTCGATCGTGTGGCCGAGCGGCGTGTGCGTGATCGTCACGTACTCGGTCACGGCCGGACAGTCGAGGCCGTGGATCGCGAACGCCTCGCAGATCTGACTCCAGTTCGGCGACCCGTTGTCCAGGTTGCCGTCATCGTCGTCCTCGTGAAGCAGGTCGTCGAGGTAGTAGATCGGATACTGCGGCTTGCCGTAGAAGGCGTAGTGGTTGATCGTCTCCGCGTGCAGCGCGCCCGCTTCCTCGCCGAGCTTCTCGATGAGGCGCACACGCATCTTCCACGCGGCACCCATCGACACGTCGGCCTTGCAGTGGCACTCGCCGTTGTTGTAGCCGCCGGTCGGGCAGCCGTCCAGCGCCTGCTGCCAGGTCTTCGTGTTGTTACCCGTACGGATGTAGGAATCGGGATTGGCGATGAGATAGCCCGTTCCCACCGTCGGGATGCCGGTGTGGAACATCGCGCGGATATCGGGATGACCCTCGATCATCGCGCAACCGATGCTGACGGGGTAGTACATCCAGTCGGCGATACCGTGGTTGTACTCGTGAATGGCGACCGAGGCCATCTCACTCATGTCACGGCAGCCACCGCCCGCCCGGTAGAAGTTGACGGACGATCCGTTCCAGTACGCGTTGCACGTCTGGCCGGAGCGGTTCGCATAGATCCACACGAAGGTCACGCCGAAGCTGAAGCCGGGATCGATGTCGTTCTTGAGGTGATTGCGGAACACATTCAGGTGCTGGAACGGAACACGGTCTTCCATGTTCGAGTTCGTGTCATCCCAATAAAGCTCCACGTAGTCGCCGGGAGTGACCACCTGTGAGATCTCGCCCTGCGGGTACTGCAGGTTGTTGACCCTGAAGTACTGCCCGGCGAACGAGGTCTCGAGGGTTTCATCCCCTGACCCTGAATTGTTGATGTTGAAGTATCCGGCGTCGTCGGTGTAGTCGCTACCCCCACTCATCTTCGCCACGGTCTCGCTCGGGAACGGCAACTCGACCGGCGGCTCGTTGGGATCCTCCCAGAATAGCGACCCGTTGACCTCCCCCTCGATGTTGACGTGGTAGACGGTCGGGTGGCGCCAGAGAATCTCACCGGTTGCCGCATCCACGTAGGCGCGATAGCCGATCTCTCCGTCGGCCATCTTCAGATCGATCTTGTAGGTGAGGAAGAAGCCGACCGAAGACTCCCACGGCACCGGCATGACGACGAGGCCCTCGAGCTCGGCCGAGTCGACACCCTCGGTGAACGGCAAGCCGCTCTTCGAGACGCTCATCGCCTGGCTCTCGGAAATGGCCGGCCACGGCGCGACCGCGACGTCGGGATAGATCTCCGCACCGAGACCGATCAGGTTGCCCTTTAGGTCGAAACGGAGGAAGAGATCGCTGTTGTAGACATAGAAGCCCTGATACATCTGACTGAAGTGCACATACCAGTGCTTGCCGCGCTGCAGTGCGTTCACCAGCTCCAAGGAAGCCGCATCCACCTTCACGAACTCGGGGTTCTCGTTGATGAAGCGCCACGACGCGTCAACGATGCTCTGCTCGTTGACGGATCCGTCGACGAGCGCGATGGGCACACCAAATGCCCTGCCGGGCGCACCGGTAGCCTCGTTCCAAGCGGCGACGGTCCAGCGTCCGTACTTCCTGTTCATTTCGCGGAGCCCTGCATCATCACGCGTCAGCCGGCTCTGGACCTCGGGGTCCAGCGCGCGGTCCAAGAACCGCGTGGGAAGCGGGACCTCGGCTGCGGGAATCGGATTGTCCGGGGGCTGTACCGCTACAGCGGTGCTGGCCACAAGCACGGCCAAAAGACCGAGCGAGAGGCCAAATCGGATGCGCATCTCGTGCCTCCTGTTCCACGGTTACCGGTGAACTTCAGACCACACCATCGTCCCCCTGCCGGGCACACGCAGCACCGGCTTCGGTGAGCGACAGGGAACACAGCCGACTGGTCGAGGTCTGAAGCGCAGCAACGCTCAAACTCGGGGGGATAGCAGCCGGGACAACGACGGTATCTATACGCTATCAAGTATAGCTCAAGTCCTGATCGGGAACAAGGTTAACCCGATTCGGGAGAGCCGATTTTCCTAGCCTTGACTCGGTTTATCATCAGATTGAACACATGTCGGCTGAGGTGGGCCGATTCGGCGTCAGAGCCGGGTATCGAAGAGGCGGAGAGTGAAACCTAGCTCGAGCCGATGGGCGGAGAGATTCCTCGATCCGATCTCGGGAAACGGAAACGAGAGGGCCAAGAGCGCGTCTCGGTTCAGCTCCGTTGAGATCCACGCGTAGTCGGCGCGAAAAGACAGATCCTCGGTGGCATAGAACGTCAGGCCTCCCCCAACGTCACCGGACAGGCCGGCGGTCCGACGCGTCGCGACGGGTCGCGCTTCCAGAGGAAAATCATCGGACGGGCGCCAGCTGAGGCCACCTGCGCCGACCCGAATGAAGGGTCCGATCCGCTCGTCGGCAAACCAGAACGGATAGTAGAGCAATCCGACACCGTACTGAACAATCCCGAGACGATCATACGTCACGTCGTCCGTGTCGGAGCCGCTCCCGAACCGCGCCTCCAGGTGAGAGAACAGGTACGACCAAGAAGCTTCGAGCGTCCAGTGATGGCCGACGTGGCGCGCGAGCCGGAAACCCACACCAACACCCCGCTCGGCGGACATGGACCGCAGGTCGTAGCCTACATCCTCTAACGGGGTCTCTTCCGTGGACGGAATGATGTCGTCCACACTGATCGTGCCCGCGTAGTGGGCGACCTCCGTCTCCCCGACGAAGTTATACCGTTGTGCCGCCACGGAGGCGGGCACAAGAACCGACAGAACCGTAACCAAGATCATGGCAAGACGGTTCACCCTACGGACACGCATCTGGCTCTCCGCTCTCGAACTACTCCACAATCTCCGCGGGCTCAAACTCGGCCTTCCCGACGTGGCGGCCGTTGTAGTAGCAGTCGGCGTACCCTTTCGCCCAGAAGATCCACGCCTCGTAGATGTTGTCGCTCTCTCTGTTCACCCGGATCTCTTCAGGTGACTCCATGCTCATCGTGGCCTTGATGATATCGTCGCCCGGCTGATAGACCGTGATGAGGCCGATGAAATGATCGTTGATGTTCGGGACTTCCACGCCCTTTTCGAGCGACTGGCGCATCAAGAGGTAGACGAGCGCCTTTTCCTGCTCGCCCTTTCCCCGGAACGCCTCGGCCATGTAGTTGTAGCCGATCGGCTCCTTCGGATTCATGTCGACCATCATCCGGCCGTAGACGAGCACCGAATCGTACTCCGAGGTGGCCAGAAAACAGCTGAGAAGGGGACGAAGATAGTCGGTATCGGCGTTGATGCCGGGGGCCAGCTTTCCTTCCTCTTCGAGCACAGCCTGCCGGAGAACCGCCGCCTTGCGATAGTGCGTGATCGCCTGGAAGTAGCCGGCACGGGATGCCGCGCTGTCCGGCTCCACCTGGCCCAGCGCCTGATTGCATGTTCCGAGGTTGACCTCGTACTCGACCCGCTCCGAGTTCGGGGGCTCCCAGGAGATGGCATCTTCGAGCATGCCGATGGCACCGGTGATCATGCTCTTGCCACGATCCAGACTGTCGGGGAGACCGGCGAGGTTGAGTCCGAGGTTGAATTCGTCGACGGCGATGGCATTGGTGGTTCGCCGGAAGTTGTACCGCGTCTGTTCATCCGAGGGATCGAGCGCGAGCGCCTCCGTGAACGTCGCGAGCGCCTGATGATTCTCCTTGAGCCGCAGGTAGACGACACCGAGATTCCGGTAGGCACGCACATCGGTGGAATCGATCGAAATGGCGTTCGAGAACTCCCTCGCGGCACCGTCGAGATCATCCTCCTCCAAGAGACCGATGGCCTCGTTGAATCGATACGTCCAGTAGTGCGCCCGGTTGTTCTTGATGTTCGTTACGAGCTTCTCTTCCTTCTCGATTCCCTCGACCATCCTGAGCGCGGTGGCGAAGGCATTGCCGGCCGCGATGTAGCAACCGAGCTCCGCGTATGCCATGCCGCCCCGCATGAAGAACTTCGCCTCGGTCAAATCCAGCTTGATGGCGATTTCCGCCTCGCGCGCGGCCTTGCGGAACAGCTTCTGACTGAAGTAGAGCCGTGTGCTCCGGAAATGGCGCGACGCGTCCACGAGCTCGACTTTGTCGGCATCCTCCCACAGATGGCCGACCTCAGCGCAATCGAAGTCCTCCGGAACGCCTTCCTCCATCGCGGCTACCGGAACGGCCATCCATCCTGAGGTCAGGACCGTCATGCCGACGACGAGTCCCGCCCCGATGATGAACCCACGCATCGTATCTCCCCTCCCTCCACAAGCCGCACCCGGCGCGCTCTGAAGTGAAATCAAACATGACAACGGAGACAGATTACTTGAGCCGATCTTTCCCCGCAAGACGCCAACCCGCCCGCACATCCGTGATGTCGAACGCCGCTTCTCGCCGGGGTCCCGTATAGCGTTCGAGACGCCCCGGATACAGGCAATCGGCCCACTCTTGATACTGGTAACACCGAAGCTCATCGCGTGTTGCCGGTGAATCGACTCCATGAAGGATGATGGACTGCGGCAGCCCCTCGAGCGAATCGAGCATGAGGACGGTCGTCACGCCGTCTCGAACCCATCGAAGCGCCTGACACGACGTAGTCCCCTTCAGGACGGCGCCGTCGTACCGAACGTCGGCGATCGCGTCACGCATCTGACGGACCACGTTCCACGGATCGAGACGCATGCGGAGGCGGAGCCGCCGCGCTTCCGCATCGCTAATCGTGTCGTCGTCTTTCCTCGAGATTTTCCGTCCCTCGCCGCCGTCCATCAGCATGGCGATGACGTCTTGTGATCCGAACGGGGTGAAATCGCGTCGGATCGCTTCCGGGAAGTGGATCGATTCGATCACGTGGCCGGTGACGGGAGCGCCCGGACGATCAAGGACCCATTTCGCGCCCACACGCAGACTGTCCGGTGGACCGTTTCGCCACATCATTTTGGCGGCGCGGGCTAGAGCGTCCGAGGCCAGATCGTGCCTCGTCTCGGCGTCCACGGCTTCGGCCCACGGTCTGACGGTCCCCCACCGCTCGGTTGGCTCCTCGTGTGGCGGCCAGGCCGGCTCGCGCGCGGCGAGGGCCCCCACGCTCACGGCGACGAATTCCCGTGGAAAAAAAGCCAGCACGAACTGCCGAACCGATTGCCCGTCTACCCCGTCCCACCGGTGGCGAAGCTCCGCGGGCGGAGCCGGTAACTCACCCTGCATCTCCCCGATGACATACCGCTCAAACCATGGATCCCACCGGCGGAAGGCGGCTTGGTCCTTCTCGGCATGCCACGTGCGATGCGCCTCGAACTCGGCGTCGGTCAATCCTTCTTCACGTAGCGCCTCCAACGTGCTTCGCACAAGCGTCCGCAGAACCGGAAGCGAATCGGGCGGCGCCGACCACTCGATCCACCAGAGCGCGCCCTCGTGATTCGCGGCCCAACCGGTCGTCTGTGGACCGGTCAATCGCTGGTCGAGTTCATACTCCAAAGCCTGAAGCGCGATCTGGAGCTCCGGCGTCACCATCGATACGCCGCCGGGAAGGGGCACACCGACCAGGACCCTCGGGGGACCGGTACGCTCGAGATGGCGCCACCAACCATATGCAGGATGCGAAACGACATCCTCGCCGGCGGGCGACACGACAGGCGGAAGCATCTCTCGCGACAGGGCGAGAAGCTGCTCCATCAAGGAGGCGGGCGATTGATCTCCGGCGAGAAGGAGCGCCGACGCGGTGTTCTCCATTTCGGCGAGCCGCACACCTGCCAGATGAATGAGGTGGAGTACCGCTTCGGTGAAGCCCGGTGCCGGGATCTCAGTGTCCGGGACACACATTCGGTCAGCAAGGTCACGAATCACCTGATGCAAGGACTCGCCGTGGGAACGTCTCAACAGATGGCCGGCGAAACGGCGCGTTGAAAGCTCTACGAGAGCTCGATCGCCTTCAACGCGATCGCCTCCACGACACGGCGGGTTCATCACGCAAGCTGAGTACCCGTCGATGGGCGCGGACACGGCGATCAGCGTCCAGCCGGAATCGACCCGACGGTGATAGCCGAACGGCACAAAGGCATGAAGCGTCGCCGGAATGAGCAACGCGAGGAACCCGACCGCGACGCGCCGAGAGAGCGTCACGGGGTTTCTGTCTTGCCGGCGCGTATCTCGAGTTGCTCACTGGCCACGATCGCCTTCAGAACTCGACCGTCGGCCCCGAGCCAGAGGTCGGTCAACACGGCCGGAATGCGCACCTTGACCGTGTGATGGGTCGTGCCGTCATCAAGCGTTATGTCCTCTTCCCCATCCACGTTTAGGTCGGTGAGGATGTTCACCTCGAGCTGCGGTACGAAGTAGTTTCGCTTCATACGGGTCGCCGACGGATTGACGGGATCGAGAAGAAACGCCAGATCGAACGGGCCGATGAAGACGAAATCGAGGAAGACGGATTCCTCATGATATCTCGCGTGGGTCTCTCTCTCACCATCGGGAGTGATGATCCGCATCTCGACGTCGGGATAGGCGAAGAGTGCCTCCATCGTGGAGAATCCCTGAGGACGCTCGAGCTCCAACTCGTACGAGACGGGACGTCCCCACTCGTCGATCTCGGCGACCGACTTTCCCTCCACCGTCATTCGCGCGCCGAACGGCTGGCCGTCCACGTCGACGGTGTTCACCATCTCGAGGCGCACACCGCCGCTACGGGGAATCTCTCTTATCTCCATCCAACTCTCACCGGCGAGTTCTCCATTAAGGTAGTAGAGATACTGCTGGCGTTGACCTAGTGGCCATACGTCCGTGACCTTCTTCTGCTCGAGCGCCTCCGCCGGTCCGGCCAGCAGCCACGAAAAAACCGTGAGAAGGAGAAAGGCGGTATGATAGAGTCGTTTACTCATTATCTTCTTGGACTCCCCTCGATTTGCTGCGCGGAGCCGTTCGGAAAGCACCGCGCATGTCCAGGCACTTTGGATTGGCATGAAAGGATAAGAAGCTTGGGGCCGACCTTCAAGGGCATTTCAGAACCCCGCCACCCTTCGGATTCCGCGTCCGCTCCCCGTCGATCCCCGGCCCGCGCGGGATCGATAGGACATCCCCCCGCTTCATCACGAGGGACCATTGGCAGATAGCAGATCGGCGGAGCGAAACGCACCGGCTTTCGCGACCGGCACACTGATACTACTCCTTCGAAAGAAGGGGATCGATCTCGCCGTGATCGTCGAGCCCCCCCACGAGGGCTCGATGCGCGCGCTGACGCCGGAGGGACGCATCCGACGCTTCCCCACCGATCTCGACCACTATGGGCCGGTAGGACACGTCGAGATTCCTCAAGGAAGCGAGGAGCAACGCGCGCTGATTCAACGCGAAACAGATGCCTTGAACCAACGTTCGGAGTCGATCGATCTCGATCTGCTCCGTGAGTGTACTCTCGCCGAGCCGCGTCCGTACCCGATTTCGGAGCTTGCCGACCTTCTCTTCGATTCGGGCGGCACACCCGAGGAAAGGGGCGCGCTGCTCTTCGCCTTGAACACCGAACGCAGCCCGTTCGTTCCCGATTCCGAGGGATATGTTCCGCTCCACGACACGGCCCTCGAGGACAGACGGCGCGAGGCCGAGGAGCGGAAAAGGCGTGAGATAAAGAAGGCGGAACGGGCCAGGCTCCTGCGCGAACGGAAGTCACAGGAAAAGAAGACGCTGCTGCCCGAGCTTCGGCTGCTTCTGGCCGGCAAGATCTTGCCGGACGCGCTGAGCGAGGTCACGCGCGGCTGGCTGATGGAACTCCGTGAGGAGATCGTCAGCGAATCCGCAGTCCCGCGGGCGTCTTACGGGGGAGATCTCATCACATTGAGGGATGAGAATCATGCCGTCCAGATTCTCGCACGCGCCGGCCTCTGGGATCCCTATCGAGAAGACCTGATCGCCGTTCGCAATGGGATCGGACTGCCGATTCCCGACGCGATCGCCGTCGAGTGCGCGTCGCTCGAGCCGAAGGACATGCCCTCGGAAGATCTCACCGATCTACCGACCTTCACGATCGATTC
The DNA here is from genome assembly GCA_964486455.1 of uncultured bacterium. Taxonomy (GTDB): domain Bacteria; phylum Eisenbacteria; class RBG-16-71-46; order CAZAMP01; family CAZAMP01; genus CAZAMP01. The sequence continues at coordinate 97,287 of CAZAMP010000002.1, read as the reverse complement.
GGCGGAGACGATGGACTTGGACGACGCCATCAGCATCAAGGAGGAGGGTGACGCCTGGCGCGTCTGGATCCATGTCGCAGACGTCGACCGATGGGTGTCGAAGGACGGCTCGCTCGACCGGTGGGCACAGGACCGAAGTGAGTCGGTCTACCTCCCGGAGGTCGTTCATCACCTCTTTCCGAAGGAGTTGGTGTCGCACCTGTCGCTTGATCCGTCCGAGACCCGACACGCGTTCTCTTTTTCGTTCGTGCTGTCGTCGACCGGCGAGGTCACGGAGCAACGGTTCGCACGGAGCACGGTTCGTTCGGACTACCGTCTGGATTACGAGGAAGCGGATCGACGCCTGAAGAATGACCCCGACTGGACTCGGCGGCAGTCACTCATCGAGACTCTTCAGAAGCGCCGGGAAGCGCGCGGAGCGAAGGTCACCTTGCTGCCGGATCTCGTCATCGAGCCCGGACGGGATGACATCCGGACACGGATCGTCATCAGCGATACGATGTCGCACCGATTGATCTCGGAGCTGATGGTGTTCTTCAACGAGCAGCTCGCCCTCTTCTTCAGGGGACGCGGGATTCCGGCCGTCTTCAAAACGCAACCTGAGGCGACGGACACCTCCGCTTTCCCGGATCCCGACGATTCGCTCTACTTCCCGCGCATCATCCGGCTCCTGAAGCCTTCGGTCGCGGGCCTGGATCCGGGACCACACTCGTTTCTGGGCGTCGAGGCGTACTGCCAGGGCACGAGTCCGATCCGGCGGTATCAGGATCTCATCCACCAACGTCAGCTCGCGGCAGCGCTCAATGGCGAGCCGCTTCCCTACACGCTCGACGATCTGTCCGTTCTCGTCCCGCAGCTCGATTCTCGGGCGGGGGAGGTTCGAATGGTGGAGCGCCGGCGGCGACGCTTCTGGCTTCTCTGCAAGCTCGATACCCTTCGCGGTGAGCGGCTGATGGGGATCGTGAGCCAGATACGCCCGGGTGGGCGGCCGGTCGTGTTCTTTCCGGAGTACCTCCTGGAAACACCGCTGCTTCTTCCGATTGATCTTCACTTCGAGATCGGAGACGAGCTGTTCGTCACGCCGCGCCGCGTTGATCCGATCCGCGGGGGTGTGTGGGCCAGTCCGGCTGGCTAGTCTCGGCGTGGGGCGGACTCCCCTCGACACTCCGCCTTCGCTGGCGATCGCTCACCCCGACGTCTCTAGCGGGCACCAAGGGCTCTCCGCCGGCTCCGCCCTCGCTCCGCTCGCGCCGCGCAGACGCGAGTCGCCTTGCGGAGAGTCCTTTGAGCCCGCGCTCGCGTGAGGCCGTGTCGACCGTCGCGAAGACCGGGTTGCCGATCGGCGAAACCGCATCCCACACCACACATGGCAGCACCGAACCGACTCCAAGCAAACTCTGCGTGCCGGATCAACTCGGCGTGGCGGTGAGCTTCACGCAAAGCATTCACGCACACAGCTAACCCATAGGAAACAACGAGGTTATTTACCAGGCGACGGGTGGAGTGCGCGCCACGGCGCATCGCGGGGAGCGAACCGAGGATCAGCCGCCTAGTCTGATGCCGACACCATCTCTCGCCACCGTGCCGCGTCCTCGGCGCGGCCCAGCTCCTCGTAGAGGAGCGCCAGCTTGTCGGCGACATTGACGATGTGACGATGATGTGGTGGAAACGTTCGGCTCATGTAGTCGTGCGAAAGCAGTAGATCGGGCTCGGCCGCGGCGAAGCGACGCTGCTCGAAGAGGCTGAGCCCCCGCGACATCATGGCGAAGGCGATGCCGATGTGCCCCTCGGGCATGATATCGGTGAAGGTGGCGACCGCCCGGTCGGCAAGGCGGTATGCGTCGTCCCAGCGCTCCTGGCTCAAATAGAAGGAGGCCAGATTCACCAGGGCGGGCAGGTTCTCCGGATGCGTCTCGCCCAGGATGCGGATGCTGCTCTCCAGGTTCTCCAGATAGAGCGGCTCGGCCTCGACGTAACGCTTCTGGTCCTTGTAGATGATGGCCAGGTTGTTCACAGCGATGAGGGTCTCGGGGTGATCGTTGCCCAGGACACGACGCATATCGGCGAGGGCGGCCACGGTCAGGCTCTCGGCCTCGGCGTAGCGCGTCGCCAAGCGGTAGTTCCATCCCAAGGCGATCCTCGTGCCCATGGCGTGGTAGTCGTCGGCATGTCCGTCACGCCTCTGGATCTCGATCAGCTCCAGAAACAGCGCCTCCGCATCGTCGTGGCGCAGCTGATCGGTGTAGGTCTGGGCCAGATGGTACATGGCCATCTGCGTAGCCTTGCTATCGTCGCCCTCATGCCGGCGCAGCAAAGGAATGGAGGCCTCGCCGAGAGCGGCGGCCTCGTCCAGCCTGCCCAGGTAGAGCAGAACGAGGACCCGGCCGGACAGGGCGTTGAGGGTGCGTGGATCCTCGGCGCCAACCGTGGCGGCCAGGCGGTCGCCTGCCCAGGCGAACAGGGAATCCGCCTCGTTCATGAGACCCTGGTAGTACCTCAAGCCGGCCACCTTCACCGCGGACTCCAGCGCCTGCTGGCTCTCGATCCCCTCCGTGCCCCGGTGGATCTCCAGGGCGGCGGCGAGCTGTGATTCGGCGGTCTCGTACTCACCGAGTTCTTGGTATGTCGTTCCAAGCACCGATCGCAGGGCACCCTCCACCTCGGGCTGACCTTCAAGCTCGTCGCCGATTCGCTCGGCGGTTCGGTCCAGAATCTCCCGCAGCAGCTGCGTGTCGCGGCCGCGGGCGACGCCGGGACCGACGCTCTGCAACATGTCGGTGAGGAATGCGGCGATCTGTTCCGACTTGCGGGCCTCCGTGACGGCGCGCTTCGATTCCCGCTGCGCCTGCACATATTGGGATGTGCTCACGATGGTCGCCCCGATCAGGATCACCGCCACGGCCGCCAGCGAAGCAAACAGCGTGCGATGACGCCGAACGAGCTTGCGCAACCGATAGGCCGCGCTGGGCGGCGCGGCGTTCACCGGCTCATGGTTCAGGAAGTGCTCGATGTCCTGGGCGAACTCGGCAACGCTCTGGTAGCGCCGCTCCGGATCCTTGTCGAGCGCCTTGTGTACGACGGTTTCAAGGTCGGCGTCGAAACGCCGGCAGCGTTCGGACGCGCGCCGTAGCCGCTTCGGTTCGGCATCGCGGACCATCCGCAGGGAGTCGAGGAAGGAGGAGGCGCCAAGCTCCAGTGGCAGCACGCCGGCAAGCATCTCGTAGAGAACGACCCCGAGGCTGTAGATGTCGCTGCGCAGGTCGATCTCGTCGGGATTGCCGCCCGCCTGCTCGGGGCTCATGTATGCGGGCGTGCCCTTCACGGTGCCCGCCTGGGTCAGCAGGGTCGCATCCTCGTCCTCCGGATCGCTGATCCGCGCCAGGCCGAAATCCAGCACCTTCACTTCGGGCATGCGGCCGGCGCGCGTGGACGTACCGGACTGGGTCGCACCCGTCACCCGACTCGTCGAAGCGGCGGGATCGACGCGATCGTCGGCGCCCTCTCCATCGGCCTCGACGGCGCTCACCGGCTCCCGGCAGACTAGGATGTTCGCGGGTTTGAGGTCCCGATGGATGACGCCGCGCTGATGAGCGTAATTGACCGCGTCGCAGATCTTCAGGAAGAGGTTCAGGCGCTGCGCGAGGTCCGCCTCGGCCAAAGGCCGGCGGGCGGACGGGCGACCGTGCCCCGTCTGCTCGGATCTCACTCCGGAAGGCTCGTCGAGCCGGCGGCAGTAGGTGTCGAGGGTCTCGCCCCGGACCATCTCCATCGCGAAGAAGTGCCGGCCTTCCTCGGTGTGCCCCGACTCGTAGATCGCCGCAATGTTGGGGTGCCGCAGACGCCCCAGCAGCTCGGCCTCGCGATGGAACATGCGCACGTGGAACTCTTCAGCGCGATGACGGCCGCGGATGATCTTCAACGCGACCCGGCGCCGGGGATTCTGCTGCTCCGCCTCGTAGACCACGCCCATGCCGCCCTTGCCCAGGACGCTCACGATGCGATACTGCCCCACCATGTCGCCGGCAAGATCGTCGGGCGCGGGTCGGTTGTGCGGCGGATGCGGCGAGACCACCGTCGTGTCGAGTGACGGCTGCGTCTCGTCGGGGTCGGTCTCGGCCCGGGTCTCAAGCTCTTCTTCGGCTTCGGGCGGTATCGGGCCTGGCTGCGTTCCGTGTTTCGAATCGTCCCGCACGTCTCTTCCTCGTTTGACTGTCTCAGGGTGGAAGCGCGTCCATGCGCCCGGACGCGATCAACGTCTCGCTCGGCCTTGTCTCAGGGAACAATGATGGAGGAGGTGGGGAAAGAGAACTGCAACCCCACGGTCGGTCCTCCCGCCGACCCGGCAGGCCGCGATACTAGCACCGCCCCCCCCCGGTTGACCACAGGCCGACGCAAACCTATAGTCGCCGGGTTCTTCGGGAACGGATTGGGGGCACGTCGTTTTCGGTGATTTCGGTCTCCCCGTCACCCGCTCCACTCGGACCGCGATGGAGGGAAGAGCTCATGCCAGAGGGTACGCGCGAACAATGGGGAAGTCGGGCCGGTTTCATCTTGGCGGCAACTGGCTCCGCCGTCGGGCTCGGCAACATCTGGAAGTTCCCGTTCATCACGGGTGAAAGCGGCGGCGCCGCATTTGTGCTCGTCTACCTCGTCTGCGTGCTTCTCATCGGATTTCCCGTCATGCTGCTCGAGTTCGCGCTGGGCCGGCGCACGCGCAAAAACCCTGTCGGCGCCTACAAGGACACGGACAAGCCCGGCGGCGCCTGGTTCCTGGCGGGGGCGGCCGGCGTGCTGGCGGGTTTCATCATCCTCTCTTACTACAGCGTGGTCGCCGGGTGGTGCTTTGGCTACGTCGTGAAGGCGCTAACGGGCACCTTCAGGGCCTTCGAAGCGCCGGCGATGGCCGCCGAGCACTTCGCGCAAACCGCCGAGAGCGCGCGCTGGGCGGTCGGGTACCACATCCTATTCATGGCGGTCGTCGTCGGGATCGTTCTCGGCGGAGTTCGTAGGGGCATCGAGCGCGCGGCGAAAATCCTGATGCCGTCTCTCATCGTGATCCTCGTGATCCTCATGCTCCGCGGACTGACGCTCGACGGCGCGGGTGCAGGCGTGGCATTCCTCTTCAAACCGGACTTCTCGAAGATCAGTGGCGACACGATCCTCGTAGCTCTCGGGCACGCGTTCTTCACGCTGAGCCTGGGGATGGGCGCCATGATCACCTACGGCTCCTACCTCGGTGAGAAGGTCAACCTGGTGACGAGCGCGATCACCGTCGCGTTTCTCGACACGCTGGTCGCGCTCATGGCAGGTGTGGCCATCTTCACCGCGGTCTTCGCCTATGGACTCGAACCCAACGCCGGTCCGGGACTTCTCTTCCACGTTCTGCCAGCCGTGTTCTCGGAGATGCCCGGCGGCGGTATCTTCGGCCTTCTTTTCTTCGTCCTCCTGTCGATCGCGGCGATCACGTCGGGGATCTCGCTTCTCGAGGTGGTGACGGCGCACTATGTGGATGACCGGGGCTGGTCGCGCACGCAAGCAACGCTCACGTTCGGGCTGGTCATCGTGCTCCTCGGCATTCCGTCCGCCCTGTCGTTCGGACAGCTGGCCGATTGGCATCCTCTCGAGGGCACAGCGGTGGTCTCGATCGTGATCGGCGTGCTCGGCTGCATGTTCGCCATGCTTCTCGGATGCTTCGACTTTCGCGAAGGACGTATGAAGCTTCCGGAAAAGGCCATCACGATCAGTCTGTTCGCGGGTTGCTTGAGCATGGTTGTCGGTGGACTGTGGGGCAAGTATCCGCCGTTCCTAACCGGTTGGGCGACGTCAGGCTGGACGTTCTTTGACTTCGCGGACTACTTCTCGTTCAAGTACCTGTTGCCGCTCGGTGGGCTTTTGCTCGCTATCTTCGCGCTAAAGGTCTGGGGCGTCGACGAGTTCATCAAGGAGCTTCGAAGGGGCGGTGGAATCGTACCCGGGGCCGGGGTGATGCGCTGGGTTTTGGCCATCGCCGTTCTCCTGACCATCGTCACGTTCATCGCGGGGCTCTCGGGCAAGACCTGATCGGAGCATACGCCACAGCGACATGACGCGGGGGTGACGGATGGAGAGCTACAACCTCGTGAGCCTTGCGGGGATCCCGTTGCTCCTCGCCTTCGCCTGGCTTTGCTCCGCCGACCGCAGGACGGTGAACGTCCGGCTCATTGCGTCCGCGACCGGCCTGCAACTGCTGATCGCGACGTTCGTCTTCCTCGTGCCTGTCGGGCAAAAGGTCTTTCTCTTTCTGAATGATGCGGCGCTGGAGCTACTCGGCTGCGCGACGGCGGGTACGACGTTTCTGTTCGGACGCCTCGCGTTGCCGCCGGGGACGACGAACGCGCAGGGTGAGACGTCACTCGGCTTCTTCCTCGCCTTTCAGGCGCTTCCGACCATCGTCTTCTTCGCGAGCCTCATGGCTGTGCTCTATCACGTCGGCCTGATGCAGCGGATCATCCGCGGGTTCGCCTTCGTGTTCACGCGTCTCATGAAAATCAGCGGCGCCGAGTCGTTGTGCGCGGCGTCGAACATCTTCGTGGGCGCTGAGTCGGCGCTCACGGTGAGGCCCTATCTCGCCGGGATGACGCGCTCCGAACTCTGCACAGTGCTCACCGCCGGCATGGCGACGATTGCGTCGAGTGTGATGGCGCTCTACGTCTTCATGCTGCGTGACACGCTGCCGACCATCGCGGGACACTTGATCTCCGCGTCCGTGCTGTCCGCGCCCGCCGCACTCGTCATGTCGAAACTCATCCTTCCCGAAACGGGAGAGCCCGAGACGCTCGGCATCGTCGTCGATCCGCACGTCGAGCGCGCATCCAGCCTCATGGAGGCGATCATCAACGGGGCGACGAGTGGTGTGAAGCTTATCGTCGGGATCTCGGCGCTTCTGCTCGCGCTTCTCGGAATGGTCGAGTTGGTGGATCTCATTCTGCGCGCGGTCGGCGGTCGTCTCGGTGGGCTCGTCGGCTGGGAAATGGAGTGGTCGCTTCGGAGTCTGGCGGGATACATATTCTATCCGTTCACGATCGCGATCGGCGTGCCGCTTGCCGATGCCGGCGCCATCGCGCGCGTCATCGGGGAGCGGATCGTCGTCACCGAGGTTCAGTCGTATCGGGATCTGGCGGAGCTTATCTCAACGGGGGCGCTCCGGCACCCCCGCTCGGCGGCGATCGCGGCGTACGCCCTATGCGGTTTCGCCCACGTCGCTTCTCTCGCGATCTTCATCGGCGGCGTGAGCGCTATCGCGCCTTCACGAACGAAGGACCTCGCGGCCGTCGGGCTTCGGGCCCTCCTCGCCGCGACGCTCGCGTGTCTGATGACCGGAGCGGTCGCCGGCGCCGTCTTCACCGGAGGATCCGTTCTCGGGATCGGATAACCCGCTCCACCCGGCGACGTGGGCCCAGGAACAATAACTCACATGGCGACAAATTGTTGCGCGTCTCCCCGGGGGAGAGGCGTGACTACCCGCCGAGTAGATCGCCGAGCACGCCGCGCCCGCCGCGTCCCCCGGAACGACCCTGCCCCGGCAGGCGCGGGATGAGCCATGAGAGAAACGCCTGCGTGCTCCGGGTCTGAATGTAGAGATCTCCGGTGCCGCGGAACTCGCAGACGAGTCCTTCCCCGCTGAGGAGCGTGCTCTTCACACCGCCCACCTGCCGGACATCAAAGGTGAGTCCATCGGTAAAGGCGACGACGTGACCCGTGTCACACACGTAGGGATCACCGGAGATTGGTATGTGATGAATGGCGCCGTAGCTCGAAAGAATCAGATCTCCCGCACCCGTCGCCTTCAAGAGGAAGAGCCCTTCGCTTCCGAAGAACGTCTTGGCGCCGCCCCACTTCGTATCGATATCGAGGCTGGGGTCGGCCGCGAGAAACGACCCCGACTGGATGTAGAGCGTTCCGCCGCCGCGATGCATGTGGAGGATGTCACCCGGCAGGTTCGGCGCCAGGGTGATCTCCGCGTCCTCCGCTTGCGCGGTGAAGGTGTTGAAGAAGAACGACTCGCCGCCGAGGACCGTCCGCTTGAGCGCGCCGAAGATCCCGCCCTTCATCCCGGTGTCGATACCCATGTGGGCGCTCATGCTCACCATGGCACCGCTTTCCGCCTGAATGGCCTCCCCCTTGGCGAGATTGACGATCGCGAGAGAATAGGACGGCTGGTATTTCACCTCGACTTTCATGAACTCCTCCTCGATTCGGTGACATGTGAACGCGATTTCGTCCAGTGTACGCGGTCCGTCGGGGAATACAAACGCGACGCCGCGCGTATTCACCGACCACTGCACGTCGCCCCGTGAAACCCCGACGCGCACGCGTTCCACACGTTGACAGTCCCCGGCGCGCGCCATAGGCTCTCGTGACGGCGGGTTCCACCGCCCACCTCCCCTGTTGTCACACCTTCTCCCATCCGCATCCAAGGGAGATCCACGTCATGCTCGCCCGTGTCTGGAGTGCCGCCGTGTTCGGGATTCAGGGATACATGGTGTCGGTGGAAGCCCACGTAGCGAACGGCTTCCCTCGGTTTCTCGTCGTCGGGCTTCCCGATGCGGCGGTGCGCGAGAGCCGTGAGCGCGTCATCTCGGCGATCCGAAGCGTCCGGCGCGACGTCGAGTTCGACCGCGTCGTCATCAACCTCGCGCCGGCCGACATCCGCAAGGAAGGCGCGTCCTTCGATCTACCCATGGCGCTCGCCGTGCTCGCGGCGGCCGACCTCGTGCCACGTTCCCTCGTGGCCGAGCGCGTGTTCGCCGGAGAGCTCTCGTTGGACGGCCACGTACGCCCGGTCCGCGGCATTCTGCCCATGGCGTTCGCCGCACGCGAAGCGGGGCGGCGCTCCTTGATCCTGCCGGAGGGCAACCTCGCCGAGGCGAGCGCTGTCCACGGGCTCGAGCTCTACCCGACGCGCCACCTGAACGACATCCTCTCCGGTGCCGCACTGCGGAAGCCCGCCGGGCCGCCGACTCCGGGGCGCGCGCCGAATGGCGACACGGACCTGGACTTCGCCGATGTGCGCGGGCAAGACGTCGCCAGGAGGGCCATCGAGATCGCCGCCACAGGTGGACATCACGCCGCGATGGTCGGCCCACCGGGCGTCGGCAAGACGATGATCGCGAAGCGATTGGCGACCATCCTTCCGCCGCCGAGCGAAGAAGAGATCCTCGATGCGTCGCGGGTCCACTCGGTCGCGGGACTCCTCACCCGTGACGCGCCGCTACTGCGCTCCCGCCCGTTTCGCGCGCCTCATCACTCGGCTTCGCTGGCCGGGCTCCTCGGTGGATCGTGGCCGCCGCGCCCCGGCGAAGTGAGTCTCGCCCACCGGGGTGTTCTCTTTCTGGATGAGCTACCCGAGTTTCGCCGTGACGCGCTGGAAGCGCTCCGCGAACCGATTGAGGATGGTCATGTACGACTTATCCGCGGGGGGTATCGCGTGCGTTTCCCTGCGCGCTTCCAACTCATCGCCGCGATGAACCCGTGCCCGTGCGGCTACTTCGGACACCCGACGAAGCCGTGCCGCTGCACTCCGTTTCAGGTGCGTCGCTATCACTCGCGGATATCCGGTCCGCTCATCGATCGGATCGATCTCTTTCTCGCGCTGGCCCCCGTTCGCTTCGCGCAGCTGTCGGGCGGAGAGAGCGAATCGTCGTCGGTCATTCGTGAGCGCGTTCTCGCCGCGCGTGAGCGCGCGAGAAGCCGCCAAGGGAACGAAACCAACGCCTCGCTCCCGCTGTCGACTCTCAAGCGCATCGTCGAGCCCGGCCCTGGGGCACGGCGCCTTCTCGAACGGGCGGTAGAGGAGTACGGCTTCAGTGCCCGTGCTCACGACCGAACGCTCCGAGTCGCGAGAACGATTGCGGATCTGGCCGAAAGTGATGGAATCGAGGAAGCACACATCGCTGAAGCGATGCAGTACCGCAAACATGACGTCAGGCCGCAATGACGGAGGCGAGCCCCGCAAGATCATAGGCGTCTCTCAGAAGTCCAGCTCTTCCTCGAGATCCACCCACAGGCTGGTCGCATCGGCCTCGCGGAACTCGATCTCATAGTTCCGGGTGTTGTTGGCCGAGTCCTGGGCTAGGTAGTCGATCACATGCTGAAGTCGATGCGTGAACCACATCGTGTATTCGCGATTCGATCGGGCTGTGGTCAGCATCTCGAGCGTTGCGGTGTCGGGATTGTCGTCTTCACCATCGGCCGAGAAGACATAGTGCCTGGCCTGCACCTTTCGGAAGAAGTCGGTGCTGACGTTCCTGTCGCTTCCGTGGTGAGGGACCTTCAGGATATCGACCTCGATCTTCCCGTCGGTCAGCATTCCAGTGCTCTGCAGACCCTCGAGAATCTTGTCGCCACGCGCATCGCCCGTGAGCAGCATGGTGTTGTTGTTCTGCTCCACGTGAACGACGATGCTCGCCAGGTTGGCGATGGATGAGTCTGTGAACGCCGCAAGGGCCGCGCAACGTTCCGACGCCGTCAGGCTCGCAGCGTTCGGATTCTCAGCGTCGAACTTCGTCTGCAGGCTCTCCAGCTCCGCTTTCGCCGGACCCAAGATCCTCAGTGTCATGGAGCCGATCGTGAACGAGTCCCCCGCGCTGACGAAATCGGCCGTGGCACCGGCGTTGGCGATGATCCCTTTGTTCTCGGCCTTGGTACGCGCGGTTCGTCCCTGCTTGATGCTCGCCGCGACTCCGAGAGTCCACGGATTGACACCGGCCGCAGCGCTGGCGGCGGCGGACCCGAACGACGCCAACGCGTCGAGGTCATCGGTATTGAGAAAATCGTCAAAGCTGTTGTGCCAGAATCCCTTGACGTTCACGAGGGCGTCGTCGCCGGTATTGGCGCGATCGAGCAATTTGATGACACCGCCCACGTGGTCGTCGTCCATGTGGCTGACCATGAGCAGCTCGACATCAAGAGGAGGATCCACGTCCAGGAGTTGGGCCATCTCTTCGAGTCGAGGGACCACGACGGTGTCGAAGACCGGGTGTTTGTACTGCGGTCCGGCATCGATGATGATCAGCTGCGGGTCCTCCCAGGTTCCGAAGTGCAGGAACAAACAATCGCCATGATTAGCATCCAGGGCTTCCAGACTGAACATGACCAAGCTCCTTCCGGTCGAATGAGTGTCACATGGACTGCAGCGCGCGCAAAATGTCGAGCAGACCTCTTCCCTGAAAGAAACGCTCTCGGCCGAGGTCGGTTGCGGTGCCACAGAGGATCTGTTTGACGCGCATGGGATCTCCGACAAGCTCGCTGTGGCGGGCCATCAAGAGCGCGGCGGCACCGCTCACGTGGGGCGCGGCCTGACTCGTACCGTCCAGCCGTTTGTATTTCTTCTTCAAGACCGCAGAGAGAATCCGTTCACCGGGAGCGACAAGGTCGGGCTTCCCGCGCCCGTCGCCCGTGGGTCCGCGGCTGGAGAAAAAGCTCACACCATACTCATGCGGTCGCTTGCGATGGGTGGATCCCACTGTGATGACGGTTTCCGCGTTCCCCGGGTCGGCGATCGTTATGTCGCGGAACGCGCCTTCGTGCGTGGTCGCCACCGCCGCCTCTCGATCGATCCCGTAGTTGCCGGCCGAAGCGACGACAACAACTCCGCTCGAAACCAGTCGCTCGCATTCCTCACACACGGGCGTCTGTCCACAGGCGAAGTTGCGTGGATCGTGTTTGAGCTGGATGCTCATGTTCACGCCGTGAACCACGAGCTCATCGCTCGCTGAGTTCAGATATCGGATGAACTGCAGCGCGGCAATGATGTCGAACTCACCCGGCTGCCCGTTCCCATCGAGCACCCGCAGATCGATCAGCCTAATCTCAGGACACATGCCGACGAAGTCACCATCGTCGGTCTCTTGCGCGCGGCCGGCCAGAATGCCCGCCACGTGCGTGCCGTGAGGGTGGATGGGGGAAACGCCATTCTTGCCGTTCGTGTACTCGTTGAGGCTCTTTGTCGTATGCTTCACGGACAGCGCAGGCTTGAGAGTATCCCAATCGACCTCCCCACCCCCGGCGAGACCGGTCCGAATCCTGTTTGCCTGTTCCGTCGTTATTGCGAATTCCTTCCCCAGCTTCGCCTCCGCCTCATCCCCGGGCGTAGATGCCAACCACACGAGGCGCCGGATTCTGGTGAAATCGTAGGTTTCCCTGACCCGTGTGATCTTCTTGTCGCCGTTGAACGCAGGGTGTCGCGCGTCGATGCCGGTATCGAGGACCGCCCAGCAGATTCGTTGGGTATCAATCTGAAAGACCCGTTCCGCGGCGTCGGCTTTTACTGTCCGGATCGACTCGACGCAGGAGGTCTTCGGCCTTCGATTACTTGAAATCCTGAAGATCCTGATGCTCGTATCGCTCTTCTTGCTCCGAGGCAATAACCGCAGGGCCCCTTCGAGGAGGTTCGCCTGAGATTCGGGCGAGTCTTCAGCCTTCTCCCGGTTCCCCAGGGCACCGGGATCCTCGGACAAGAGCGAGATTTGCCCAAGGAGACGAAGCCACCAGACTACGGTCAGTGGAAACTCATCGGGCTCCACGTTCGGGTTGGCAACTTCTTCCCGGAGTCTCTTGAGATTGCCGCCCTTCACTCGGCCCCGGGTGCGGTACTTCCGGATCTTGGGGAGGTGCTTGCCGATGGTCTCCTGAAACCAACGTGACATTGGAGCGAGGATCGTCACCAGTTCCTCGAAATTGGCGCATACCGCCACAACCGAAGCATTGTGAGCCACGGCCGGCCCTCTGCACTCCTCCGTCCAGCTAGCTCGAACGTTGGACGACTCTCTCTCGATCGCCCGCCGGATCTTCTCGGCGAGCAGACCAGGGCGCGTGCCCCGATATGGTGTCACGAGAAGATCGACCCGTTTGCCGGGATTGCGGGCCAGCTCATCCCAAACGTCAGGCATGATGGGAGAGTCCTGCGTCCAGCGCCGCTCCTTGCCGAGTTGAAAGAGGAGCTCTGGCAGATTGGAAGATCGCTCAGACATGCGTCGCCTCCATCGTCACTAGTCCCGAATCTCTAGTTTTAGCAATCTAGGCCATTATTTTAGGGTGCGACGATTGGCTCGTGAAGTGAATTCCACACGAGCCGTTCCGTTCGACGGGGGTACCGGCTGCCCGGCGGGGACCGCGCCGCCGCCCGGCGCGTGTCAGGCCCGGCGGGATCTGATGCGGCGCCGTGTATCGAGCACGAGTCGTGTGAAGTTGACGATGTGCGCAAGCGGATTGATGTGGCTCGTCTCGCCGCCGTAGATGGTTCGGATCGGCACGCCGTCGAGCTCGTAGCCGCTCACCACGCAGACCACGATCATCTCGACCTCGAACTCGAATCCGACTTCAGTACTATCGAGAAGCGCGTCCATCAGCCGGCGCCGGATCAGCCGGTAGCCGGATTGGTTGTCGCGGACCTTCCTGCCGAGGGCCCACGAGAAGCTCCGCCGGCCGAAAAGATTTCCGAGCCGCCGGACCGGCGGCATTCCGCCGAAGTCCCGTTCACCGATGATGAGGTCCGCGCCCCCAACGCGATAGGCGTCGAGGAATCGCGGGATCTCGGCCGGGTCGTGCTGTCCGTCGGCGTCGAGGGTGATGACGGCGTCGTAGCTGTGATCGATGGCGTGGCGGAATCCCGCACGGAGCGCCGTGCCCTTGCCCTGGTTGGGTCGCTGGCGGATGACCGTGGCCCCGGTGGCCTCGGCGTGCGCCGCTGTATCGTCCGTCGATCCATCGTCGACGACAAGCACCGGGAGATGCTCACGCGCTTCTTCGATGACCGGCGTGACGCGCGGACCCTCGTTATAGGCCGGGATGAGAGCGAGAACGTTCGCCTCGCGTGCGGTCAGGCCGGACTCACCATCGGACACCAGCACCCCCCCGGTTCGGATGATCAGCGGTCCACACCAATGGCGCGAACGGTCGATCCCGACATTTCCGCGCATGGTACACGGACGCCGCGTCCACCGGGAGGATAATGCTGTTGGAGCATGGTGAGCTTAGCCCGCGCTTCTCACCAGGTCTCGTTGCGAGGGTGCGAAAGCGCATTCAGATTCAAGGCGCTCGGAGTGGAGGGCGACGCAGGCATACCAGAGGGTATGTCGAGGAGACCGGAACGAGTACGTCTTGAAGATGCATGCGCTTTCGTGACCGCAGCAGAGAGCTGGTGAGGAACACGGACTAGAGCATCGCGCGCGTAATCAAGTATGCGTGGTAGATGACCACGGCGCCATAGAGCGCGATCAACGCGTGGAGCGCCTTCTTCACGCCGGGGAAGCGCGCGTGAAGCAAAATGAGAGCCCCCCCGACCACCGAGATCCCCAGCTTCACGACGAGGAAATACGAATCACCGATGTCCAGGGCGCTCTTCATGATCGGGTTTACTTCTCGTCCGCCCAGTCCGATGATGTGCAGCGTCGCCAGCGCATCGGTCACGGCGAGAATGAGAAGGGCCAGTACCGCCCCGTACTCGAAAGGCGTCTGACGATCCACGTAGTAGCCGATCGAGCCATCACTGCCGCGGCGGATCTGACGGCGGCGGCCGCGGAACAGGTGTTTCGTCATCATCGGAGTCGGGCGGGTTCTACGATCAGGCCGGCGACGACGGCTGCTGTCCGCGCTGTCCGGGTCGAGACTATCGGCTTGAAGCTTCGGGAGTAGTTTCAAACGGCTGCCCTCCGGAGTGTATCCTGTGGTCTGATATCTCTATCGGCAACGGTGACCGCCACTTGAGCGATCGGCGGCGGGAGCGCAAAACCGCCACGATACGAACCAAAGCCCGTCGGGAGGCGAAAACGTGACCCCAACACGCCTGAAACGAGAGCGACTTGGCTGGATCACCTACGACTTTGCCAATACGGGCTTTCAGGTGCTCATGGTGACCGTTCTCGGTAGCATCTTCTTCACCGAATACCTGGCTGAAAAGAACCCGCGCGCCGACATCTGGTGGGGATCCGCCAACTCGCTCTCGATGCTCATCGCCGCCATTACCGCCCCGATCCTGGGCGCGATCGCGGACGGCAGCGGCCGGCGCAAGCTCTTCATCTTCTTCGGCACGGCACTGTCCGTGGCCAGCCTGGGGGCGATGTGGTTTCTCGGGGAAGGCATGTGGCGGACGGGCTTCCTCTTCATCGTCCTCGGGAACATCGGCTTTCAGTCGGCGCTGGTGTTTTACAACGCGTTCCTCCCGGCGTTGGCGCCCCCCGGCGAGCGCGGCCGTCTTTCCGGTCAGGGCTTCGCGCTCGGCTACCTCGGTGCGCTGGCCGCCCTCGGGATCGCGCTGCCGTACGCGCGTATCAGCAGCGCGGCCGGCGATACGGGACTCCTCAAACCCGCGTTTCTTCTCGGGGCGGTCTTCTACGCGCTCTTCGCCACACCGCTCTTCCTATGGCTCCGCGATCGGGCTGGAACGGGCCTGGATGGAAACCCGATCATCGTCGGCTTCCGGCGGGTGGGAGCCACCATGAGGGAGGTGCGAAAGCACGCGAACATCGTGCGCTTTCTCGTCGCCTACTTCATCTACTTCGATGCCATCAACACCATCATCATCTTCAGTGCCCGCTATGCGCGCCACACGCTCGGCTTCAGCGGAGAGCAGGTGGTGCTCTTCTTCGCAATGGTCCAGGTTACGGCGGCGATCAGCTGCTTCTACTACGGGCCGGCCACCGATCGCATCGGAGCGAAACGGGTCATCTATCAAACGCTCTCGCTGCTGGTTGTGTCGTGCGTGCTGGCGCTCGTCGCCGTGAACCCGACCGTCTTCTACGTGGCCGGCGTGCTGGCGGGACTGGGCTTCGGCGCCGCCATGGCGGCGAGCCGCGCGCTCATGGCAGGCCTCATCCCCAACGGCAAAGAGGCGGAGTTCTTCGGATTCTACGGGCTCTGTGGAAAGACCGCCGCCGTGGTGGGCCCGTTCGTGTTCGGGTATCTATCGGTGGCGACCGGCAGCGAACGCTACGGGATCGTGTTCGTCATCGCGATGATCCTGCTCGGACTCTTCATCCTACGCGGCGTTCGCGAGGCGCGGACGGAGAATCGCTAGCCGGGCGCCTTCACCCCGGCGTAGAGGGTCGCGATTCCCCCCGAAAGCCGTGTGGCGGAAACCGACTCGAACCCGGCCTCGCGAAGCAGCGCAAGAAACGCTTCCCCCTCCGCGAACTCCATCACGGAATCGGGAAGGTACTGGTAGGCCCGCCCGTCACCCGACATCCAAGCCCCGACTCTCGGTAGAATTCGCTTTAAGTAGAAGAGGTAACCCGCCCGCAAGAACGGTGATCGTGGAAGAGAGAACTCCAGGATAGCGACGCGCCCTCCGCTCCGGAGCACGCGGTATGTCTCGGAGAGCGCGCCCGGGACATTGGAGACGTTGCGAATTCCGAACGCGAAGGTGGCGGCACCCGCGGATTCGGACCGGACGCTGATCGCGGTCGCGTCGCCGACCGCGAAGACGATCCGATCCCCAGCGGGCGATGCGGATGCCTTTCGCTTGCCAATCCGCACCATCTCCTTCGAGAAATCGATGCCGAGGCAGGTCATCGTCGGATGCCGGCGGCAGAGCGAGAACATCACGTCCCCAGTCCCGGAGCAGAGATCGATCACCGGTCCGGTGACACCATCCAGGGCGCGAGCCAACGCTCTTCGCCAAGCACGATCGATCCCGAGAGAAAGCAGATGATTGAGGAGGTCGTAGCGTGGCGCGACCGCATCGAACATCGCGGCGATGGAGCCAGCGTCCTTTCGCACCCTCGTGTCATCCGCTCGGGGGCTCGCGGTCGATCCGCTCAATTCGCCTCTCCTCCACCGCCCGGTTCCGCCCAACGGCGGGAAATCTCGTTGCGGATCCTGAGGCGATCGAGGATCCGCGCCGCGATGAAGTCGGCAAGCTCCTCGAACGATGTCGGACGTAGATAGAATGCCGGATTCGCGGGAAGAATGGCCGCCCCGGCGCGCGCCAGGCGCAGCATGTTCTCGAGATGGATCACGTTGAAGGGCGTCTCGCGAGGCACGAGCACCAACGTGCGGCCTTCCTTGAGCGTGACATCCGCCGCGCGCTCGATGAGGTTCGCGGTCACGCCGGCGGCGATCGATGCGACCGTCTTCATGGAGCACGGAACGACGACCATCCCGTCCGTGAGCGCGCTCCCCGAGGAAAAGGGCGCCGCGAGGTTGTCGATCTTCCACTCGCGCAGCGTCCCCGCCCCGCCGAGATCCGGATGCCGTGCCATGAGGAACTCACCGGCCGGCACGTCGGCCGGCGCGTCCAACTCGGTGCGGAGAAGCTCCATCCCCAGGCGGCTCACCGCGAGGTCCACGCGATGCCCGAGCTTGAGGAGATGGTAGACCACGCGGTCCGCGTAGAGCGCGCCGCTCGCTCCGCTGATCGCGACGATGATTCGCTTTCGCTCCGCCATGGTTCACTCCATTCC
This sequence comes from uncultured bacterium, assembly GCA_964486455.1. Classification (GTDB taxonomy): domain Bacteria; phylum Eisenbacteria; class RBG-16-71-46; order CAZAMP01; family CAZAMP01; genus CAZAMP01. Next base: position 79,849 of record CAZAMP010000002.1, on the reverse strand, counting down.
CTATCCGTTCCTAGAGGAGGCCCGCGCCGAAACCGTACGCCAGCGAGGACCCCAGAAAGTACACAACGCTGACCCAGCCGTTCATGGTGAAGAACGCGAGGTCGACCCGCGCCATATCGCCGCCCCGAACCAGCCAATGTTGACGGATGAAGAAGGCGGCGAGCAACAGCATCGTGACGGCGTACGCGGCGTTCGCCAGACCGACCTCGGCCCCGACCGCGACGAGATGCCACCACGCGACGACGTGGAAAGCCCGGGAGACCTTGAGTGCCATCGGAACGCCGAACCGGGCCGGGATGGAGACGAGACCCGCGCTCCGGTCGAACTCCACGTCCTGGCACGCGTAGATGATGTCGAAGCCCGCGACCCAGAAGAGAACACCGCCCCCCAACAGCAGAGCCGGTCCGTCCAGCGTTCCCCGAATCGCGATCCACGCGCCGATGGGCGCGATCGCGAGCGACAGCCCCAGCACGACGTGACTCAGCATGGTGAAGCGCTTGGTGAATGAATAGCCGAGAATGACCGCCAGCGCGATCGGCGAGAGCGCCAGGCAAAGCGGATTGAGCCTCCACGCGGCGATGATGAGCGCGGCCGCCCCGCCGACGACGAATGGCCAGACCTCGCCGCGATCGAGAACACCCGCCGGCAGCTCTCGCATGCGGGTGCGCGGGTTTCGGGCATCGATCTCATGGTCGCTGAGCCGGTTGAACGCCATCGCGGCGGTCCGCGCGCCCACCATGGCGATGACGACCCAGAACATCTGGGCAAACGTCAGGTTGTGTCCGGAGGCCGCGAAGATCATCGCCGTGAGCGCGAACGGCAGCGCGAAGATCGTGTGACTGAACTTGATCATCCCACCGAACGTCCGCGCGCGCTGAAGAGCCCTCATCGCGCTCCCCCAATCCACTCGTCGAGCCACCTGAGCGTTGAAGGAGATGCCGAGGCGATGAGCGCCGCGACCGGATCGTCGGATTCGGCGACCGAACGATCTTCGAGCCAGAGGAGACGCGCCGAAACAGACGGAGCGATCTCACCGAGGCGTCCCGTCAGACCGAGCGCCGTCGCCCCACCGAGCGTCGCGATCCGAAGCCATTCCGACGGCGAGACGTTCGCATGGTCGCGTACGGCATCTCGAAGCTCGCGAAAGAGATCCAGGTCGACGTTCGACGCGAGGCTGTCCGTCCCGATCGCGACCGTGAGACCCGCGTCGATGAGCGCGCGCACGTCTGGACGGCCGAGACCGATGTAGCGGTTGCTCCCCGGGCACACGACGGCGGATACGGATCGCGCGGCCAGACGCGCGATATCATCATCGCTCACTTCGACCACGTGGATGGCGAGTGCCCCTTCCCGCAAAAGGCCGAGATTGTCGAAATAGTCGACGGTCGTCGTCCCCGGCGCCTCCCACGCGGACGCGTCGATCTCTCGACGCGCGTAGAGCTCCGTGAACGCGCCGCCCTTTGTGGCGAGATACTCCACCTCATCCGGCGATTCGGCAACGTGCACGCTGGTCGCGCCCGCCTCTCCGAACGGAGAGCGAGCCGCGACGATCCGAATGAGATCCGGATGACACGAAAACGGGGCGTGGGCCGCGGGGCGGACACGAAACCGATCTCGTGGCAGCGCGGACTCCAGCCGCTCTTCGAGCGCGTCGAGCTCGGCGGTGATCTCGGCGATCGCGTCCGGCTCGAGCCCCAGCACCTCGGCATAGACCACGCCTTCGAGCCGGCTCGACGCGAGGTGCGCGCCGCTCAAACCCGTGTTGGCGACCTCGCCGATCGCCGCCGTTCCCGTCCGTTGAAGCTCGTCGACGGCGTCGGCGATCGCGGATTCAACGGGTACGTCCGTCTCCTCACGACGCGTCAGCATGTGGTCGATCCATTCGCACATGCCCACACCGGCCGGGACCTGGCCCTTGAGATTCGACAGCTCCAGGTGCGCGTGCGCGTTCACCAATCCGGGAAGAATGACCCCCGGGAGCCGAAGCTCCCCATCACCCTCGGGAAGAACCGCCGCCACCCGTCCATCCTCGATGACGAGTGTGCCGCCGGGGATCGGATCGCGTGTGATCGGCAGAATGAGATCCGCCTGGACGGTGATGCGTTCCGGCATGAGACCTCGCGTGTGCTCTCAGTGAACCGGTTCGGCGGGCGTGCCCAGCCGCTCGTAGAAGACGTTTCGGCGCATCGGCGTGAACCCGGCCGCTTGGATGACCCGGGCGACGTCGGGCTCCGTCATGGTGAACGAGACTCCGGCGGCGCGCACGACGTTCTCCTCGATCATGATGCTGCCGAAGTCGTTGCACCCGTAGCCAAGGGAGAGTTGACCGACCTTGGGCCCCATCGTGACCCACGACGCCTGAAGATTGTCGACGTTGTCGAGGAAGAGACGCGATATGGCGACGGTTCGGAGGTAGTCTGCGGCCGTGGTTTTGGGCTTCTGGAGCTTGGTGTTTTCGTTCTGGAAGATCCACGGGATGAACGCGGTGAAGCCGCCGGTCTCGTCCTGAAGATCACGGAGCTTTCGCAGATGCTCGATGCGGTCATCCGGCGTCTCTACGTGCCCGAACATCATCGTGGCCGTGGATCGCATCCCCAACTCGTGCCAGATCCGCATGACCTCGATCCAACCGTCCGCGTCGACCTTGAGCTTCGCGATGCGATTCCGAACCGAATCCACGAGGATCTCCGCACCGCCCCCCGGCAACGAGCCGAGTCCGGCGGCGCGCAACCGCTCGAGCACCTCGCGAACGCTCAAGCCACTGACCCGGCTGATGTGATCGATCTCCGGCGGCGAGAGCCCGTGGATATGGATGTCGAACGTGTCCTTGATGTAGCGGAAGAGCTCTTCGTAGTACTCGATGCCGAGACCGGGGTTGTGGCCGCCCTGGATGAGAATCTGGTGTCCCCCCAGCTCGATCGTTTCCCGGATCTTCTCCCCGATCACCTGATGCGGGTGCGTGTACGCACCGTCAGCTTCGGTCGTTCCCGGTCGGACATAGAACGCGCAGAAGCTACAGTACGCGTCGCAAACGTTCGTGTAATTCACGTTTCGGTCGACGATGTAGGTGACGACGGGATCGGGATGCTTGCACCACCGAACCTCGTCGGCCAGCGATCCGAGCCAGTTGAGATCGGTGACATCGAAAAGCAAGCGCGCGTCAGCGACCGTGAGCCGCTCGCCCGCCAGGACTTTCCGTTCGATCTCACGTGGATCCGTCATCTCACGCTCCGACGATGTTGAGATCGGGCCGCGTCGAGACGAGACCCAGGTCGGCCGCCAACTCGAAGTAGAGCCGTAGCCCGCGGATCTCCGCCGGCCCCATCGTGTAGCGGATGTTGTCGCGTAGATAACGGTACGCCATCTCTACGTCCGCCCACGGACTGTTCTCGGCGTAGCCGTCCGCGATTCCTCTGAGCCGCTCGAGACCCGCGTCGCGGGCCGAGCGAAGGCGCCCGACCGTTTCGGCGTCCATGCTGCCGGGCCGTCCGGCCCAGTAGGCGTAGACGAAAGGCAGGTCGGTCATCTCGCTCCAGGCGGCACCCAGGTCGGTCGATCCGGCGGGCCCGGACGATTCGAGAAGGCACGGGTCACCGATCCGAAGCACCGCGTCGAACGAATCCAGGAGAGCCCCCACATCGCCGTCGGCCACGGTGAACTCCGGCCGCGTCCGCCACGCGTGCTCGCAGAGAATCTTCACCAGGGTCGCCGACGATCGGCTCGACGGATCCAGCGCGATACGTCCGGCCTCGCGGAGCGGCCGGCGATGATAGAGCCGAACCGACGCCACCGGACCGAACGACGCGATGGCGATGTCCGGACAGATCTCATACTCCGGCTCGGTTTCGATCACCGGGATGAGACCGATGTCCAGGCCCCCGGCCCGAAGCGCGTCCGCGAGAACAGACGGCACGTCTCGGACGAGCTCGAGCGACTCGTCGTTGCCCAGCGTGTCGACAAGCGGCAGGGCATTCAGATAGCCCACGACCCCGAGTCTCAATGTCGCCCGTTCGGCCGTCGGCTCACGCCGAGGCGGTGACGTCGGGCTCTTCGATGATGTTGTAGATCGCATCCCGTTCAACAGGCTCCCTGCCCGAATCGTGAATGAGCCGCAGAAGCTCCGATCGCGTCAGCTCCTGAGGCGTCGTGGCCCCCGCGTCGTGATAGATCTTCTCCTCGACCACCGTTCCGTCGATGTCGTCGGCTCCGTAGTGCTGGGCGAGCTGCGCGATGTGCGGCGTGAGCATGATCCAGTACGCCTTGATGTGTGGCACGTTGTCCAACATCAGCCGGCTGACGGCGATCGTCCGAAGGTCGTCCACGCCGCTCGGTCCCGGGAGGTGGGCGAGCCGCGTGTTCTCCGGGTGAAACGCCAGCGGAATGAAACACATGAAGCCGCCGGTCTTCTCCTGGGCCTCACGAAGTCGGATCATATGATCCACCCGTTCCTCGACCGTCTCGACGTGTCCGTATAGAAGCGTGCAGTTGGTCGGGATCCCCAGACGGTGCGCGCTCATGGCGATCTCCAACCATCCCTCCGCCGTGAGCTTGTAGTCGCAGACGAGCTTTCGGGCCCGCGGCGCGAATATCTCCGCGCCGCCCCCGGGAATCGAATCGAGTCCCGCGTCCTTGAGCTCTTCGAGCACCCGCTCGACCGACATGCCGAACTTCTCGGCGAAGAAGTCGATCTCGACGACGGTGTAGGCCTTCAGGTTCACATCGGGTCGAATCGACCTGACCGTCTCGAGGAGATCCGTGTAGTAGGACCATGGCAGGTCCGGATGAAGCCCGCCGACGATATGGATCTCGCGGATCGGTTCATCAATCCGCTCGCGCACCTTTTCGGCGACGGTCTCGAGCGTCATCGCATAGCCGTCGGGTTGCTTCTTCGTCTTGGCGAAGGCGCAGAACTTGCACTTCAGCACGCAGACGTTGGTGTGATTGATGTGCTGATTCCTGACGAAGTAGGTGGTGTCCCCGTGGCGCCGTTCGCGGTCGATGTTCGCCAGCGCGCCGAGCAAGGTGATGTTCCTCGTCTCGAAGAGCCGCACACCGTCGTCAGAGCTCAGGCGCGCGCCTCGAAACACCTTCTCGGCGATGTCCGCGATCCCATCCCGCTCAGCGAGACGTGCGAGAAACTCCGTCACTCGGTGCCTCCGGAAACCGAACCAACTAGTCAGCGGAGTGAAGGTGGGAATCGACCGGCTCCGCGATCAAGCCGCGTCCACCGACCTTACCTTTCCATAGGGTGGGCGAGGATACCTGGATGCCCCGGCGGCGTCAATCGGCCCTAGGGGGCCGAATCACGGCGCGGATCCACTGTCCCGTAGGCGCGGTCCGCGGCGACCGTGGAGGCGAGGAATATCGCCATGATCACATTGAAGCGGTAGTGACTGATCAGCGTGCTCGCCATGGCGAGGATCATGGCTCCCGTCATCGCCCCGAGAATACCCAGACCGATGGCGCGGGCCTCGGGGTGCGGATGTCGCGTCAGCAGATACGCCTTGCGAAACCCGATCGCGTAGAGGACGAGGAATAGAATGAGACCGATGACACCCGACTTCCAGACGATCGTGAGATAGCTGCTGTCAACCAGCGTGGCCCGGTACGATGCCGTTCTGGCGATCCGCAGCGACGTCGTGTCACCGAGTCCCCACCCCAGAACGGGACGCTCGACGATCTTCTCGCGCCAGACCTGCGCGTACGACAGCAGGCGGATGAGTAGCGACGCTGTCGAGCCGGGATCCGCCGCCTCCTCCGTTCGCTCCGAGACGGCCTCGCTCACGGTCGCGCCGCGACCGAGTGTCATCGACCCCACCGCCCGCCAAACCGTGAGTCCCGCAAGGACGATGAGTAGCGTCAACGCGACCACGCGCCGAAGCCGCACGGCCTTCGTGCGGAGACCGGCGATCGCGGGAAAGAGAAGCGCGATCGGAAACGCCAGCATCAGCGATCGCTGCTGCGTCAGCAAAATGATCAGCGAGAGCGGCAGAAGACCGGTCAGCCAGAGCCATCCCCCCCGGTGCCTGACCAGATAGAGCGCCGTGAGAAACGGCCCGACCAGCACGACGAGATTCCCCTGGCGCGTCACGATCCGGCCCGTCGCTCCAAAGCCACGGATTCCGGTCCATGACGCGAACATGTATTCGATGGTGACGACCGCCATCCCGGCAAGGAGCGCGAAAAAGATCAGGCGGAAGTGCTCAGGCCGGCGAAGCCCATCGAGCGCAAAGAAGAACGCCAGGTAGAGACATCCCGCAACGATCTCGATGACCCACGTATCGGCCGGCACTTCCCGCAGGAGGCCGACCATCGCCGAAAGGACGAATGAGACGCTCAGACCGATCCAAGCGAGCCCGAACCCCGGCGCGGGCCACGTGAAGTCCGCTTCGTCCAGCCGTCGCACCAGAACGTGCATGAGCGCGATCGCGCCAAAGAGGATCGGGATGATCATGTGATAGGCGAGCGGGTTGAATTCGAAGCGACGCGCGCCGGATTGAACGATCATCAAGACGAACACGAAGGCGGCGAGGGTCCGGTTGAGCGAGGAGAAGAGCAGTGGCAGGCTCACCGCGATGAGCGTGACGAAGAGCACGAGAACCGGTGGGAATCGCTCCATCGCCAGCAGCGCGACGGCCTGGGCGATGAGAGCCGCGGCAACCAGCCAGACGGTCGGGCGGTCCAGAAATCCGGACCACGCCCGTGAGGGTAGACTAGTTCTTAATGAGCCGATCAATGATCACCACGAGGGATGCGACCTGGACGGCGAGTCCCGTGAACTCGCGTGTCTTCTGCCACCACGTGACGCGTTCCTTGGCTGGGACCCACACGACGGCGCCCGGCGAGACGGGATCGCCTCGCCTGACGCTGCGGAGCGGACCGCCGCCGAACAGCGCCATCTGCGTTCGCTTCTTGTCGGCGTCCTTGTCAAAACCACCCGCCAGGCGAATGTAGTCCGCGACCGTCGTCTCGGTCTCAAATGCATAGGCGCCGGGAGACCTCACCATCCCGAGGATCCGGACCTCGTTGCGCCACTCGGGAATCTGAACGATATCTCCGTCGACGAGCGTGAGATCCTGCGTCGAGTCGCCCTCGGCGAAGAGCGCGGAGAAGTCGCAGATGACATAGGTTGAGTCGAGCGAGGCCTGCACCAGAGCGAAGTCGTGGCCGAACCCCCGGCTGCGCGCCGCGTCCGACCCCGGCGCCGGCGTCCACGGTTGGCGGCTTCGAATGATGTGCGCCTGGGAGAGATTCGCGCGCTCCGTGAAACCGCCCGCCAGCTCCATGGCGCTGCTCAGTGGTATCCCGTCGTCCGGAATCGTGTAGAGCCCTGGAAACTTGACGGCGCCGGAGAACACGATGGAGGCGATGCGATGCCAATCGGGGATTTTCGGGATGAAGATCCGGTCTCCGTCCAGAACCTCCGGATCGGCCTCCACTCCACCGCCCGGAACATACGCGAAGGTGAGTTCCTCCGACTGGCTGTCCGAGACAAAGCGGGAGAGGGTCACGTGCTTCGTGTCGGCGCTCGGCCGGAGCCCACCGATCGCGTGAATCAGATCGCTCAGTCGCTCACCGGGGACCGGCTCATGCGACCCGGGACTGACAACGGCACCTGAGACCGTAACGAAATGGACCCGCCGGGGGACTTCGATGACCGCGCCGTCGGTGACGAACGGATTGCCGTCCAGCGCTCCGGCCGTCTTGAAAGCGACGAGGTCCACGAGATGCGGCTCACCGCCTACCGTCCGCAAGACGATTCGGCGCGACGAGGCCTTGGGCAGAAGCCCTCCCGCCATGTCCAGGACTTCGGAAACACGCGTTACCGCAGACGCCGGATAGCTTCCGGGCGCCTCGACCCCTCCGACGACGTGCACCTTGAATCGGCGAAGCCACGTCAACATGACACCGACCTCGACGTCTCGAAACACCCCGAGAACCTCGTTGCGGATCGTCTCTCGAGCGTCGGTGAGCGTGCGACGCCCGAGGTCGATCACGCCGACATTCGGTACGAAGAGCTTCCCCTCCGGACCGATCACGAGCTCGTACGCATACTCGATCGCCCCCCAGATGACGAGATGGAAGCGATCACCTGGGCCGACAATGTATGAATCCGCGTCGACGGGCCCTTCGGATAGCGGCCCGCCCACGACGGGCGTAGCGCCGTAGCCGTCGAGGTACGACTCACCGCCGCGCAGCACGCCCCCGAGAGGTGCCGAGCTTCCGCTGCTCTGGTCCGTGCCGAGGAGTGTGCGTGATGTCCCATCGGGCGTTTGGGTTTGAGCCAACACCCACGCCGGGAGCACGAGCGGCAACAAGACGCAGAGAACGCCGAGCAATCGGTTGGAACGGAGCAGAAGGCCCTCCCCGACCGCAGGAGCGCGGTCACGACCCATACCGGGTCAGGTGGCGACGATGAAAAGGCGGAACGGAATATATCGCCCGTGTCACGGATGAGTCAACAGGACCCGAATTAGACGTTGCGCCCAGTTCGCGAGATTCCTATTCTTTCGCGGATCAGCGAGCCGGTTTTCCCCACGACGACCCCATCCGCGGGCGGGCCATGACACAGAACAACGAAGCGCCGGTCTCCAGGCGGGACGCCCACTCCAGTGGCTTCTTGCGCGAGCTCGCGCTCATCGTCCGCCACCGGAAGATGTTCGCCATCAACGTCTTCGTCGTCACCTTGGCCGCCGTGCTCTTCAGTCTTCTAACACCTGAAATCTATGAGGCGCACACCTCATTGCTTCCCGCCGAAGACGATAGCGCGCCGTTCGGAGGGCTGACCCAGCTTCTCCGCGAGCTTCCGTTCCAGGGCGCCAACTTCCCGGGAGTCACCACGAGCTCCGATATGCTGGGCGCATTCCTGCACAGCAGGCGGCTGCAGGAACCCATCATCGAGGAGTTCGGCCTGATCGACGTCTTCAAGGCGGACCACCTTGACGCCGCGCTGATCGCTTTCGAGGATCGCTTGTCGGCCAGCGTGTCCGATGAGGGCATGCTTCACGTCCGCTTCCGTGACCGCGACGCCGAGCTTGCAGCGAAAGTGCTGAACCGGCTCATCGAGGAGCTGAACGAATACAACCTCAACGCCCGCATTAGCCGCTCGCGGCTGACCCGCGCCTTCGTCGAGGGACGGCTCACCGAGGCCGTCCAGACTCTGGAAGGCGCTGAGGATGCGCTCCGGGCATACCAGGAGGAGCACTCGATAACGATCTCGCCGGAGGACGAGGCGATGGCCAACGCGGGGGCCGCGTTGATCGCCCGGAAGTTCGCGCTCCAGGTGGAGCTCGAGGCCATCTCCCGCTTCATGGACACATCGAGCCCACCGTATGAGGCGCGACTTCTGGAGCTTCAGGCGCTCGAGCAGGAGATCGGCGACCTCCCGCTGATCGGCATGGAGGCCCTCCGTCTCTATCGAGACGTCAAGGTCCAGGAAGAGATCTATCTGCTGCTGATCGCCGAACTCGAACGAGCCCGCATCGAGGAACACCGCGATCTACCGGTGTTCCAAGTCCTTGACGCGGCAGTGGCGCCGGAGATTCGGGCGTGGCCGAAGCGGAAACTGATCGTCTTGTCGGCTTTCGTTCTCAGCGTCATGGTCAGCCTGCTCCTGGCGCATGTCCTCGAGTTCATCCGGAGAGAGCGTGAGACGCTCCGGAACCTGGGGACGCCGGTGGACTTCTGATAACAAGGGTATCGGACCTCGAGCCATGCGGTCCCGAATCCCGTTCGGGTCGTAGGAACCCTAGGTGCCCAGGAAACAAGCAGTTCGTGAAACCGGACGTCCCGAAATCACGTCCATTCACGATGTCAAGCGTCCCCGGAAATGAAAGGCTAACTCGATGAAGCCCGCAGGGCTCCGGGCCGGATTGCTGGGTCTGACCCTCCTCGGACTGACCGCGTCCGAATCGGCCGCTCAACTCAACCCCGTCATCTGGGATCTAAGGGGAATTAGCGGTCCGGAGCTCTACTCCCAGGGATTCGAGATCACCCAATCGGCCACCGTCCATCTGCGCGTCGTCGGCGCGGGACTGGAGGGTGAGACGGAGCTCCTGAGCTACGGCTGGCTCCTTGACGGCGAGACTCGCGAGCCGATCTGGCTGCAGACGATCGAGAACACCGAACCACTCGGCCGCGACGACAATCGCGTCTTCGACGGCACCCTCGATCTTCCGGCGGGTCGCTACATCGCCCACTTCTCCGCGCTCGGGCGCCGCTACGCCAAATCCAAGGAGATCCGGATTCCGGGGCTCGGAAGGATCGGCGAGATCCGTACGGCCAAGACTCTCTTCTACAGCAAGTGGGATGACCTCGGGTCGCCCCGCCGCTGGCGCTACACGATCGAGGTCGTCTCGCCGGATTTCGAAGAGGACAACATTCTTCCCTATGACGGTTCCTTCAAGCCCGACGCGTTCATCAGACTCGCTCCGCTCAGCGACAACAGCTACGAGAAGACCGCCTTCCGCGTGAAACGGCCGGTGCGGATGGAGATCGCGGGCATGGCGGAGCACGGGCTGATCGGCCCCGAGTACGCGGATCATAGCTGGATCGAAGAGGCCGGCTCTCGACGCCTGGTTTGGAAGATCGACCCGGACAAGTCCAAGCCCGCGGGCGGTGATGACAAGAACCACGAGTTCAGAGAGACTGTCGAGCTCGATACAGGCGATTACATTGTGACCGCCGTGACCGACGACAGCCACGCCGTCAACTTCTGGAATTCCGCTCCGCCTCTCGATCCCGAACGTTGGGGAGTCATGATCACGCCGATTCGGGAGAGTGACCGCGGCGCCGTCGAGATCATCAAGGACCCGCGCGAGGCGCGTGTGATCGCCCGCATAGACCGCGTCCCCGACCGCGCTTTCGTACGCAAGGCATTCGAGCTGTCCCGCCCCACCGCCGTCGTGATCCACGGCGTGGGTGAGTTCGCGAGCTGGAACGGCAACTGCTTCTGGGATTGGGGATGGCTCGAGAAGATGCCGGCGAAGGAGATGATCTGGTCGATGGAGGACGCGGGCGAAGGAGGGCACGCCGGCGGACACCCGAAGAATCGAACGGCGGACTTCGAGACGGTCCTCCCGGCGGGCACGTATATGCTCAGCTACGTCACCGACGATACACACGCCTACGGCCGGTGGAACGCCCCTCCTCCGCTCAACCCGGCGGCATGGGGGATCTGCGTGAGCGCCTCGGAAACTGATATCGATCCTAGCAGCGTGACGAGCCTGGAAGTCAAGGATGCCGACCCCGCGATCATCTCTCTGGCCCCCACGGGCGATGACGTCCATCGCAAACAGACCTTCAAACTCAACAAGCCCGTCCGACTGAGGCTCCTGGCCATCGGGGAGGGCATTCGCGGGCACATGTACGATTACGGCTGGATCGAGGACGAAGAAACCGGCCACACCATCTGGAAGATGAACTTCGACAAGACCCGCCACGCGGGAGGCGGCGAGAAGAACCGGATCGTCGACACCATCATCTCGCTCTCACCCGGTCGCTATCGTGTGCACTTCAAGACGGACAACTCCCACTCGTTCGAGTACTGGAACGAGGTCCGTCCGGATCACCCCGAGCTCTGGGGATTCACGATCTATCGAGCAGACTAGCCGTCGGTGGAACGTCCGGACGGGGTCCCCTGCAGAACCGTTCGATAGAGCTCTCCACCCTCCCGCCGAAGCATAAGCGTGATCGTTCCGTCGTCGGCTTCCCGCCACTCGATCCCCACGGAGTCCGCATACGTCGGCAACACCGGGAAGAGATCCGAGTCAAGCATCCGGCTCAGCACGAGATCGCCGAGCGGCTTGATGAGCTCACCGACCTCTCTGGCCAGGTCGACTTCGCTGAACAGCATGGCGTTGCCCTGGCTGTGCAGAAACGCATGATAGTAGATCCCGCGAATGATGTTGCTGAGCCTTCGTGACTCCGGCGTGAGCTGCAAAAGCTCCGACTCGAGGGCGAAACAGGCGAGCGTGCCCTTCACCCGCACGGCGGTTCGAAACACGGGATCGGTGTCGAACCGTTCCGGGGTCAGGTTCACGGCAACCGCGCGATCCGGCAGGTCGCGGTAGGTCCGGGCCACCTCGGCGAGGAATCGGAGCGGAGCCTCCGGAAGCGTCATGCCGCCCTGGGCGAGGGCGATCTCCCCAAGATAGTCGGCGGCCCCCAGCGTGAACCAGTTGAGCTCTTTGCCGATCGGTTCCAGGCGACCCGCGAAACCCAGCCAGCGATGGAACAGACGACGCGCGAGCGTGCGATAGAATCGTCGTCCGCCCGTTCCCAACCGGAGCCTCTCGCCCGAGGATGCAATCATCGCTTCGGGACACTGGATGCGGAAGTAGCGGCCCGATCCGTGCACCACCGGCTCGTACTCCCCCATCTCGATCAAAACGCACAACGGCTCTTTCCCGAGGTCGGCGAAAACTCGCGACACGTAGTCGTTCAAGCTCCGGATGCGCTTCTTGAACAGCCGAACGGTCTCGAGGCTCCCGCCCTGGGCCATCAAGAGAATCGGGGGACGCATCTGGAGTTCATCAACGACCTCGACGTCTCCCGATACGATGAATGCGGACCGAAACTCCTTGAGCGGTTCATCGTGGAGTGAAACCCGCCCACCGTAGGATTTCCACGGGGCCAGAAGTGGCCAGCCGTCCGGCAGGACGAAGTCGATGCTGATAGTCGTTACCGCAAGACCTCGGGTGTCCACTTCTTCCGGCAACGCAACGATCGACGCGAGCGGAAGGACCATCCGTTCGGATGAGAAGACGGGCATGGTCGGTCCGACACCGATCGCTTCGGTGAGTTGCTCCGGCGCGATCTCGTAGCTCCCCGTGAAGCCCCCGTCGATCCCGCTCAGGTAGAGCCGGCCGTCATCATCCGCCCCGTGTGAGATCGCGCCATCCCCGGCCCGCATCGTCACGTTGCTGATGGATCCAGCCGCGCCCTTGAACTCATCCCGGCCGCCGCCGAGTTCCATCCTCACGGTGTCGAACGGATACTCCGACACCTCGAACGAGACGGCGACCTTGCCGCCTTCGGGATCACGCGCATCCAGGGTGAAGTGAATAGCGGTCGCATGACCGGGCACCGGCGACCCCGCGGCCGCAAGGAACGCGGTGAGCGTCAAAGCAAAACAGATTCGGCGTAGCCGCCACCCGGCGCAACGGATTGGGCAGATCATCGACTTCAGTCCTCCGACGGTCGGAATCCCTCGAGAGTGTGGCGAGATCGGATAGACCACACCGACTGACCTTCTAGGTTAAAGGTGGGCCAAATGATGAGGTTCCGCAAGAATCGGATGGATGCACGATGATCGCTATGCGGCAGCGGCCTCGAAGAAGCGTCGGAGTTCCTTCTCCAACCTGCCCGCCGAGGCGGCCTTGGGAAGCACGCTGTGGGCGCCGGCGTCCAGAAGAGACTGGGCGTCGGCCGATTCCGGCCTTGGCGAAAGAACAATGACCCGGCCAACGAAACCCGCCTCCTGAAGGTGGCCGAGCGTTTCCGATCCGTCGCATCCGGGCATGACCTGATCGAGAAGAACCACGTCGGGTTGGACACGTTGGGCGAGCTTGCACCCCTCTTCGCCGCAGTCGGCCTCGTAGACTACGTATCCCAGCCGCCGGAGGAGATTCCGTACGCGATTACGATAGAAACCGAGATCGTCGATGATGAGCACGCTGTTCGCCATGCGTCCCCTCCTTGGTTCGCCGCATCGTCCTTTCGAATGAAACAGTCGGACGGATCGTTTCGGTTCTTTGGCGAAAACAGGCCCCGAAGGCCCGGAGGGGTCTCCTCACCGTACGTATCGCCGGGTCGGTCACAGGCAAAACAGGGAATCGACGAGAGTGACGTCCTAGTCAGGCCGCCCTGAGAGCGCCACGGCGCCCTCGGACGAGACCCGCATGACGAGAAGCGTCATGTCATCGGCCTCGTCATCCCGCCGCACGATCGAGTCAAGCTCGCTCTGGACTCCAACGACGAGATCCTCGGCGGTCGGGCGATGGCGGAGCTTCTGCAACAACTCCACCAAACCGTCTTCACCGAGAAGACCGTCAGCGTCAGCCGTCGTGTCATTCACCTTGGCCTCGCTGATCCCATCGGTGAAGAGCACGAGGTTGTCGCCCGGGAGCAAGTCGGTCGCCACCTCTTTGTATTCGACCGAGGGAACGAAACCCAGCAGAAGGTCGCTGTGTTCGAGAAACGCCGCGGCACCGTTTCGCCGAAGGAGGATGGGGAAGTTGTGACCGGCGTTCGCATAGGTCACCCGCATCGACGTGAAATCGATGTGGGCGAGGAAGAACGTCGCGAACTGATCATCGGTCGTGCTGTCGCAGACCAAGCGGTTGAGTGTCGCCATGATCTTCCCGACACGTGTCTCCGTCGCGACCTGTGTCCGCAGGGAAGCCTGAAGCATGGAGGCGAGAAGCGCTCCCGGAACGCCTTTTCCGGAAACGTCGGCTACCGCGAGAATCAAACCGTTCTCACCCTGATCGAGAACGTCATAGTAGTCCCCGCCAACCTCACGGCTCGGCACGTTGTGACCGTAGATGTCGGCACCGGACGGCGCGGGGAAGCTGGTCGGAAGGAACGATCGCTGAATGCGGCGTGCGGTCTCGAGGTCCCGTTCGGTCTGCGCGCGCTTCATGGCTTCGTTGTGAAGCTCCGCGTTCTTGAGCGCCATGCTCACCTGGTTCGCCATCGACGCAAGAAGCGACCGATCCTCGCCCGAATAGGACCTGCCGGTGATTTTGGGTCCGAAGAAGAGCGCGCCCAGAAGCACGTCTTCGTGCTTGAGGGGCATGACATGGTAACGACCGCTCTCCAACCGGCACGGATGAAGATGCTCCATCTCCTGCAGCTCCTGCAACGGGGGGATTTCCTCGACGAACTCGGCTTCGGTCACACCGAGCCCCGCGCAGCCCAGGAGGTTGGGGCGATCGTCGCCTCTCGCGCAATGGATGAAAGCCACCTGGTTGGTAAGCAAGCAGGACGATATCGAGGTCACGACCATCTTGGCGAGATCGGCCAGGTCGAGCTTCGTGACGATGCTCTCGCTGAGTTGCTTGAGCGCCGTCCGATGATCGGTCGGATCCTTGAGCAGAAGTCCCTCCAGCATCTCCTCCATCTTGGACAGCATGGGCTGGTACAGAATGAGCGAAACGACCAGGAAGACACCTTGGAACACCGGCGTGTCGAATCCCGTGACCCGGCGGAGCAGCTGGTCGACCTCGAGAACGACGGTGAGATAGAGCCCCACGATAATGGCCGTGCTCGTTGCGTAGAGGATCGCCCGTCGCACGATGAGCGAAACCTCGAGGAATCGGTGGCGCACCATGGCCACGGCGATCGAACCGCAGCCGACGACCAGCGCGAGGAGCAGTAGCGTTTGCCTGAGAACCGCTGGGGCCGCGGGCGCGATCAGATTCATGAACGGCGTGCTTACGACGTAGAGCAGAACACAGATCCCCATCCCCCAGCCGATCGTGCGGATCTGACTCTGAAGCTGCGCGCGACTCGTTCTGGCGAGTGCGTCGCGAACAAGGAACAGGCTCGCGACGATATAGGCGAGGTTGACCAGCGAGAAGAGCGCGCGATGGAAGCCGTAGAGGGCCTGGATGAAGAGCCGTGGGATTGTCCAGACGATCGACGAGCCGGGTTGCGTGGGAAAGCCGAACGTGTCGCCCAAAAGCGCGTGGGCCGTCACGAGAAGCAAATGGACGAAGTGCGGGATGAAGAGGAGCACGGAAAGAAACGGGAGGCGTTTGAGCACGGGATGCTTGGTCGGAAACGAGAGCATGAAAAGGAGCAGCGTCGGGAAGAAGAACTCCCACAGATAGCTGAACTCCGTAAGCAGATTGCCCTGCTGGCCGGCTTTGGGGTTGATATGGGGCAATAGAAAGCTAGACGAGCCCAGCGTCGTCCCCAGGCCCGCGAGAAACAGCATGAGCGCGACGATTCGATTGAGCCGATGGCGTGGGTTTTCTCTGAGAAGCGCCAACCCGAGGATGAGAATCAGCCCGCCCGCGGCCAGGTGAAAGGTCGCAAGTGCAAGACCGTAGTTCATTCGCTACTCGTCCACCTTCTATTCCTCGGCGACCGCGCCGCGGAATGGCATCCGCGGTCGCATCCCATTAAATAGCAAAACATTAGCCGACACAAGACCAGTCGTGAGCCCCGGCCTTCCTCGTTGACACCCCAATGGGCGCTATGATTAGATCCCGCCGACTTTCGATCGAGAGCACGGAATCAGGGCGTTCGGGCACATCGAACTCAACACTAATAAGACGCACGAACCTCCGGGTCCGTTTCATCATACCGGTTCACCACGGACGATGCACTCGACCGGGAAGGGGACATGTAAGGGTGACCGGGCCGAGCAGTGAATAGGCGTTAGGGGGCGGATCGCACCGCCTTGGAGGGAGACATGACGGCGCTCTCGACTTTGGCGCTGAACGCTGGTCGTGACGACGACATCGGCGGAGACGAAGAGGACTTCGACGAGCTACCGGAGGTTGAGGGCGAAACCTAACCGTGGGCCGCGTGCGGAAGAAACCTGATTAGACCGGTCGTGCGACTACTCGGCCTTCGCGGTTGCCTTCTTCCCCTTCGCCTTGGCCTTGGCCTTGGCCGGCGTGGTGCTGCTCTTCTTCTCTTCCTTGGCGCGCCGCACGTAGTCTTTGCTGCGATAGTCCGTCTGGTAGAAGCCGCTTCCCTTGAAGATGATCCCTGCCCCCGCGCCGACGAGGCGCTGCAACTGGCCACCACACTTCGGGCACACCGTAAGCTTCTTCTCCAGCATCCCCTGGAAGAGCTCGAAGTCATAGCCGCACGATTTGCAGGCGTAGTCGTATGTCGGCATCCTTGCGTCTCCTCATCTCAGTGGGCAGCATCCCGCCGGGAACGGGCCAAACAGGCTGGCACCCTCAGACAGAGCAACGACGATGCCAAGAATCGCCGTCATCTGTCAACGGCTAATTCCTTTGGCCATGTGATGTTGCCCCGATCGGGCCGTCTGGCAGCCACTTAGAGGTTGTTTCAAATCGAAACAATGTAGCCCCGACTGCCTCAACTCGATACACCGGTGACAAGTCCGTGGCCCCTTGCCATGCGACCGCGCTTGGATATAGAATCCACACGCCTCGACGCAGATGATGCCCCCTGGGGCTGGAGGAGCTGGGATGCCTGAGGAGAGTGACCTCAACTCGAAGTCATGTAGCAACTTGTACGAATTGATCATGATCGCGGCGAAAGAGGCCCGGCGCCTCAATGAGTTTTACCGAAACCGCAACGTCCAACCCAAGGAACGCGTGACGACCGAGGCCATTCGGCACGTATGCGATGATGGTGTGGCGTACAACTTCCGTGCTCCCGATACTCCTGAGGAGACTTCCGAAGCCCCGAAGGAGTAGGCCCCTTTCTCACCCGCCGACGTGCTCCCTCCTCGCGCAAACGATGAACGTCTCATGACGACCATCGTGTCTGGAACTTCCCACCCTTTGGCGGGGTAACACACCCCGGCAGACGATGGTGGCATGAGGGATCTGGACATCCCATTGAGCCCCCGATCTCACAAAAGCGACCGCATTGAACGTGTCCGGGGTCTGGGCAGGCGGTCAGGGAGCGGGGGCTCGTTCTTTGCCCCGCCCTTTCCAAATCGAACAGTGGTTTTTCTTGTCGATAGAAAAGTGTGAGTGCTAGGATTCTCCGAAGCTTACCGGCTGGGCTAAGCTCGTTGGTCACGGTTTGGTTGAAGCATGTTTCCATGGAAGCAGCTTCTGGAAGGGAGGCGGAGGAGATGGCCACGTATGTCACCGATGAATGCATCAACTGTGGAGCGTGCGAGCCGGAGTGCCCGAACAATGCGATCACAGAAGGGGAAGAAATCTACCTGATTGATGCGGCTCTGTGCACCGAGTGCGTCGGTTTCGCCGACGAAGAGCAGTGTAACGCTGTCTGCCCGGTGGACTGTTGCCTACCTGATCCCAACAATGAGGAGAAGGAGGACGTGCTGCTCGCGCGAGCGAAGGCGCTTCATCCGGATCAGGAATTCGGAGAGGACTCCCCGTCGAGATTTCACAAGTAGCGTAGAACGTTCGTTCGCCACGTGGTGAGCGTCACGCAAGCTGAAAGCCGTCGATGGATGCCCCGAGGACCTTCGGCGGCTTTCGTGCGTCGTGCATGTTCTTCGACGCGACGTCCGTCGATCGCGGTATCGCGAGTTGAACGGGGGTCTGTCTCGCGCCTCGCCCGCTGCGCTCCTGCCAACGACGCTGGACAGACCCCCATTCAGCTCAACAAGAGACGGAATCACGCAACTCAGAGAAGGAAAAACAAGTTCGCCGTCTATTCAGTCCGTAGGGAATCACTTGGACTCGAAGAAAAGAAGCAACTGAGGGACAAACCCTCGCTTCGTTCACGTCCCCAGGACATCCTGCATGTCATAGAGGCCGGGGGGGCGGTTCCGGACGAATCGGATCGCCGCGAGGGTGCCGGACGCAAAGGCGCGACGGCTGCCCGCGCGGTGCACGAGCTCGATGCGCTCCCCCTCACCGGCGTAGATAACATGATGCTCGCCGGTGACGTCTCCCCCGCGTATCGCGTGGATGCCGACCTCGTCCTGCCGACGAGCGCCGACGATCCCCTCGCGACCATGTCGCCATTCGACTTCGCCTCTTACGTCCTCGATGATCCCCGCAAGGCGACGCGCGGTGCCGCTCGGGGCGTCGCGCTTCGCACGATGATGCATCTCGACGATCTCAACGTCGTATCCCTTGAGCTTCGCGGTCGCCTCACGCACGAGTCCATAGAGGAGATTGATCCCCACCGACATGTTCGGGGCGAGCACCAATGGAATCTCCGTCGCCAGGGAACGTAGCTCGTCAATCTGCGCGTCACTGAACCCCGTTGTCCCGATAACGACCGGAGACGATCGCTTGACCGCGCGTCTGGCCGTGTCGACCGACACATCGGGGACCGCAAAGTCGACCATGACATCGATCGCGACGTCGCCCTCATCCGTTGTGACGGTCACACCGCCGACAGTCGCCCCGAGGCCGGGATGGTCGGGGCCCTCGATCGCCGCCGCGAGTTCCATGTCGGGCTGCTCGACCACCATCCGCGCAACTTCGCCGCCCATCCGACCGAGCGCGCCGATTACCGCCACTCTGATCACGGCTCGCCTCCCTCCGGCGTTATTACTCCGCGCCAACTTCCGTGAGGCCGTATGCTTTCAAGATTGCGTCGAGACGCCTCGCGCTACCGCTCCGCAAACGCGCCAGCGGCGGACGAACAGCACCCACATCGATCCCGAGACGATTGAGCACATACTTCGTCGGTACCGGATTCGTCTCGACGAAGAGTGCCTGACAGAGTTCGAACAGCTTGTAGTGCCACTCGCGCGCCGCTTCCCAATCTCCCTTGAGCGCCGCATGCACGAGCGCCTTCACTTGATCCGGGACAACGTTTCCGGCCACGGAAACGACGCCCCTGCCCCCGATGGCCATGATCGGAAAGGTCATGGGATCGTCGCCCGACAAGACGATCATCCGATCGCCGCATCGCCGGATGATCTCGGACACCTGGTTGATGTCCCCGCTCGCTTCCTTGACGCCGACGACCTCGCGGATGTCGCAGAGTCGCTCGACCGTTTCGGGGATGAGATTGACGCCGGTCCTGCCCGGTACGTTATAGGCCACAATGGGTGCGCCGCAGTACGCGGCCACGGCCTCGAAGTGCGCGACGAGACCGTCTTGCTGAGGCTTGTTGTAGTACGGCGTGATGACCAGCAGTCCGTCCGCCCCGAGCTCAGCCGCGCGGCGCCCGAGGCGAATCGCCTTGTCCGTCGAATTGCTGCCGGCACCCGCGAGAACCTTGAGTCTTCCCTTCGCTTCGTCGATCACGATCTCAATGACGCGGCAGTGCTCCTCAAAAGAGAACGTCGGGTTTTCACCCGTCGTTCCACACGGAACCAGACCGTCGGTGCCGTTTTCGACGTGCATCGCGACGAGCTTCCGAAGCATCTCTTCGTTCAGGCTCCCGTCCACCTGAAACGGAGTGACCAGGGCGACGTATAGCCCTTCAAACATGTGGAACCTCCTCGTCCGCTATCACTCTGGGGCACGTTGTTGCCGATCAGTGTAGCCGCATTGCTCCCGGTCGGCACTCATTTCACCGGGCCGCGCCCGAGGAGCGGCCAACGCAACGAGCCGGTCGGCTCAGCGGGTGATCCAGCCTCGCTGGCGGTAGTCCTCGACCGTCCGGCGGGCGGCCTCCTCGACCGAGGTGGACGCCACGCCCAGATCGGCGGTGGCCTTGCCGACGTCGAAGTGCTGGCTGTAGTCAAGCATCTCCAGCGCCTTGTACGGATAGCGCGGGAGCCCTCCCGATATGGCGGAGGCCAATTCGCTGAAGAGACTCGTCACCTTCGCGGTCCAGAGTGGTACCGGGCGGGAGGAGAATTCCACGTCGGCGGCGCGCGCGACCTCGCGAATAAGCTCCCCGGTCGTTGTGTTCACACCGCCTAGGATGTATCGCTCTCCACGTCGCCCGTCCTTGGCCGCCACCACACAGAGGTCTCCCACGTCACCCGTGTAGATGACGTTCACCGGGCGCTCGACATAAAACGGCATCTCGCCCCCAGCGACCGCGAGCACCAGCTTGCCTGTCGTCGGCGCGATATCATACTCCCCGAGACAGAGCGTGGGATTCACGGCAACGCCGGGGAGACCCCGTGAACACGCCTCCAGAAACGTGTCCTCCATCGCCTTCTTGATCTCGAAGTAAGGCGACCGATAGTCGAGATTGTACGCGTCATCTTCTCGCGCGGGACGACTGCGCCCCGGCGGGTGACCGATTGTGGTGAGCGTGCTGACGAACACGACGCGACTCGCCCCTGTCTCCCGAGCGGCGTCGATCAGATTGCGCGTCCCCGTCAGCGCCTTGTGGATGTCGTCACCGTCGCCGAACGACTTGACCGGATAGTAGGCGGCACACTGGTAGACACGGTCGCATCCCTCGAGCGCTCTGACGAGCGAGGATCCATCGAGGAGATCCGCTTCGACGACCTCGGCATCGAGATTCTCGAGGTTGTCGGTCTTGCTGGACGCTCTCCGGGTCACCCGCAGTTCGCCTTCGTCTTTCAGGATGGACCGCGCGACGTGGGCACCGATCATTCCCGTCGCACCAAGAACAATTGACCTCATCCGTGTCCTCCTCCGCGGGCATTCCGTCCGCAGAACTAATTAGGAAGCCGTGCGCCGCGTTGCGGAACCAGCGGCTCGTAGTCCAGGCGACTCATCAGACTAAACAGATTCCCGGTCAGGAGCGAGATCTGCCAGCCCCCATCGGGACCGAGCCCGCGGGCGACATCCAGACGCATCACGTTCGTGGCGGACTTGGGGTTGCCGATCCGTATTCCGACGCCGGCATCGGTCCGCATGTCTCCGAGATGAAGGGGCTCGCCCTCGTCCCAGGCGTAACCCGCATCCATGAACAGCGCGAAACCGATCCGGAAAAAGAGCACCGATACGAGCGGCGCCACCCTGTCCTCTAGGTTCGCGAGAAGGAGCGTCTTCCCTCGATACGCCCTGAACGGATACCCGCGGAGACCGTTCTCCGCGCCGAGGCTGAAGAACGACTCCTCGGGGAACCCCAGGCGGCGTCGGAGGAGAAAATGAGCGGCCGGCGTGTGATTCGCCAAGCGTGTGCTGAATGCCCGTACGCGAACGTCCAGCTCTCGTTCCATCTGGCTGGAGTTCCGCCAGTACGATGTCGCGGCGACGCCCAGTGACGTGTACTCGTGGCGTCCCCAACGGTTGGAGCTTCGCGCGTCGAATGTCATTGTCGGACGGTTCGCGGTGGAGCCCAGTGCTTCCAGCTCCGCCCCGACGGCGACCGACACATTGGTCCCCATCGCGAGATCTTCCACGACTCCGTAATGGTCGATGTTTCGCAGGTGTATGAACCGGCGCGTCAGCCGCCCGACGGTGAGCGTGATCTGCCGTCGCCGATCGCTCCGGAGCGGCCCGAGTTCGAGGACATCTCCAGTGAGCGGAGTGGATATCTGATCTCTGAGAAAGAACCCGAGACCGATACGCCAACGGGCGCTATTGCCCATGTACAAAGAAGCGTCCGACAGCACGTGATCGCTGGAAAGTCCATAGCTACCGGACTTCTCCCCATCCTGATACAGCCATACGCGGCCGCGATACGCCGCCGCGAAGATCCGCCCGCTCCAGGACGCGCGAGTCGAGAAGAACGGCTGCGAGAGCTGCGCGTTTCGCGAGATGCCGTCCTCACTCTCTGAGTACCGGGCGGAGGCATGTGCGCGACGACCGAAGAACCGTCGCTTCAGCAACGAGAATTGGAGTGTGTTTCGCTCGTCCGACCAACTGTGCGTGCCGCTGATGAAGTTGCCGGTGCCGAACAGGTTGGACTCGGCGAGGCCGAGACTGACCCGATTGTTCCCGCCGGTCGTTCCGAAGTCGAAGATCGCGTGGGTGGACCAGATGTCGCGCGTGGTCACCGAAACGACCGCACCGTCCTCGGTCCGATCCACGCTGATCTCCGCCGACTCGAACAGACCGCTCTCCCTGAGCACCCTTTCCGACTCCGCGATCACTTCAGCCCTGATTGTGTCGCCGGTCTCGAACAGCAGGAAATCACGGATGACACCTTCGCGGGTCGTTGTATGGATGGCATTGCCGATTTCGCCCAGCGGACCGAGGATTCCGAGTCGGTCCGGCTCAAAGACATCCATCCGATGCACTTGGATCTCGGACACGGTGAACGGTGTAGAAAACGTATGCTGGGGGGTGGCAATGGCCGAACTGAGCCACAATCCGACCACAAGAAGTCGTATCATCATCTCCGGCGGTCCATGAAAGCGATGTCAACGTCGACGGCCGCTTGAGACCGGTCGCGACTGTATTGTAGAATCAGAGTGCAAGCAACACTGCATCCTAGGAATGTATGGCCTTTCCACGAGGACACGCTATATCCCCCGACAGGATTTCACATGAAACTCAACCGTACTCTCGTCGTGCTCTTGATCGCGACCGGAATCGTCGGCGGTGATGCGTCCGCCGAAACCTACACGTTTTCCTGGGCATCAGGCTCCGATCTCCGGGAGGTCATGACGCCCGGCGGGCCGACTCTTCGTGTCTCTCACGGCGTCCTTACGCCCCAGCTGCCGTGGCCGTGTCGGATCGCTCGCATCGAGATCCCCGGAGACGCACGCGTCACATCCGCGCGGCTGGTCGTTCTGAACGAAGAGCGGCAGCCTCGTGCGTCGAACGGATACGCGTTCCCGGAGGCGGATGTCGATTTCGGACCGCCGGACATCGTCGACGAGGGATATGCGCTATGGGTGCTGCCGGAAGGCGATCTTCTGGGGAGTCGAATCGCTCACGTCGCGATCTGCCCGTTCAGAGCTGATGACGACGCGCTCCTGTATCTCAGTGAGTTCAACCTCGAGTTGGAGACCGGGCCAAACGAAACCGTCGCCGCGCGACGGCGAGTCGTTCATCCCCGCACCGAGCGCGCGGACGCGAAGACGATTCGCGGATTGCTGGATGCACCATCGCGGGTGCTCTGCTTCCCCGACGACTCCCGGCCGCTCGACATTCCACCGGAGATGAGCCCGGAAACCACCGAACTCGTCATCATAACGTCTGAGGACTTCACGACACCGTTCGAAGAGCTGGCCGACATCAGAACGAAAGAGGGGATCCCGGCGAAGGTCACCACGGTCGAATGGATCCTTTCGAACTACGACGGCATCGACATGCAGGCCAGGATCCGCAGCTACATCAGGGATCTCTATCTCTACCAGGGCCTCCGCTACGTCCTGATCGGCGGGGATACCGACCGCGTTCCGGTCCGATTGGTGCTGAGCCGCTTTCAGGTCAACCCATTCGTCGGGCTCGACATCCTCACGGATCTCTACTACGCGTGTCTCGATGGAAACTGGAACGCCGACGGTGACAGCGACGTCGGAGAAGCCCCCTACGTGGACCTCGGATGGGAAGGCGACCACGCCGATCTCTACCAAGAGGTTTCGGTTTCCCGGGTGCCGTGTAGCTCGCTCGCCGAGGCGACCACGTTCGTGACGAAATGGAAGAGCTACACCGGAAACGACCCGGCCAACTTCCGAAACGACTACCAGACGAAGATTCTCAGCCTGGGCGAAGTCCTGTTTCCGGACGATTGGACGCCCGGCGACGATCCGGGATCCATCGTTCAGGACGGCGCGGACTTCTGTGAAAGCACGCTCGTCTTCATTCCACCGGGTTTCGAATCGACGAGGCTCTACCAGTACAGCGAGAACCCGGACTACCCGGACGCCGAGCCGGAAATCAAAGACAGTGTCGTCGTGCGCCTCAACGAAGGATACGGCATCGTCGATCACGTCGGCCACGGATACCGAACGAACATGTCCGTCGGGGACGATCGGTTGATCAACCAAGATGTCGACGCCTTCATGAACACGAACGCGTACTCGCTTCTATACGCGATCAACTGCAGCTCGGGCGCACTGCTCTACGATTGCATCGTCGAGCATTTCCTGGGCAACCCCAACGGCGGCGCCATCGCCAGTGTTGCGGCGACGGACCTCGACTATCCGCTCAATTCCACGAGGTTCAAGACCGGCTTCTTCAGTAGTCTATTCGTGGATGACGTGACGGCGCTCGCCGACGCGCAACGCGCGGCCTACCTCCCCCACGTGCCGACGGCGATGAGTGACGACAACGTCTACCGCTGGACGATGACCTCACTCACCATCATCGGCGACCCGAGCATGGAGATCTGGCGGGACCATCCGGATACCTTGGAGATCAGCGCTCCCCCCACGATGGTGCTCGGGGACGGATCGCTCGCCGTCACGATCACCGACGACGGCGCGCCGGTGGAAGACGCGAGGGTCTGTCTGTGGAAGGAAGACGGCTACGGTGTCGGATTCACCAACGCATCGGGGGTAGCCACCATCGACTTCCTCCCCGACTCGGAAGGTACGTTCCGCATCACCGCAACTTCCAACAGCTATGTGCCGACCGTCGAAACGGCGGAGGTTCTTTCGCCCACGACCGCCGCGCTCAGGGTCGACGCCTGGGTCAGTCACGACGGCACGGGACCGGGCGGAAGCGGCAACGCTGACAATCGGCCGGACGCGGGCGAGTCGATCGTCATCGAGCTGACGCTGCGAAACGACGGCTCGGTGACGGCTACCGGCGTTGAGGCTGTCTTCCACGCCAACAGTCCGTTTCTCACGGTGAGCGACAGCACGGTCACGGCGGGAGATATCCCGCCGGGCGGATCCGGAGTATTGCCCACGGCTTTCTCGTTCTCGGTCGACGCGAATCTCCCCGACACGCTCCGGCATGTCACGGCCGACGCGACCGTCGAGCTTCGATCCGACCAAGGGACCTGGTTCGAACCCTGGCCGTCCAACTTCTACCAACGCATACTGGATCTGACACGCCTCGACTGGACCATCGGCGGCGATGACGGCGACTCTGTCCTCGAGGCCGGCGAGACCGCCGACGTAACCATTACCGTCGGCAACTGGGGGGAAGGCTTTTCGCCGGACGTCGTGGGTGTCGGCACCACGGAAAGCTCCGGTTTCATGTTTCTACAGGACACGATCGAGTTCGGCGACGTCGCCTCGGGCGCCGAGATCCAGGGGGGGATGCTGAGCGTGCTGTCGCTGGGCGGTGGGGCCGAGGAACTCGCCATCGACTTCACGGTCTCGGATGACATCAGTCCGACGTTGCTCACGCGTCGGCTCGACCTCATCCCGCCGACTCCGTTGGATACGCTCGCCGCCGCGCCAGGCACGACATCGATCGCGCTGAGCTGGACCCAAATCACCGATCCGGACCTTCGCGGTTACCGTGTCTACAGATCCGACACGTGGGACGGCGTCTATACCGAGATCACGCCCAGGATCATCGAGGCCGGAAGCTTCTATGCCGACGAAGGCCTGTCGCCGCTCACCGAATTCTTCTACCGCGCGGCGAGCATCGACTCATCGGGCAACGCGAGCGATCTCTCAACCTGGATCTCCGCCACGACTTCGCCCGCCAATCTCGAAGGCTGGCCGGTCGGACTACCGCTCGGCGGCAACAGCCGGGGCTCTCCGACCTTCGCCAATCTCGATGAAGACCCCGTTTTGGAGATTGTACTCGGCTGGAACTATCCCTTGGTGTTTCGTGCGGACGGCGGAGACTTCGTCGACGGTGACAACGATCCATTCACGGACGGCATCTTCTCGACCATCGAGTCCGGCATCAGCAAGTTCTGGAACTCGCCGGCTGTCTTCGATCTGGACGAGGACACCGTCGCCGAGATTGTGTTCAGCGCCTGGCAGACGACCGATTACGCCCACCTGTACGTGCTGGACGCCACCGGAGCGGTCGAAGACGGTTGGCCGCAGGTCATCGGAAACACCCCGTGGCCCACGCCCGCCGTTGGTGATGTGGACGGGGACGGCGATCTCGAACTCTTCACGTCGAGTGGAAGCGGATCCGAGCCTTACCGGGGCGTTCTGTTCGGATTCCACCACGACGGCAGCGAGATCATCGACGGGGACAACGACCCGACCACCCATGGCGTCTTCTACAAGTCGGCCAGCAGCGAGGCCCGCTTCATGTACGGATCGCCCGCCATGGCGGACATCGACGGGGATACGCTGGACGAAATCGTCTTCTTCGAGAAGACCAGACATTCCACGCCGTCCGAGGGAGCCCTCTACGTCTTCGACGGCAACGGCGACACGCTCGACGGCTTCCCGTACAGCTTCGTAGGGCTGCGCGGATCCACGTCCAGTCCGGCCGTGGCCGACCTCGATCAAAACGGCGACCTCGAGATCGTCGCCGTGACCGACAAGCAGGTGATCGTGGTGAACCACGACGGATCGGAATTCAACGGCTGGCCTCAGGAAATCGGCGAGGTCAGCTCGAGCTCGATTCGCGACATGCTCAGCTCACCGGCGATTGGAGACGTAAACGGCGACGGTGACCTCGACATTGCCCTCGGGTGGCTCTGGGGGAAACTCTACGTCTGGACGGCGGACGGTGGTCTGCTTCACGACAACTTCCCCGCCACCATCGTGGATCAAGGCGCGAGCTTCACCCAGTATGTGCGCAGCCCCGTATTGGGCAACATCGACGGCGACCCGTTGCCGGAGATCATCGTTTCGTCCGGTGACGCCAAGCTCCACGCGATCAACCACGACGGCTCCGCGGCGCAGGGCTTTCCGTTGCAGCTGGATGCGCTCATCTACGGATCCGTTGCGATGTGGGATATCGACATGGACGGGAATGTCAATATGATCGTCCAGACCGAAGCGCCGGAGCTGCGCGTCTACGACTTCCCCGGTGTGCCGTTCGTCGGCTCCGAGAACCCATGGCCGATGTTCCGACACGACATCCGAAAGAGTGGGTGGTTGGAGACCCCAATCATCATCGATGTCGAGATACGTGAGGGCGACGGTGTCCCGAGGGTGGCGGCGTCACTCGCCCCCAGGCCGAATCCGTTCAACCCGCGTGTGGTGCTGCCGTTCGACGTGCCGCCCGAGGGCGCGCCGGTGACGATCCGCATCTTCGATATCAGCGGCCGTGTCGTCCGCAGCCTGGCGAACGGGAGATTCCCGAGCGGTCAGTATCAGATCTCCTGGGACGGCAGGCAGGCCGACGGATCCCGCCTGGGCTCGGGCGTCTATTTCGCCCGCCTCGAGATCGGCGGAAGCACGTTCGTCCAGAAGATCACCATGCTCAAGTAGGCTCCCCAGCTCCACGCCGTGATCCGGTGTCATGTGGTTGACACCGCGCGGTTTGGACGTATAGCATCCCCGATGGTCAAGTCCATTCGGGCAAACCAGCGTCAACGAGCCGGAAATCCTCGGTGAAAAGCGCTGTCGCTCGCGTGATGGCGGTTTCCACCGAGGATTTTCGCGGTCTGAGGCTGATTGCCACAACCTATTCTCATTTCCCGGACAGAGTCGACAGATGGATCTTTTCCAGAAGTGCCACGATTACACGGATGCGCGTGAGGCCCGATCGGCTGGGTACTATCCCTACTTTCAGCCGATAGAGGCCTCAGAGGACACCGAGGTCTGGATTCGCGGGCAGAAGCTCATCATGATCGGGTCCAACAACTATCTCGGCTTGACCCACCATCCCAAGATCCTCGAAGCCGCCGAGTCGGCGGCCCGGACCTATGGCTCGGGATGCACCGGCAGCCGGTTCCTCAACGGTACGCTCGACATGCACGAGAAGCTGGAGGCTGATCTCGCTGAGTTCACTCAGCAGGAAGCGTCGCTCGTGTTCTCGACGGGGTATCAGGCCAATCTGGGGTGCATTTCATGTCTCGTCGGCCGTGGCGAGTACGTCGTGGCGGACAAGCTGGATCACGCGAGCATCATGGACGGCTCGCTCATGGCACTGGGCAACGTGCTGCGATTCAAGCACAACGACCTCGACGATCTCGACCAGACGCTCTCGGGGATCAACCCGGAGCGGGGCAAGCTCGTGGCCGTTGACGGTGTCTTCAGCATGGAGGGCGACATCATTGATCTGCCCGGCGTTCTGAAGGTCGCGCAGAAGCATGATGCCCGCGTTCTCGTGGACGATGCCCATTCCTTAGGCGTCCTCGGGGAGACCGGCGCGGGGACGACCGAACACTTCGGCCTCCAGAAGGAGACCGACATGGTCATGGGAACGTTCTCGAAGTCGTTCGCGTCGGTCGGCGGCTTCATCGCGGGCTCCGAGGTCGTCATCGACTACATGAAGCACCACTCGCGGCCGCTGATCTTCTCCGCGAGCATGCCACCGTATGTCGTGGCAACCGTGCAGGCGGCCCTCGAGATCATCCGGAGCGAACCGGACCGCCGGGCACGACTCTGGAAGAACACCCACAAGATGCTCGACGGATTCAAGTCGATGGGATACGACATCGGACCGGCCGAGACCCCCATCATCCCGATCGTCATCGGAGACAGAATGGCGACGTTCGGCTTGTGGCGAGGCCTGTTCGACGCCGGGATCTTCACCAACCCGGTTGTCTCCCCGGCGGTCCCGGAGTCGCTCTGCCGGCTTCGAACCAGCTACATGGCCTCGCATTCGGACGACCAGCTCGACTACGTACTCGATACCACAAAGAAAGTCGGCAAGAAACTCGGCCTGATTTGAGGTGACCCATGTCCCCGTCCGGAGTTGATATCCGCCCCGTTCGGTCGCGAGGCGACGTCGATCGCTTCATTCGTCTCCCCTGGAAGATCTACAAAGGCGACGCCAACTGGGTCCCACCGCTGATCCGTGACGAGCAGAAGCTCGTCGACCCGAATCACAATCCGTTCTTCGAGCACGCCGAGATCGAGCACTTTCTCGCCTACCGCGGCGGCGAAGCGATCGGTCGGATCGCGGCGATCCAGAACCGGAACCACAACGAGTTTCACGAAGACAAGGTCGGCTTCTTCGGCATGTTCGAGTCCATAGACGACGCCGATATCGCCGGCGCGCTCCTGGACACGGCGTCCGCCTGGCTCGGAGAGCGAGGGCTCGATACGTTGCGTGGCCCGATGAACTACTCCACGAACGAGACGTGCGGCACGCTGATCGACGGTACTGAAGGCACCCCGTACATCATGATGCCGCACAATCCGAAGTACTATCCCGCGCTCTTCGAGGGCGCCGGGCTCGCCAAGGCGAAAGACCTGGTCGCCTATCACATACCCGCCGACCGGGTGCCGGTCCAGCTCATCAAGCGGGTCGAGCAATCGCTGGCGGGCAGTCCGGCCTCGGTACGAAGCATCGACAAGAAGAAGTGGGACCAGGAAGTCGAGATCATCCGCACCATCTACAACAACGCCTGGGAGAAAAACTGGGGCTTCGTCCCGTACACCGCCAAGGAATTTGATCACATGGCGAAGTCGATGAAGCAGGTGGTCGAACCGGAACTCGTCGCGGTGGCCGAGTTCAACGGGAAACCGATCGGGTTCGGTCTCGCGCTCCCCGACATGAATCTGGCCATGCAGAAGGCGAACGGACGTCTCTTCCCCTTCGGACTCATTCGGATCCTCTTGGCGGCGCGCAACATCAAGCGCCTCCGGGTCCCGATCCTCGGGGTCCTCAAGGAGTTCCGTGGCAAGGGACTCGACGGCCTCCTATACGTTCACCTCTACAAGAACGCCGTTGCGAAAGGCTACACCGAAGGTGAGCTCTCGTGGATTCTCGAGGACAACGTACCGATGCGACGTATTCTCGATAACCTCGGCTGCCGGGTTCATCGCACGTACAGGATATACGACCGACCGGTGACCTAATGGCCACGCTCTTCGTCACCGGGGGCAACGGTTTCGTCGGCAGCCATCTGATCGACGCGCTCGCCGGCGAGGGACACACCGTTAGGGCGCTCGTCCGAGATCCCGCCAACCTACGCTGGCTTCCCCGCGACAAAGTCGAGATGATTCCGGGCGATCTCTTCGACCGCGATGCACTCACGCGCGGTGCCCAAGGTGCGGACGCCATCTTTCACATCGCGGCGTTGCTCCGGGCGCGGAGCGAACGCGAGATGTTTCGCGCGAATCTCGATGGAACGCGAAACGTGCTCGATGCGTGTCTCTCATCAGAGACGCCTCCCGCGCTGCTGCTGCTATCCAGCCAGGCGGCGGGCGGTCCGAGCCCTAGCGGGCGGCCGACCACGGAGGAGGACGAACCGGGTCCATTGTCGTCATACGGGCGGAGCAAGCTTGCCGCCGAACGGCTGCTCGAAGAGAATGCGGCGCGACTCCCCGTACGAATCGTGCGTGCGCCGGCGGTGTACGGTCCGCGCGACGACGCGTTTCTCGCGCTCTTCCGATATGCCACTCGAGGACTGGTACCACGCCCGGGCGGCGGAGGAAGACTGAGCATCATTCATGTGGCCGATCTCGCCCAGGCCATGTGTCTCATCGCGATTCGCGGTGATGGAACGTACTACGTGACGGACGGGGAGCTTCACGAACCAAACGCCATCCTGCACGCCATTGGCGATGCGGTCGGCCGACGGATACGAATCGTGGCCGTCCCGTCCCCCATCTTCATCGGTGCCGTGTGGTTCTGGGAGTGGTTCGCCCGGCTTGCGGGCGGTAGATCTCCGATGTCATCCGAGCGTGCGAGAGAGGCCTTCGCCAGCGAGTGGATATGCAGCGACGGCCGTGCGAGACGTGAGCTGGGATACGAATCCCGCTGGTCACTTTCAGACGGCATGAAGCAGACCGTGGAGTGGTATAGGTGCGAAGGCTGGATCCAGGACTGAAGAGCGGCGATCTGCGACCGTTCACCCCGCGCCGCGTCGGCATGCAGCCGATCGACTGGATCGTGGGCGCCTATTTCGCGCTGACGAGCCTGCTGCTCGTATTCCTGGGCGGGCGAATCGCATGGGAAATCCCGGTTGCCGTGCGACTCATCTTCTTCGGGATCCTGCTCTTTCTTCGTCGCTCGCCGGTGCCGAGAAATCGATTCTGGTGGCTCCTCAGGATGTCCTACCCGATCTTCTTCTACCCCTATTTCTACCAGGAGATCGGGGAGCTGAACGGCATCATCTCCTCCGACCGCTTCGATGAGACCGTCATCGCCTGGGAACAGGCGATCTTCCAGTGCATGCCGAGCGTGGAGCTTCGCCAATGGCTGAGCTGGAAGCCCCTGTCGGAGTACCTCCACCTGGCGTACATCTCCTATCTGCTGCTCGCGCCGTTCACGATCATTGTGCTCTTCCTCAAGCGGAAGGCCGACGCCGTCTGCGAAACGGTGACCACGGTCACGCTGACCTTCATCACCTGCTACATGATCTTCATCCCATTTCCCGTACTGGGCCCGTTCCACGTGCTGTCACGGCCCGATCCGGCGGAGTGGGGATGGTTCTTTCCACAGCTCACACACGCCATCGTCGAGAGAGGTTCATCCATGGGAACCGCCTTTCCCAGCTCGCACGTCGCGGTGGCCGTGTCGCTGCTCATGCAGGCCGCCCGGCATGACCGTGCGCTCTTCCGAATCCTCCTGGCGATAGTGCCGGCGCTCGTGGTCGGCGTTGTGTACGGCGGGTTTCACTACGCGATCGACGCCATCGCCGGTCTCGCCATCGCGATCTCTGCCGGTCTGATCGGTCCCATGCTGTGGCGCCGCCTCGAGGAAGCCCGAGAAGAGGTCGCCGATCGCAGGCGATGGCGACGGCGGTGGTTGCGGCGTCGCTGATCCCGACCGTGACCACATCGACGATTGCCACGCGGCTCGAGACACCTTACGGTCCCGATTCGCGCGGCACTCTCCACGATGTAGATAACGTGCGGGGCCTCGAACGCCACCAAAGAGATCGCGTCAGACGCGGACCCGGTCGTTGCCGATCAGTTTGCGCGAAGGTCGACCGCCTAGGCCCCGGGCCTCTTCGCATCAATCCCATTGACAAGAGAGCGCACCCGCCGCTCCTGGCGTCGTCTCGCGATCTCGACCCGAAACGGATTGGGCAGTCGGCGCGCCAGGATCGTCCACAGGAGAAGCTCCGCCGCGAGCAACACGAAGAGCCACTTCAGGCTGACGGCAAGCGACGCCCCACCCAGGAGCCCCCCGAGAAAGCCGCCGCCGAACTGATGAACGTTGAACACACCGGCCGCGGTGCCTCGAATCTCCGGCGGCGAGAAGCGCGTCAAAAGCGCAGGGAGGATCGGCTCCGCCAGCGCGACACCACACGTGAAGCCGAAGAGACCGATGATAATCGAGCGAAGGCCGGTCGGTGCAAACGCGAGATACAGACAAGAGACGGCGAGAAGCGACGCACCGGTCCACAGAATCGGCCGCGCCCATCCAGGGTGATCGGCGCGACGCGCGGCGAAGTACATGAGAACGAGCCCCGCGGCGATCACGGGCAGATAGATCGTCCAGAGTGCGCTTCGCTCGATGTAGTGCTCGATCTCGATCGGCAGCACGACGAAGAGACACGTGAGGCTCAGGTGCACGCTGAGGACTCCGAGATTGAGCAGCACCAGTTCGCGCCGCGCCAGCACCTGGAGCACGTCCTGCATGGACATCCGATCGCTACCGGCTTCGGTCTCCGTACGCGGTAGGAACACGCTGACGTAAAGTGCGGCGAGGAGCGAGAGCGCGCCGGTCAGGTAGAAGAGCATCGGGACACCGAAACGCGCGGCCACCGGGGGGCCGATCACGAACCCGACACCGAACGAGAGACCGATTGCCATCCCTAGAATGGCCATCGCGCGCGTCCGCGCCTTCGGCCGCGTCAGATCCGCCGTGAGCGCGATGATGACAGACGCCACGGCACCGGCCCCTTGAAGCGTGCGGCCGACGATGAGGAGCGGTACGTCCCGGGCAAGCCCCGCGACGATCGAACCGAGCGCAAAGATCAGGAGCCCGACGACGATTGCACGGCGCCGGCCGTAGCGATCCGAAAGGTAGCCCATCGGGATCTGGAAGATCGCCTGTGTCAGACCGTAGGCCCCCACCGTGAGCCCGATCCAGACCGCCTTGGCTCCCGGAAGCGTCGCCGCATAGACGCTGAGGATGGGAAGCACCGCATAGAACCCGAGCATTCGGAGAGAGAGGATGCCGGCGAGCCCGGCCACGGCCCGGCGTTCGGTGGGCAGCAGTTGTCGTTTGGATTGTGCCATGCGCGTGGAAGACCTCCCTGGGTCCCGACGCCGATACCGCGTCCGCTCACGAAACCCGCGTCAGGTCCGACATTCTATCTGAGGCGGCGCGATCCGGGTAGTCATCGGTCTGATTTGGCGCTCCCCATCGCTTGCCGCACCGAAACGGACGACGCTAGACTCTGGCACAACCCACACGGACTAGGCTCGGTAGTGTCCCGGTTGAGAGATTCGGTGCATATTTCAGCGAGCCATTCGTGGTTCCCTGGCGAGGCGCGACGACGAGGAGGAGCAACGAAGCCAGGAGCCGCGAGGACCGATGAAATGTGTGGCGAATTTCTCGATCGGGGCACTAAAAGGAGATCGCACCAGATGGCACCATCTCTGACTCCGCGCACGCTCGGACAGATCCTGGAGAGCCAGGCCGCGGCGCACTCGGATAAGACGTTCCTCTACTTTGAAGAGATGACGCTCACCTATCGGCAGATCCTCGAGCGCGCCCGCGCCGTGCGCGACGGCCTGGCGGCCGCCGGTCTCGGAAAGGGGGAACGCGTGGGGATCCTCCTGGCCAACGTTCCGGAGTTTCTCGACGTGTGGTTCGGTGCGTCGATGCTGGGGGCGGTAACCGTCCCCATCAACCCCGCCCTCAAGCGAGAGGAAGTCCGATACATCCTGGAAGACGCTGGCGCCGCCGCCATTGTGACGCAGGCCGGCCGCGAAACGGACATCGATGCGATCGCCGGCGACGTCCCGGAGCTCAGGCTCCGCTACCTTCTCGGCGGCTCTGCCGACGGCTGGACCGACGTCGACGATCTCGTCTCGGGCGACCGGACCGGGGTTTCGGTGCCCGAGGTCACGCCGGACGATTCGGCCGCGATCATCTACACCAGCGGTACGACCGGACACCCGAAGGGGGTCGTGCTCAGCCACTGGAACTATCACTTCGATACCTGGAGCTTCTCGTCACACCTTCAGGCGCAGGACGACGATCGCTTTCTGTGCTTTCTTCCGCTCTTCCACGTGAACGCGCAGGTCGTCTCCGTCCTGAGCGCGCTCTTCGTCGGCGGGAGCCTCATCTTGCTGAAGGAGTTCAAGCCGACGACATTCTTCGATACCGTCGCCCGCTTTCGGGCTACCACGTTTAGCGCGGTGCCGACCGTTTATGCGATTCTCAACACGCTCCCCGACGCGGAGAAGTACGACCTGTCGTCGCTCCGATTCTGCATCTGTGGGGCCGCGCCCATGCCTCTCGAAGTGTTCACGACGTTCGAAGAGAAGTTCGGCGCCACGATCGTCGAAGGCTACGGGCTCTCGGAGGCGACCTGCGGCAACTGCGTGAACCCCCGCGGCCCGGACGCGACGCGCAAGGTCGGATCGATCGGGATTCCGCTACCGGAGCAGGAGATGCGCGTTTTCGACGAGAATGACCGGGAGATCCCGGACGGTGAGATCGGCGAGATCGTCATTCGTGGCGAAGCGATGATGCGAGAGTACTTCAACAATCCGGACGCAACCACGGAGACACTTCGAAACGGCTGGCTCCATACGGGCGACCTGGGTTTCCGTGATGAGGACGGCTACTTCTTCGTCGCCGGCCGCAAGAAAGAGATGATCATACGGGGTGGCGAGAACATCTACCCCAAGGAGATCGAAGAGATCATCTACCGTCATCCCGGTGTGCAAGAGGCCGCGGTGATCGGGATCCCGGACGAGATCTGGGGCGAAACGGTCTGTGCGTGCGTCGTCCCGAAACCGGACGCTACGATCGACGCAGACGAGATCCAATCGCTCTGCCGAACACACCTGGCCGACTTCAAGCTTCCCCAACGTGTCGAGTTCTTCGAATCGTTCCCCAAGACCGCGACGGGCAAGATCCAGAAGGGGAAGATCCGCCTGCCGGAAGCAGATTAGAGACACGACCGATCCTCCCGAAACCCGACTTTGTCGGCTAGACTGAAGGCAAGCGAGAGCCGCTGGCGGAGAGACTCCGTGAACGACACGTGTGCGTGCTTGCTACCGCAGGGAGGTCCCCATGTCTAGGTATCTACCGGTCGTGCTCCTCGTCCTCACCGTCCCCACGAGCCTGGCAACCGCCGGATACCCGCCCGACCCGGACTTCAATGCCAACCTCTACCTGACGTCACCCGATTACGCGGGATGCAGTGTCTTTGACGACGGCGAGGTAATGTTCTGCGACAACCTGCGCAGTGACCCGATCCAGGAGATTGCGTTTCTCTGGATCGTGGCCAGCCATCTCGATGGATTCCCGATCGGTATCGGCGGTTTCGAGTGGGGCATCGAGCACAGCAACATCAGCGTAGTCGGATGGAATCTCTGTACCGGCGGAAACCAGCTTACCGCGCAGGGCTGGCCGGCGTCCGGCGGCGTCATCGCGGTCACGTGGGAATTCGGCTGCTACAACCCTCCCGGAGAGGTAGCCAAAGTCGGCTACTTCACCATCGAAGATGGCGATGCCGGCTTCATGAAGATCATCGACACGGGCTTCTTCCAGGACGCGGCCGCATGGGCCGACTGCATCCCGGACGTCTACTTCATCGAACCGGAGCAGCTCGGTTCGGACGATCTCGCGGAGGGGACCGCTCCGGACTGCGCGGGGAATCCGACTCTGGTCGTTGAAGCCAGCTGGTCGAGCATCAAGGGGATGTATCGATAGCTGACGGATCCGTGGCGGGACCGACGGTCCCGCCACGAACCGCAAGCGGCAAGCCTACGGCAAGACGATGAGCTTCCGCGTTACGCGGTGCTCACCCGCCACCAGACGGTAGAAGTACACACCGGCCGCGGCGTGGCGACCTGCCGTGTCGAGGCCGTCCCACACCCGCGAGTGAGATCCCGCGCCCAGCGCGTCATGGGCGAGCGTGCGTACCACACGGCCCGAGACATCGTAGATCACGAGCGAAACGCTGGACCGCTCCGCAAGGTCGAATCGGATCCGCGTTGACCGGGTGAGCGGGTTCGGCACCGCGGGATAGACCGCGAACCGGTTCGGAACCCGAACGCCGCCACCCTGCGGTACGTCGACGACACCGCACTCTTCGGCATCGTGGGCGCCGACACGCCCGCAACCGGCGGGACTGTTCTCTGCCGCGCACGGCGACTCGGAAGGGATGCCGAAATCGCCGGACGAAGGATCGCAGAAGAGCGGATCCGCGGAGAACTCATCGGTGCCGGCGGGGCAGTCGGCGTAGTCTTCACCATTGTTCCAGACGTCATTGCACGACAGGTCCTCGGTGCCGTCGCACGCGATCCCACCGGCGGCCGGCGCGGCGTTCGACGCCACGATGTTCGCCCTGATCACGGCACCACCGAGCTGGTCCTGATACAACCCGCCACCGCTCGTGCCGGCGAAGTTGCCGACGACGGTGTTCTGGTGGATTTCGGCGGTGCCGTTGATGTGGGCGATTCCGCCACCGTGCGTGCCGGCCTCGTTGCCGTAGATGACGCAGCCCTCGACGACCGCGCCCCAGCTGTTCTGAAGACAGATGCCGCCGCCGGGCCCGTCCGTCTCGTTGCTGTCGACGACGCACGCTTCGATAGTGGGATAGCCCCCCAGAGCGTAGATCGCGCCGCCACCCTGATTGGCGAAGCATCCCTTGATCGTGCAATTGCGGATCGTCATCGACGCGTTGTCCGCGTAGATGCCGCCGCCGTTTCCGCTCGGGAATGAGCCAAAGGCGTAGCCGTTCATGATCGTGAAGCCGTCGAGCAGGATGTCGGCGGAAACGGACATGACGCGCTGGAAGTAGGGTGCCTCCAGTCGGGTCACCTCGGGTCCGGACTCGCTGAGAATGACGAGAGGCTTGTCGATGTCCAATGACTCCTGATACGTCCCCGGCGCGACCAGAATCGTGTCGCACTCCTGGGCGGCATTCACCGCCGCCTGCAACGTGGAGTGGTCGAGCGGGACCTGAAGGGTCACCCCTTCGCAGGGCGGCACGGACGGCAGGCCGGCCACGCTGTACTCCTGCGGCCCCTGAGGGACGTTCGTTCCGCTGACCCGAGCGATCCAGATCCCCGGTTCGGGATCATCGACCGTGATCTGCTCGACGACGTCTCGGTAGTTCACCCGTTTCTCCGCGGGATCGTCGGGAACGCCCGGCGTGAGCGTCCATGGGAGGTGCTCGCCGCTCACCGGGCCGATGAGTTTCAGATCCAGGTTGTTGATGAGC
Source organism: uncultured bacterium (assembly GCA_964486455.1). Taxonomy (GTDB): domain Bacteria; phylum Eisenbacteria; class RBG-16-71-46; order CAZAMP01; family CAZAMP01; genus CAZAMP01. Next base: position 42,025 of record CAZAMP010000002.1, on the reverse strand, counting down.
GTGACCTCGGCGTTCGGCGCGGCCGGCGGGTCCGACCAGCAGAGGGTCACCTGGGCCCGTGAGGTGCCCTCGGGCACCTCGAACCTATGATTGTTCGTGAACAGGTTGGTGACTTCGCCGGTAACGTAGGCCCTTTCCAGCACCTGATCCACGGCCGCCTGAACGTCCACCGCTCCGAAGCCGAAGCTGTAGTCGGGCCCCACGTTTCCAAGATCCCTGGCGGTGTTCACCAGCAACGCTTTCACGAGAGACGCGGGCGGGATTTCGCCCAGCGTGTCCTTGAGCGTCTGGGTCAAGAGCGCGACGCAACCACTCGTCGTCGGCGTCGCCATCGACGTTCCACACCACGAGGTGTAGCCGCCGCCGGGAAGTGTTGACGTGAGCCCCCCGTCGCCATTCGACTGGCATCCCGGCGCAACGACTTCGGGCTTGATCCGACCGTCATCCACCGGTCCCCAACTGGAGAAGTTCGTCATCGAGTCGTTGTTCGAGTTGATCGCTCCGACGGTGATCATGTTCTTCGCCGTGCCGGGCGGCGGGATGACACCGTAGTTGTCGTACGGAGGGCCACCCATTCCGCAGTCCCCGTCGTCCCGCTCATTTCCGGCGGCGAAGCAGATCGTGATCGGAGCTCCGTGAAGCTCACGAATGATCTCGTCATATTCAGGAGCGCTGAAGTCATAGTCGCCATAGATGTCGCAGTTGCCCTGCCCCTCGTCCACCCCAACGATCCATGAATTGGAGGAGACCGAGGCCCCGTAGGTATTGATGGCCTCGTTGTATTCGCCGATCGGACCGTTCCAGTCGTAGCTCACGAGGGTGACGGCCGGGGCCATCCCCCGCCACTGCAACGGGTCGCCGCCATGGCTTTGGCTGTTGCTCCCGTCACCCCCGATCGATCCGGCGCAATGCGTGCCGTGACTGGATGTCCCTCCCCCGTCGCCGAGGAAGATCCGACCGAAGAAATCGGGATGCGTGTCATCTACGGGGCCGGAGTCCCAGATGCCGACCGTTATCCCGGTACCGTCGAGGGAATAGGGTGGATCCTGAAGATTGCCGGCATGCGTGTTGTCCCTCGCACCATCGTTTGCCTCGACCGGTGGCGGAGCGATCTCCCGAACCCAGAACACCGGGTCGCTCTCGACGATCGCATCCATCACATCGGGCGTACAGATGATCGTGAACGAGCGAAAGCTCTCGTACTCGCGCGTGATCTCCGCGCCGACCTCAGCCAGAAGCCCGCGCGCGACGGACATCTCGGTGTCGGAATGGAACCGAACGTAGAGCTTCCAGCGGCCGTCGTGTGTCCGCGCCCACGGACCGACCTCGGCGTCGATCAGACGCGGATGTAACCGGTTTTCGCGACCAAGCCGTCCCGCCCAACGGATCAGGGAGTCAACGGCGGGATCCTCGAGCACATCCACGGGGGCCGACACGTACCAGCTGTTGTCCGGCACGTACTGCAAGAAACGGACACCCGCTCTCTCCAATCGGGCCCGCTCCCACGGATCGCCGGGCGAGGCGAGTTGGAGAACCAGGTGGCCGCGATCCGTGTCGAGTTTCGACAGATAGGCTCGCGCCTCCTCGGTCGTGGACTCGGGCGTGAACGCGCGCGAGCGGAGCTTGATTTCGAACGATGGGGCCTGTGCCGAGAGCCCATCGGCCACCAACACGCAGAGCGCGACTCCGGTGACCGTGATGCGCCTCCAGTGCATGGTTGTGCTCCTCATCTGGGGGATGCTCGAGTTATGAAGAGGAAGGACACGAGGATGTCGCTCCACCATCTCGCGCGGCAGAACTCTCTGTCCCGTATTGACGTCTAGAATAATACCATCTCTGGGCGCAACCGGCAGCGGTTGACTTGGTTACGTGGCCCGCATAGACTGCCGGCCGGCCGATGAAGCGCTCTGGCGAGCTCGGCCCGGCGCATGTGTCCTCAAGATCTCTGGGGTGTTGATGGTCGATACGAGCCTCCGCAACGTGGGTCGCGGCCGGTTCCGGACAGCCATCCTACTCGTGTCCGTGCTTCTCGTCCTCGCGGCCCTCGTCCCCGGATGCGCCCAAGAGGGTCCTCCGGGGCTGCAATGGATCCGTCGCGGCCGTGTGTACCTGCGGGTCGAGGAGAAGGGCACGCTCAGGATCCGCGTGGAACCGGCGAACGGACCTGCAAACTACGCCTATCTTTACGGCCCGGACGGCCGCACGCTTGAGCGGAAGCTCCTGGCCAAAGGATACAGCGGCAGTCTGCAGAGGCCGCTGGACGCCGGCCCGGGCATCTACGTGCTCGTCCCGAGCCCCTCTCATCGGATGCGCGTCTCCGCCACGGGTGCCGACGTCGTCTTCGAGCCCGAGACCGAATTCCCATCCCTGTTCCAGAACTCCGACGGAACCATGTTCTCGTTTCGCGTCCCGCAGGGAACCGATCGCTTCACGTTCTGCGCGACCAACCAACACGCCTGGGAGGGCTCTCGCGCGATCGTCCGCCTGCTTCGTCCGGACGGCACTCCCGAGACAACTCTCGAGTTCGAGAGGCTGAACCAAGACCGCATCCTCGAGAAGCTCGGGATCACGCCGGAGATGGCGGATCACTATCGCAGTCAAGGAGACACGGCGGAGGTTCCCGAGTTTCGTCTGCTGATCGAGAGACACGACGTGGTGGACCCGGCACCCGGCCTGTGGCGCGTCGAAGCCGAGGTGACGGATCGGAAAGACGACGACATCGGCTTCTGGGTCGAGGGGATCGACAACCTATTCGCCGCGAGCGACTCGGAGCCGTTCGTTCCACTTCTGGAGCCCGTGCGGGCCAGGATCCGGATCGATTCCCGCCGGTCCGTTGGACCGTGCGGCGACGTGGGTGTTGTATGGGGATGGACGATCCGCCGTGACGAAACGCTGGAGACCTTTCGCGAGCTGGGACTCACCGCCGACAAGCACTTCTTCCCACAGGTCGATATGGAGGCGGAAAACGACGACGACGATCCGCACTCCATTCGAGCCGACGGATATCTCTTCGACCGATTCCGGAAACGAATGTGGGCCTACGAGACACAACCGATTCCGATGACGTCACTCATGGCCATTACGCGACTCACCGACTGGGCCACCCGTAACGCGCCGGAGATCAACGAATATGTGGAAGCCTGCGTGCGCTATCACGTCGATGACGCGGGCATGAACCCCGACGGGCTCTACTGGCAGTTTCTGAACGAGCCGAACCATCAGTATCCGCTGGAGGACTACGTCCAGGTGTTCCGTGCCGCCGGAAGCCGGCTACGTGAAACACTGGGCAGCGAGGGCTTCGCACCCCGCTTCGGTGGGCCGGCCACCGGCAACGCATGGGAAGATCGAGAGGCGGTTGCCTGGGAATGGATCGAGCGGCTGATCGCGGAAGCGGATCCGGAGCTCGACTTCGTCGTCTGGAACCAGTACCGGCTCGGGCGGATCGAGGATACATGGCGGTACCGCGCGCACATCGAGCGGGTCGATTCCCTGCTGCGGGTCCACGACACCGACGGCCGGTTGGAAGATATCGTCATCGGAGCGACGAACCTGCGCGGCGGCATCGTTCTCCAAAACGATCGCCAGGACGGTCCATACTCCGCCGTATGGTGGCCGTCGACGCTGTGCCAGACGCTGGGAACGGGGCGCTGCAGGTTGATCAACTACTTCTTCCTGGTCGACCAAGGCGCAAGACGCAAGGGTCTACTCACGGCGCAATGGGAGAAGAAACCCGTCGCGGTGGCGACGCAGTTCTTCAACCGATTCAGGAAGCCGATGGTCATCGCATCGGAAACCGATCACGACGGACTCGACGTGCTCGCGACCGGCAACGAACGTTCGGTGAGCGCGCTCGTCGTGAACCGGACCGGACGAGCGGTCGAGTTGGACATGGACATCGTCCCGCCCGATCGATCCGACGCCGGCGAGTGGTCCGTGATGATCTCGCGGTTCGACCCGTCGCTTGGTTCCAGCGTCGTCGACACCACCCACCGCCTCTCCCCCGACGAGAGCGGATCCGGGCGCATTACCACGACTATCGGGCCTCAGTCGCTTCTGGGACTGGAGCTTCGAGGGGGCACGCCGGAGACGGAGGAACAATGATCATCCGTTCCCCCGCGGCCGAAGAGATCGGCACCCTCATCAAGATGCTGACCCGCGCATATGTGAGCAACCGGTCGGGGTTCCCTGACGACCCTTCACTCTTGGCGGCGTACTCCGCACACGACCCGAACAGTGGACCCGAAAACTGGGTCGTCCTTTGGGACGATGACCGCCCCTTATCGGCGCTCCGTCTCTTCATTCGTGACGCGATGTCGCCCGCGGGACCGATGAAGATCGGCGGAATCGGAAACGTCGGGACCGATCCCGAGTACGGAGGCCGTGGACTGGCGACGCACGTGATGAACGCCGCGCACGAACGGCTCCGCGATCTGCGGATCGAGACGGCGTTGCTCGTTACGGACATACCGGATTTCTATGCGCGTTTCGGGTATCAGGTCGTTCGGCAGCGTGAGCTCTTGGGAACGTGCGGCCCGGTTCGTCCGCGTGGGGAGATTCACGGCGACATCCTCGAGCTGACCCCACCGATTCCCGATCCCGTGCGCGCCTGGCATGCCGCGGGGCTCGCCGCAAGCTCGGGGCGGCTGATCCGATCGCAGACGTACTGGGACAGCTGGATCGGCCGCTTCAAGTTGCGCCGTCCGGAGGTCGAAGGATTCGTCACTGACGCGTCCTATGTCATCGGACGACGTGAAGAGGACGGAGCGGCGTTTCGCGTGCTTGAAGGCGGCGGCGCCGAGGCGGATCTCACACCCCTCGTGACACGGATCGCCACGGGGGTCACAAAGTTAAAGACACCGGACGAACCGCTCTTCCGCAACCTCACAGCCGACGTCTGCGGCGACGTGGTTCAACGCGTCCGAACCGGTATCATGGCCTGCGCCGTGGAAACCGGAGCGCTCGGCCCCGAGGCGTTCGAGGGATCGCTTGAACTGGATGCTTTCTAGATGATCATCGACGGCCATGTCCATACACGCGGACACGAGAGCGCCGACGCCATACTGCGCGCGATCGACAGCGTCGGGCTGGACGGCGTTTGCCTCATTTCACCGCCGGACCTCACCAACGCCGCCGAACAACGGCGGGCGCTGGAGTGGATGGCGCGCGTAGTGGCCACCGATCTTGCCCGACTTCTGGGCTTCTACTGGCTGAACCCGCTACTGCCCGAAGCGCCCGAGATCGTCCGCGAAGCGGCCACCACACCGGGAATCCGCGCATTCAAGCTGATGCCCGACCACTGGTATCCGCACGACGAACGCCTCGTCCCGGTGCTGGACGCCATCGAGGAAACAGGGAAGCCCATTCTCTTCCATGCGGGAATCCTCTGGAGTCACATGGACTCGTCACGGTTTTGCCGTCCGGCGGGATTCGAGGTCATGCTTCACTATCCGAAGACGCGCTTTGCGCTCGCACACATGGCGTGGCCGTGGATCGACGAGTGTTTTGCGGTGGCGGCGCGTATGAAAGACGGGATCCGGCAGCTGACGGGTGATGCGAACACGATGTACGTCGATCTCTCACCGGGGACACCGCCGGAAATCCGGGAAGAAGCGTTTCGCCGGGCGCTACTGCTCGGCGAAACGGATCGATTGATCTACGGAAGCGACGACAACGAACCGGAGTCGCTCGAGAAGGCGGGCCGAATCCTCGCGTCGGACCGAGATATCTTCCGCGAAAAGATCGGGATCGGCACCGAGCCTCTGGAAGGAATCATGGGACGCAATCTCCTGACCTTCATAGGACTGGAATCATGACGCGTTTGCTCACAGCGCTGATGCTCCTGGCCGCGCTCCCCCTTCTCGCCGGCTGCGGCGGCGACGGCGAGCCGGACGGAGGCAGGATCACCCTTCGCTACATGCGCTGGGCGGATCCGTCCGAGCTGGACGCGACCCGGGAAGCCCTTGCCGCCTTCGAGCTGATGAACCCGACGATTCGCGTGAAGCTCGAGTACACGTCTTGGGGGCAATACCACACGAAGCTGCAGACGCTCATCGCCGGCCGCGAAGCACCGGACGTGTTCGCATTGAGCGGGCTCTGGTTTCACGACCTTCGGGAACGCGGGCTTCTCACCGACCTCACGCCGTTCGTCGATGCCGACTCGCTCGTGAACCTGGACGCATTCTATGCTCCCCCGGTCGACCTCTTCACCCACGACGGAAAGCTCTACGGGTTGCCGCGCGACTTCAACACCATCGCCCTCTTCTACAACCCGGACCTCTTCGACGCCGCCGGGGTCGACTATCCGGATTGGACGTGGGACTGGAGCAATCTCCAGAACGCCGCGCGCACGCTCACACGAGACCTCGACGGCGATGGGCGAGTCGACCAGTGGGGGCTCCAAGTCTCGAACGACATGGAAGTCTCCTGGGGGAACTATGTCTACCAGGCCGGCGGCAACATCCTCGACGCCGAACGACGACACTGCCACCTCGCGGATGAGGAGGCGATCGGAGCGCTCGAGTTTCTCGCGACGCTCATCCACGAGGACAAGGTCTCTCCATCCCCGATCGATATGGAGTCACTTTCCGGGCAACCGTTTCGGAACGGCCGGATCGCGATGATCACGTCCGGCTCGTGGACGCTGCGCCGACTGGACGAGACACCGGACTTCCGCTACGGCCTCGCCCCCCTTCCCCACGGAAAGACCCGGGCGGCGATCGCGAACGGCGTGGCAAACGGCATCTCATCGTCAACACGCCACGCACGGGCCGCATGGGCGCTCACAACGTTTCTATCCGGTGATGAAGCGCAACGGCTTCTCGCAAAGAGCGGAACATCGATCCCCGCGCTCCGCCGTGTCGCCGAGTCGCCCGATTTTCTGAACGCGGGGCGACCGGGCGTCGACCGCGGCGTCTTCCTCGAGAGCCTGACATGGTCGCGCACGCTTCCCTTCACACCGGCCGCGGCGCGATGGGGAGAGCTTGTCTCGAAGGCCCTCGACCGCGTCTGGCTGGGTGAGATGACCCCTCGCGAGGCGATGAGCGAGGTCGCGCCGAAGGTGGACGCAGTTCTCGCCGAGGCCGCGGGCCGGCCGTGACGCGGGCCAAGAACGGAACATCGCGACGAGAGACGATAGCCGCCCTCGCGTTCCTATCACCCGGACTCATCACCTTCAGCGCGTTCATCCTCCTGCCGGTCATCGCGTCGTTCGTTCTCAGCCTGACGCGATGGGACCTCGTCTCACCGCCGCAGTTCGTCGGACTCGAGAACTACGTTCGCCTTCTCGGTTTCCATCGTGAGGCGGGCAGCCTCGTGCCGAACGATCCCGACTTCTGGCGTACGCTCGGGAACACGCTCTTCTACATGCTCACGATACCGATCAACCTGATCCTCGCCCTGGTGGTCGCGTCGCTTCTGAACGGTCGCGTGCCCGCCATGGGTCTCTTTCGCACGCTCTACTTCTTGCCGGTCGTCTGCACGCTCGTGGCCGTGTCGATCCTCTGGCGCTGGATCTTCAATCCCGACTACGGGCTTCTGAACTACTTGCTCGGCCTGGTGGGAATCGACGGCCCCGCGTGGCTCGTGAGCCGTGTTTGGGCCAAGCCCGCGATCATGATGGTCATGCTCTGGAAGGGGCTCGGCTACAGCATCGTCGTCTATCTGGCCGGCCTTCAAACGGTTCCCGAGGAGCTTCACGAGGCCGCGCGCATCGACGGAGCGAGCGCATGGGTGCGCTTCTGGCGTATCACGTTTCCGTTGCTCGCGCCGACGCATCTCTTTCTGGCGGTGATCGGTGTCATCTGGGGCTTTCAGACATTCGACACGGTGTTCCTCATGACGGGCGGCGGTCCGGCGGGCGCAACGGAGCCGGTGCTTCTCTATCTCTATCATCACGCGTTCAAATGGTTCGACATGGGCTACGCATCGGCGATCGCATGGATTCTGTTTCTACTGATGCTCGCGGCCACGGTGGTCCAGTGGCGCGTGGCCGGCCGGCGGGCGCGCGGCACGGCGGAGGATGCCGCATGATGCGCGACGCCATGAAGCAACGGCTGGCGAGAAAGACGGAGCGCGTGCTCCTGACGCTCCTCGTCCTCATCGGCGCGGTCGTCGTCATCCTGCCGTTTCTCTGGCTTCTGTCGTCGTCGCTCAAGGGTCCGCGGGAGATGCATAGCCTGCCTCCCGAGTGGATACCGAGCCCCGCGCGATGGGAGAACTACGCCGAGATCTGGAAGGGCACCGGGCTCGACCGGGGCCCCCTCGGAACAACGATCCCGCTGCTCGCGGCGTATCTGAACAGCCTCTTCGTCACGCTCAGCGTGATGATCGCTCAGCTCTTCACGTCGAGCGCGGCGGCGTTTGCCTTCGCGCGGCTTCGCTTTCCGTTTCGGGACCGGCTGTTTCTCGGCTACCTCGCAACGATGATGATCCCCGCGCAGGTCACGATCATTCCCGTCTTCATCGTGCTCCGGACGCTCGGCTGGCTCGATTCGTACCAGGCGCTCATCGTGCCGTTCATCTCGTCCGCCTACGGGACGTTTCTCTTGCGGCAATACTTCCTGGGAATCCCGCAGGATCTCATGGACGCCGCCGTGCTCGACGGGTGTGGGTACTGGGGGGTCTTCCGGCACGTTTTTCTGCCGCTAGCCAAACCTGCCCTTGCGACGCTCGCGGTGCTATCATTCCTCGCGACGTGGAACGACTTTCTCTGGCCGCTCATCGTGATCAGCTCGCCGGAGAAGATGACGCTTCCGCTCATGCTGAATCACTTCATGGGGCAGTATGCGACCGACTGGACGCGCCTGTTGCCGGCCACGGTCGTTGCACTCGTGCCGGTGATCATCGTCTACCTCATCGGGCAGCGCTACATCACACGCGGTTTCGTGCTGAGCGGGATCAAGGGATAGGAGGAGAGGTGAAGAAAGCGATCAACCGTTGGGCGATGCCCGGAAAGTGGTCGCTGGATCAATCGATCGCGGCGGCTGCGGCGCACGGGTTCGAGGGGCTAGAGCTCAACCTGGATGAAACGGGTGACCTGAATCTCGACACGTCTCCCGAAGAGGCCGAGGCGATCGCCGCTCAGGTGCGAGATGCCGGCCTCGAGATCCCGGCCATCGCGACCGGCCTCTACTGGGCCAACTCGCTCTCATCACCGAACGAGAGCGAACGGCAACGCGCAATTGCCATCGCCCGCCAGCAGATCAAGCTGGGTGTCGCCATGGACGTGAGCCACCACCTGGTCGTTCCGGGTGCGGTCGACGTCTTCTTCTTGCCGGACAAGATACCCGTCCCCTATGGAGTGGCGTACAAGACGGCGCAGCGCTCGATGATCACGTTGGCGGAGGAGGCCGAAGCGTCAAAGGTCATCCTCTGCCTCGAAAACGTGTGGAACCGTTTCCTTCTGAGTCCACTCGAGTTCGCCCAGTTCATCGACGACGTCCACTCGCTTCTCGTGCGCGCCTACTTCGACGTGGGAAACGTCTTCGCCTACGGTTATCCGGAAGACTGGATTCGCATCCTGGGAACTCGGATCTCCCGCGTGCACGTGAAGGACTTCAAACGAAGCGTCGGCACCGTGGACGGCTTCTGCGACATCGGGGAAGGCGAGATCGACTGGTCGTCCGTGATGGCCGCGCTCGAGGAGGTCCGATACGACGGCTGGATCACGGCTGAGCTATTCCCCGACAAGGATACGGATCCCAACGCGTTCTTGAAGAAGACCTCCGAGGCGATGGATCGGATCATGTCGGCCTGACCCCGACCCCGGCCGACCCGGCGTTCATCGGGCCGGCCGTTCAACTCTCCGTGCGCTCCGCATGCCGACCGGGTGTTCCACACCATCCCGGCTCACCCCACATCACATAACACATTGATGTAAAACAATTTCCCTGTCTTGCCGGGGAGACAATCCCGTTCGGTCTTGGCATCGATCGCCGAACACTCGAGGCACCATCCGCGCGGGACGGCGCCGATCTCGGCGCGGGCGCTGGACGTGGCCGTTCAACTCGCGTAAAGATGAGCCGGATCCACAATGACCCGAACGCCAGACCACCGTCTTCATCGATCGAACGGAGGAGAGCATGATGAACCGGCCGATCCCTGCCCTCTGCATCACGTTCTCCTTGATCGTTCTTCTGCTGACGGCATGCAGCGATGACAAGTCCACAACGTCTCCCTCCCCATCCACCGCCAAGCCCGAGTGGGCCGCCCTGGGATCGGGAGTGACGTGGGGCAGCTTCCCCGGTCTCGTCTACACCATGGCGCTCTACGGCGGCGACCTCATCGTGGGGGGTACGTTCCGGGACGCGGGCGACACGGCGGCGCTCAACATCGCGCGCTGGAACGGAGCGGGCTGGTCTCCGCTCGACGCGATCAGCGGCGATGTCTACGCCATGACCCTCTTCGAGGGCACGCTCATCGCGGGCGGCGCGTTTCTTCAGGCCGGCGACACACCGGCCACGTACATTGCCCGGTGGGACGGAACGTCCTGGGAGGCCCTCGGCGACGGAACGCCGGAAGAGGTGTGGACGCTCACCGTGTTCGGAGGAGAGCTGATCGCCGGTGGCCCCGGCTACATCTCGAGATGGAACGGCGTAACGTGGGCGGCGCTCGGGGCGGGCATCGGGTCGAACGACGCCATCATCGCGCTCACGACATATGACGGCGACTTGATCGCGGGAGGATCGTTCACCGAGATCGACGGCGCTCCCGCGCATCGCATCGCCTTCTGGAACGGAGCGACCTGGAATCCCCTCGGGCGAGGTATGAACGCCGAGGTCCTTTCGCTCATCGTCCACGACGGAGCGCTCGTCGCGGGCGGTCTCTTCAATCAGGCCGGCGACAGCATCGTGAACGGGCTCGCCGCGTGGAACGGCTCCGAGTGGCTGTCACTCGGCGGAGGCGCCCTCGGGTTCGTGAACACGATGACGCTCCATGACGGCGACCTCATCGCCGGCGGCGGTTTCGGGACAACCGACTTCCGCGTCGTTCGGTGGGACGGCGTCTCATGGGAGATCCTCGCGGATGACCTCGATCACTACGTCCGCGCGATGGCCGTGCGGCAGGACACGCTGATCGTCGGCGGATCGTTTTCGGAGATCGGCAGCGTGGAGGTGAATGGGATCGCCGGGTGGATCGGGGAGTAGAGATCCATCCCCCGCCTTCGCAAACGACACGGTCACCGAACGTCACCTCGGTGACGTCATCCGTCCAACGTGAACTCCATGAAGAGCACGCGCCCCAGAAGGAACGTCAGGCGATTGTGCCGATCACAGGCCAACCGCATGGCCCGGCTTCCGAGCCACAGGAGTGGCCACAGCGGAAGAAGTGCCGAGGATGACGACTGCCGCTTGTCGACATCGCACGCGGTTAGCGTGAGGCCGGCCCGCCGCGCGACGTAGCGATACTGATCCAGCGAATACGCGGCGACGTGCTGCAGCCCATCATCCCGATCGATCTCCAACGGACGAAACGAATACGGATAACCCGTCACGAAGAAACGCCATCGCGACTTGAGCGACAGGATGTTCGGGGTCGTCACGACGAAGCGACCGCCCGGCTTCAGTACGCGTGCGCACTCGCGGAAGAAGCGGCCGTGGTCGTGGATGTGCTCGGTCACTTCCAACGCCATACAGACATCGAAGCTCTCGTCCGGCCACGGGAGACGATCGGTGATGTCCGCGGCTCTGAATTCGACGGGCGGATACGCAAAGTTCTCGGCGTCTCTGTCGCACGCGGCAACGTCGAAGCCGAGACGGTGAAGCGATTGACACATCGCCCCGCGGCCGGCGCCGACATCGAGAATCGTTACATCTGACCCGAGCCGGGGGACGAGCCATCTGACGAATCTCTCGTGGATGCCGGGCATCGCAATGGGTAAGAGTGTTTCATAGCCGTCCGCGGTCCCGGATCTCCCGAGGTTGTCTGCCGTGGAGTTCGTTCGTTTCGTGGCCAACCGCTCACCTCGACGTCTGCCGGTCCTGAAGTGCCTAGCCGATTTCGAACGATGCCTCGCGCGAGACCTCGGTCCCCGTCAGGAGATCCTGGACGTCCAGCTCGATGCGGTAGCGCCCGGGCTCGAGCTCGGAGAGATCGATGCGCAACGTCCGGCTCCAGGTGTCGCTCGGGATCTCCTCTTGCAGCTCGCTCGTGATGTGGGCGGGCACTCGCTCGGAATCGCCGAACAACGCGTCGGCCACGCCGGCGATCCCGGAGTCGCGTGACTCCTCCGGGATGATCGCGAGCCGGACGCGAGCGTACCCGATTCCGGTGGCGTCGCGTCGTATGCCGTAGAGCTCGAAGCGGATCCCGAGGGTCTCGCCCGGCGGATAGCGGAACCCGGGGTTCGGAATGAACCCGCCCGGCATGTCAAACCCCGGGACGATGTCACTCAGGGCAAACCCATCGGGCGCGAGCGGCGCGGGGAGATCGGCTTCCACGCTTCCCGCCCGCCCACCGACGGCGAGCCGAAGGTGCGCGGCATCGCGACCCGGAAAGAGCTGCGTCAAGAGGACGGCATCATCCTCTCCGTCGATTCCGGACGGGATCGGCCACGGCTCCAAGATCTCCGCCCCGTGGTATACCTCCTGCCAAGCGGAATCGCTGACCGAGGTCTCGCTGCTCCAGTACGCCGAAGGCGCCGCGATCGCGACCTCGAGCCTCGGCTCTCCGCCCGCCGCGCGGAACCATGTGACGATGTGCCGAAGCGGCGGCGGTTCCACCCCATTCTCCGCCAGTGGAGTGCTTTCGGGCCCCGTCTGCACGAGGAGCATGTCCTTCCCCATCTCCTTGTAGCCGATGGGAAGCATGAAGGTGCCGTTCTGCGCGTAGTCGATGAAGCGGATATCGACCGGGTTCCCGCCGATGCTGAAGGTGTGCAGCCAGGTCATGATGCGAAACTCCCGGCGAATGGGTCGGCCGAACCGCACGTAGAACTCACCCGGCGCGGTCTCCCACCCGTAGACACCCTTCCGGGAATCGCCGTACAGGAAGTCCGCCATCGCCATTCGCGACGCGTGGACGGCAAATCGCTCGTTAGCCGGCGTCGCCGGGCTCGGATCGTGACGGACCCAAAACGTCGCGTCCTCCGCGGGCAAGACCTCTTCTTCCTCGTCAGCATCCAGATCCCAGATCCCCACGAGGGTGTCCGGTTCGAGAAACGTCGGCGACGAGTACGCGCGCCGCCGGTAGGTCGGCATCTCGTCCACGACCGCGGCGAACACGTCCTCCGCAGCCCTGAAGTCGCCATGCTGCTCCCGTATCACACCGAGAAGCAGTCGCGCGCGCTCGTCGGTCGGGCTTGTCAGCATGAGCCGCTCAACAACGGGGGCGGCAACGTCGAGCGAATCCGCCTCGATCGCCAACACCGCCAGCCGAACGAGGGATGGGACATGGACCGAGTCGATCGCAAGGGCCCGCGTGTAGAAATCCACTGCCTGTCCGCGAAGCGGAGCGTGGACGAATCGCCACCAATCTCCCTCCGCCAACCGTCCGAGCTGATAGAGCGCGCCGGCGTTCTCCGGCCGGAGCTCGAGCAGCCGGTCCAAAATGCGCCGGGCGTTCGAGCGATATCCCTGTCTGAGCCTGAGCCGGGCCAATCTCTCGAGGTAGACGGGCTCCGACGACGCCACGGCAACGAGATCGCTGAGCGTCTCCTCGGCGGCCATCCGGCCGCCCGGAGTCCCGCGCGCGAGGTAGGCTTTGGCGAGATAGAAGCGGGCAAGAGAATCGTCACGGCTGTGGGCGATGGCCCCGCGCAGGTAACGCTCGGAGCGTTCCATGTCGCCTTCGTAGTACGCCTGGATGCCCGCGTTCGTGAGCGGTTCGGATCCCAATTCCATCGTTTTGCGTGGGCTGCACGCACAGACGGCAAGCCCGCAGGCGAGGACGAAGACGATCAAAGCGGCGGCCGATACGCGGCGCATCGGCAGGAGCGATCGGAGCATGCGATCTCCACGGGCGCGAACGACGTTCATGAGCTTTACATTATTGTCCCCGGCAGACCTGCCGAGGTAAAGACCATAAGTCGTGAGCCCCCCTTCGCGGTCGCGACCGGCTGCTCCGAATCACGCGGCCGACGGCCCGACCCGCCCCTCGGCGCGGCGGAACACAACACCATATTCAAGTCTCGACGGCTCCCGGTCGATAACCAAGACGAAGCCCCTGACGAATACTCCTCTGGAGCCTGGAGCACCCGATGGAAATCAGCGGAAGCCCGCAGCACGGTCCGCGAGTCCCACCTCCACGCCTTGCGCAGCCACCAGCCTCACCCGCTGATTCGGCCGCCATGCGACGGGGTACCCGACACCTCCCTCGGGGCGCAAGGGTCACCCGGTCGCCGCACGGTGAGGAAGTCCCAACCCGTCCCCAACATGCCGACGGCGATGAGAGATCCCCCCGGGGCGTGTTACGCCACCTGCAGGAGGGTCACTTCAACGGCGTTGCCGACGTTCGGCTCAGGATTGTGTTCCACGATGAGCTTGCGGAGACAGCTGAGGCGTCCGTCCGTCAATCGACCGAAGAGAATCTCGCCACGTTGGTGGCCGGTGTCGATTCCGAGATCGAGGCGTTGCTCTCGCAAGATGGTCTATCGGAAGAAGCAAAGGCGGCGATCGGCGAGCACCAGGCGACGTTTGATGCAGCCATCGCTGATGCCGGCGACACTCACGTGTACGGCGATGAGATCCGTGCTGAGGCGTTCTTCGACGGTGTGAGATCCGCGTTCGATACGCTGCACTCGTCACTTCAAGAGATCCTGCGAGAAACTCAGCCCACAGAGACCTCCGATGGGACGAGCACCCGCCCCCTCCCCGAGCGCATTTCGGAGTCTGGCAGTGGATCACGGTTTGACGCAATCATCAGCGGACTGCAGAGCACGTTCGCAAGCGCATTCGATGCGTTGACGGACGCGTTCGACGTGGCGCGCGCGCTTCCGATACTGTCGGAACCATCGGGAAACGGTAGGGCATACGAGAAGTTCCTGGCCATCTACGACGAGCTGAATGCATCGGAGCCGATGAAAGGAACGGTGCAGGCAGAGTCATTCGATACGGCCGCCTAGCCGAATAACGGGATCTCGACGCAGCGGCACCCAGACCCCGTCACCCGCGGTCGCCATCCGGTTCCTATGGCGCGTGGTCTGCTTGTTGGAGCGGCGTGTCTCCTCAAACCGGCGGCGCGTTTGATCGTCGCCTCCGGAGAATCCGCCTGCACCGTCCGCCACTACCCTTCCGGGTCACGCCCGCCGGATGGAAGGCACAAGTCGCGAGATGCGTCATCCCAGTTGTGCTAGCCTAGCCTGGTTTTTGCAGGCCCGCTCAGCGGGATCTCTTCAACGACTGGAGTGGCCATGATCCGTATTGGAATGCTCGGCGCCGGGGTGATCGCCGATATCCACTCATCGAGTTTCAAGAGCTTGCCTGACGCCAAGATCACCCGGATTTTCTCAACCTGCGAAGAAGACGGGAACGCCCTCGCTGAGAAGCGTGGAGCGGAGACCGTCGATGATGCCTCGGCGGTGATCGATGCCGATGACATAGATGCGGTGCTTGTCTGCACGCCGACGGGATCGCACGCCGACTACGCCGTGCGCGCCCTCAACGCCGGCAAGCACGTCTTCTGCGAGAAGCCCATGGCGCTCGCGATGAACGACGCGGATCGCATGATCGAAGCGGCCGGCGCGAACAACCGCGTGCTCATGATCGGACTCGTGCTTCGCTGGTTTCACGAGTTCAAGAAGCTCAAGGAGATCGTCGATTCCGGCGCGATCGGCGACGTGAAGATCGTGCGCACGACCCGGGCCGCCGGCTTTCCCCGCGGGAGGGACGACTGGTACGCCGACTACGCACAGAGCGGCGGCCTGGCGATCGACATGATCACTCACGACTACGATT
The DNA here is from genome assembly GCA_964486455.1 of uncultured bacterium. Classification (GTDB taxonomy): domain Bacteria; phylum Eisenbacteria; class RBG-16-71-46; order CAZAMP01; family CAZAMP01; genus CAZAMP01. The sequence goes on along the minus strand of CAZAMP010000002.1, from coordinate 26,135 downwards.
TTCTCCGCTGGTGCTTCGGCGACGTCCAGCGCGTCATGGCGCGTGGGCTCGCCACTTCCGGCCTGGACCATCTTGACTACTGTCTCGTGATGCTCCGATTCGAGTCGGGTGTCGTGGCGCATATCGAAGGGTCGTGGGCGCATCCACCCGGCACGTTCTTCACCCGCGCGGAGTTCGCGGGTACCGACGGGTTGATCACGTTCGACAGCCGGAAGGCGGCGCCGCTCAGCATGGCACGACGACAGTCGGCCGACGGCGTCCCGGGAGTCGCCGTTCCCGAGTCGCCCGTGGTGGAGAACCCGTACCTCCAGGAGATGAAGCACTTCCTGTCGGTTGTTCGCGGCGAGGGGGAGCTGGGCATTCCACCCGACGATGCCCGAGAGGCGCTTCGCGTGGCCGTAGCCGTCGTGCGATCAATCGAAACCGGCCGCCCCGTGCTGCCGGCCGACGTGGATGGGAGGTGAGAAGATGAGGATCGGATTGATCTCCTTCGCGCACATGCACATGTGGAGCTACGCGCGGCATCTCGCCGAGCATCCGGACGCGGAGATCGCCGCGGTTCTCGATCTCGATCCGGAACGGGGCCAGAAGGCGTGCGAGAAGCTGGGCATAGAGACCTACCACGCCGTGCTTCCTCACTTTCTTCAGGAGCCGATGGATGCGGTCGTGATCTGCTCGGAGAACGCGCGTCATGCCGGTGACGCCGTTGTCGCGGCCGGAGCCGGAAAGCACATCCTGTGCGAGAAACCACTCGCGTCCACCGTCGAAGGCGCCGTCAACATGGTCCGTGCGTGCCGGGGCGCGAACGTGAATCTCATGACGGCGTTCCCGTGCCGGTTTCACCCGGCGGCGGCCAGGGCCCACGACGCCGTATCACAAGGACGTGTCGGGCGCGTTCTCGCCGTCAGCGCCACCAACCACGGACAGAACCCGGGCGGCTGGTTCGTGAACCCCGACCTCTCGGGCGGCGGCGCCATCATGGACCACACCGTCCATGTCGTTGACCTTCTACGCTGGATGACCGGACAAGAGGTCCGCGAGGTCTACGCCGAAGCCGTGAGTTTCAACGATGCGCTTCCGTGTGAAGACGGCGGGCTCCTCTCACTCCGATTCGGTGATTTCATCGCGACGCTGGACACATCGTGGTCACGTCCGCCATCGGCCCCGGTTTGGGGCGACGTCACGATGGAGATCATCGGATCCGATGGCGTTCTTTCGCTCGACCTCTTTGCTCAAGAGCACGTGGTCATCCGCGAGCGCGAGTCGAGGATTCGTAACGAGAACTGGGGCGACGACATGGACGGCGGACTCGTGGACGCGTTCATCGAGTCGGTCTCAAGCGGAGATGAGCCGGCCGTCACGGGTCTGGACGGGCTTCGCGCCGTCGAAGTGGTCGAGGCCGCCTATCGATCCGTGAAGAGCGGTCGCCCGGAGGTGGTGGAGCACCATTCGCCGTGATTGACGACGCGGGCACGTCACAAGACACAGGGCACGACACTCCGGACTGGGGTGAGATCCCCGATGCGGCGTGGTCGGTCCCGTGTCACCAGACGCATCCGAATCCGGGGAAACCGAATCACGACAAACCCGAGATCGTCGATCCACCGTTTCATGGCGCGCCGATCGGCGGCTTTGGAGCCGGCACCATCGGCAGAACGTACCGAGGCGATTTCGCCAGATGGCACCTGCACACGGGCCGGCACACCTACCGATCACTCCCGGCCTGTGCGCAGGCGATCGCGATCCGCCAGGGGGCGTCGTGTCTCGACGCCTTTGCGCTCGGCCCTACGCCTGACGGGAACGCGCTCTCATCGTGGACGTTCGTCACGCGGGGCATTCACTATCACGCCCTCTACCCGTTCGCATGGTTCGAGGGGAGCGCCGCGCGATCGGCGGTGCGCTGGAGGCTCACGCAGTTCTCCCCCATCCTACCGAACTGCTATCGGGAAACGTCACTACCGGTAGCCGTGTTTCGTTGGCATCTGCACAACGCAACCGACGACCCGGTCACGGTAACGCTGCTCTTCTCGTGGGAGAACGGTTCGATTGTCTCACCCGGCGAGCCGCTCGAGTCAGGTGTTCTCCATCGCGTGACATCGAACGATCCGGGCGTGCTCTGGATGGGACGCTCCGGCGTCGATCCGAAGACGGATGAGGATGGCGCGTTCGCCATTTCATCCGATGGCGGTGACAGCTTTCACCTGCCGATCTTCGACCCGGAGGGCTCAGGCGAAGAAGTATGGCAGGCGCTGATGGACGGCCGTATGGCCGAGTACCCGGAGCGCTTCACGCCCGGATGGGGGCGATCGGCCGGCGCGCTCGGCGTCAACGTGGAGCTCGCCGGCGGCGAGTCTCGCGAGGCCGCCTTCTCGCTGGCGTGGCATTTCCCGGTGACACGCTTCGGGTCGGGACGGGGTTGGTATCGGCGCTACACGCGCTTCTACGGGCGCGGGACGGGTCGTGGAGAGCCGGACGATCCCGCCTGCCGCCTGGCGATCGACGCGCTGGCCGCGCGCGACGAATGGGAGCGCGAGATCCGAACGTGGCAGGCGCCGATTCTCGAGCACCGCTCTCCGGCGTTGGCGGGTTCGCTCTTCAATTCGCTCTACATTCTCGCCGACGGCGGCTCTGCGTGGGAGAACGGAGATGTCGAGGACGACACGAAGCGGACGCGCGTCCCCCACATCCCGGGAAGCCGCAAAGTGGGCCGCTTCTCCGTGCTCGAGTGCTTCACCTATCCGTACTACGCCACGCTGGACGTGCGCTTCTACGGCGCCTTCCCGCTTCTCTTCTTCTGGCCGGAGCTGGAGCGCCAGGTGCTTCTGCAATACGCGGAGGCGGCCGCCCTGACGGATGAGCAGAACCGGGAAATGGTTCACGTTCAGGAAACGGCGCGGCGCAAGCTTGCCGGGACCGTCCCGCACGACCTCGGCTCGCCGAACGAGGATCCGTGGGGAAAGGTAAACGCATACGACGACATCGATCCAAACCGATGGAAGGACCTGGGGCCCAAGTTCGTGCTCCTGGCGGCGCGATACTTATCGCACGTCGGATGGGAGGATCGCGGATTCCTCCGCGGTGTGTGGCCGGCCGTCCGAAGCGCGATGGCGCACCTCTCCTCGCAGGATCGAAACGACGATGGGCTACCGGAACACGAAGGGATCCCGGATCAGACGTTCGACAAGTGGCCGATGACCGGAGCGAGCGCGTACACGGCCGGTCTCACGATCGCCGCGCTGAACGCCGCCGCCGAGATCGCCACGTGGTGCGGCGACCAGGGCGCGGCGAAGCGCTACACGAACTGGCGCCGAAAGGCCGTACGGACCCGGGCTAAGAAGCTCTGGACCGGTGCGGGATTCAAGTACGACTGCTCACCCGAGGGAAGTGGAACGGTCATGGCCGCGCAGCTGGTGGGTGATTGGGCCGGGACCATCGCCGGTCTTCCACAGGCACTGGGTAAGAACGAAACCCGGGGGACCCTCGAGAAGATCTGGGAGGCATGCGCGATCGAGGTCGACGGAAAGCTCTGGGGACTCGCCAACGGCGGTGCGACCGGCGAGAACGATCCTCCGAAGAACCGGCATGCGCGTGAGGTTTGGCCCGGTGTGAACTACGCGGTCGCATCCCACCTGGTGCTGGCTGGACTTCACGACAAGGCACTGACGCTGATCGACGCGCTGGCGCGGGTGATCCAGAACGATCGGCCTTACGTGTTCACGACTCCGGAAGCCTGGGACGCGAACGGTAACTATCGCGGCATGATGTACTTTCGGCCGCTGACGATCTGGGCGGTGGAGGAAGCGCTCCGGCAAGCCACGCACGTCGCCGATCTGCCGCCGTTCTTGGGGAGCCTGGCGAATGAGTAATGCGCTCTCACCGGTTGCCGCTGATCTTGCCGCACTGAGGTCGGATGTCGCGCGGCTCTCCGGGTGCACCTCTTCAGACGTCCGCGTCGTTCGCGCGCCGTATCGCTTCTGTCCCATCGGCGCTCATCTGGACCATCAGGATGGGGAGGTCACCGGCTTCGCACTCGATCGCGCACTCTACATGGCCTTCGTGCCGACACTCGACGACACCGTCACGCTGACGTCACACGATCTTCCGGGTGAGGTTTGCTTTCGCATAGATGACGTGCCGGACGCGGTCGCGGGCGATTGGGGGAACTACGCACGGGGCGCCGTCCGCGCGCTATCGACTCATACGGCTCTCTCGTCTTCGGTCTCCCTGCGGCGCGGCGTCACGGGCGTCGTGGCGGGCGAGATGAGTCCCGGCGGCGTCAGCACATCGGCGGCCCTCGGTGTCGCCTGCCTACTCGCCCTCGAGCACGCGAACGATCTCGATGTCACGCACGATGAGAACGTCGCGCTTGATCAGGCGATCGAGAACGACTACCTCGGGCTCAAGAACGGCATCCTCGATCAGTCGGTGGTTTTGCATGCGAAGGCCGACAGCCTTCTCCATCTCGACTGCCGGACACGCGCGGTGTCACTCCATCCGAAGCCGCTCGAGATGGCACCCTTCGCACTACTTGCCGTCTTCTCCGGCGTTGAAGAATCATTGGTGTCGACGGGCTACAACCAACGTGTGGACGAATGCCGGAGTGCCGCGGCAAAGCTCCTCACGGCAGCCGATCGCAAACGCCCCTCCACATCAGTTCTACGCGACGTCGATCCGGAACTCTTCGGAGATCACTTCGACGCGCTGACAGAGAATGAGCGCCGCCGCGCGGCGCATTACTTCAGTGAAATGCAGCGAGTTGGTGATGGTCTCACGGCGTGGGACGCGGGTGACCTGAATCGCTTCGGGACCATCGTGACGCAGACGGGTCTGAGCTCGATCGAAAACTACGAGTGCGGGTCGCCGGAGCTGATCCGTCTCTACGAGCTTCTCGCGGCTGAAACCGGCGTCTACGGTGCGCGGTTCTCGGGCGCGGGCTTCAGGGGCTACTGCGTAGCGCTCGTCGATCCCGCTGAGAGCGCCGCAATCGGAGAGCGCGTGCGGGAAGCGTACCTCCGCGAATACCCACAGCACGCTCCCGCGGTACATGCGCATGCGTGCCGATGGGGCGGCGGCGCCGGTCTTCTGCCACCGGAGGGCCCGTGATGTTACCCGTGGCTCCTAGTGAACGGGAATCGCTTCGCCACTTCTTTCTGCCCGAGCGCTCCGGTTCGCAGGTTGCGCAGATGGTCATCCGTTCCGGACAGCACGCGATCTTCGTCGATCGCATGAAGGATCCACGAACCGTCATCGTCGTCACACCGCAGGACATGGTACTCGCCGGCGATCCGACGCAATTCACGCCGCCGGAGCTACTCGTCTTCGGCTTTCGCGGACTCATCGAAGCCGGACCGGAGTTTCTGCCGCTTCTTCGTCGAACGTATGCCGACCTGGACAAGTGGCCGCGCGTGATCGGAACGCTGGAAGGCGGCGACGTCCCCGACCCGCCTCCCAACTCGATCGTGCGACGACTCGTCCCGGGGGACGGCATGCTCGCGCGCACGCTCGATCACGACCTCCACTGGATCTGGAAGTACTTCGGCGACCCGGACGCGATGGCGGCGAGCGGACGCGCCTGGGGGGCGATCGTCGAAGGGAAGCTCGCGTCGATCGCGCTCCCGTTCACGTGGGCTGAGGAGTACGAGGACATCGGCGTCGTGACCGACTCCGGTTTTCGTTGCAGGGGTCTGAGCCCCGCCTGCACCGCCCCCCTCATCGAAGACATCAAAGGACGAGGACGCATCCCGAGTTGGTCGACGACACCCGACAACGCCGCCAGCCTTCGCGTCGCGGGGAAGCTCGGGTTCCGGAAAGACCGTGACGACGTGCTCTACACGACGGGTTGGGAGGTCCAGGAGCCGGAGATTCCGTAGGTGCTATCCAACATGAGGTATGGTGATCTGCAGTCTGAGCGGTGCGATGAACAGCCCCGCATTGCCATCGGCTAGACCTGAGCAACGAGGTTAGCGTCTTCAGCTACGCACCTAGCTGAGCAGGCGGCCACGGGGGGCTGATGATTGCAGATCAGTGGCTGTGCGCTCCTAACTCATTGGCCAGCATTTTTCTAGTCACGGCTGGCTCCGTACCCTCTCGATTGCTGAATGCCTCCTGTTGATCTACAGCTCCGACTCTCGCGTTTTGCAGGTATTGAATCACCAAACTGGAGAATGATCCACGGTGATCTCAACAGTGGAAACTTACTCGTAGGGAAAGACAACTCCGTGATCTTCATTGATTTCGCCTCTACGCGTGTCGGCTCTGTCTCCGCCGACCTTGCAAAACTGGAGCGCGACATAGTATTCCGCATTCCCAGTTCACGGAGGTCTCGCTACTACGACTGGGACGACCTCAAGAGGTGGAAGATCTTCATTCCCACGCACAACATGAAAAGAGTGTTTGCTCCCCGCGAACTGCTGACTTGCAGAGGGGGAATCAGAACTTTTGCTAGGAGCGTTTCCTTGCTCCGCGGCATAGTCCGCGAGATTTCTCCATCCACGAGTGAGGGCGAATACTTGCTGGGGCTTCTCTACCATGCCCTTCTCGCTATTGCACATCCGGAAATCTCGATTCAGAGAAGAACGCTCGCGGTTAGCTACTCTGCTAGCATTATGCAAGCACTCAGTCAGGCTCCACGCAAATAGCATCTCATGAGCCCTGTGCTCAGCAGATCACGCAGTGGATCGCTCAGTCCATGCCTGATATGCAGAAATGTCGTATCCCCGATTCACCCCTATCTCAGCGGCACATGCTTCTTCGAGAAGTACTCCTTCGTCATCAAGCGCGTCGCCCCCAGGAGCGCCACGAGCGCGATGAGGTTCGGCAGCGCCATGAGCCCCAGTGCGCTGTCGCCGAAATACCAGACGATCTCGAGCGACACGATTGCGCCAAGGAAGTGCATCAACACGAAGATGAGCTTGTAGTAGAGGATATACTTCCGCCCGAAGAGATAGACGATCGATCGATCGCCGTAATACGACCAGCTGATCGCCGTCGAGAGCCCGAAGAGGAACACACCGAACGTCACGATGAGGTGTCCCCAGTTCCCGAACGGCGAGAGCCCCCGTTGAAACGCCCATGCGGTGAGCGGGGATCCGTTTTGCATCATGGCACCCTCGAGCCACAGCTCGGGAATGGCGTCGAAGTCGACCGTGCCCTCCTCGACCACGATCTCGCCCGTAAAGAGATCTCCCTCGGTGTGATGGATCCGCGCGGCTTCGACCAGCGAGTGATTTCGCACGAAATCCACCTCGATCGCTTGCCCGAGCTCGCAGCGGAACGTCCCGTCGAACAGGTTGTCGTCGAGGACCTCCCCCTCGAGCTGAACCCGCGTGCCGTCGGTCACCACCGTGATATCGGACTGCGCGTTGATCAAGACGTCGTCAGACTTCCGCTCGTTCCACACACCGGTCGTCAGAATGACCAGCCCCGTGATCGTGCAGATGATGAGCGTGTCGATGAGGGGACCAACCATCGCGACGACACCTTCACGGACCGGTTCGTCCGTCTTTGCCGCCGCGTGCGCGATGGGCGCCGATCCCTGACCGGATTCATTGGAGAAAAGACCGCGTTTGACACCCCAGGTCAGCATGAAGATGAAGGCGCCCCCGGCAAAGCCCCCGATCTGGGCGGCCGGTTTGAACGCGGACGAGACGATGAGGGAAAGCGTCGGCGCGATCTGATCGTAGTGAAGGCTGAGCACGACGAGGCCACCCAACACATAGACGATGGCCATGAATGGTGCGAGCTTGCTCGTCACGCGCCCGATGCGTTTGATTCCGCCGAGGATGACGAGTGCCACGAGCGAGGCCATGACGAGCCCCGTCACCCAGGTTCGAACCCCGAGGTCGGAGCGGAACTGATCGGCGACCGTGAAGGCCTGGACGGAGTTTCCCGAACCGAAGCTGGAGATGATCGCGCACACGGCGAAGAACACGGCGAGCGGTTTCCAGTTCTTCCCCAGGCCGCGCTCGATGTAGAACATCGGCCCGCCCGATGCCGAGCCGTCCTTGTGGACTTTTCGGTGGCGCATCGCGAGCGTGCACTCGGCGTACTTGAGCGCCATCCCGAACACGGCTGTGACCCACATCCAGAAGAGCGCTCCGGGCCCCCCGTAGTGAATCGCCGTCGCGACGCCGGCGATGTTGCCGATTCCCACGGTGGCCGACAGCGCGGTGGTGAGCGCCTGGAAATGACTGATGTCGCCTTCGTGCTTCGGGTCGTCGTAACGACCGCGGATCACATCGAAGCCGTGCTTGAGCTTTCGAACCTGAATCCAGCCGAGGGCAAAGGTCGTGATGAATCCCGTGCCGAGGAGCACGACGATGATGAGCGGAAATACGTCCGGCCAGCCCCAGATCTTGCTGGCGACGCCGTCCATGAAGTTGTTGAGCGCTTCCATGCTCCTCCGATGGGTTGGCCCGCGAGCAGGCGGCCCAAGACACTGCTAACAATGGCGAAACACCAACGTTTACCGAATGGTCCGCGTGGAGGCAAGCGGGGATTTGTCGGGATCGCTCGGCGGACCCGTCCGCAGGTGTATCTTTTTGTTTTTCAATGACATAGGTTCAGCACTCGTCCGAACCGACCTTCGCCCGCTATACTCCGCCTCGGGCCTTCCGAACGGGTTGGCCATCGCCGCGACATGGCGATTCCGAGACTCAGCCGGCACGAGGTGGGACGTAGTGAAGAGTTCGCACATCATCGGGTCCCGGGGGAGCGATCTCGCCCTCTGGCAGGCCCGCCATATTCAGACGCTCCTCCGCGAGCGGGCGGGTGCGGTGTGCGAGATCAAGGTCATTCGAACCAAGGGTGATCGGATCGACTCGCTCACGTTCGAAAAGATGGAGGGCAAGGGCTTCTTCACGAAGGAGATCGAGGACTGCCTCATCTCGCGCGAGATCGACATCGCCGTTCACTCCTTGAAAGATCTGCCGACGGCGATGGTGGACGAACTCGTGACCGCCGCCATCCCCAAACGGGCCGATCCGCGTGACGTGCTTCTCGTTCGGCCTGAGTGTCACGCCCCCGGCCGAGAACCGCTCCAACTTCGGGCCGGCGCCCGGGTCGGCACAAGCTCCGTGCGCCGGCGTGAGCAAATACGATCGCTGGACCCGGACGCCGTCATCGAGCCGCTCCGTGGCAATGTGCCGACGCGACTGCGGCGTCTTCTAGAGAGCCGCTACGACGCGATCGTGCTGGCGGCGGCAGGGATAGAGAGGCTGGGTCTCGATCTCGGGGAGATCGTGTCGATCCCTCTCGCGCCGGAGATCTTCGTCCCCGCGCCGGGACAGGGAGCGCTGGCGGTGCAGCTCCGGCGCAACGACGCCGTCCGGCGTGAACTCGTCGCGCGTATCCATGACAAAGCAACCGCGCAGGCCGTGGAACGGGAGAGGTCTCTTCTGGGGCGCTTCGGCGGCGGCTGTTCGTTGCCGCTGGGCGCCTGTATGTGTGCCGTTGGATCGACCTATGCGATGTCGGGGTTCTGGACACCTCCCGACGGCGGCCGGCCCGTTCGCGTCACACGCTATGGTGGAGATCCCGTGACGCTTCTCGACACGGTTCACCGAAGCCTCCTCGGCGGTGCGGCTCCGCTCGACGGGAAGAAGGTCGTCGTGACACGCGCCACGCGAACCTCCGATCCGCTCGCCATACGGCTCAACGATCTCGGCGCCCAGGTTGTCTCGTTCCCAGTAATCTCGATCGTCGCTACGCCCCCGGGCGAGTTGGACGAGCACGTGCGGGATAGCCTCGAATCGTACGACTGGATCCTCTTCCCCAGCGCGACGGCGGTGACGCACTTCGGGACGCGCCTTGCGTCGTGGAACCGTGACTTCCCGGCCCTCCCGAAGATCGGCGCCGTGGGCCCTGGGACCGCGCGGCCGCTTCTCGAGCACGGACACGCCCTCGACTACGTCCCGGACCGTCACGTTTCCGACGCGCTCCTCGAGGGTATCCTTGCGCGATGCGAGACACTCGGGCACTTCCTCATTCCATGCGCGCGCGAGGGGCGGGACATCCTGGCAGAGGGGCTGGAAGCCGCGGGGCATGCGGTCACCCGCTTTGCGGTGTATGAAACCGTTTCCACGGATCCGAGCGCGCTGGACAGCCGAAGCCTCGATGGCGCACACTACTTGCTCTTCGCTTCGCCGTCTGCCGTGCGCAGCTTCCTCGGCGCGGCATCGGTCCCGAAAGGCGCGCGGATCGTGACCATCGGTCCGGTCACCGGCAAAGCGGCACGGGATCTCGGTCTCCGCGTCGACGCGGAAGCGGAGCCTTATACGATGGAGGGGATGATCGAATGCATTCTGAGAGATTGACCGAGCGGCCGCGTCGCCTGCGCCGGTCTCCGCGGCTCCGCGATCTCGTCGCCGAAACGGTGCTGCGTCCGTCACGCTTCATCCAACCCCACTTCGTCGTAGAGGGAACCGGGGAGCGCGCTGAGATCCCCAGCATGCCCGGCATTTTTCGGGAGACGGTCGAGACGCTCATCGCCACGGTGGAGCGCGATCTCGGGCTGGGACTCGGGACCGTTCTACTCTTCGGCATTCCGGACCACAAGGACGCCGCCGCGAGCGCATCGGTGGGTCCCGACGCGCTCGTGCCGCGCGCCGTCGCCGCGCTTCGGGAGCGATTCGGAGACGACCTCGCCATCGCGACAGACGTTTGCCTCTGCGCCTACACCGATCACGGACACTGCGGCGTGCTCCGCGACGGCGTCGTTCTGAACGACGAGTCGCTGCCGCCTCTCGCGGAGATGGCGCTCAGCCATGCCGAGGCGGGCGCCGACATCGTAGCACCGTCGGACATGATGGACGGCCGCGTGCAGGCCATCCGCGACCGGCTCGACGAGGCCGGCAAGGAGCGGACGGCGATCATGTCGTATTCGGCCAAATACGCGTCGGCCTACTACGGCCCGTTTCGGGACGCGGCCGACTCGGCCCCGGCCGCGGGGGATCGCAAGTCGTACCAGATGGATCCCCGTAACGCACGCGAGGCGCTTCGCGAAAACGCCCTCGATGAGATGGAAGGGGCCGACATCCTCATGGTGAAGCCCGCGCTCGCCTACCTGGACGTGATCACGCGCGTCCGGCACGCAACCACGCTTCCACTCGCCGCCTACAACGTGAGCGGCGAGTACGCGATGGCGAAGCTCGCGGCGCGCGAGGGGTTGGCGGATGAACGGAATCTGGTCGTTGAGAATCTGATCGCCATCTCCCGAGCCGGCGCCGACATCCTCATCACCTACCACGGCCGTGACGTGCTGGAGCGGAAATGGCTGTGACGCGAGGCGGCGCGATGCCGGGACACGACGTGAGGTCCGACCATGAAGCGTGATCGATCGCGGGGGTACTTCGACGAAGCCCGGGCGCTGATCCCCGGCGGGGTCAACTCGCCCGTGCGAGCGTTCGGCGCCGTCGGCGGGACGCCGCTGTTCTTCAAGTCCGCGTCGGGCGCCTCGTTCACGGACGCGGACGGCAATCAATTCATCGACTACTGCGGCTCCTGGGGGCCGCTCATCCTGGGGCACGCGCACCCGGCCGTTGTCGACACCGTCAGACGAGTGGCGGGAGATGGGCTGAGCTTCGGCGCACCCTCGCGCCACGAGACCGAGCTGGCGCGGCTGGTCGTGGAAAACGTCGCGCCGGTCGAGCGCGTACGCTTCGTCAACAGCGGCACGGAAGCCGTCATGTCGGCCGTTCGGCTCGCGCGGGGATTCACCGGCCGGTCCGCGATCGTCAAGTTCGAAGGGTGCTATCACGGCCACGCGGACCATCTGCTCGTCAAGGGCGGCTCGGGGCTCGCGACGTTCGGGACACCCTCGTCGGCGGGCGTCCCGGAGGAGATCGCTCGGAACACCGTGACGCTCCCCTTGGACGATGAAGACGCCGCGGAAGAACTCTTCGCGAGGCGCGGCGACGATATCGCAGCGGTGATCATCGAACCCGTGCCGGCGAACGCGGGCTTGCTCGTTCAGCGCGCCGAGTTCCTCCACCGCCTGCGGGGACTCACCGAGTCGGCAGGGGCGCTACTCATCTTTGATGAAGTGATCAGTGGTTTTCGGCTCGGGCCCGGCGGCGCGGCGGAGACGTACGGGATCACACCGGACCTCATGACGTTCGGCAAGATCATCGGATCAGGATTGCCGGTCGGCGCGTTCGGCGGACGGCGCGACGTGATGGAGATCGTCGCACCGCTCGGCCCCGTCTACCAGGCCGGTACGCTTTCGGGGAACCCGGTCGCGATGGCGGCGGGCGCGGCCGGGCTCCGGGAAATCTTGCGGCCCGGCTTCTACGAGAAACTCGAAGCGTGCGCGGCGCAGCTCGAGATGCTCGTGGCGGCGGTCTTGAGCAGGCTCAGCGTCCCGGTGACGTTCGTGCGCATGGGATCGATCTTCTGGTTCTCGCTCCAGGATCCCCCCACCCCGCGTGCGTTTCACACGATCGACCCCTCCGGCATGGAGCGCTACGCGCGCTTCCACAGGGCGCTTCTCGAGCAAGGCATCTACTTCGCGCCGTCGGGATACGAGGTCGGTTTCGTATCAGCCGCCCATACCCCAACGCACATCGAAACCACGGCGAAGGCTGTCGAGGAGGCGCTTGAGGCCGCCCACTGCGGGTCGTAACATCAGTTCAACCCGGAACCGGAGACGACATGACCGGACAACCTCTGTTTCTCAGCGCGTGTCGGGGTGAAATCACCCCTCGAGTTCCGATTTGGATCATGCGCCAGGCGGGGCGCTACCTCCCCGAGTACCGAAGCCTCCGTTCCCGCGTCTCGTTTCTGGACCTCTGTCGCACCCCCGATCTGAGCGTCGAGGCCACGCTCCAGCCCATTCGCCGCTACGGGTTCGACGCCGCGATCATCTTCAGCGACATCCTGATCCCCCTCGAGCCGATGGGCCTCGGGACCCACTTCGAAGACAACGGTCCCATCATCATGAACCCCGTGAGGACGCGGGCGGATGCGGAGAAGCTCCGGCCCCTCGACGCGCGGAACGACCTGCCGTTTCTCACCGAGTCGATTCGATTGGCCGTCGCGGAGCTGGGCGACACGCCGCTCATCGGTTTCAGCGGGGCGCCCTTCACGCTCGCGTGCTACGCCGTCGAGGGCCGCGCGTCGAAGGACTTCGCGCGTGTCAAGTCGCTCCTGTACTCCGAACCGCGCGTGGCCCACGCCCTCCTGCGCCGGCTCACCGACGCCGTCGTGGATTCGCTGGAAGCGCAAATCGACGCCGGGGCACGCGTTTATCAGATCTTCGACACCTGGGGAGAAGTGCTCTCCGCGGCCGACTACCGGACCTTCTCCCTGCCGTACCTGTCCGTGATCTTCGACCGTCTGAGAGGCCGGGGCGTTCCAGGGATACTGTACGTGCGGGGCGCGTCACATCTGCTGGACGTGATTCACGACGCCGGGCCGAACGTGGCCGGGATCGACTGGCGGACACGATTTCGCGACGCGCGCGAACGACTGCCGGAATGCGTCCTTCAGGGGAACCTGGATCCCGCCGTGCTGTTCAGCTCGGAGGACACGCTGCGGGCTCGCGTGCTGGACACGCTGAGCCGGGGAACGGAGCAGGGCGGTTACATCTTCAACCTCGGCCACGGCATCCTTCCCGACACGCCCGTCGAACACGTCGAGATCCTGGTGGAGACTGTGCGATCCTTCACGCGGATGCAGCCGATGACCTAGCCCGCCGCCGATCCGGCGCGTGAGCGTCGTGAGGCGTGACGGGCCGCCCGCTCGCTACTTGAGCAACACGCCCCGCAGGACCTTCGTCTCCCCGCCATTCTCTACGCGGAAGAAATAAAGCCCGGAGGAGACGGCCGTACCGTCACGAGTCAAGCCGTCCCACGGCACGATGTGCTCCCCGATCGCAAGATGGTCGTCGACCAGGCGATTGACGAGCCGACCGTCCGGGCCGTAGACGACAACCGAGACGAATCCCGGCGATGTGAGATCGAACCGGAGCGTCGTCCGCGGATTGAACGGATTGGGTGCGAGCCGCGGCACGATCGCCTGTGGCACCGCGTCGGCGACATCGGTCGCGGTGATGACCTCGAAGCTGTAGAACCCGTCCGGGGCCACCCACGGTCGGGCGGTGCTCCGGCCGGAATAGTCCGCTGCCGAGACGTAGTACTCAACGAACGAACCTACGTTCTGTTCCGGAATGCTCGCCTCGAACGAGTCGGGAGCGGCCATCGCGGTCATGACGATCTCGTTCCACGTTCCTTCACCCTGAAGTCGCCAGTGTACGAGAAGATCGCCGGTGACGAGTCCCGTCTCGCTCCGGTCATCGATCTTCGCAACGACCTGATGGTCCCCGTTTCCCCAGTCGTGCTTCTGCAAAGGGCTGTGATCGACGTACAACATGTAGCGGTCCATGATGCCCTTGCCGCGGCAATGGATGGCATCATCGCCGTACCAGCTGCCGTAGTACCCCAACACCTCGTAGCCCGGCATCGCCGCCTCGTAGGTGGCCAGCGCGTCATCGTCATACGACGTGCTGAACAACGGGACATAGACCCGCTTGTTCAAGATGAGTGAGTTGGTGTACGCCGCGACGGAGCTGCCGCCGATCGACGGACAGTAGATCCGGACGATGTTGTAGTTACGCCCGTAGCAGTTCGTGAGCGTAGCCAAGTAAGCCGCGTTGGCCTCGCAACGCGCGTAGCTGGCGTGACTGGGTGCCACCTCCTTCACGAGGAGTGTCTCCTCGTCCAGGAGCTTCGTCCAGCAGTCGATGTGATGGATGCCATATGTATCCACGTCATCCACGACGTGATAGGTGTGAACACCGAGGTACTCCTCCATCACGTCGGCGATCTCCGCGTGGGACATGCCCCCGTTCTCATCCCACACGAGATCGGTTGAGTACGAGATGCCGTGCCCGTCGGTCATGTAGTTTCCGCCCGTGTGCCTGATATCATGACCGTAGACGTCCATGCCCCATTCGATGCCCAGGTTCCCGTTCACGTCGTCGTCGAGTGGGCGCGGTCGGTTGTAGATGTGATCGATGATCGCCTGATCGCCGTCTCCGTCGAAGACGAACCAGGGGCCGTAGTCGCGCGTCCAGATCGAGTTCGTCCCCATGATCAGGAACTCGACGTTGCTCATGTTGACGCCGTTGTTCTGGAAGTTGGTGTTGGCCTGGTTGTAGTAGCCGCTGGAGACGAGACAGTAGACGATCAGGTGGTCGGAGTAGTCCGCGACGAGGCTGTACGGGATACCGAGCGGATATCGGATGAGCACGCCCTGCAGCGGTTCCCACTCGGCGCAGTTGCGCGGAACCTGCGGCGGCGGATCGGTTGCTCGGTGGCCGGAGCCGATCTCATCTACGCGGGCCAGCTCTTCGGCTGTCATGTAGATCGGAAGCGAGTTCGGCTCATCCGTCGGTTGAGGGTTCGCTGATACGCCCACCGGCGCATCCGACGCCGCGGCGATCGACCCGACGAGCAGAGCGCCGGCAGCCAGAAGAAATGTGACGAAACCTGAACGATACGGGTGTCCCGTCCGCTGCGTCATGTCGATCCTCCCCCAGATGAATGGCGGCCCACCCCGACCCAATCCGCTCTACCCGTTGTCCTTACAGTATCCATATCATTATAGCAGCCGGCGCACCGA
The DNA here is from genome assembly GCA_964486455.1 of uncultured bacterium. GTDB lineage: Bacteria > Eisenbacteria > RBG-16-71-46 > CAZAMP01 > CAZAMP01 > CAZAMP01. The sequence goes on along the minus strand of CAZAMP010000002.1, from coordinate 10,517 downwards.
CGTGGCGAATGCGCGATGCCCACAACGCGTTTGCCGAACGGATGAAGGATCGGTAGGCTCATCGAACGGGCTGAGATAGACCACTTGACGTGACGAGGGAATTCGATACCGCCGCATGGAGAGTCCAAATGAGCCGCAAAACCGCACGCCATGGGTCCTGGAAATCACCGATCACCGCGCAAAGCGTCACCGAGAAGGCGGTGGGGCTCATGCAGCTATCCTGCGACGGAGATACGCTCTACTGGCAGGAGAGCAGACCCATTGAGGACGGACGCACGGTCCTCGTCAAGCGCGGGCCGGATGGCGTGATCTCGGATGTCACCCCTTCGCCGTACAACGTCAGAACGCGTGTCCACGAATACGGTGGGGGCGCGTACCACGTGCACAATGGCATCGTCTTCTTCTCGGGGTTCAAGTGCCAGCGCCTGTATCGCCTGGAGCAGGGAGGAGAGCCGCAACCCATCACTCGCGAGTTCGACCCGCCGGCGTCCCACCGCTACGCGGACGGACGCGTCACCGCCGACGGATCGCGCATGATCTGCGTTCGTGAGCGTCACCTGGAAGGCGCCGAGGCCGTGAACGAGCTGGTCGTCCTGCCGACGGACGGTTCGAGCGAGCCGCGGACGATCGTGTCGGGTCATCACTTCTTCGCGGCGCCACGAATCAGCCCCGACGGAAAGCAGCTGGCGTGGATCTCATGGGATCATCCCCGCATGCCGTGGGACGGTACGGATCTCTGGGTCGCGGACCTTGGGTCGGACGGCACCGTGTCGAGCAAACGTCGCGTCGCCGGAGGAATCGACGAGTCAATCTATCAACCCGATTGGTCACCCGATGGCGTGCTGCACTTCATCTCTGACCGCTCCGGCTGGTGGAACATCTACGCGGAACGCGACGGGGCCATCGCACCGATCGCGCCGATCGAGGCGGAGCTCGGAGAGGCACAGTGGATATTCGGCATGGGCCGCTACGCGTTCCTTTCGGGCGGGCGGATCATCTGCTTCTACTCAAAGGACGGAACTCAGCATGTCGGTATGATCGCGCCCGGATCGGAGACGATCACGACACTCGATGTGCCGTTCACGGACTACGGTCGGCCCGTCACCGACGGCGAGAACCGCCTCTTCTTCGTCGCCGGATCGCCGACGGAACCGGTATCGGTCGTGGAGATGGACCTGACGACGGGCGAGCGCACGATCATCAAGCGCGGTATCGAAGCGAGCGTGGATCTGGGCTACGTGTCCATACCCCAACCGGTCGCCTTCCCCACCGATGACGGCAAGGAGGCGCACGCGCTCTACTATCCGCCCGCGAACGAGGAGTTCGTGGGCCCGGACGGCGACCTCCCCCCGCTCCTCGTGTTCAGCCACGGTGGACCGACGAGCACGACGTATACGGCCCTGAGCCTCGGTCTCCAGTACTGGACGAGCAGGGGCTTCGCCGTCGTGGACGTGAACTACGGAGGCAGCACCGGCTACGGTCGCGCGTACAGGGAACGACTGAAAGGGAAATGGGGCGTGGTCGATACGGCCGACTGCGTGAATGCCGCCCGCTACCTGGAACGTGAAGGGAAGGTCGACGGCAAACGCATGGCGATTCGGGGCGGGAGCGCGGGGGGATACACGACCCTGTCGGCGCTGGTCTTTCACGATGTCTTCGCCGCCGGAGCGAGCCGCTACGGGGTCGCCGACATCGAGCTCTTGGCCAAAGAAACGCACAAGTTCGAGTCACGATACTGCGACAGTCTCATCGGACCCTATCCGGCGTCGGCGGACGTCTACCGTGAACGCTCGCCGATCAACCACGCAGACAAGCTGTCATGTCCGGTGATTCTCTTCCAGGGACTTGAGGACAAGGTCGTGCCGCCGTCGCAGTCGGAGGTCCTGGTTTCGGCGCTCCGTGAGAAGAAGCTGCCGTTCGCCTATCTTACATTCGAAGGCGAGCAGCACGGTTTCCGAAAGGCCGAGACGATCGTGCGCACATTGGAGGCCGAGCTCTATTTCTACTCCCGCGTCTTCGGCTTCGAGCCGTGGGACGAGATCGAGGCTGTGGAGATCGAAAACCTGTGAGATCGGGGACAATGAAGCGCTTTGTTCTGGTCGCCGCATTGCTGGTGATAACCACGTCGGTCTGCCGGACGGGAGAACAACCCACCACTCGGGCGACGAGTGTACGCCAACCGGCCGTCGCGGGACGCTTCTATTCGGATGACGCCACGGAACTCCTAGACACGATCGAGTCGTTCGTTCGAGACGCCGAGCCGCCCTGCCAGGGCGCTCCGATCGCCATCATCGCCCCCCACGCGGGCTACATCTTTTCGGGTGGGATCGCGGCGGACGCATACCGGCAGGCAAGCGATCACACATACGATGTGATTGTCATCCTCGGGACAAATCACACCACCGCTCGATTCCCCAAGGTCTCGATCTACGACGGAGACGCATACCGCACGCCGCTCGGCGATGCCGCCATCGACACCGACATCGTCGCCGCGCTCATGGCCGCCGACGATGATTTCGTCTACGACGTGCGCGTTCACCGGCACGAGCATTCGGTCGAAGTTCAGGTCCCGTTCATTCAACACCTCTTTCCGGGCGTGAAGATCGTATCGACTGTCATCGGTGCTCCGGACCTGGATCTCTGTGCGCGCTTCGGGCACGCGCTCGCGAAGGCTCTCGAGGGGAAGCGAGCGCTCATCGTCGCCAGCTCCGATTTCTCCCATTACCCGTCGTACGACGATGCCGTCTATGTCGATGGGCGTGTTCTCGAGGCGATCACGACGTTCGACCCGGGACACGTCCAGGCCACGATTCGGAACGAGATGGGTCGTGGGATCGCGGGCCTTACGACATGCGCTTGCGGGCAGGCCCCCATCCTTTGCGTGATGACCGCGGCGAAGGCGCTCGGCGCCACGCGCGCCGAGATCGTGAGCTACGCCAACTCCGGTGACGCGAGCGCAGGCGATCGCGGGCGCGTCGTCGGCTATGGAGCGGTTCGATTCACTCGCGGCGAGGGTGGCGGAGCGCTACAACACGGGCACAAGCGTCTATTGCTCTCGATCGCAAGGGATGCCATCACGGGGCACCTGTCATCCGGCAAGACGCCTGAAGTCGGCGACCTCGATCCCGAGCTTTCGGTGAAGCGCGGGGTGTTCGTCACCTTGACGAATCAGGGAAAGCTCCGCGGCTGCATCGGTCACATGAAGAATGACCTGCCGCTTCACGAGGTCGTCCGGAGAATGGCTATCCAGGCGGCGACGAACGACCGGCGCTTTCCACCGGTGACGCTCCTCGAGCTCCCGCGGATTGAGATCGAGATCTCGGTGCTCACGCCCTACCAGGAGGTCGAAAGTCCCGACGACATCGCGTTGGGGCGTGACGGGATCCTCATCAGAAAAGGCGGTCGCTCTGCGGTCTATCTCCCCCAAGTGGCAACCGAGCAAGGATGGGATCTCGAGGAAACGCTCCAGCACTTGTGCCGGAAAGCGGGTCTCCGCACCGATGGCTGGAAGTCGGGCGCGACGTTCTTCACGTTTCAGTCGGAGGTTTTCAGCGAGGCCGAGCTCCGCTGAAATGCGGCCCACCCGCGGCTGAGGGATGCCACGCATGGCGCTCTTCCTTCTCCTGATCGGCTTCGTCTCGATCCTGGGGCAGGTGGCTCTGCTTCGTGAGCTGAGTGTCGCCGCCTTCGGTGTCGAGCTGATCTACATTCTCGCCATCGGCGTCTGGCTGGCGGGAACGGCGATGGGCGCCGCAATCGGCCGAAAGCACGATCTGCCATCCCGAGACCGGATCCGAGCGTTCTTCCTGCTCGTGAGCATCTTGGTGCCGCTGGACGTTGCCTTCATACGAGCGATGCGCGCCATCTTTTCCGACGTTCCAGGCGCCTACCTCCCGTTCGGGATTCAGATGCTCGCGATGGCCATTGCGTTACTCCCGATCGGTGTGCTCCTCGGACTGCTCTTCCAGTGGGCGGCCCGGCGGGCGGCCGCCCATGGCCGGACCCTCGCGTTTGCGTACGCCGTCGAGAGTGCCGGCGGCTGCGTGGGCGGACTGGCCGCGACCCTCTTTCTCACGTGGGGCATCCAGAACTTCGCCACGGCGATGGTGTGCGCGCTCGTCGCGGCGTTTGCGGTGTTTCTCGGCGGCGGCGTGCGCTCCACAGCTCTTCGCGCGGCCGGCATAAGTCTCGCCGGTCTGCTCCTTCTCGGGCTCTGGAAGGCGGGGCCGATCGATCAGAGACTCGCCTCCATCAACCATCCGTCTCTCGCGGCAACGCGCGACACGCCGTACGGCCGGGCCACCGTGACGATGACGGAGAATCAGGTGGCGGTTTTCGAGAATGACGCGCTCTCGTATGAGAGTGGCGGGACCGCCGCGGAAGAGTTCGCCCATCTCTCTCTGCTTCAGCACCCGAGACCGGCGACCGTCTTGATTCTGGGTGGAGGATTCGAAGGGCTCGTCCGCGAGGTCTTGCGCCACAACCCTTCTCGCATCGACTACGTCGAGCTGAACGGCCCGATGCTCGAGCTGATCTTGCCGCATATGTCCGAGGAGAACCGTTCGTCGCTCGAAGCGGAAGACGTGAACGTCCACGTGGCCGACCCAAGACGTTTCCTTCGCGATGCCGGACGCTACGACCTCATACTCATCGGCATGCCGGAGCCGGCCTCGGGAGCGGCCAATCGCTTCTACACGGAGGAGTTCTTCGCCCAGTGCCTCGGGCACCTCGGACGGGACGGCATCATCGCCATGCGCCTCCCCTCATCCGAGAATCTGTGGAGCCCTTCACTTCTGAACCGCACCGCCGGCGTCACGCGCGCGCTGCGATCGTCGTTTTCCGATGTCGTCGTCCTTCCGGGTACAACGAATATCGTGCTGGCGTCGAGGTCGCCGCTCATTCGCGACCCGGCGGTCTTGAGCGATCGACTCGCGGTGAGGGCCATCGGTGCGCGTCTCGTCACCTCGGACTACATCCGCTATCTCTACACGAATGATCGCTTCGCGGAAATCGCGCTCGCGCTCTCCGAGACATCGGTCCCGATCAACAGCGACCTTCGTCCAATCTGCTATCACTACACGCTGACCCTCTGGTTGTCCGCGTTCTACCCGACACTGGAGCGCTTCGCCGACCCGTCCGCGACCGGGAGTTCGTGGGTGTGGGTCACGGCGGGACTAGTGGCGCTCGCAACCGTCGGCGGCTTCATCGCCGCGCGCAGGCGATCCGTCGCGCGACGCGCTCTACTGGTTGCGGTGGCGGGCTTCTCAGGCATGGTGTTGGAGTCGGTGTTCATTCTGACGTATCAGGTGACACAGGGCGTGCTCTACAAAGACATCGGGCTGCTCCTGACCCTCTTCATGGCCGGACTCGGGCTTGGGGCGTTCGCCCTCGACCGATTGGCCACGAAGGCCGACGTCGGACGCGGGGTGGGATGGGGCCTCATCGCCGGTCTGGCAGCGGTGGCGATCCCACCCGCCCTTGCGCTTCACACGGAGTCGGCCATCTCATTCCCAGTCACCGCGGGCCTACTCTTCGGCAGCGGCGCGCTCGTCGCGGGCCTGTTCGCCTATGCGAGCCTCAAGGACCGTCCTGATCAGCGACGGATGGTCTCACCGCTCTACGCGGCGGACCTCGTGGGTGGATGCGTGGGCTCCCTGGTGGGGGCTCTCTTTCTCATCCCCGTGGCAGGCTTTGCGGGCGCGGCCATCGTTGTCTGCGGTCTCGCGGTCGTAGCTCTCATGCTGGCCTAGATGCCGGCTTCCGACAGACCTCCGCCTCCCACCAGCTTCCGATGTCGCCAATAGTTGACACATCGCCAGCTCCCGTGGCCTGAGGGTTGTGGTCTGAGGACTGTGTCCGGGAGTGGGTAACCTCGTTTCTGCGAAGCCGTTGGCCGCGAAACATGGGATCCTGTTTAATCCCATAGAATTGCACCTGTTAGGCCGGTTGGAATCAGTCTTCAGACCACAACCTTTTGGATCCTGGCGTCAGTCGTGTACGTTATGTCCCAAAGAGACGCTGAATGCGGGATATGCCGGAGACGGAGTTCGAGGTGATGCGCGACGAGAAGCTGAATGTGACCCGACCCGATGCCATCGGACCCTACCCAGTCACTCGGGAGATCGCGAGAGGCGGCATGGGCGTCGTCTACCTCGCGGAAGACCCCAAGCTCAAGCGCCAGGTCGCGATAAAGCTGCTGCCGGAGGAATTCGCCCGGAACGAAGAGAGCCGGGCGCGATTCGAGCGTGAGGCGCAGCTGCTGGCCGCGATCAACAACCCGAACATCGCGACGATCCACTCGCTCGAAGAGTCTGACGGACACCATTACCTGACGATGGAGTTCATTCCGGGCGAGAACCTCGCGGAGAGGCTCGTCGACAGCAAACTCTCGCTGGACGACACGCTGGCCATCACGCGACAGATCGCCACGGCGCTGGAAACGGCCCACCGGCGCGACATCGTTCACCGGGATCTCAAGCCGCTCAACGTCATGGTGACTCCGGAAAACGCCGTGAAGGTTCTCGACTTCGGATTGGCGAAGATGAAGAGCGAACAAGAAGGCCCGGTGCCGACAAGTGGCGAGGCGCTGTCCAAGCCGGGAATCATGTTCGGAACGCTGGGCTATATGAGCCCCGAGCAGATCCGCGGGCTAGACGTCGATCACCGCGCCGACATATGGGCATTCGGGTGTATCGTCTTTGAATGCCTCGCCAGGCGCCCGGCCTTCGATGGTGAGACCCCAGCGGACCGGATCCGTGCCACCCTCGGGAGTAACCCGGCATGGCATGCACTACCCGACGACACGCCCGCGCGACTATCGGAGCTTCTCTCGAGCTGTCTGGCCAAGGAAGCCGACGAACGGCTCGACTCCATCGCCGTCGCCCGGAAGGAGCTGGAGGAGCTGATTGCCTTGCGCGCGATGGCGTCCGTCACTCGTAAGGCGCCGGACAGGCCAATCGATGCGAAGGGGAATCTGCCGCTGCTGCTCTCCAGCTTCATCGGGCGAGATCGTGTGCTTCCCTCCATACGCGAGCTGATCGGAAGCAAACGATTGGTCACCCTCACCGGCGCCGGGGGATGCGGCAAGACTCGCCTTGCTCTCGAATCGGCGCGCGGCGTCGGCGAGATCGCGCCGGATGGAGTCTGGTTTGTCGAGCTCGCGTCACTGGGAGACCCGGATCGGCTTCCACAAGTCGTCGCCGATACGCTCGAGATCAAAGAAGAATCGGGGCGTCCCCTACTCGACACGATCGCCGAGCAGATCTCCGGGCAGCGGCTCCTGCTCATTCTTGACAACTGCGAGCACCTCCTCGACGCGTGCGTGAAGCTCGTGGAGTCGCTGCTGCGCACTCACACCGCGCTGCGTATCGTTTCCACGAGTCGCGAGCCGCTGGGAATTCCCGGAGAGACGATCTATCGCGTGCCGTCGATGGATGTACCGCTCGAGGATTCCGCACTCGCCGTGGATCAAATGCTTGCCACCGACGCCGTGCGGCTCTTCGTCGAGCGGGTGCGGGCCGCAAACACCGAATTCGAGTTCACCGATGAGAACGCGGACGGCATCGCCCGCATCTGCAGACGGCTCGACGGCATCCCGCTCGCGATCGAGCTTGCGGCGGCGCGAACGGCCGTGCTCGCCGTCGACGAGATCGCCCGCCGGCTCGATGACCGCTTTCGCCTGCTCACCGCGGGCAACAAGACGGCGCTCCCGAGGCACCAAACCCTCCGAGGGCTCATCGACTGGAGCTACGGTCTGCTCACACCGTCTGAGCAGTCTCTCCTGCGCCGCCTCTCGATCTTCTCCGGCGGCTGGACCCTGGACGCCGCGAATACGATAGGCGCCGGGTTCAACATCGAGGATTGGGAGGTGCTGGATCTTCTGTCACAACTCGTAGCCAAGTCGCTGGTCGAGATGGACGTGGAAGGCGGCCAGGGCACCGGCCGGGCACGCTATCGGATGCTGGAAACCGTGAGGGAGTATGCACGGGAGCACCTGGTGCGAAGCGAAGAGGCGGCCGACATTCGCCTCCGCCACCGGGATCACTTCGTCTCGCTGGCGGAAGAGGGCGAGCGGAATCTCACCGGCCCCGATCAGGCAAGCTGGTTGTCGCGCCTCGAGACGGAACATGAGAACTTCAGGCTGGCGCTGGACTCCTGCGACGGCGGCGACGAAGACGCGCAGTGCGGACTGCGCCTCGCGGGCGCGCTGGGCCGCTACTGGCAGGTTCGCGGCTACTGGACGGAAGGACGCCGCGCCTGCGCGCGGATTCTCGCCTGCCCGGAAGGCCGCCGGAGAACGGACGCCCGCGGCAAGACGCTCAACTGGGCCGGAAATCTCACCTACATGCAGGGCGACGCCGAGCAGGCGCGTGCGTATCACGAGGAAAGCCTGGCCATCCGCAAGGAGCTGGGCGACTGGGAAGGTGTGGCCGAAACACTGAGCAACATGGGAAACGTCGCATTCATGCAGGGCGACAGCGGACGCGCGCAGGAGCTCTTCGAGGAGAGTTTGGAAATCCGCAGGCGCATCGATGATCGCCGCGGGGTCGCGGTGTCGCTCAACAACCTCGGAGTCGTGGCGGAACGGAACGCCGACTACGCCCGCGCGCTCAAGTACTTCGAGGAGAGCCTTGTGATCGAGCGTGAGATCGCCGACCGCTGGGGCATTGCGCTTTCGCTCCACAACGTCGCGCTCGTTGCGATGCGGGACAGAAGCTACCGCAAAGCCAGAACCTATAGCGCCGAAAGCTTGGCGATCGCCCGGGAACTGGGTGATCAATCCTGCATCGCTCAGGCCGTCGATTGTCTCGGTATGATCTCACACCGTCAAGGCGACTTCGATGAAGCCCGCCTTCACTTCGAAGAGGGCCTCGCGATTCAGAGACAGCTCGGCAACCAATGGGGGATCGCCGAGGTTCTGAACAATCTCGGGCAGACGTTTGTGCGGCAGGGTCTTCATGGAGACGCGCGGAGGCAACACGCGGAGAGCATCACGGTTTCCCGGGAGATCGAGAACTATCAGGGCGTCGCGACGTCGCTGGGATCGTTCGGGCTGCTGGCGGTAGTGACGGGAGAGCTGCGACGAGCCGCGTGCTTGCTCGGAGCCGCCAAGGCGCTTCACAAGCAAATCAACTCGCCCGTTCCGTCGGACACACAAGAGGAAATCGACGTGACGCTCGAGCGGCTCGTGAAGACGTTGGGCGATGCCGCCTTTGCCGAAGCCTGGGCGGAGGGACAGGCCATGCCGCTGGAACACGCGGTCGCCTATGCGTTGGAAAACGACACACCCGAGGATTGACGCGTCGAAGCGACTATCCGTCGCGACCGAGTAGCGCCTTCTTGAGCTGCTCCACGCGCCGGTCGTGCGGAGCCAGCCGTTCGGCCACGGCCAGATGTCTCCTGGCCGCCTCCGTATCTCCACCATCCAGATAGAGCGCGGTGAGGAGCAGCCGTGGATAGAGCGATCCCGGAGCCACGGAGAGAGCGCTCTCCAACGCACGGGTAGCTCCGCCGGCGTCGCCAAGCTCACGCTTCGCTTCGGCCAGCGAAATCAACACGGACGCGTCGCGCGGATCCACCGCGGTCAGCTTCTCCAAAATCTCTATCGCGGCAGCGAAATCGTTGTTCAGCATGTGCGCCCGTGCAAGCAGCGACATCACGGAAGCGTCATCGGGTGCCAGCTCGGCCACCCGCTCGAGCTTGGCGACGGAGGTCGCCGCATCGCCCTTCAACATCGCTTCGTACGCCTCCTGCTGAAGCGTCCAGGCGTCATCGGCACGCGGAGCGTCGCCACCTACATAACCCAGAGCCCGAAGCTGCGCTTCCGTCTCCGGGTCAATGGCCACGGCGACGTCTCCATCATCACTCCCTCCCGCGGTGGACAGGCGCGCCTCCAGAAGGGCGGCCAGCGGGCGCGCAACATCGGCCTCTTCCGCCGCGACGTTCGCTTTCTCGACCGGGTCCTTCTCGAGATCATAGAGCTCGAGGAGTCGAGAACCCGGCCCGAACACGGCCTTCCAACGATCGGTCTGTATCGCGTAGATCTCGTCACCCTGCAGAACCTGGCGGCCCTTGAGCGTCTCGCTGAACACCGCATCCTTCGGAGGCGTGCCGTCTCTCAGGAGCGGCACGAGGCTCCCTCCTTGGACGTCGCCTGGAGCCGCTAGCCCGACAAACTCCAACACGGTGGGCAGAATATCGACGGTCTCGACGAGATCATCCGGTCGTCCGCCCGCGCGAAGCAGCTCGGGCTGGTGCATGATGAACGGGATCGCGATCGATTCCTCATAGAGTTCCATGCCGTGACCGACCCGGCCGTGCTCAGCGAAGCTCTCACCGTGATCGCCGACGAAGACCGTGAACGGCGGCTCGTCCCCGCATGCCGTTTCCACCGCTCGCATCAACCGTCCGATCTCCTGATCGGTGTACATGATCTCCGCATCGTAGGCCGCGATGTAATAGTCCAGATCGTAGATTCCCTGAACGAGAATCTCCGGACTCATGAGAACGTCGCGCAG
>CAZAMP010000001.1:0-247115 GCA_964486455.1 uncultured bacterium | reverse complement strand
GTCGAGATCCGCGTACCTCACGCTTGCGCCCAGAAACTGGCAATCGCCCGGGAACTGCCCGTACGAAGGATACGGGCACACGACGTTTCCGTCAGGATCGGCGAACGCGAGCGCGCAGAGACGGAGGATCTCGGTCGCACCGCACCCGGCGACAATCTGGCCATCCGGCACGCCGTGGATCGACGCCAGGTCGTTGCGGAGTCCGGACGAGTACCAGTCGGGGTACCGATGGCCCATGGTGGCGGCGTCGGTGATCGCGGTGATCGCGCCGGGGGACGGTCCCAGCGGGTTCTCGTTGTAGCAGAGTCTACCGCTGTAGTCGCGGAGGAGGGCGCTGCGGTTCACCTGCTTGGCGTCGGCGTGTGGAACGCGGAGGAGCGCGAGTGCGGCGGAGCCCGCGGCCGCTCCTAGAAACAAGCGCCGAGATATATCAGGCCGGTCCGCGGCCTGCTCGGGGATCCGAGACATGACGGCCTCCCGTGGCTCGGGCGGAGAGGGATGTTCACACAATTGTAGTGGATTCACCGGCCACGGGAGAAGCCTATTCGCCGCTCGACGAAACGCCCTCGCTGATCCGCCGCTGATCGTGCGGCTACATCAGCTCGTGCGAGGCGACGGTGACGTGGAAGTCGCCTTCCCGCTCCGCGACGGTTCCGGTCACCGTCACGGGCACGCCATCCATTCGCTTCTTGAACAGGTCGGTCTCCGGGCCGATGTTGTCCAGTAAGTAGATCTTGCCGTCGGCCGTCTGCAGCGCGGCGGCGCAGCTCTCACCCTTGTGGAATGTGCAGTGCCCGCACCCCGTCTTGCCGGTCAGAGTCACCATTTCAGCCTCGACGGCCTCCGATCCTTGATCCACCGCTTCGACCACGTCCTCTGTGACGGCCTCCGCCGTCGTCTCCGCAGTGTCCTCCGAGCCATTGGTGCATCCGATCGCGAAGACGAGCGCTGTGACGAGAGTAAGACTGAGCAACTTCATGGTTCCCTCCGGGTCAACGTGACTCCAAGTGTGAATGCAGGATTTCAGGCAAGGTGTGGTGTCCAGACAGTAGTCGAATGATACCGCGCACACAAACAGAAGAGAGGGAACGGAGATGTCTGTCGAGGAATGGAGTTCATGGTCGTCTACTCGGCTGATGTCTCCGCCCGGTGCGCGCGGTATGGTATGATCGTTTGAGATATATGCATCTGGAACCCGCATCTATTCTGCGGGTCGGTACTTCGCTACCGCGACCGGAACGGGGTCGCTCGATTGTGTCGAAGCATGGTTATGCACCACTTACTTCGAATGGCGGTCATTGCCGCCGTGTCGGGGCTCCTTGCGCCGCTATGTCCACTATCGCCGTGTCTCGCTTTCGATGACGTCGTCGACGACGTCGCCCCTTTCACCCTTTACCTGGGCACACCGCCCGACACGCTCCAGATTCGCTACTACTCCAATCGCCCACTGCTCGAATCCCATGACGACATCACCCGAGCCGTCGTCGTTATCCACGGAACGCTTCGCAATTCGAACGACTATTTCGACACGATCATGCAGGCCGCTGACGAGACGGCGCTGGGGGACAGCCTGACGTTGATTGTTGCGCCGCAGTTTCTCGTGGAAGCGGATCTCGAGGAGCATGGTCTGCCTCAGAGCATGCTCTTCTGGGGGTACTTCGGGTGGAGGCAGGGCGATCAGTCCCTCTCGACTCCGGGCAACACGCGCCCGTGGGACATAAGCTCGTTCGCCGTGGCGGACACGATCATCCAGGGAATCGCGGCCCGCAATCCGAACCTGGAGAAGATCGTCATAACTGGACATTCCGCGGGCGGGCAGTTCGTTAATCGCTTCGCGGCGGGTAGCCCGACGCACGCCGTGGTCGAAAACCTCGGGATCGAGCTTCGCTACATCGTCGCGAACCCGTCCTCGTACATCTACATGAACGCCGAGCGATGGGTGGCGGGATCGCCCTACGTGATCGAGCTGCCGGACACGGGCACGGTCGCGGCCTGCCAGGAGTACAACGACTACAAGTACGGGCTTGAGAACCCCAATCCGTACATGGACATCGGCGATGAGCTGATCCGGGAGCGATACTCGACGCGTCCAGTCGTCCTTCTCATGGGCGAGTTCGATGACAACCCCGATTCCTACTACTTGGATCAATCCTGCCCCGCGATGATGGAGGGCGTACAGAGGCTACAGCGCGGCATCATCTATGCGGAACACCTCATCGATTTCTTCGGTCCGGGCATCTTCGACCTCCACGATCTTGCCGTCGTTTCGACCGTGGCGCATAGCCACTCGGGCATGTTCCGATCGGACTGCGGTGTCTACTACATGTTCGATGAAGGAGACTGCGAGCCGGTCCTGCTGACGTACGAATGGTTGGATGTCACAACGGAAGAAACGATTCTGTCTACGGCGACGTCGGTTTCGTGGACCGACTACGACAAGGATGGCCTCTACGATCTCCACGCCATGGGCTTCCTCGACACGAACGTGCTGCTGCACAACGAAGGCGACGGGACGTTCAGCGTCGATTCCCTGCCCGGGCTGGGTGGCTTGGGAAGCGGCGTCGGCGGGCTCTGGGGGGACTACGACAACGATCGAGATCAGGACCTCTTCCTGATGATCCGCGGAACCGGGTGCGGTCTTCTGCGCAACGACGGACTTGACGGGTTCACGAACGTCACTCAGGGCCCTCTCAACGTCAAGGGCGTGGTCCGAGACGGAGAGTGGGGAGACTACGACAACGATGGAGACCTGGATCTCTTTGTGTGCCGAGGCGTCGGCGAGCCGAATGTGCTTTTGCGCAACGAAGGGATGGAGCAGTTCACGGATGTGACCAGCGGCGCCGCTGCCGATACCGGAGACGCATGGTCGACGTCTTGGGGCGACTTCGACGGGGACGGAGATCTGGATCTCTACCTCGCGATCAACGGACCGAACAAGCTGCTCCGCAACGACGGGGAGGATCTGTTCACGGACGTCACATCCGGCTGTCTCGGAGACACCGGCACCAGCACGTCGGGGGTCTGGGGTGACTTCGACAATGACGGCGACCTCGATCTTTGCGTGTCGAACCGCCTGACGCCAAACCGCGTGCTTCGTAACGACGGGGACGGTGTGTTCGAGGAATTCCCGTTCGACACGGGCAGCGACAACTGGCAGACGTGGTCCGCGGGCTGGGTGGACTACGACAACGACGGCTACCTCGATGTCTACTTCGGTATCGCTGGAAGTCGAAACAGACTCTTTCGCAACTTGGGGGACGGGACGTTCGATAACGTCACGCCGTTCCCGATCGGTGATCGCGGCAGCTGTTTCGGAGGGACCTGGTGCGATAGCGACAACGACGGCGACCTCGATCTCCTTCTGGCCAACTCATCGAGCAACCGGCACTACCTGAACCAGGGTGCGGGCGGAAATCACTGGCTTCACATCGATCTGGAGGGGGAGACTTCGAACAGCGCGGGCATCGGGGCCCGGATAGACGTCGTCGCCGGTGGGCTTTCGCAAATGCGGGTCGTCGGCGTCGGAAACGCAGGCTACGTCGTCCAGAATCCTCACACCGCGACGTTCGGGCTGGGAACGCATGCGCTCGTCGATACCCTGCGGATCAGTTGGCCGAGCGGCACGGTGCAGGAGTTCTTGGCGTTTCTCGCGGACAGACGAGTGACGATTTCGGAGACGGAAGATCCGAGCGCCGTTGGCGACGACAAGGAGCCTGTCTCGCTTCCGAGCCTGTTTGCCTCCGCGCCGAATCCTTTCGGCCGATCGACCCGCATCGCCTTTCGCGTGACGCGCCGTTCCGAGGTATCGCTCACCCTCTACGATGTCTCAGGCCGCCGCGTGAGGCGATTGATCGACGCGGCATCGGTCGACGTCGGGACCCACGGCGTCGTCTGGGATGGGAGGGATGACGTCGGGCGCCTTCTGGGGGCAGGGGTGTACTACTATCGCCTGAAGGCCGGGGACCGTTCGTTGACACGACGCACGCTGCTCGTCAGATAGCGCTCCCAAACTCCTACTGCAGGACGATCTTCGTCGTCACGCGCCAATCGGCCACGCTCAGATGGGCGAAGTAGACGCCCGGTGTGACGCGCCGGCCGCGGGAATCGTTTCCGTCCCACGACGGGCGGCCGGCGGCGAGATTCACGTCGATTCCCCGCACACGTCGTCCTGTCACGTCGAACACGATCAGCGCGGCGGTCGCCGTCTCACTCACGTGCGGCGGCAGCCTCACGTCGAACGCCGTTTCGTGGGTGAAGGGGTTCGGGGACGCGAGAAGCTGAAGGTCGAACGGTGTCCTGGCGACCTCCGACACGTCCACCGTAAGGCCGATCGCATCGAAGACGTCGATTCGCCCCCAGCCTCGGTCATTGTCGGGATTCCCGGCGTTGTCCGCCGTGATCATCAAGAGATTCCGCACCATCATCGGCGCCAGAGCGGGATCGGCTTCGAGAAGAAGCGCTGCCGATCCGGCGACAAGTGGGCAAGATAGCGACGTGCCGTTGTTGGTGGCGAATTCGTCGTCGAGTGGATCGTGGGTGAAGTTGCAGGCGCAGACCGTGCCGATTCCCCGGGCGACAACCTCCGGCTTGGTTCGCCCGTCCGCGGTGGGGCCCCGGCTGGAGAAGCCGGCTACCTCGTTCGTCTGATCGACGGCGCCCACCGCGATCACGCTGTCCCCGTCGGCGGGGGGGGTGATGATGCGCCAATCCTGGTCGCCCATGTTGCCCGCGGCGGTGCAGACCACGATGCCACGGCTGACCGCGATGTCGGCCGCGATCGTGATGACCGCCGTGTCGCCGTCCATGTCGTCAACCGTGTACCAGTCGCTGTACGCGAGCGACGATGAGATCACGTCGGCGCCGAGCTGATCGACCCACTCGGCGGCCGCGACCCAGTTGTCCTCTTCGATCGGGTCCTCGATGGTGACGTCTTCGGTCTTCGCCAGAATGAACGACGCGCCGTAGGCGGGACCGATCAGCTCGCCCTCGAAGAAGCTGGCGAGCACCGACCAGGTGGCGCTTCCGTGGTCGTTCGTTCCGGGTATGTCCCCGGTCTCGTCCATGGTCTCGCCGTCGTCGTTGACGAAGTCCCACTGCGCGAGAAGACGTCCGTCGTCGATAATGTGCTGGAACGCGGGATGATCGTGCTTGAAGCCCGTGTCGAGCATCGCGACGATCACGCCGTCGCCGCTGTATCCGGCGTTGTGAGCCGAGACCACCCCGATCTCCATGAGCTGGTCGTAGGATGGACCGTAGTCGAAGATGTCTCGTCCCGATCGCCCGGCGGCGCGTGAACGGTGTGGCGCGGATGGCTCGACATGACGCGATCGCCAGGTGCGGACCGGCCTGATCGTATGCACGAACGGCAGATTCGCGATTTCCCGGAGCGCTTCTTCTGACGCGCGAACGCTCACGGCGTTCAGCCAGCGACTTTCGCGGAGGACCTTTCCACCGGATTCGGTGACGCGCGATACGTAGTCGGTCGGCACCGGGATGTCCATGAAGTCGACGAGGTGGCCGGTCATCGTTCGCGCACGGCGGATCGCGGCGTGCTCCGTCAATCTGTCGGCGACTACGGCGAGCCGCCGTCGGCAGGTTTCCGAATCGAAGACGCGCTTGTCCGTGAATGCAACCCAGACCTTGGCCGATTCACCGGCCTCCAATTCGAGCGCTGCCAGTGTTCGCTTAGTGATCTCCGGAGCGGCGGGGCGAATCACGAAGCCAGGTGAATAGCCGTCATCGTTGGCGCTCACGGCGCCCGCGCCCGCAAGGAGGACAACCACCAAGGCGACGGCCGGCCGCGTCACCCCGAGCGAGCGGATCAATGAGAATCGCATGCCGGTCCTTTCGTCTTCGGACACGTTTCGTCTTTCTCACTAATTATACGCCGCCACCGGCTATGGATCGGCCCTAAATCGGCAGCCGGAATCTGAGCCGGGGCGGCGCCGCGTACGACGGATCGAGAATTCGGAAGACCCGGAGAATTCGGAGCAGCGTGTCAGCTGGACGTCAACGGCCGAGCAGCTGATCGACCGGGGCGTAGTCATCGGTCAGGATCGGCACATCCTCGAACCTCAGACGACCGTCATAGACATCAGCGGCATATCGGTGATAGCTGTCCCGAAGAACGACGCCATCCTCAACGAGCTCCCGTGCCCGGGCGACGAGGTCTCTCGCGTCGAGGTGCTGAGGCGTCTTGAGCGCCAGGATCACCGTGTTCCCGCTGTCATCGCACTCGAAGAAGTAGAGTTCCTCGAAGTGGTGTTTCATCGTCTTCGAGAGAGCGCGAATGAAGTCGTTGTTGCGGGAGGATGGCTTCTGGATCACGTTGTAGAGGACTATTCCGTCGTCCGTGAGACGTCTCGCGGCGAGATCGAAGAACTCCCTCGTCGTGAGATGAAAGGGAATAGAGGAACCGTAGCGGCCGGAGTAGTAGGCATCCACGACGATGACGTCGACGCGATCGCGCATGCGGTGAAGTGCCACGCGCCCGTCCATGGTGTCGATCCTCAGCCGATCATTGGCTTCCATGCCGAAGTAATCTTCCGCCACCCGAATCACCGCTGGATCGACCTCCGCCACGCGAACCCGCACGCCGGGATAGTCATGTAGGTACTGCTTGGGGCCGGTCCCCCCGCCGAGACCGATGAAGAGGACGGAGTCGATCGAACGCATGAAGACCCACGGCATATGAAAGTAGCGGGTGTAGGCGTAGCCGCCTTCGATGGGATTGTCGCGGAGCATCCGGCTTTGACGGCTGTCATCGAAGAAGAGGTAGCGATAACGGCCCCGGTCCTCGACGAGAATATGGTGATAGGCGCTGTCATGTTCGTAGATCGTCTTCGCGCACGCGGGGCCCACGGCGGCGGCCATCGCGGCACACGCCCCGAGGATCACGGCGACGTGCCCGGCCCGCGTGCCGCGATCGGCGGGAGTGCATTCCCCCCGTTTGGTACGAAGCAGCGCAACCAGCGACACGGCAAGTAGCGCGAGCGCCAGGCCCCGCAGGATATGGCTAATCGGAAACGCGCCGATCAGGTAGAAACCGGTGAGAATCGTCCCCGCGATGCTGCCCACCGCTGAGAGGGCGGCGATCCCCCCGGCGGTTCGGCCGGTGGTCTGAAGCGTTCGTGTCAGGAGCCTGATGGCGATCGGGGAGACGGACGCCAGGAGCGCGGTGGGGACCGCGAACAGGAGGAGGTTGACCGCGAGCGCGTGCAACGCGAACGGCAGAGAGGACGTGGCGATCCAGTCACTGACCGGGCGATCAATGAACGGCAGCACGGCGAGCCAGACCGCCGATCCCAACATCGGAGCAACCAGCATGGCGCGCTTGGGGAACCGATCTCCGAACCGACCGCCGGCCCAGTATCCGACGCTCATGGCCGCCAGGAAGACCGTGATAACGGCCGTGGTTTCACGGAGAGCGGTACCGAACGTCCGCCCGACGATTCGAAACGCGAGCACCTCGGCCGCCATCAACACCGTGCCGGCTGCGAAGACGGTCAACCTGATCCGCATTCAGTGCTCCCATCTCGCGCACGATTGGATGCCGGGTGAACCACCGTCGGATGACGAAGCGGCCGATTCGGCCACGACGGGGTTAGTCATCATCTACGTGGCTGCCCGGGTTTGGTTGCGAACAGAGTGCGCAAACGATCGTCGTACAATCGGCTAGCCTCACTCGGCCTTTAGCGATACGATGCCGCGCCATGATGCAATGCCCAGCCTGCAATAGCGAAATCACCGACGAGAGCCGATTCTGCTCGAGCTGTGGCGAGTCGGTCGACTCGGTGTCGATGGCCAAGACCATCGCATCGTCTCCCAGCACCAATCGAGAGGCCGATGCCTCGAACGGTGCGTCCCGTGGAATCTCCGACAGCGTCTCTTCGTCGTCGTTCTCCGCCAGTGGTATCCACGGTCGTTTTGCCCCCGGACAGCTGTTGGCCGAACGATATCGAATCGTGGCGCTGATCGGAAGGGGGGGAATGGGGGAGGTCTATCGGGCCGACGACCTCAAGCTCGAGCAACCGGTCGCGCTGAAGTTCCTGCCGGAGAACCTGGCCGGTCACCCGGAGCGGCTGTCGCGTTTTCGCGGTGAGGTCCGTATCGCCCGGCAGGTTTCTCATCGAAACGTTTGCCGCGTCTACGACATCGGCGAGGTCGCCGGCCAACACTACCTTTCGATGGAATACGTCGATGGCGAGGACCTGGCCTCACTGCTCAAGCGCATCGGGCGAATCCCGCTGGACAAGGGTGTCGAGATTGCCCGTCAGCTGTGCGCCGGTCTCGCCGCCGCCCACGACAAGGGCATAATCCATCGTGATCTCAAGCCCGCGAACATCATGATCGACGGTGAGGGCAAGGTCCGCGTCATGGACTTCGGTCTGGCGGCACTCGTCGCGGATTCGGATGACACCAAGGTCTTCGCGGGAACGCCGGCCTACATGGCGCCCGAGCAGCTGGCGGGCGGAGAGGCAACGGCGAAGAGCGACATCTACGCCCTGGGCTTGATCCTCTATGAGCTTTTCACCGGGCACAAGGCCCACACGGGCGGGACGATCGCGGAGATCTCCCAGCAGCGCGCGGAAACCATTCCCGCGAGTCCGTCCACGATCATTCACGAGATCGACCCGGCCGTGGAGAGGATCATTCTTCACTGCCTCGAGGCGGACGAGAAGCTCAGACCCCCGTCAGCGCTTGCCGTGGCGGGGGCGCTGCCGGGTGGCGATCCGCTGGCCGCCGCGCTCGCCGCCGGTGAAACTCCATCGCCCGAGATGGTGGCGGCTGCGGGGAAGATGGGTGCGATCAAGCCAATCACCGGGTGGCTATTGCTCGTCGGCGTGCTGCTCTGCACGGTCTTGGGCTTCCTCGCTTCGGGCGAGGTGATGCTGCATCGCAAGATCGCCTTCGACAAACCGCCGGTTCTCCTGGAGGAACGCGCGAAGCAGATCATCGCGAACCTCGGGTACACGGATCCCGTCAAAGATCGAGTGACCGGACACTCCGTCAACTGGGAATACCTTCGCTACGCGGCCGAGAACGACTCGATGCCGAACCGATGGGACGACCTTCCCGACCGACGGCCGCCGGCCGTTTACTTCTGGTATCGAGAGAGCCCACGCGATTTGCTCAGCTGGCAACCCGAGGGGCGGGTGAGTCAAGGGAACCCGCCGAACAACGTCTCGGGAATGAAGCGTGTGGTGCTCGATCTCGAGGGCCGTCTGATCGCTTTCGACGCGGTTCCGCCCCAGGCCATCGAGGTGTCTTCAGGGACGGTGCCGGCGGACTGGAAGCGGCTCTTCGAATCGGCGGAGCTGGATCCGGAGCTGTTCACGCCAACGGACTCGGTCTGGAATCCGCCGTTTTACTGCGACGCCCTGGTGGGTTGGACGGGGACATACCCTGACGATCCGGAGACGTCCATTCGCGTAGAGGCGGCTTCGTACAGGGGAAAGCCCGTCTACTTCCGGGTACTCGGACCGTGGAACCGTCCGACCCGCATGCAACCGTACGAGCGCAGCACGGGATCGCGGGCGGCGGAGATCATCACGGTCGTGCTCGTGCTGGCGGCTCTCGGCGGGTCGGCGCTCATCGTTCGGCGCAATCTGAAGCTCGGTCTCGGAGACCGTCGCGGCGCGACGCGAATCGCGCTCTTTATCTTCGCCGTTGGGATGGTCTCGTGGGCGCTTGGAGCTGATCATGTGAGGTCGCCCGGCGGGGAGCTGGACCTCTTTATCGAAGGCGTCTCCGGTGTTCTTTTCAGCACGGTATTCATCTGGCTGCTCTACGTGGCGTTGGAACCGATCGCCCGCCGCCGGTGGCCCGAGCGAATGGTCGCCTGGACGCGGCTCCTTACCGGTAGGCTGCGGGATCCGCTGGTGGGCAGAGACACCTTGATCGGTATCCTCTGCGGAGCAATATGCCTGGCGGTCGTTCGCGGTGGCGCGCTCCTGCCCATTCTCACGGGCACGCTTCCGCCGATGCCGAACCCGTCTGGAACCGGTGCGATCGGAGGTTTTGGGCGTGTGATCGGCGTGCTTTTGTCGCTACCGGCGAACGCGACGCTCAACGCGCTCTTCTTCCTTTTCTTCCCGCTGATGATTCTCATCGTCTTCCGCAAGCTGTGGGTTGCGGTGGGCGTGTTCTATTTGATCGTCGTGGCCCTGACGGCATCCCAGACCGGCTACACGCTGTTGGGCATCGTCGCGAGCGCGCTTCTCATGGGAATCTGGGTCTTCGTGACCATGCGGCTGGGGCTGCTCGCGAGCGCGGCCTGTTTCTTCACGTTCATGGTGCTCCAGTCCATGCCCGTTCCTACGGACACCAGCGCGTGGTACTTCGCAAGCTCGATCCTTGGCCCCGCTCTCATTGCGGCCATGGCGGTCTTTGGCTTCCGAACGGCTCTGGGCCGATAGCGCTGATGACCGACTGTGGGAGGGTCCGCCGGAGTCGGGCCGGGATCGCGAGTAGAACCAAAACGCGACAGCATGCGCGGCCAGGTGGAGCCCTGATCAGGGAGAACTCCATATTCCTCGATGCGATTGTCACAATATATATATATATACGCCCAGACATCCAAATGGAATTGACAGTATTGAGGGCATGCAGGTACCCTTCCCGCCACAACACTATAGCGCTCTTGCTTGAGCGGATCTGACGCAGTGGTTCGCCCTGACCGTGATCGTGACCTGTGCTTGTGACCGGTCCGGGACATTACGTGAGTTCGATTGCTCTGGAGGAAGCAGCCATGAAGGCAATGCAACTGTTCGCGTGTGTGATGGTGGTAGCGATAGCGTCGGGAGTTCCGCCAGCGCAGGCCAGCTTTGTTCTCTCCACGGAAGGCACGTCTACTCTCGGCGGGCTCCAGTTCCACGACGGTGATCTGGTCGAGTACAATCCCGACACCGATGTCGCAACCATGATCTTCAGCGAGTCACTCTTCTCCAACGATGAAGAGATCACGGCCGCCCACGTGTTGGACGATGGGACCATTCTCATCTCGACGCGAGGCAGTGCCCGACTCGGAGGCCTCAATTTCCGCTCCGGCGACATCGTCCGGTACGACCCGATCCTCGACAGTGCCACGCTTCTCTTCGATCATGATCTCTTCGACGACGACGAGAGGATCGACGCCGCGTATCTGATGGACAACGGGCACATCATTCTGTCGACGTCGGGCTGGGCAAAGATCGACGGTACCTGGTTCGAGGACGGTGACCTCGTCGAGTTCGATCCGAACAGCGAGACCGTATCGATCTTCCTGGATGAGGATCTCTTCGCCTCCGGTGCCGATATCGACGCGGCGAGCATCATGGACAACGGCCACGTGCTTCTCTCGACGACGCGATCGGAGAGGCTCGGTGGTCTCCAGTTCTCCAAGGGCGATCTGATTGAGTACGATCGGATCAACGACGTCGCGACCCTTTACTTCGACGACGCCAACATGGACGGAGACCGCCAGCTGAACGCGGCCACGGCAATGCGCGGCGCCGACGCGGTTCCTGAGCCGGCAAGTCTGGTCCTGGTCGGTCTCGGATTGGTCGGGATGGGCGTCGCCTGGAGACGCCAGAAGAAGTAACGTCTCACCTGAATCTGACACGTCCACGCGGGGTACTTTGACGAGGGCTCCGCGTTTTGCATGTGCCGCAGCATTCTCTTCGCACGATCCACGCGTCCGCGCGGTCACCGGTCTGTGCTACAATTCACGCGCTTGTTGTCGAAAGCGAGCTGGGTGCCTGAGGTTCGCCGGATTCACGAGGATTCCCCTCACAGCCGGAGGCCATGATGCGTGTCGTCTTCACGCCTTGCGTTCTTGGGATACTTCTTCTTCCATCTTTCGTGCTTGCCATCGACCTCCACGCTACCGGACCCGGTGCCGCCGAGCTCCCGCGACTGCTGGCCGTCGAGTCTGATGAGCATCGCGTCGAGATTCTATTTGAGCTGCCGCATCTCGCGTCAGAGACGCTCGACGTTGACGGCTCGACCTATCATCTCCTGGGTGTACCGGGAGGCTCGTTGTCGGGTGATGTCGGAGAACCGGCACTGCCGACCTTCACCAGGCTCGTCGCGATACCGGACGGTGTCGGCGTTCGTGTCACGTCATCCGTTGAGGAATCGGAACTACTCACGGGCTTCAACGTGATGCCCATGCAGCCCGACGACGTACAGGCATTCGTCCATGACGAGAGCGCGTACCAGCGCGATGGGTTCTCAGAATCCGCCCTCGCGAGCGTGGGGGCTCCGGCTATTCTCCGAGACTTGCGGGTGGTGACGCTGACGTTTCACCCCGTCGACTACAATCCGGCACAGGGGACACTCCGCGTGACACGTCGAATGCGCGTCGAGGTCGAGTTCACCGGAACGGACAATCGAAACTCCCGTCGCAGTGAGCGGCGAGCGCTCACACCAAGCTTCGACCGGCTCTACCGCAACACGGTCATCAACTACCCGGGCCCGGATGGAGAACGGGACGAGCAACCCACGCACGGAACCTATCTCGTCATCTGCCCGGACAACGCGGGGGTCATCGATCGGTTGCAGCCTCTGCTCGACTGGCGTCGTCGTCAGGGTATGCCCGTTCGATTGGCGACGACCACGGAGACCGGCGCGGACGAGCAAGATATCAAGGCCTTCATTCAGACCGCGTACGATTCCTGGGAAGCGCCACCCGAGTTTATCGTGCTGGCCGGGGACGCCAATGGCGCCTATCCGGTTCAAACGTGGTACGAGTCCGCGTCCGGCTACTGGGGGGAAGGGGACCACCCGTTCGCTCAGCTCGAGGGCGACGACGTGCTGGCGGACGCCCACGTCGGACGGCTCTCCTACTCGACCCTGGATCTGCTCGAACTCATCATCAACAAGACCGTCTACTACGAGAGCGCGCCGTACATGGATGATGATCCGGACTGGTTCACGCGGGCCTGCTTGGCAGGCGATCCGAACACGCCTTCGGGATTCAGCCCGGTCGAGGTTCAGCGCTGGATCAAGACTCGCCTTCGAGAGATCGGCTACACGGAAATCGACACGGTGTTCGGTGGGAACATGGTGATCGGCATGCGCAACGCGCTCAACCGGGGTGACACCATCTTCAGCTACCGCGGCTTCGGTGGGATGAGCGGTTGGACCAACAGCAATACGAGCCAGCTCACGAACGAATGGAAGATGCCGTTCTGCGTCGTCGTCACCTGTGAAACCGGTTCGTTCGCCTCCGGGACATCGCGAAGCGAGGGCTTTCTCCGTGCCGGAACACCACCGGACGAGCCCGACGGCGGCGTCGGGGCCATCGGCACGGCGACGCCCGGCACCCACACCCGCTACAACAACTGCATGCACTACGGGATCTACCGAGGGCTACTGTGGGAGGAGCAGTTCGAGATGGGGGCTGCGCTCACTCGCGGCAAGCTGGAAATGTACATGAACTACAACGATCGGTTGCCTTCGCAGGTCCTCATCTACTCGCACTGGAACAATCTGATGGGGGATCCGGCATGCAAGGTGTGGACCGGCTACCCGACGCAGATGGCGATCGTGGCCCCCTCGTCGGTGCCCGTGGGATCGAACGCGCTTAGCGTTCAGGTCCGGGACATGTTCCTCACTCCCGTCGACGGCGCTCGAGTCTGCGCATGGAAGGGGGAGGAGACGTACTCCGTCGGGACAACCGATGCCGAGGGGATGCTGGAGCTGCCCATCAATGCGGAGTCGGTCGGAGATATCCTGCTCACGGCCACCAAGCACAATCATCTCCCTGAGCTGTCCACGATCCCCGTATCGGTGGAGGATGTCTACGTCGGCTACGCGAGCTCCAGGATCGACGACGACAACATCGGAACGAGCACGGGGAACGGGAATGAGATCCTGAATCCCGGCGAGTCGGTCGAGCTGCCGGTGCTTCTGAGGAATTTCGGTCTGGTCGAGGCGCCCGGTGTCGTCGCTACACTGACCACGGATGATCCCTACGTGACGATCGAGGACGATACGGAGACGTTCGGCGACATCTTCGGAGCCATGTCGCGCTGGAGCGAGGATGACTACGATTTCACGCTTGATTCCGCCTGTCCGCACGGCCACACGCTGCGTTTCGGGCTCGACATCGTGTCCGGCGCCGACGAGTGGCATTCCCTGATCGAGTTCGAGGTCGTTTCCGCCGACCTGACGGTGGACGACGTGATTCTCCATGGGGCCGGCGGAAACGGGATCCTCGATCCCGGCGAGACCGTCGAGATGAGTGTTTCGCTGCGAAACCAGGGCGGTGCCGCCGCGACGAACGTGTTCGGTACGCTCACGTCGCTCAGCCCGTTCGTGACGGTGACGGATGCCTCCGGCAGCTTCGGCGTGATCGACGTCGATGCCACCTCGGAGAACAGCTCGGACCGCTTTGAGATCAGCGCCGACCCCGGCGCGATCGAAGGACACATCGCGACGCTTTCGCTCGTGACGCAGTTCTCGGGTAGCGTCGTCGACACGGCCTTCGCCCTGTTGACGGTGGGCGAGCGCAGCAGCACCGATCCCGTGGGACCGGACGGCTACGGATACTACGCGTTCGACAACACCGACACGGGATACTGGCAAGCGCCCGTTTACGACTGGGTCGAGATCGCGCCCGGGTACGGGGGAGAGGGAACGGAGATCGTCCTCGGAGACTACGGCGAGTATCAGGACGCGTCGCGAGGCGTCGATCTACCCTTCACGTTCCAGTACTACGGCCAGGCATACGATCGCGTAACGGTCTGCTCGAACGGCTGGCTCGCGATGGGTGACACGTATCTGTCCACCTATCGGAACTGGACGATACCGGGCGCGGCGGGCCCCGCCGCGATGATCGCTCCGTTCTGGGACGACCTCTACCAGTCGGGCGGCGGCAAGGCCTACCAGTACTACGACGTGGTCAACCATCGGTGGATCGTGGAGTGGAGCGGCTTCAGGAACATGTACGGCAGCTACACGGAGACGTTCGAAGCCATCCTCTACGACCCAGCGCACCATCCGACGCAGACGGGCGACGGTGTGATCGAATTCCAGTACGAAGACGTCATCGTCACCGACGCGATCAATCACTACTGCACAGTCGGAATCGAGAATGCCGATCAGTCGGACGGCGTCCTCTACACGTTCTACAACCTCTACCCGGACGGGGCCGCGACGGTGCAGGACGGAAGGGCGATCAGGTTCGTTCCCATGCCCAATCCGGAGACGGTCGATGCCTATCTCATCGACGTCGTGCCGCTCACCAATGCGCTCTTGCCGTGTCGGCCCAATCCGGTCAATCCGTCAACGATGATCCACTACCAGGTGGCCGCGACGGCACCGGTGAGAGTGCGGCTCTACGACGTGGCCGGGCGTCACGTGGTCAACCTGGTGGAAGGCGTCGTGCCGGCGGGCACGCACAGGGTCGGCTGGGACGGGCGTGACGGGGGCGGCATGGAGGTGGGATCGGGCGTCTACTTCGTTCGCCTGCAGACCCCCGACTATTCCGAAGTGCAGCGCGTAACCGTCTTGCGCTGAGCGGGGAGGCGGGCTATGGCATCAGCGAGACGCGCCGCGTCTCGCTGTGCGATGCCGTCTCGAGTCTGAGAAAGTAAATCCCCGTCGCCACCGCTCTGCCGAGCAGATCGGTCCCATCCCATGTGACGACCCCTCGCCGTTGCGATAGCGTGAGCTCGCGCACCAGTTGTCCCGAGACGTTGTAGATCTGCAATCGCGCTGATGGGACGAGGCCGTCGACAATCCGGACGGTGAGCTGTCTCGAAAATGGATTCGGCGTGACGCGGAGTAACGTCCCGACCGAAGCGGCGATGGCATCGTTCCGTACGCTCACTCCCTCCGGACATCCGACGCCGTGCAGCCCGATCCGGCCGCAATAGCCTTCACTTGGGTAGTTTGCAGGCAGACATTGAGAATCTACATGAAGGGTGAACGGGGCATCGGGGTTCAGCGCCATGCAGAAGAGCGGATCGGCCGTGATGTTGCCGTCCAGCGTGTCTTGCCCTGCGATGCAGTCGGTCCAGTCGCCGTCGGGGTTTCCGTAGACGTCGCAACATGAGAGAAGGGCCTCACCGCCTGCCTCGCAATGTACGGCATACTGCCCGCCGTTGTACGCGATGATGCAGTTCTCCAACGTTGTCGGCGCGGGGGTCCAGCACGCGATGGCGCCGCCGAAGCCCGCGACACCATTGTAGGCGAACGTGCATTCACGGATGGTGAGTGGTTCGGACGAAAGAAGCGCCACGCCGCCACCGAAATGGGCGGCCCCGTCTTCCCAGAACGTACAGGACGCGAGGTCGGGAGCGGCGCTCCCGATGCAGTAGGCCCCGCCGCCACTGTACGCGTGATTGTCAAGAAACACACAGTCTCTCAAGACCGGCGCGGACGCGTCGGCGCAGAAGATCCCTCCGCCGTTTCCTCCGCCGGGCTCACCGTGCGTGTCGTTGTCGTCGAATACGCAGCCGTCGAGCCAGCATGAGATGCCGAACGGCACGTCCAGGGGAGAGCGCCTGCCGCCGGTCGTGTGGGTGCCACAAACATGAAGTCCACATCGGGATGTGATCAGGGTATAATGAAACACCCCCCAATGAATACCTTGCGCAGGTCCACCGGACACCGACTTGGTGGTTTGACCCTTGCCGGTCGTGTGGAACCACTGGAGGCAACGATGCGTTTCGGTTCTCTTGCCGTGCTGTGCGCCGTCTTTGCGGTCGCGTCCAGCGCCGGCGCCGTTGAGCTTCTTACGGTCGGGCAGGCGTCCGAGCAGCTTCCCGACCTGACCGTTCTGGCATCAGATGAGAAACGCATTCTCGTCGAATTCGAGATGCCCGAAGTCGTGGGTGAACGCGTGGCGATCGGGGATGAAGAGTTCACGCTGTTGTCCATTCCGGGCGGCGGACTCGAAGGCGCGGTGGGCGCCCCCGCCGTGCCGATGTGTTCGCGGCTCATGCAGATCCCCGATGATGTGGCGGTCTCGATCAGAGTCAAGTCGGTGAACGAAGAACTGCTAACCGGCCTTCGGCTGGTGCCGATGCAGCAAGAGGACGGGGAGAGCGTCGGATTCGACGCGGTCGCCTATTCGCGGACGCCCGCCGTCGAGGCGCCGCTTGTGTCGGCCGGCCGGCCGGCCATCATGCGGCATGTCCGGGTGGTTCCGCTGACGTTTCGGCCCGTGCACTATGACCCGGTCGGTCAAACGGCCCGCATCGCGGATCGGATCCAGGTCGAGTTGACGTTCGACGACGCCGGGGCTTCCGTGAACGCCCGCCCAACGCTTCGGGGAGCTATTTCGCCGAGCTTCGATCGCCTGTATCGCGAGACGATCGCGAACTACTCGCCCCCGCCAATGGCCGAGCGATCGACACCCGGCACCTATCTTCTGATCTGTCCCGACGATTCCGGTGTTCTCAGCCGATTGGACCCGCTCGTCGAGTGGCGGACACGAAAGGGGATGCCGACCTATCTCGCCACGACGTCCGAGACGGGTACGAGCGCGAGCTCGATCAAGGATTTCATCCAGGACGCGTATGATACGTGGGCAGTCCCGCCCGAGCACGTTGTGTTCGTCGGTGACGCGAACGGCTCGTATGACATCGCGACGTGGTACGAGACCCTTAGCGGCTACAGCGGTGAGGGTGACCATCCGTACACGCAGCTCGACGGAGACGATCCGCTTGCCGATATTCACGTCGGCCGCCTGTCGATAAGCACGCTCAACGAGCTGGAGCTCATCGTCAACAAGATCATCGGCTACGAGAGCACGCCCCACATGGACGACCCCGGCTGGTTCACGCGTGGCTGCGTGGTCGGTGATCCGGGCGCCTCCGGCTACAGCACCGTTCTGTCCAATCAGTGGGTAAAGGAACGGCTTCTGCAGATCGGATACGCGGAGGTCGACACGGTATGGACGGAGCCGTTCGTGACACAGATGAGGACGGCGCTGAACCGCGGCGACACGGTGTTTAGCTACCGAGGCTACCTGGGGATGAGTGGCTGGACGAACAGCAACACGAGTCAGCTCACGAACGGTTGGAAGATGCCGTTCGCGGTCGTTCTCACGTGTGACACGGGCTCATTCTCGGACGGGACCTGTCGATCCGAAGGATTTCTCCGCGCGGGAGCCGCACCCTCGTCGCCCAAGGGCGGAATCGGTTCGATCGGGACGGCAACATGGGGGACGCATACGCGCTACAACAACTGCATTCTCTACGGCGTCTTCCGCGGTCTGCTGTGGGAGGGCCAGCATGAGATGGGCGCGGCGCTGACACGCGGCAAGCTCGAGATGTACCTGAACTACCAGCCGACGCACCCAACCGAGGTCTTGATCTGGTCGCACTGGAACAATCTGATGGGCGACTCCGCCGTGGATATCTTCACGGGCTACCCGACGGCGATCACGGTGGATCACACCACGCAGGTGCCAATCGGGTCGAATTCGCTCATGGTGAACGTGATGGGGCTGATGCCGGTGGAAGGCGCGCTCGTATGCGCGTGGAAGGGTGAGGAGACCTACGCCGTCGGCTATACGGACGCGAACGGCGATGTCGAGCTCCCGATCGACGCGGCGACGGCCGGTGACATGCTCCTGACGGTCACCAAGCACAACCATCATCCGTACCTCGTTACGATACCGGTGGCCGCCGAGGACGTCTTTGTCGGGTACGAGTCTTCCACAGTCGATGACGACGATACGGGATCGAGCAGCGGTGACGGGGACGGGATCGTCAATCCGGGCGAGACGGTCGAGCTACCCGTCCAGCTCCGCAACACCGGCAGCATGGGCGCGCCCGACGTCACCGCCACGCTCACGACCCTCGATCCTTACGTCACCATCGTGGATGGATCGGAAACATTCGGAAGCATTGCCGCGGGTGGATCGGCCTGGAGTGCGGATGACTTCGACTTCGACGTGGATCTCGGCTGCCCGAACGGCCACACGATTCGCTTCGGGCTCGACGCGGCATCGGGCCAGGACGAGTGGCACTCGCTCATCGACGTGGCGGTGGTCGCGGCGGACTTGGTCACCGACGCTACCACGCTCTACGGAGCCGGCGGCAACGGCGTGGTCGACCCGGGTGAAACGGTCGACATCAGCGTTCGTCTCCGAAACGATGGAGGCAAATCGGCCGACGACGTCTCCGGAACGTTGATGACGGCGAGCCAATTCGTCACCATCACGGATGACACGGGGATGTTCGGGTCGATCCCGGCATCGGGAACCGGTGAGAACACGATCGACCGCTTCACGATCAGTGTGGATCCCGGCACCTACAACGGTCATCTGGCGAATTTCATGGTGGCCACCGAGTTCTCGAGCGGTGTGACCGATACCGCTTTCTTCGTGCTGACGATCGGCCAGGTCTCGTCGACCGATCCGCTCGGCCCCGACGCATACGGCTACTTCGCGTTCGACGATACAGACACCGACTACGGCGAAGTCCCCGTCTACGACTGGATCGAGATCGATCCCGCTTATGGAGGGGCAGGCTCGGAAGTCGTTCTTGGTGACAACGGTACTTATCAAGACAAATCGCGTGTCGTCGACCTTCCTTTCACCTTCAACTACTACGGGGAGTCATACACTCGCGCCACGATTTGCTCGAACGGTTGGATAGCGATGGGTGAGACGTACTTGACCGTCTACCGAAACTGGACGATCCCCGGCGCGGGCGGACCGGCGGCAATGATCGCCGTTTTCTGGGACGATCTCCGTGAGGTGAGTGGTGGAAAAGTCTATCAGTTGTATGACGAAACCCAACACCGCTGGATTGTCGAATACAGCCGCATGAAGAACGAGCAAGGCCGCGAGCAGGTGTGTCAGGCGATTTTCCTGGATCCGGCACACCATCCTACGTCGACGGGTGACGGAGAGATCATCCTCCAGTATCACACTGTCAACAACTACGACCCGGTGGACGGCTACGCCACGGTGGGCATCGAAAGCCCGGATCAGTCGGACGGAATCCTCTACACCTTCTTCGATCAGTATCCCGATGGTGCGGCAACGCTGCAGGCGGGGCGAGCCATCCGGTTCATGCCGGCGCAGTTCCTGCCGATGGGGCAGCTTGGGGGCGATGTGACGAACGCCTCGTACGGTGGCGCCCCCATCCCCGGCGCGCAGGTGAAACTCCTAGAGCTCGATCGTGCGTTCTTCACCGGGCCGGACGGAAGTTATCTGGGAAGCGCTCCTGAGGGGACTTACGACGTCGCCGTCGAGCACGTGAGCTTCGAGCCGGATACCGCCTACGATGTGAATGTCGTCGTGAGCGAGCTGACGAAGCTCGACTTCTCGTTGACGGATATCGCTCCGCCCACTGTGACAACGACGCCTCATCCGTCAACCTCGGACACCGTGGGCCCATACGCGATCTCGGTCCAGATCGTGGAGTATTCGGGACTGGACGCGGCCAGCCTCTTCTATCGCGTCAACGGTAGCGCCGACGCGGAAGCCGTCTTGGTCTACCAGGGTGGAAATCTGTACATCGGCGAGATCCCAGGGCAGAGCTACGAGACGTTGGTCGAATACTACGTCCACGCGCGTGACGTCCTCGGGTACGAGTCGTTCGATCCGCCGGGGGCGCCGGCCGCGCGTTACTCATTCGTTGTAGCCCCGGAGATGGAGCTCCTGAACGACGACTTCGAGGTCGACAACGGCTGGACCGTCGGTGCAGCCGACGACGATGCCATTGATGGGATATGGGATCGGCTCGATCCGCGCGGGACGGAGTACAACGGGTACCCGGTGCAGCCGGAAGATGATCACACCGACGACCCCGGTGTTCTCTGCTTCGTCACCGCGAACGACGATCCGGGCGATGCCGCGGGTGCGGCGGACGTGGACCGCGGCAAGACGACCCTACGTTCGCCGATGTTCGATCTCAGCGGCTTCACAGCTTCGCGGATCGAGTACTGGGTGTGGTACACGAACAACCGCGGGAACAATCCAGGGCAGGACTACTGGGACGTAGATGTCACAAACGACGGTTTGAACTGGATACACCTCGAGCACACGCTGGAGAGCACGAACGATTGGGTGTACCGGAGCTTCGCTCTGCATGACTATCTGGAGATGACCTCGCAGGTCCAGATCCAGTTCGTGGCGCAGGACTATCTCCCGGGGTCACTCGTCGAGGCGGCCGTCGACGACTTCCTCTTGACCGCGATCGATGAAGCCGTTGGCGTGGAGGCGGAGATCATGACCGGCCGCGTCGGGCTGGACGCGAACCGGCCGAATCCGTTCAATCCTTCCACGATGATCACGTATCGGGTTTCAGAGACGGTTCCGGTCAAGCTCGTCCTCTATGATGTGTCCGGACGTCGTGTGATCACGCTCGTCGATGACGTGGTGACCGCGGGCGAGCACGGCGTCAGGTGGGACGGGCACGATGCCGGTGGACTCCCGGTTGGGTCCGGCGTCTACTTCGTGCGACTCGAGGCCCCGGGCTTCATGCAGGTGCGGCAGCTGACGCTGCTGCGCTGATTCACATCGCGCCTGAAAGCGTTGCCAATGGTTCGATCGGTTCTCACGCCGAGCGGTGACATTCTGACGCCCGCCTTCTTTCCGGATGCCACGCGGGGGGTCATCCGGACGCTCGGCGGTGAGGATCTCGAAGCATGCGATGTTCAGGGTGTCGTCGTGAACATCTTCCATCTTCTCGTGTGCCCCGGAATCCCATCCGTGAGCGCTCACGGCGGCATCTACGATTTCATGAACTGGAACGGTCCGGTCGCCGCCGATTCCGGCGGGTTTCAAGCCTACTCGCTTTTGGAAGGTGGAAAACGGTTCGGGTCGATCTCGAACAAGGGCTTCATCTATCGCTTCGAGAAGGGGGGGGAGAAGACGCTTCTCACCCCGGAGAAGTGCATCCAGACGCAGTTCCGGATCGGGGCCGACGTGATGTTCTGTTTGGACGACTGCACGCACCCGGATGCGCCAGATGAGCGACAGCGCCAGAGCGTAGAGCGGACGATCCGCTGGGCCTCACGATGCCGGGAGACCTACGATCGGATGCTCGCCGAGGCCAAGACCCCACTCGAGAGACGGCCACTGCTGTTCGCCGTGATTCAAGGGGGTGAGGACGCCGCGCTCCGGCGCGAATGCGCAGAGGCTGTCCTCGAGTTGGACTTCGACGGCTATGCGTATGGCGGGTGGCCGATCACCGCCGCCGGCCGTCTTTCGGAGAGCGTCGCCCAGGTAGCGGAGTTGACGACGGAGAACCGACCGCGCTTCGCCCTGGGAATCGGCAAGCCCGAGAACCTGGTCTCGGCGTTTCGCCATGGCTACGATATGTTCGATTGCGTTATGCCGACCCGGGACGCGCGCCGGGGGCGGCTCTTCGTTCGCGCTCCGGCCGGTGGGGCACCCGCGCCGGACGGCGCCTTCTACCGTTCCATCAATCCCTTCGACGAGCGCCATCGTCGAGATGATCAGCTGGTGGAAGACGGTTGCGATTGCCTGTGTTGTCGCCGCTACAGCCGAGGATATCTCCACCATCTCTTCCGTGTCCGCGATGGGTTGGCGCCGAGGCTCGCCACCATGCACAATCTCAGGTTCTATCGCCGGCTCGTTGGGGAGCTGCGCGAAACGCAAATCGGGGATTGACCTCGTCATGTCGGCCAACAGCGTGAACGAAGTCGTGGACGCGTTCGTGGCATCGGCCCGATCGTCACGGAAGTACGGCTCGATTTGCGATGATACGCTCCGCGATGTCATTCGGACGACCCTGCCGAAATACAAGCGGACCGCCGAGGCGGTGAAGGCGGCGCGGAGCAGCCTTCATGCGATTCAGGCGGTCTATCTCACCACCCCTCCGTTCGGCGATCAGATCTCCGACGTTCGAGACGCGTTCCGCCGAAACGACCACGAGCGCCTTCGGGGCATCTGCGCGCGGATGATGCGGGGACATAGCTCGACCCGGGAGCGCCTGCCGCTGCTGGACGGTTTCTACTCGAAGCTCTTTGCCCTTGCGGGGAAGCCACGTGTCATCCTCGATCTGGCTTGCGGCCTGCACCCGTTGAGTATCCCCTGGATGGACCTGGCGGACGACTCGGTGTACCGCGGATACGAGATCGTCGGAAACCTCGTCGATCGACTGAACGCCTTTCTCGAGGCCATCGGTCGTCCGCCGGCCCTCGAGCTTCAGGATATCCTCTGCTCTCCGCCGTCGGAGCCAGCGGATCTCGCGTTTCTCTTGATGGCCGTGCCGTGCCTGGAGCGGCGCCGCGAGGGCACTACGCTGGAGTTGATCGAATCTCTCAATGTGCGCCGGGTCGTGGTATCGTTCCCCGTTGCGAGTCTCTCCGGCCGGCGGCGGGGCATGGAGCGTTTCTACGACGACGCGTTCGTTCGAATGCTCGGTGATCGAGATTGGATGATCACCAGGCTGCCGCTGGATGGGGAACTGGTCTTCGTAGTCGACAAGCGTGTTGAGTGAGCCCGCCGTGGCGATGTGGAGGATGATGATGGCTGACGTCAGACTGGAACGATTGGCCGATCTGTTGGTTCGATACAGTCTTCGAGTGAGGAAGCACCATAAGGTCGTGATCATGGGCGATGTCGTGTCGGAGCCCATGATGAAGGAGGTCGTCCGCGCCGTCTTGCAGAGGGGCGCGCATCCGGTGCTTCGACCGCATTTCGGATGGGGCGCCGAACTCCACTACGCGCTGGCCGCCGATCACCAGCTCGACTACGTGAGCCCGATGGCGGAGTTCGAGATGAAGACGATCGACCACCTCCTCGCGATCTTGGGCAGTGAAAACTCGAAGCGGCTCTCGAACGTCCCGCCGGAGAAGATTGCCCAGGCCAGTCAGTCCAGGAGAGCGATCAACGAGATCATGATGGAACGCAGTGCGAAGGGCGAGCTGCGATGGTCGGGTATGTGCTACCCGGCTCCGGGCGAGGCGCAGGATGCGGAGATGGGCATGGAGGAATGGACCTCGTTCGTCTACGGCGCATGCCTGTGCGACAAGCCGGGCGCGGTGAAGCGTTGGAAGGACGTCGAGAAGCGCCAGGCCGAGATGGTGAAGTTCCTCAACAAGGCGAAGAAGTTCCGCGTCGTTGCCGACGGCACCGATCTCCGACTCGACTGCACCGGCCGCAAGTGGATCAACTGTTGCGGTGAGAAGAACATGCCTGATGGTGAGGTATTCACGGCGCCGATAGAGGACGCGACGGAAGGACGGATCCGCTACAGTTTCCCGACCGTCTACGGCGGGCGCGAGGTGGACGGGATCGAGCTCACGTTCAAGAAGGGTAGAGTCACCCGACACAAGGCCAAGAAAGGGCATGAGTTCCTTCGCACGATGCTGGGTCAGGACGCGGGCGCGAAGATCCTGGGCGAGTTCGCCATCGGCACCAACTACGGCATAACCAAGCACACCAAGAACATCCTCTTCGACGAGAAGATCGGCGGCTCCGTGCACTTGGCGCTGGGGCTTCCCTACAAGGAGTGTGGTGGCGTCAACAAGAGCGCGCTCCATTGGGACATGATCTGCGACTTGAGGTCGGGAGGCGTCGTCTACGCCGACGGCCGGAAGATCGTTGAGGACGGCAAGATCAAGATCTAGCCTGAGATCAACGGCGCGAGATCCGACCGATTGCGCGCAGCGACGGAGGTCGGGCGTTTCGTCGCCGGCCGGGAATTAAGTCGAAGAAGGACCCCGTGTGCCCCGGTCACTGCGGGCTCCCGTCCGATCGTTCGAGGGCGGTGATCGCCGCGTCGGTGAAGCGCCGAGTGAGATTCGCGTCCGGAGTGCCGTGAACGATCGACAGGTGCCGTCCCGAGTGGGCGAACCCGAGACATCCATCTTCCGTCTCCACGACGTCTCCCTCGTGATCGCCCGGCAGGACTTTCTCCCGATACCGCTCGAGCGCGCGGGCCGCATCGCGCGCGCTCATGTACCGCAGGAGAAGCAGGCTCACCGTCTCGGGGTACTCGTCCGTGGTGTCTGCATACGCAACGCAAAGTCCGCCGACGGAGCGGTTCAGCTCGAGCTCATTCCGCATGCTGACAAGGAACCGAGACCCCAAGACGACGTGTGAGCGGAAAAAGAACGCCTGCTTTGGTACGGGCCGGTAGGAACCCGCGATTGTCCCCGGAACGGCGACCAGAAGCCGAGGAGGATCCGATGAGGGGCGGCCGGTCTCAATGAGTCGCGCGATCTTCATCACCGCTTCTCTCGATGGACCGGTTTCTTCATACGCGAGGATGCGCGCGAAGAGGTCATCCGACCAGAGGCGAAGCTCGCCCGTACGGTAGAGCGCGCGGGGAAACACGGAATCACCGGAGCCCGCCCCGAGAACGTCACCGTCCCAGTCGCGTGAAAGCAAACCGAAGGCGTCGTCAGATGAGCGCATCCAGTAGAGCTCTACCACGATGTCGTCTTCGGTCGGGGAGGCGTACTCGTAGACGTCCAGGGCGCTGAAGCGGTAGCCGGTGTATACCTCGGCCCCGCCGTTCATGTAGTCGAAAAGCGTCTCGGCATCGTAGCGGGTCGCCGGGCCGCGGATCGTCCAGGCACCGAGAGAGTCCGGAAGCACGACAACGTCATCTGCGGCGGACGAGGCACCGAGAGTGACTAGGGTGAGGGCCGCCGCCGCGGCGGCCCTGCACACGGCGCGCCCGGGAGGGGATGGGCGGCGCTTCC
Source organism: uncultured bacterium (assembly GCA_964486455.1). Classification (GTDB taxonomy): domain Bacteria; phylum Eisenbacteria; class RBG-16-71-46; order CAZAMP01; family CAZAMP01; genus CAZAMP01. Next base: position 221,486 of record CAZAMP010000001.1, on the reverse strand, counting down.
GTAACGTCGATTCGCGCATCGTTGCTCCTCCTCGACGCACCTCGTGGGTACGCCTCGTCGTCGCGCCTCGCCGGGGAACCACGAATGGCTTGCTGAAATACGCACCGAATCTCCTAACCGGGACACTACGCTTCGAACTCCTTGATCGTCATGTCGGCGAGGTCGATCCGGCCGACGCCTAGCTCGTGGGCCTGTTGAATGTGGCCGATGTCGTCCGGCTCGAGGTCGAGGAAGCGAGTCGTGAACGCGTCGACAGCCACCGGATCGACGCCGGCGATGACCTGATTGGCGATTCGTACCTCACCCGGGCCGCCCGGTCCGTTCGTCAGCAGCACGTGATTGGCGTCCATGATCACCAGGCTGTGCTTCACCGTCGTCGCCAGCTCGGCGATCGTCTGTTGCAGGTCGGTCCGGTGAAAACGGTTCCGATCCCAGTTGACGCCCATCAGATTCTTCATCGCGAAGGTCACACGCGCGGCGGCATGGTGTTTCGCGATCGGCATGTTGATGAACACATCCGCGTCGATTAGATCTGTGGCCAGCTCGACATGACGCAGGATGCGTCCGCGAGGCACCACGACCTCACTGAACTGCTCATGCTGGCTGAGGACCGTCATCGTACCGCCGGCCCGCTCGACCGCGGCTAACGTGCCGTTCTCCCGGACCGAGCGCGCGTCATCATGACTGATCGCGATGACTTCTTTCGCGCCCGCTTTGAAGCACTCGCGAACGACCGCCTCTACCATGTCCGGATGAGTGTTGATGGCACGGTCCGGACTGTTGCTGCCGATCGGATTCGGTTTGACCACGACCTTGTCGCCCTCCCGAACGAACTTCGGGAACCCTCCCAGCGCTTCAACCGCGCCCAAGCAGTTCTTCACCGGTGATCCGCCCTTGACGACGGCCAGGTCGATGGGAGGTTCATAGAAATCGAGCCGTGTCCCAGCCAGCGCGCGGGAGAGGGTGCCGGGCGACGCGAGGGCGGCTCCAGCGCCCACGGCGGCGGAGTAACGGAGAAACTCGCGCCTTGATACGTTCTTGCCTGTTCTGCCGGTCATCTTGTCAGTCCTTCCATATCAAGCGTCACTGAGTTCGAAGCGTGTCCAACGCCGCGCGCGCCTGATCGGCCTGCGGCCCGCTCGAAACGATGTCCAGATAGCCTTCGTACGCCCCGATGGCTTTCACAGGATTGTTCAACCGTTCGTACACCTGGCCCAACATGAAGTACGAGTAGTAGAAGGAGGGGTCGATCTCGATGGCCATTTCGTATTGGTGCGCCGACTCTTCTAGGCGCCCGGCTCGCATCAGGCCCTCGCCGTAGCTGTCGTGGGCATTGGCTTCATCGGGTGCGATTTCGACGTACTTTTCGAAGTAGGTGAGTGCTTCGTCGACATCGCCGATGCCGAGGCACGTGTAGCCCATCATGTTGATCGCGTTGACGTCATCAGGGCGCTGGTCGAGGTAAACGCCGAATGCGTCGCGCGCCTCCTCGTTGCGGCCGGCTCCGGCGTATGCGAAACCGAGCGTGCGCTGGGTTATGGCGTCCGTCGGGTCCTGGGCCCGAGCCGCCTCCAGCGTCACGATGCCCTTGTCGATCGACCGCGCGCGGACGTAGCCCTGCCCGAGCGCGTGCAGTGTCCCAGCATCGTTGGGGTTCGCCCGACTGCTCGCTTCGAGCCGTGCCAGGGGCCGCCAATTCTCCTCCAGCGTTTGCTCGGCCATCTCGGTACGAAGGCCCCGCGGGTGAAGATCGAGGTAGGATTCGAGCCGGCGGCAGCCGGTCGTGTAGTCCCCGTCGCGTGTCGTCTCGAGGGCGATCTGCCGGTACTCGACACACTCGCGGAGCGCGGGGTTGTCGGATGCCGCGAGAACCTCCGTGCAGGTTCGCAACGCGCCTTCGAAGTCGCCTTGGTTGATCAGCCGCGAGCCCTCGGCATAGGTTTCGAAGGGAGACCACTCCAGCGTGGCGTGGCGGTCGATGATCTCTCGCTTTTGCATCGCCTGTTGAAAGAGCTGAGATGAGGGATACTCCTCGATCACCCGGGCATAGCTCTGGGCGGCTTCCTCGGATCGGTTGTCGGCTTCGTGATTCTCGCCGATCTGGTAGAGGGCGGTGGCCGCCACCTCCGGCGACGGCGAGCTTTCCAGGACCTTCTGATACGTCAGGATGACCCTCGGTCGATCGCCGGCGCGGTCATAGCAGTTCGCCGCGGCCATGGTGACCTGATTGATCCAGGCGTCGGACGTGTCGTGGTCGTGTTCGATAGCCAGGTTGAACGCGAGCTCATACGCTTCTCCGGCGTCCGACCAACGACCCCGCGCCTCTTCGCATGACCCCTTCATCCGCGCGGCCTCCGAGGACCAGTGGCTGCCACGGTGCTCGGTGAGTATTCGGTTCCATGCCGTGATGGCGGCCGTGGTGTCGCGACGAACCTCCAGATGGATGTTGGCCGCGGCGGCAGCGGCGACCGGAGCCCGGGGGTCTTCCGGTGCGCGACTGAGAAATGCTTCGTACTCGCGGAGCGCGGCGTCGTGATCGCCCGCCAGGGTAAGGCGTGCGGCGCGATCGAACTCGGAGATGGCCGACGCCGTCGGCACGGTCATCCCGAGTAGCGCGAGAACGGTCATGGATGCCAGGATGGTGCCCGACCTGATCTTCATCTTTGCCCTCCTCCCGGTTCGCATGCGGAACTCTCCCCGCGCGGGGCAAACTACCCCTCTAGTCTGTGACGGTCGGCCGCGTGAGGGTTGCATCAGACCGATCGCGTCAGCCGGTTCTCGATCTCCTGTCGAACCCAAACCGGATTTTGGTAGTATGCGTGAACGGAGTCGACCTGCGCCAGCATCACCGGCGCTATCCACTCGAGTTGGCCGGCCAGGGGAAACGTAATGCGCAGACAGACGCGAAGGCACTTTATCGGTAGCGTGGCGGCCGTCGGAACCGCCATGACGATGGATCCGCGAGCCCTTCTTGCCGCGGACGAGGCGGCGGGCGACGTTCCCGCCATGGCCATCGCCCGCTGGGCGGGTGCACCCGTCGAAGATGAGAAGCTCCAATCGCTCGCCGTCAAGCTCACCGAACAATCGATCAATGAGCTGGGCGGGATGGGCCGCTTCGTGTCGCGCGGCGATGTTGTCTGGGTCAAGCCCAACATGGGCTGGAACAGGCGACCGGCGTTGGCGGCCAACACGAATCCCGACGTCGTCGCGACGTTGGTTCGCCTCTGTCTCGAGGCGGGCGCGAAGAAGGTCAAGGTCGGCGACAACACCTGTCACGATGCGTCCCAATGCTACCGGAACAGCGGGATAGCGGAAGCGGTGCGCGACGCCGGCGGCACGATCGTCCACCTCGACGAGCGCCGGTTCAGGGACGTTGAGATCGGCGGCAAGCGGCTGCCCAAGTGGCCGCTCTATCCGGAGGTCATCGAGGCCGATCTCGTGATCAACGTGCCGATCGCGAAGCACCATGGGCTGTCCGGGATCTCGCTCGCCATGAAAAACTACATGGGGATCATCGGCGGACGTCGCAATGTCTGGCACCAAGATCTCTCCGCCTGTCTCTGCGACATCACCGCGTTCATGAAGCCGAGGCTCACCGTGCTGGACGCGGTGCGAGTGCTCACGGCCAACGGCCCGCAGGGCGGGAATCGCGGGGACGTGAAACGAATGGACACGGTCGCGGCGGGTACGGACATCGTGGCGCTTGACGCGTTCGGTGCCGAGCTCTTGGGTCACGATCCGTCCCGTGCCGAGACGGTTGTCGCCGGACACGAGGCAGGGTTAGGTCAGCTCGACTATCGCAAGCTGGCGCTGAAGGAAGTCGGCGTTTCGTGAACCCTCAACGTCGCGGGCGGCTGATCGTCTGGATACGGCGCGTGGTTCAAACGGCTTCGCTGTCGCTGTTCTTCGCGTTGCTTCTGGACACGCGTTCCAAGGACGACGGGGAGCCGGGGGGAGCGCTTCAGCTCTTCTTCGATCTCGATCCGCTGATCCTCATCTCCACCTGGCTTTCTACTCACTCGCTGGTCGGTATCTCGCTGCTCGCGCTCATTACGCTCGGGGTCACCATTTTCCTCGGCAGGGTCTTTTGCGGATGGGTGTGTCCGTTCGGCGTGCTTCATCAGGTATTCACGTGGCTTCGCGCGAAGACGCGCCGGGGGCGGCCCCGGGCCGAAGTCCACTCTCGCTGGCAGCGCGCGAAGTACTTCGTGCTTCTGGGCCTTCTTCTCATGTCGGCGTTGGGCGCGCATTGGATCGGTGTGCTCGACCCGATCGCCATGCTCTACCGCAGCACGACGACGACACTGCTCCCCGCGATGCAGGTTCTCGTCGAAGACGGTGCGACGGCGGTCTATATATCGGATCCGCATCTGGGGCCGCTGCATCTGACGACGCTCACCGAGCCGATCTACGGATTCCTGCGGGAGCATCTCTTCTTCAATCGCCGGCAGGTCTTCACGGGAAGCACGCTCATCCTATCGCTGTTCGTCGCCGCACTCCTCCTCAATTTCTTCCGGCCCCGCTTCTGGTGCCGCTATGTGTGTCCGCTCGGTGGACTATTGGGGCTGGTTTCGAGACGGACGATGCTTCGTCTCACCGGTGATTCGGAAGCGTGCAACGATTGCGGTCTCTGCACCATTCGCTGTCCCGCTGCGGCCGAACCGGAGCGCGCGGGCGACGGGAAGTGGTTGCCGGACGAGTGCTTCGGTTGCTGGAACTGCGTGGCCGCGTGCAATGAAAAGGGTTTGGACTTCACGTTCCAAACTCCGTGGCGGAAGCCGGAAACGTCCTCCGTCGGGCTGAGCCGGCGGGCGGCGCTTCGTTCGCTCGGCGCGGGCGCGGCCGGTCTGCTGCTCTTTCGGATCACGCCGGGGGCGCAGGCGAGAACCTATCACCCACTTCTCATCCGTCCGCCCGGCTCACTCTCCGAGCGCGAGTTTCTCCAGCGCTGCATCCAGTGTGGTCAGTGCATGAAAGTGTGTCCGACGAACGCGCTGCATCCCACACTGACGGAGGCCGGGCTCGAAGGCATCTGGACCCCCATGCTGATCGCGCGCCTCGGCTATTGCGAATACGAATGCCGCCTCTGCGGTCTGGTCTGTCCGACGGAGGCGATCAAACCGCTACCGCTGGACGAGAAGAAGACGGTCAAGATGGGCCTCGCCGTGATCGACACGACGCGGTGCCTCCCGTACGCCTTCGACCGTGAGTGCATCGTCTGCGAGGAGCACTGCCCGATACCGAACAAGGCCATCACCTTCGAGCTCGAAGAACGAACCACGCGCGACGGGCTCACGCGCGTCCTCAAGCTCCCCAGAGTCGATGCGGACCTCTGCACCGGCTGCGGCATCTGTGAGACCAAGTGTCCCTTCGAGGACGTCCCCGCTGTTCGCGTCACGAGCGCGAACGAGACGAGACATCCCGCCAATCAGCCTATTCTGGGCGGCGCGGGCGACGCCGGATACGGCGGCGATAAGGGATACGGTGGCGGCTGAGCGTTGCCAATCCAGTTCGTCCGGCGAAACAGACCCTTTTCCTCCATCTCGAACCTTGGCCGTCATCCCTGATAAGTGATATACTTATAAGCAATTGGATCGAACCGATACCTCATCAGGTCAAGCTTCTCCGACCGGAGAATGGAGGAATCCATGGTCTCCCATCAACTCCGCTGTGCCTTGTCCATTCGCCCGATGCTGCTGGCCCTCGCGCTGGTCGGTCTGGTACTTCCGGCCGCCGCGGCCGAGCAGATCCCGTGTTGGGTGCCCATCTCGCTTGAGAGAGAGAGTCTGCCTGTCGGGACCGAGCTCTACTACACGGGTCTCTCCGGACGCGTGGTCGGGGTCGACGCCGCGGAGATCGACGGACTCGTAGCGGCCGGCGGAGAAGGTATCGAGCTCAGGGAGGGGGACGTCCTCTATGTCTTCTTCGTGGAAGACGCGGCCCGTGCGGAGTTCGAAGGTCCCGCGCGGGTGGTTCGGCGGAGCGATCACGAGGTCCTCGTCTTGACCTCGGGTGACGCGCCTCGCCTCACGGAAGCTTCGCGCGACGATCTGCGCGGTATTCAGCAGCCCGTCCGTGTCGAGCTGGACCCGATCGTCTGGCCGGAGGTCGGAAGCGCGCCGCAGGCGCTCCCGCGAGAAGAGAACCCGCTCGTCACCGATATGGTGAACGCCTTTACGATCGAGAACTTCATGCCGACGTGGCAGGCGCTCGAAGACTTCGTTACACGCTACACGTACGCACCGGAGAATGTTCTCGCAACGCAGTGGATGCTCGACGAGTTTCTCGCCATGGGGATCGATGCCGAGTTCCACTACTACAACCAGAGCGGACAGAAGCGAAACGTCGTCGCGACGATACCCGGCGTCGGTGATCCGAGCCGGATCGTCTATATCACCTCGCATCTCGACGCGACATCTTCCACCCCCGAGACGTGTGCTCCTGGAGCCGACGACAACGGGAGCGGAACCGCGGCGGTCATCGAAGCCGCGCGCGTCATGAGCCAGTACCTCTTCGAGTACACGATCAAGTTCGCCTGCTTCAACGGCGAGGAGCAGGGACTCGTCGGTTCCGCCGCGTACGTGGCCGACATCGCGCAGGCGGGTGAGGACGTCGTCGCGTGTTTCAACATGGACATGATCGCGTATCGTGGCAACGATCCCGCTCCGCCGGACCTGATCATTTATACGAACAGCGCGTCTCAGTGGGCCGCCGCCGCGCTCGAGGACGCGATTCAGACCTATCGTCCGGGGCTTATCGATCCTGTCGTTCTCAACGAGGCGATCGGCGCGAGCGATCACGCGTCGTTCTGGGACCATGGCTACCACGCGATCCTCGCGATCGAAGAGGAAGCCTGGGGCGGCGACTTCTGTCCCTGGTACCATACGTGTGAGGATCTCATCTACCGCTACCCGCAGGACTACGTTCTGCACTGTGCCCAATCCACCATGGCCGCCGTCGCCGTGACCGCGCTTCCGGTGAACCCGGAGGGCCCCTACTTCGTCTTGGGCGGCACGCTCGTGGACGATGATGCCGTCGGCAACTCCAACGGCGACGGCGACGGCCAGGTCAACCCTGGGGAATCGATTGAGCTCTACGTGACGGTGCGGAATATCGGTACGGCGGCCGCGACGAACGTGTCCGGGGAGCTGAGCACGGCGAGCGGCAGCGTCACGATCACCACGTCGAACGCGTCGTGGAACGACGTTCCGATGGGTGGCGAGGGGACGAACCTGACGGCGTTCGTCTTCGACGTCGCGGGCACCGCTCTGGACGGCGAAGCACTGGGCTTCACGCTCATGATGACCGATGACACCGGGAACCGAGATCTCGCGCTGAACTTCACGGTTGCCGCACCCGATCTCGCCTACTACTTCCATCGTCTCGAAGACGCGGCGACCGGGAACGCGAACGGTCTAATCGATCCGGGGGAAACCATTGTGCTGCCCGTGAGTCTGTTCAACGGCGGCGGGAAGGACGCGGCGGACGTGGAGGCCGTTCTCTCGAGCGGTAGCGCGTACGTGACCGTGACCCAGGGAGACGCCGGGACAGCCACCATCGTGACCGACTCGGCCGAAGAGCTGAGTCCCGGCTACGAGGTCTCGATCTCAGGCGCCGCCCCCGTCGGGGAAGTCCTCGACCTGGATCTGTCGATCACCGCCGGGGCCGGCTACGTGACCGCTTCCGCCTTCAAGGTCAAGGTGGGAACGGCGTTCTACGATGATCTGGAGGCCAACGGCGCGTGGACGCTCGGGGCCGGAGACGATGACGCGTCCACCGGCCTGTGGGTCCGCGTTGATCCGAACGGCACGACATATGACGGTCAACCCTGCGCGCCGGAAGACGATCACACGCCGGCGCCAGGCACCGATTGCCTCGTCACCGGCCAGGGTGAGGTCGGCGGATCGGCCGGCGGAGCGGACGTCGATGGGGGCAAGACCACGGTCACGACCCCGACGCTAGATCTCTCGGCCGTTAACGAGGCGCGGGTCGCCTACTGGCGCTGGTACACGAACAACCTCGGCAACAATCCGAATGAAGACTACTGGGTCGTTCAGGTGTCCAACAACGGAGGAGGCGCCTGGACCGATCTCGAGCGGACAACCGCGTCAAACAACGCGTGGGAAGAGCACTCCTACCTGATAAGCGACTACGTGCCGGTGACGAACCAAATGGTCTTCCGTTTCATCGCCAGCGACGAGATCAACGGGTCGTTGGTCGAGGCGGGCGTTGACGACTTCGAGATCCTCGGACTGCTCGAACCCGTGGCGATCGACGACGTCACGCTGCCGATGGCCCTTCGACTGGGGGCCGCGCGGCCGAGCCCGCTCAGCCGCGGGACGACGATCGCGTTGGCACTTCCCGCACGGGTCAATGTGACGCTCCGTCTCTTCGATGTCGGCGGCCGGCTCGTGCGCACGCTCGTGGAGGGACCGCTCGATGCGGGGCTCCACGACGTCGCCTGGGATGGGCTCAACGACATCGGTGACCGCGTGGCGCCCGGGATCTATTTCTACGAGCTGGAGACCGGTGCCGAGCGGCTCGTCCGCCGGCTGGTGGTGGTCTACTAGATACGCGAGAGGCCGGCGCGAAAGGGGAGTGGTATGACCTGGTCGCTGCGTCTCATTGCGGGACTCGGTTTCGCGTTGTCGATGACGCTCGTCGGACCGTCCGGCGCCGACACGTTCTCAATCGTTGCGGTCGATCTCGAGACGGGCGAGGTGGGGAGCGCGGGCGCCTCATGCATCTCGGGATCCATCATCATCAGCGACGTTCATCCGGGTCTCGGGGCGATTCACACGCAGTCGTACTGGAACTCGCAGAATCAGAACTACGCGCGCCAGCTCATGGACCAAGGCTACTCGCCACAGGAGATCATCGACCTCCTCGTTGCCAACGACGCCAACGGGAACCCCTCGATCCGGCAGTATGGAATCGTGGACAACATCGACGGCGGACGGAGCGCGGGATGGTCGGGCGAGAACTGCATCGACTACAAGGGTCACATTCTCGGGCAGACGTATGCGATCGCGGGCAACATCCTTCTGGGTCCGGAGATCCTGGACGACATGGAAACCGGGTTCCTGACGACGGAGGGGACGTTTGCGGACAAGCTGATGGCGTCTCTGCAGGGCGCGAACGTGCCGGGTGCCGATACGCGATGCATGCAGTACGGGAAGCCAGCCATATCGGCGTTCATTCGTGTCGCCCGGCCCAACGACCCGCCGAACGATCTCTACCTGCATCTGAACGTCAACAACACGTCGTCGGGTCAGAATCCGATCGACATCCTGCAGGATCTCTACGACGAGTGGGTGACAACGGATGTAGTGGATCCCGAACTTGCCGGGGCGGCGGGCGTCGTCCTTCGCCCCGTTCATCCGAATCCGTTCCATGCGATGACGACGATCCGATACGAGCTGGGAACGCGTGAAGACGTTCGCGTGACGATCTTCGACGTCGCGGGGCGTGAGATCGCGACCCTCATCGATCGGACTCAATCTCGGGGGGCGCATGAACTGGGGTGGGACGCGGTCGGGCGCGCCCCCGGTGTCTACTTCTATCGACTCGAGGCCGGACCTTTCGTCGGGACCGAGCGTTTAGTGCTGACGCGATAGTCGCTATGGATTGAACCGAGGGCAACGGTGTCGGTGACATCGTTGCCCTCGGTCGCGTCAATGCGGTTCGTGCACGGTGGATCGTCTCCTTACGGCTTAGCGACCTCTGATCAGTCCGACCCTGGAGAGCGTGATCGTTCCACTAAAGGTCGTCACCATGATGTGTGCGTTTCCGGATCCCACCGTGAAATCGAGTTCCTTGCCTGGCCCCACAAAGTCTTTTTGGTCTACTCGACTGGCGATTGCGGGGAGCAAACCGTCGATATCGCCGGAGAAGGTCTCGATCTCGAAGTCCGCCGAAATCTCGAAAGGTAGGATGAGTGCGATTGTGCCGCTGTGACTCTCGAACTCGAATGAGCCATTTTCGTCGAGATCCGCGTCCAGCTGAATATCTCCCGAGACCGTCGCGCACTCGATCTCCCCGAGCCTGCCCCCGAGGATCTCGATATCGCCGCTTACGGATTCCGCGGTCAAGTCTCCTTCGATGTCGTTCAGGATGATCTCGCCGCTAACCGATTCGACTTCCACTCTCCCCTTCGCACCGCCGATCTCGATGTCTCCGTTCACGCACTCGATCTCGACCGACTGGGGTTCTCCGGCGGTCGTGATGTCTCCGTTCACGGCTTCGATCTCCAGGTGGCCTTCGACCGCTGAGACATCGATCGTCGCATTCACCGTCGAGACGCGAACGCTGCTCGCGCGAGGGACCTTAACGATGAGGTCGGTGTTCTCGATGTTCTTGAAATGTCGGTTCTTGGGCATGACGACCTCGATCTTGATGCGGTCGTCGCTTCCGGCTATTTTCAGCTGCTTCGCATCCTTACTCAACGTACCGGTGATCTCGGCCTCGTTCTTCCCCCAGCCTTCCACGGTGATCGACCCCTGAAGGTTCTCGATGCTGATCGTCGCTTCCGGCGCGGCGGAGCGTCGTTCATCGATGGGCTCGCCGCCCCAGGCCGCCGTGGCCAGCGCGGTGGCCGAGACGACCACCGCTATGAGTCCGCTGAAGCTCCTGAGTCTCATGACGTATCCTCCTCGACCGCCGGGCGCCCGCGCACCCGCTCGTACTTTCAGGCAACACCCGCCAGCCGTATGGCGTCGTGCATTACATCCAGCTTGCGTTGATACTGCTCCGTCAACATCCGAACGAGCCCAGGGTCGTCGGGATATGCCGTCAGTGCGTTCAGCGTTTCCGCGATGGCTTGGTCCAGCTCCCGAAGGCTCGTGCTCACCGACGTGGTTGTTTCCGATCCCACCATAGACTTCCAGGCCACCGACGACGCGAAGAGCTGCTTCGCGGCGCCGCTGCACTGGCGCTCCAGCCCGTGCACCACGTCGGGGACGTACGTGGACATTTCGGGCCGAGCATCCGTGGCGAGGGGGGCGCGATCCGGCGTGAAGCGCGGTTGAAGAGCGATGATGGCCACGATCGCCACGGCCGCGGTGGCGGCGAGCGCCAGTGCTCCGCGCGGTCGGAGTAGCCAGCCGAGCGGTCGGCTCTGTCGCGCCTCGCGCGGCCTGAGCGACGCCCGAATGTCCGGCCAAAGCTCGCGACCCGGCCGGACGCTCTTGGGGAGATCCTGCGTGCGTGCCTGAAGACGCCGTATGCTCTGCAACTCCGCGCGGCACTCGTCGCAGGCGGCGAGGTGGCGGTCGATATCCGCTCGCTCGGTGTCACCGAGCAGGCCGTCGACGTAGTCATCGAGCGCCTCGCGGATCTCATCGTGTCGGTTCATCCCAGACTCCTTCTCAGGAGTTTTCGGGCGCGATGAAGCTGAGCCTTCGATGTGCCGTCGGCGATACCCATCATCTCTCCGATCTCGTCGTGTCGGTATCCCTCGATGTCATGAAGGACGAACACCATGCGTGCGCCGGCCGGAAGGGCGGCGATGGACGCTTCCAGATCGATCCACGCGTCGGGCGCGCCGGCCGCCGGCCCCGTCCACCGGTCCAGGTCGTCAGCGCTGCTTTCCCGCGATTCGCGACGAAGGTGCGCGCGGAGGCGATCGATGACCAGGTTGGCCGTGAGTCGATAGAGCCAGCTCGAGAATGCGCTTCGGCCTTCGAATGTGTCGATCCGTTGCCAGAGCCGGACAAAGACGTCCTGGGCCAGATCCTCCGCGCGGTCCGGATCCCCGGAGAGACGCAGGCAGAGGGCGTACACGCGTCCGATGTGTGCGCGATAGAGCTCCTCGAAGGCATCGACGTCACCTCGTGCCGCCCGCCGTATCGCCCGGGCGTCATCGGTATTCTGAACAGGCTCCCTCATCCCCAGCGGCCTTTCCACCTAGAGACTCTCCTCCGGTAGGGGCCGAAGATGACGGTCCTCACCATCGCTTTCAAGTCATTGGACGATCTCCGGAGGCGGAGGGTTTGAACCGCCGTTCGCCGTTCGGGCGGGGCAAAGCGTTACTTCAAACGATGACAGAAGTTAGGTCGTCGTACTATGGTAGAAGGGCTTTCGACCTCGCCGGCGTTTCCCCGGAGCGGGAGAGTTCATTGTCAGAGTCGCCTGGCGACAAGCATGAAGAACGCGGGTCCAACGATCGCTGGGAGATCCTGGACAGCAAGGTGGAAACACGCGCCGACGCGCCGCCGGCGCCCGAACCCGGCACCCCGGTTTCCATCGACGGGTACGAGGATCTGAGCGAGCTGCACCGCGGCGGTCAGGGCGTCGTGTACCGGGCGCTTCAAGTTTCGACCAATCGAACCGTGGCGATCAAGCTCCTCAGCGGCGGTCCGTTCGCGGCGGTCGCGGCGCAGAAGCGGTTTCGGCGCGAGGTCGAGATCGTGGCGCGGCTCAAGCACCCGAACATCGTAGCGATTTTCGATTCGGGCCATACCCGCGACGGCCATCTCTTCTACGTCATGGAGTACGTGCACGGTCTCGAGCTGGATCGGCACATCCGTGAACATGATCTTTCGCTTTCGGAGACGCTTCGCCTCTTTGCCGGGACCTTGGGCGCCGTCGCCTACGCGCATCAGCACGGTGTCATCCATCGTGACCTCAAACCTTCCAACATCTTGGTCGACGGAGACGGCCGCCCGAAACTTCTCGACTTCGGTCTCGCGCGACCGGCCGTGATCGGTCGCGACTCGTTCGCGTCCGTGACCGGGCAGGTTCTCGGCACCGTCGCCTACATGTCGCCGGAGCAGGTTCGGGGAGACCCGAAAGCGATCGATGCGCGGACCGATATCTACTCGCTGGGCGTCATTCTCTACCAGATCGTCACGGGGACGTTTCCATACCCGGTAGACAGTCAGATCGTCGAGGTTCTGCGGCACATCACCGAGATGTCCCCGAGTCCTCCCACGAAGGTGTGGGACAGTGAGACGGGGATCGTCCGGCGGAGCGCGAAGCGGCGCGTCGACCCATCGCGGTGTCCGATCGACGATGATCTCGAGACGATCATCTTGAAGACGCTGTCGAAGGAGCGGGGTAGGCGCTATGCCTCCGCGGAGCTTCTCGCCAGGGACATCACGAGCTATCTGGACGGCCGACCGATCGAGGCCAAGCGGGACAGCCGGCTCTACGTCATGCGCAAGCGGATGATGCGCCGCAAGGGTTTGCTCGCGGTCTCGGCAATGCTCGTGATCATGGTCCTTGCGACGGCCGTTCTCCTCGCGACGCGGGAATCGGGCCCGCCCCCGCTGGACCCGGCCGTCATCGAGCAGTTCGATGCGGCCGAGAGCGAGTACTACAGCGTACGGCGCGATCTCGTCGGCGTGCTGACGAGTCGGTCGGAGGCGGAGGACGCGGGGCCGGATGCGGTGGCGGGGGAGAGCCTCCGAATCGTCCAGGACGCGATCGCGGAGCTCCGCACGGCCGTGGAGCAGGATCCGAACAACATGACACTTCGGGATCTCCTGCTGAGGACTTGTCAGCGGGAGATCACGCTCCTGAAGAAGCTGTGCGACTTGCTGCCCGACGCATGAGCGGACTTACTTCGCCGACCGCAACCGATCCCTGACGCGGTTTGCTTACGAATTTCTGATGTGAAACTGGTATAATAGAGAGGACTGTGTGACGGCCACGCGAGCGTCGGGGTGGCCGTGAACGTGCGACGCTCCACTTGCACACTTCAATGTTCTTCCGCTCGCGTGCGATCCACGCTGTCTTCGCGTTTCCGTGGTTGATGCCGCGTCGAGGCCCCTGGCCAGCGCGGCTCCCGTGTGATCCCAATGCAAGGAGGTGGGTGAGCATGCGCACGAAGAGGTCGGGCTTCGCGGTGACCCCTGTACTCGGATTGATCGTTCTGGCGACCGCCGGATTGGTCTTCTCCGCTGGGTTCGCTGAAGGCGCCGTGGTGCGCCAGCACTATGAGTTTGATGAGCCCGTCGTGACAACGACGGGGAAGTACGATCAGATCAGCATGGACGGCACCTGGAGCCACGGCGAACCGGGGGAGCCGGTTCTCCCCATGTCTCCGGTCAGGCTTCTGCTCCCTCCTGGTGAGGTGATCGCCGGCATCTCGATCATCCCGGGGGAGAAGGTCACCCTCGATGGGCACTTCCTGGTTGAGCCCGGCAGGATGCAGCGCCCGCTGAGCTTCACCGGGCCGTACGACGCGAGCCCACCGAAAGGTGCCATTTACGGATCGTCCGACGCGTTCCCGGTCGAGCTTCATGATGAACCGCACACGGGGCTCTTTCGCGGACACCGCATCGCGACGTTCGCGCTGAATCCCGTCGAGTACATCCCTGCCGAGGGCCGGCTGTCGTATTGGCGTAGCATCGATGTCGAGATCGAGACCGTGCCCAGCACCGAGGCGATGCGTGAAACAGAGACGATGATCCGACGTGACGCGCGCACGCGCTCGCGGCTTGGGAACATCGTCGACAACACGGAAGGCGCCACGGCGTACGACGCGGTGGAACGTGTCCGCACGGGCGGGCGCGATCTGGATCCAGCCCTCGGCTACACGTACCTCATTATCGCGACCGAGTCATGGGATGACATCGTCCAACCGCTCGTTGCCTATCAAACCGAGCGCGGCCACAAGACGGGTCTCTTCCTCCTATCCTGGATCCTCGCGAACTACACGGCCGGGGTGGATGATCAGGAGGATATCCGGGACTTCATCATCGATGCGTACGCGACCTGGGACATCGACTTCGTACTCCTCGTCGGTGACGCTCGTGACTCGCAGGGGATCCCCGTCCGCGGTCTCTACTCGCAGGCATACAGCGGCCAGTACGTCGATGACGACATCGCCGCCGACATGTACTACGGCTGCCTGGACGGAACGTGGAACGACGACGGTGACGGCAGATGGGGGGAGCCGGGTGAGGACGATCTCTATCACGAGGTCGCCGTCGGTCGTGCCTGCGTGGACAGCGAGAGCGAGGCCTCCAATTTCGTCACGAAGGTCACACGTTATCCAACCGCGCCCATCCTGTCGGAGAGCGACGAGGCCGTCATGGTCGGTGAGCTGCTCTGGAGTGGTAACCCGAACACCTGGGGCGGCGACTACAAAGATCAGGTGAAGGACGGATCGAGCGCTCACGGATACACGACCGTCGGTTTTCCGGCCTCGATGAACGTCGGGACGCTCTATGATCGAGATGGAACGTGGAGCTACTCGCAGCTCATCACTCTGATGGAAAACGGGATGAACATCGTCAACCATCTCGGGCACTGCAATGTGACGTACGCAATGAAGATGACGACCTCCGACATCCCCTCCTTCGACAACGACGGCACCGTGCACAGCTACAACTTCGTTTACGGGCAGGGGTGCTATTCGGGCTCTCTTGACAATCGAAACAGCGGTGGCGGGTATGAGAGCGATTGCTTCGCCGAGCAGTTTCAGGTCGACGATGACGGGGCCGTTGCCGTGGTGATGAACTCCCGATATGGATTCGGGGATCCCGGCGGCACGAACGGGTCGTCCCAGTACTACGACCGCGAGTTCTTCGACGCCATGTTCGGCGAGGGGATCTACGCGATCGGAGAGGCCAATGATGATTCGAAGATGGACGTCATCTGGGCCATCAACTACGGGGCGAACCGCTGGTGCTACTATGAGCTCAACGTGTTCGGGGACCCCGCGATGGAGCTCTGGACGGCGGAACCGGCGGACATGGACGTCACGCATCCGGAAAGCGTGTTTCTCGGCGTACCCGTTTTCGAGGTGACCGTCAACACGTCGGGCGGTGCTCCCATCGAGGGGGCATGCGTCACCGTCTTCACCGCCGACTACTCCACGTATGACACGGGGCTGACCGACGCGTCCGGGCAGGTGACCCTGAGCCCGCAGACCGACGACGTCGGCACCCTCTATGTCACGGTGACCGCGCACGATTGCCTTTCATACTCGGGCGAGGCCGAGATTCTTCCGCCCGACGGACCGTATCTGGTGTTCGACACCTGCGCGGTCTTCGACGACACCGGCGACGCGGACGGCGAACTCGACGCCGGTGAAAGTGTCGGCCTCGATATCACGCTCGAGAACGTCGGCGTCGATCCCGCTTCTGGTGTCTCCGCGCTACTCACTAGCGAAGATCCCTACGTCACCGTCGTCACGTCGACGCGATCGTTCCCGAATATCCCGGCCGGCGGGTTCGGAACCTGCGTCGAGCCGTACGAGCTTCTGATCGCCGGGAACACGCCCGACCAGCATCTCGTGGCTTTCGACGGGGACGTCACGGCCAACGAGGGGACGTGGGGATGCGCGTTCGGTCTCGTCGTGCAGGCGCCGGTGATCGGTGCGGGAGATCTCGCGGTCAACGATGTCGACCAAGGCAACGGGGACGGCGGGGCCGATCCGGGCGAAACCGTCGACCTCCAGCTGTGGCTCTCCAACACGGGTCACTCCGACGCCGACATGCTCACGGGAGTGATCACCTGCACGCATCCGCACATCGTCGTCATTGACGGGACCGGCGAGTGCGCGGCGGTTCCGGCCGGGGGCAGCCGGATCATGGGCGACTTCCAGATCGAGGTGCTTCCGAGCTGTCCCAGCCCGGAGATGGTGGATCTCGATATCTCTATCAGCGCCGCCAGCGGCTACGAGACGACACTCGTCACGACGCTCGCCATCGGGCCGTGGTTCGATGACGTCGAGGATGATCGAGGATGGACGTGCGGAGCGATCGAGGATGACGCTGGGAGCGGTCACTGGGTCAGGGCGGAGCCCATTGGCACCGAGTACAGCGGGCAGCCGTGCCAGCCCGACGCCGACCACACGACGGATCCGGGGATCACCTGTTTCGTCACCGCCAACGGGTCGGTGGGCGGATCGGCCGGAGAGGCCGACGTGGACGGGGGCAGCACGACTCTCCTATCGCCGGTGTTCGATCTGAGCGACGCGACCTCGGCCACGCTGGGGTACTGGCGCTGGTACACGAACGATCTCGGCAACAATCCCGGCGAGGACTACTGGACCGTCGACGTGACGGCGGACGGCGAGAATTGGGCACATCTCGAGTACACGACAGAGAGCGCGAACAGCTGGAATGAGTTCACGTTCAACGTCGGCGACTACGTGGCGTTCTCGGACCGGTTCCAGGTTCGGTTCATCGCGACGGATGAATCGCCCGGATCGCTCGTCGAAGCAGCCGTCGATGACTTCACGCTGGACGTGGTAAGGGTTCCGGTGACGGATGCGGAAACGGCTGCCGTCATCGCAGCGACCGGCTTGGTTTCGGTCGGCCCGAACCCGTTCAACCCACGTACTTCGATCGTCTATCAGATCGGCGCCGCCACACATGCGAAGGTCCGCCTGTATGACGTTTCGGGGCGTTGCGTACGAACGCTCGTTGATGGACCGGTCGTCGGGGGCGAGCATCGCGTCTACTTCGATGGCACGAGTGACAGCGGTCTGAACCTGGCGTCCGGCGTCTATTTCCTCCTGATGGAGACACCGGACATCACGCAGGTGCGACAGCTGACGCTCTTGAAGTAGGGGTAGTTCATTCGCGGAACCGTGTCTCCGGTGTTCTCCGGGGCACGGTTCCGCCCATACGTATGCACCCGCCTTACTCTCGGTCCGGTGTCTTGCCCGACCCTGACTCGATACCTATACTCGCGCGCACCGCAATCCACCTTGGGCTCAGGAGATCAGTCAATGAGTGATCGAGTCTACAAGAAGATCGAGTTGGTCGGCTCATCGGGCGCATCGATCGAAGAGGCGACTCAAAACGCGCTGGACCGAGCCAGCAAAACGGTCCGCAACATGAGATGGTTCGAGATCGTCGAGACCCGAGGTGTCATCGATAGTGGAAAGATCTCGCAGTGGCAAGTGACCCTGAAGGTCGGTTTCAGTCTGGACGACTAGGGGCGATGCGATCAAGCCGCGCAGTGAACGTCCGACCCACATAATCCTGGCGGCGATCGCTGCCGGTGGTGGAGTGTTCCTCGCCGGCAACTCGGTCGCCTCCACCCTGCACGGTCTTCTCCCGCATGTCTTCGGCCGCGTATGGGCCGCCTCCGCGGTGAGTCACAGTGTGATGCTCGGTGCCTCGCTGCTTCTCATCAGGTTTGCGTCGGGAGGGCGGCTCAGCTCGTTCGGGTTTCGGCGTCCGCGGGGCCCGTGGGGAGTTCATGTGGTGTCGATCGCCCTTGTGATCTCCATCGGGATCTGGGCCGTTGGACGCTTGCTGCCGGGGCACGGGCTGGTGTTCATCGAGGAGTACTCTCTCATCGGTGAACTCCTTCTCATCTGGGTGTACGCCAGCGTGGCGGAAGAGACACTGACGCGCGGTCTCGTTCAGGGGATCCTCTCGCCGCTCCGCGGACGTGGCGTCAATCTGTTCGGAGTATGGTTCGGGCTACCGACCGTCGTCGCGGCGACGTTCTTTGCTCTGATGCATCTCGTGCTCGTTTCGGCCGGGGTTGATGGATGGACCGTGGCTCGAGTCCTCGTCTTCGCGTTCGCGATCGGACTCCTGGCGGGCACGTATCGCGAGAAGACCGGCAGCCTCATCCCCGCGATCGCCGCGCACAGCACGGCAAACGTCGTGGGGACCCTCCTGGGGCGGCTGGGCTAGCGCATCCCGCGCGTCCCGTTGCCGCTCTCCCAAACGTCAGAGCCCCCATACTGACAAGGAAAGAAGACACACTGCAACTAATTGGTAGGAATGAGGCTGCACCGTTCCTCTGTGAGAGCGCTCTCTGATCCACTGTTTTTGCGGGAAGATCACGCGGCCCCGAGGATTGGACGCAGTCAAGTCCTCAGGACATGCCCCAATTAACATGGAATCATATTATATGTCCGTGTTAAGATTCATTCGGCGGTGACCAGGCGGCCATTCTTCGGGTGATCCACATCGGCTCCCGAAGGTGGCATACAAAGACCGGATGCGTACGGCTCCGGACCCAGGTCACCCGCACCCGCTCGCCATGTGTTCTTCCCCGACCTTTCGGGCCGCCGCACCGTTTTCCCATTTTCCGGAATCGGCCCTGGTTCTGTGGGCCGGTTGCCTGAGATATCGACTGGGGATACAGACACGGACTCGGACGAAAACAGGGGCAGGGTCATGACCATCCGAAAGAAGAAGCGTCACGACGGCGCCGCGGTTTTCGAGATACGTGGCACGTTGCTCAACGGCCCGCAGTTCGGTCGTCTGCTGGGGGCAATTCGCGATGGTGCCTATCTTCCCAACGTCCCTTCGGTCGTGCTCGATCTTAGAAACCTTAGGTGGATCAATGCGTCCGGACTGAGCCTCCTACTCGAGGTGAAAGCACACCTGGCCAGGTCCGGACAATCCCTTGCTCTCGTGGCGCCCACGCGACATATTCGATCAATTCTGATGCTCACACGCCTTCTCGCGACCCTTCCGTGCTATCGCACGGTGGATGAGGCGGCCCACATGGCGGCATAGCGCGGAACCGGCAGGCGTCCCGATCGCGCGGAACGAGTGGATGTTCACACTTCACATTGACGGGTCTCTTGCGAGCGAATCTCCCTCTCACGGTTCACGACGATCCTGGAAGGGGGAGCTGAGCACCAAAGGGGCGACGGGTCGCTGGTGGCTCCGGGAGAGCGGACCCTCGGGTGGCCCGCCGCTTCACGTGATCGAGCGCGGCGGCGAGCTGACGCTCTCACTGGGGTGGCCGCTTCGCCTCGCGGATACGGCGGTCGGCGACGCGCCGGATTCGTTGCTGACGGCGGCGGCTGGAGATGCCCGACGGTTGGGCGAGCTCGGCGGCCGCTTTGCATTGGTCGCGATCTCGCCAACGGCGATCAGGCTGACGAGCGATGTCGCGGCCACCATCCCGCTCTATGTTTCGACCCGTGATGGTCACACGATCGTGACGGATGATCTCCGCTCCGTCGCAGAGTCGGAGCCCATGACGATCGATCGCGCGGCGTTCGTCGATCTACTGCTTCTTCATCATCCCCTCCGGGGGCGAACCGTGTGGCGCGGGTGGTCGAAGGTGCGGCCTCGCTCTTGCCTCACACTTCGGCCGTCCGGCGAGTCGCAAGAGGAGGCCTCTCCTCCGCTCGGCCCCGTGCCGTCACGGGAGATGTCAACAAGGGGAGTGGAGGCCGACCGGGCGATTGCTGAATGCATCACGCGTCTCGAGGACTACGTACGATTCCTCCTTCGTCGACCGGCGGTGATCGCGCTCACTGGCGGAGTCGATTCGCGCACGCTCGCCGCAATCGCGCACGCCTCTTCGCCCGATCGGGTGGCGACGATCACACACGGCATTACCGACTGCGGTGACCGTGCCGTCGCGCGTGACGTGTCCGAGCGACTCGGTTTCAGGCACATCCCGATCGTGTCGGAGGAGATCTTCCCGTACCGCTTCGATGAGCTCTTCGCGCGACTGATCGAGCGGTCTGACGGCCAGAGCAGTGCTATGTGGGCCCACGTGCCTTTGGCTAACGACGTGATCCGCTCAGAAGGGAATGTGGTCATCAACGGGGTCGGCGGCGAATGCGCGCGGGCGTTCTACACGCACACCGCGCTTCGGACCTCGGAGCCGCCTGAAGAGATGATCCTCCGCAAGTCGAGCGGCCCGGTCGCGTGGCGGGCCGTCGCGAGGCTGATGGATACCGACGAAGCGACCCTTCTGGACGACATGCGATCGCGCATCGGAGAGGCGCTGGAGACGACCGTTCCCGGGGGGGGGAGCGGTAGGCCGGTCGAGCTCCCGGACGGCGGACCGCCTGGATCGGTTCTATCTGTACGAACGGCTCGGCAACATGACGGCGCTCTCCCAAGTGTTGTCGGATCGAGCCGGGCTCGAGACTCAGGCTCCGTTTCTCTTTCCGCCGTTTCTCGATCTCGCTCTCCGCCTCGTTCCCGCGCTCCGACGCCGCGGACATCTCCATGAGACGATTCAGCGCCGCTTCGCGCCGTTCCTGGTCGGTATGCGTACGGACCGGGGGCTACGGCAGTTTCCAGCGTCACGCGTTGAGCTCTTTCGAGACAAGGTCTCGGGCCGGCTTCGGCGTCTGCTGGCACGCCAGAGCTTGCCGCCGCTTCATGAATACGGCCGGTGGTTTGCGAGCGCGAAGAGCACGAGCGTTCGGGCTACCCTCTCTCGATCAGAGCTGACCACCCTCGGCTTGGATCCGGCCGGCGCGGAACAGCTGTTGGACGCGGTCGCGATGGGCGATCATGGCGCCACGGCCGCTCTGGGACAGCTCCTGGGAGTGCTTGGGTGGCGTCGCAGATGGGCGCGATGAGCCTGAGCCCGAATAGGATCGGTTTCTAACGGTACTCCGGTGTGATAGCCTCTAACCGGAGTATCAACATGACCTTTCTGCTTCGACTGATAGTCGCCGTCATTTTCTTCGGCATCCTGATGCGCGCCGTTCGGGCGCTCACGTCGCTCGGACGGCGTCGCGAGCCGCGCCGGGTGCGGCGACCCCCGTCGGGGGACGGAAAAAGCGCCGCCGGCCAGCGAAATGGCGTGCGCGTTTCCCCGGATGATGTCATCGACGTGCCCTACGATGACGTGCCGTGACGGCTTGACCCTGCCGCCCGCGCTCTGGTAATGTCTTTCAACTCAAAACACTCCTTCGGGGCGGGGTGGAATTCCCCACCGGCGGTGAGAGCCCGCTAACCTCCTGAATCCATGGATCCGGGGGGCCGACACGGTGAAACTCCGTGGCCGACAGTCAAAGTCTGGATGGGAGAAGGAGGATCAGGGCGCAGAGCGCCCGATCGCAAGATTCCGCCCCGGGGAGAATGACCCGGGGCTTTTTCTATGGCGATGCCACAGACCGGTCAGCCGAGAGCTGAAGCAGCCGACGGTTCGGACGATCGCGCATTCATGAGACATGCCCTAGAACTGGCGGGCCGCGGCGCGGGGCATGTTCATCCGAATCCCATGGTCGGGGCCGTCATCGTAGCCGGTGGGCGACGCGTGGCTGAGGGGTTCCACAAGCGCTTCGGCGGCCCCCACGCCGAGGTGGAGGCCATCTCCCGGGCGGGGGATCGTGCGCACGGGACAACGCTCTACGTCACCCTGGAGCCGTGTACGCACCACGGAAAGACGCCCCCGTGCGTGGAGTCAATCATCGCCGCCGGCCTCGCTCGGGTGGTGGTCGCAACCGAAGACCCGAACCCAGTGGTCCGCGGGAAGGGAATTGCCGCGCTGCGGGAGGCTGGGATCGAGGTCGATCTCGGTGAATGCGCGGACGAGGCGCGTTTTCTGAACGGCGGGCACTTCACGTTTCATGAACTCGGCCGCCCCCTCGTCAGTCTGAAAGTGGCGGCGACGCTCGACGGTCGGATTGCCGCGGCCGGAGGGCGTTCCAAGTGGATTACATCGGAGGAGGCGCGGCGGGAAGTCCATCGCATGCGGTCCGAGGTGGATGCGGTCGTCGTCGGGCGGACCACCGCCCAGCGCGATGATCCGGCTTTGACCGTCAGGCACTGCGACGGGAGAAATCCGGCACGGGTGGTTCTCGATAGCGGGGGCGCCACCGCGCACGATTGCAGGCTGCTTCGAGATGGAGCTTCGCGAACCGTGATCGTAACTCGACCGGGTGCCACCGCCGCGGGCGGCGAGCATTGGGAGATCGAGGCCGATTCGGACGGCCGCCCCAACCTCGATCGGTTCATCAAGAAATGCGCGGACGAAGGTTGGCGCCATCTCCTCGTCGAGGGGGGGGCGGGTGTCGCGACCGCGTTTCTTCGGTCCGGTCTCGTGGATCGGCTCTACCTCTTCACCGCCCCCAAGCTCATGGGGGGAGGTGGATCGCTTTCGTGGGTCGGTGATTTATGGATTACGGATCCAGCGGATGCGCCCGGTTTCCGTTTCCGCGAGATTCGCCAGCTCGGTCCGGATGTTCTCTGCGTGCTGGAAGCCGACCGGGAGGCTCTGGGGTAAATGTTCACGGGAATCATCGAAGCGCTCGGTCGAATCACGGCCGTTCGGCCGTCGGGAGCGGGAAGTGACCTGGAGATCGAGGTCCCGGAGATCGCGCGCCATCTGACCCTCGGACAATCCGTCGCGGTGAGCGGTGTCTGCCTCACCGTCACTCAATGCGGGGCGAGGCGATTCAGCGCGACGGCCGTCGGCGAAACGATGCGCCGAACGATACTGGGGTTTCTTCGCGTCGGGGCCATCGTGAACATCGAGCGCGGGCTTGCGTTGGGCGAGCGGCTTGACGGCCATCTGGTTCAGGGGCACGTGGACGGTGTCGGCGCCGTGTCGCGGATCGAGCGGACGCCGCCCGGGATGACGCTGCATGTTGAGCTGGATCGTGGGCTCATGCACTACGTCGCTCCAAAGGGCTCGGTTGCCGTGGATGGCGTGTCGCTCACAGTTGCGGAGATCTCGGATGCCGAGTTCAGCATCGCGGTAATTCCGCATACGCTCGAGGTGACGACCCTGGGCGAGCGAAAGGCCGGCGATCGAGTGAACATCGAGGTCGACCTTCTCGCGCGCTATCTGGCGCGTCTATTGGCAAGGGAGGATACGAAGGGTGAGGAGCGTGCTTACATTGGAAGAGGAGACGATGACGACAACGCCTGACAACTCATCGGTTGGCCGCGATCCGGCAATCGCCACCGTCGAAGAGGCCCTGCAGGAGATACGCGCTGGGCGAATTGTCATCGTGACCGATGATGTCGACCGCGAGAACGAGGGCGATATGATCCTCGCGGCGGAAATGGTCACGCCCGAGGCGATCAACTTCCTGGCAATGCATGGGCGCGGGCTGATCTGCGTACCCATGGTCGACGAGCGTCTCAAGGAGCTGGACCTGGCTCCCATGGTGAGCCGCAACACGGCCCGTCTCCAGACCGCGTTCACGGTGTCGGTGGATGCCGTCAAGGGAACGACCACGGGGATCTCCGCGAGCGATCGGGCCGCCACGGTCCGCACGCTCATCAATTCGGCGACGCGTCCCGAAGATCTGGCGCGCCCGGGACACGTGTTTCCGCTTGCCGCGGCCGATGGCGGCGTGATCCGGCGCCCGGGGCACACCGAGGCGACCGTCGATCTCGCCCGGCTGGCAGGGCTTCAGCCCGCCGGCGTTCTCTGCGAGATCATGAACGACACGGGCGAGATGGCTCGCTTCGAGGAGCTCAAGGTCATTGCGAAGCGGCTCGACCTGAAGATGCTGACCATCCAGGATCTGATCGAGTACCGGCTGCGCACCGAACGGCTCGTCACACGGGTCGTCGAGACGAAGCTCCCCACCGATCACGGTGATTTTGATCTCGTGCTCTTTGCGGACGAGATCTCCGGCGAGCATCACGTCGCACTCACTCTCGGCGATGTGGCGGACGGCCGGCCCGTACTCACGCGTATGCACTCCCAGTGTCTGACCGGCGACGTCTTCGGATCCAGGCGCTGCGATTGCGGCGTTCAGATGAGCGAGGCGCTCGACGCCATTCAGAAGGAAGGTCGGGGGATCTTCGTCTACATGCGGCAGGAGGGTCGCGGTATCGGTCTCGAGAACAAGATCAAGGCCTACGCGCTTCAGGACGGTGGATTGGACACGGTCGAGGCGAACGTGGAACTTGGCTTCAAGGCCGATGAGCGGGACTATGGGATCGGCGCGCAGATCCTGCTGGATCTGGGTGCCCGCGAGCTTCGGCTCATGACGAACAATCCGCT
This sequence comes from uncultured bacterium, assembly GCA_964486455.1. GTDB lineage: Bacteria > Eisenbacteria > RBG-16-71-46 > CAZAMP01 > CAZAMP01 > CAZAMP01. The sequence goes on along the minus strand of CAZAMP010000001.1, from coordinate 196,838 downwards.
CAAGCGTGTCGGTCTCTCGGCGTTCGGGCTCAAGGTCGTGGACCGTGTCCCCGTCGAGATCCCGCCCGTCAACGAAAACGTGAAGTACCTGCGCACGAAGCGCGAGAAGATGGGACACTTGCTCAGTCTCGATGAGATGCATTTGCCGATGGATTCGTCGGACGAAAAGAAGGGGGATTAGCGATGGCGCAGGAGATCCGGGCGGATTTCAACGCGGCCGGGCGCCGCTTCGCGATCGTGGCCGCGCGCTTCAACCGGCCCATCGCCGAGCAGGTTGTTGATGGAGCGGTGGAATGTCTGACGCGCCATGGGTGCAGCGACGATGCGATCGACATCACGTATGTGCCGGGCGCGTTCGAAGTCCCGCAGATCGTGAGCGCGATCGCAAAGCGGGGGGGATGCGATGCGATCATCGCCATCGCCGTCATCATCCGGGGAGAGACGCCGCACTTTGACTTTCTCGCTCGCAGTGTCACGGCCGACCTCGCACGACTCGGACTGGATCATGGCCTACCGGTCGCATACGGGGTCGTGACGGCCGACACCGTGGATCAGGCACAGATCCGCGCGGGGGTGAAGCAGTCCGGCAAAGGATGGGACGCGGCGATGGCCGCCATCGAGATGGCCAACCTCTTCGAAACGTTCAGCGCGAAAAAGAAGCGTCGGTGAGCAGAAAGAGACGATCGCGGAGGAGAGCCCGTGAGATCGTCCTTCGAATCCTCTATGAAGCGGAGGTGAGGGGGCGTTCGATACCGGATACCGTGACGGCCGTGCTCGGGGATTCATCCGCGGATGATCCAACCGCCGCGTATGCCCGTGCCGTGACCAGCGCCGTCGCCGAGAACCGAGCAGAGATCGACGCGCGCGTCGGTCAAGCGGCGGAGCGATGGACCATCGAGCGGATGTCCATGATCGACCGCAACGTTCTTCGTCTTGCCACGGCCGAGCTCATGGTTCTTCTGGAGGTGGACGCGCCCGTCGTCATCGACGAGGCCGTCTCCATCGCCCATGAGTTCGGTACCGATTCCTCCGGTAGCTTCGTCAACGGTGTCCTCGATCGAATCGCGCGCGACACGCGACCGCACGAGGTGAGAGGGGAGTAGCGATTGAGACTAGCGCTCATCAGTGACATCCACGGCAACATCGAGGCGCTCGATAGCGTGCTCGCGGACGCCGCCGACTGTGGTTGTGAGCGGATCTACTGCCTCGGCGACATCGTCGGGTATGGAGCCGACCCTCAGCTGTGCGTGGAGCGCGTGCGTGAGGCCGCGCACATCTCGCTTCTGGGCAACCACGACGCCGTCGCGGCCGACCTCGATCCGGACGAGGGATTCAACTCCGCGGCGCGCCGCGCGATCCGATGGACCCGTGATGCTTTGAACGAGACGGCACTGACGACGCTGAAGAAGCTCCCGCATCTTCACGAGGATGGGGACGTCCTTCTTGCCCACGCCCATCCCGTGGTCAACGATGACTGGGTCTACATATTGCCCGGCGACCGGCTACGAACGATCTTCGCGCAAACGTCTCATCGGATCATGGCGGTCGGTCACACCCACGTGCCGGGGGTCGGGAATGACGCGTCGAACGTATTTAGAGCGGCGAGCGAAGGACTGACCCTGCTGGAAGCCAAAGAGCGCTATCTCGTCAACCCGGGCAGCGTGGGGCAGCCGCGGGATGGTGATCCGCGAGCGGCGTGGGGGCTTCTCGATCTGTCGAAATCGACCTTCGATGTGCGACGCGTTTCGTACGACGTTGCGACCGCGCAAGAGAAGATCCTGGACGCCGGCCTTCCGGGCTTTCTCGCCGAACGGCTCGCCGAAGGGATGTAGCCGTGTCGGAATCCACACGAGGGCATTGGGACCGCTTTTGGCGCGAGCACGACGCGATTGATCAGGTCTACTCGAACGAAGACCGCATCGTGAACGAGCTCCGCAAGATGTCACCGAAAGGGAAGATCGCCCTCGAGGTCGGGGCGGGATCGGGACGCGACAGCCTCGAGCTGGTGCGTATGGGTGCCCGCGTCATCGTGCTCGACTACTCGCGACCGGCGCTCGTGACGGCGCGCCGCCTCGCCGAGCGGCTGGATCTGGAGCTGTTGGTCGTCTGTGGCGACGCGTTGTCGCTTCCGTTTCGGAACGATTCGATCGATATCGTCTTTCACCAGGGGCTGCTCGAGCACTTCCGTGATCCGATGCCGCTCCTCAGTGAGAACGCCCGTGTGGTGGCGAAGGGCGGCCACCTTCTGGTGGACGTCCCGCAGACGATTCATCCTTACACGCTCCTCAAGCACGTGCTCATGGCCATCGGCAAGTGGTTCGCCGGTTGGGAAACCGAATTCACGATCGGTGAACTGGAGGGTCTGATACGCCGAACGGGCCTCGGTCTGGCGTGGTCCTACGGGGGGTGGATGGTGCCGGGGCTCTGGTACCGCGGCGTGCGGGCCGTGCTCAGACGAATCGGTTGGGTGCTGCCGAAGTACCCGCGCGGCGTCTGGCCGTTCAACGCCACCGGTGCATGGCTGCGCAGGCACTTGAGCGGGACCCGGTTGGCCTTCTATACGTATGCCATGATCGGAAGCATCGGGCGGAAGCGCGAGTGACGTAGTGGCCTATCACATCGTTCTCATGAGCTACAGAGACATGGAGCATCCCGAAGCCGGGGGCGCCGAGGTCATCATGTATGAGATCCTCCGGCGTCTACGAGGTCAAGGGCACCGGGTCACGTTCATCACGGGCGCGTTTCGTGGGGGCGCACCGACCACGATGATCGACGGGATGGACGTGCACCGGGTCGGCAACACGTTCAACTTCAACTTCGCCGGGCCTCTCTACTACCGGAAGTTCCTGAGGTCAAATCACGTGGATGCCGTTGTGGAGGACATCAACAAGATCCCGTTCTTCACGCCCCTATACGCACCGGCCGTGCCGACGGTCGGCGTCGTACCGCACCTCTTCGGAACCACGGTTTTCAAACAGGCCTCGCTGCCGATCGCGACATATGTGTATATGTACGAGCGGTTTATCCCGATCGTGTATCGGAATACGCGTTTCTCGGTTCTCTCGAACACGACCCGGGGCGATCTCCGTGATCGGGGCGTGTCTTCCGAGCGGATCCACGTCATCCACGCGGGGATCGATCTGGACGAATACCCACCGCGTCCCGACGGCAACGCGCCGCCCCCCCCGGTCGTTACCTATTTGGGCAGGATCAAGAAGTACAAGGCCATCGAGCTGGTCATCGAGGCGATGCCGAAACTGCTGGAACGGATCCCAGAGGCGCGCTACCGCGTGGTGGGTGATGGAGATTATCTGGATGACCTGAAACGGATTGCGCGAGAGACTGGGGTGGAGCATGCTGTTGAGTTCACGGGTTATAGGGAAGGTCGTGAAAAGCTGGAGCTTCTGAACGACACCCGGGTCCTCGCGTATACGTCGCCGAAGGAGGGATGGGGATTGAGCGTCATTGAAGCCGGTGCGGTCGGGGTTCCATCGGTTGCTTCCGATTCGCCCGGGCTCAAGGAGTCCGTCCGTCACGGCGAGACCGGGATCCTCGTTCCACACGGCGATGTCCCCGCCCTGAGGACGGCGCTCGAGCGATTGCTCGGTGACGATGAGCTCTGGCAACGCTATTCATCGGCTTCACGTGAGTGGGCCGAGTCGTTCTCGTGGGACCGGAGCGCGGAGAAGACCCTGGAACTCATCGAACTCGCGATTGCGGATCACAGATCGGGACAGGCCTCGACGTGAACGGCAACGCTCAACAACGCTGGCGACGCGGCCTATCGCTCGGCGGCAAGATTCTGGTGAGCGCGGCGCTGCTGCTCTATCTCGCCACGCGGATCGACTTTGCCGCCATCACGCGTGCCGTCTTGAACGCCGACCGCACCACGCTCGCTGTGGCGGCGCTTCTGTTCCTGGCCAGCAACCTGCTCGGTGCGATCCAGTGGCGGGCTCTCCTGCAGGCGTCCGGGATCCGTCTATCTCTTATCCGAGTACTCGTGTACTATCTGCAAGGCTTGTTTTTTGGGCTCTTCTTGCCCGCCAGCGTCGGTGCCGACGTGAGTCGAGTCTACGACGCGACGAAGCACAGCGGCGAGTTCGGTGGGAGCGTGGCGGCGACGGTGATGGACCGTCTCGTAGGACTCTACTCGATCGGGATGATGGCGGTCGTCGCCCTCCTGATCACGCTGGAGAATCTACCCGTCCCCATCCTCGCGCCAATCGTCGGCTTCGCTGTCGTCAACCTGGCGGTGTGCCTGGCGCTCTTCTCGCGTCGGGCCAGCAACGTGTTGCGGGGCCTGGCGCGTCGCTTTCCCAAGCGCAGGGTGTCTGATGCGCTCGTTGGGCTCGTGGACGCGCTGCATGGATTGAGGCGCCGCCCGGGGCTGCTCGTTTGGGTCTTCGGGTTGTCCCTGGTGGTGCAAGTCCTTAGGATCTTTGTTCACTATCAAGTCGCGCTGGCCATGGGGATCAGCCTTCCGCTCAGGACGTTTTTCGTCATAATACCGATCCTGGCGGTGCTGGTCGCTCTGCCGATCTCCTTTGGTGGGATTGGGATACGTGAGTCGGCCGCGGTGACGCTGTTCGGACAGGTGGGTTTGCCGGCCACGGAAGCGGTCGCGATGCAGGTCGCCGCCTTCGTGCTGGCGATCGTCGTCAACCTGCCGGGATGGTTCATTTTCGTCGCGCGACAGTTCAGAGCGAAGCGATCCGATGCCGTCCAGCCGTCCGCCGAGCGGACGAGCGGGCGATCAGCGGGATGGAGGCTTGGATGAAGCGGAACGGCTGGGAGTTGAAGGAGGATCTCTTCCTGGCGGCGGGGGTCGGCGTCGTCTCCCTCATTGTCTACCTCTGGACTCTCACACCTACGGTTCCGTTCTGGGATTCCGGTGAGTTCATCGCGACGTCGTACGTTCTCGGGATACCGCACCCGCCGGGGACGCCGCTCTACGTCCTTCTGGGGAGACTGTTCTCGATCGTTCCGATCGGGAGCATCGCCCAGCGCGTCAATGTCCTGTCGAGCATCCCGTCGGCACTCGCGGTCGCCTTCACGTATCTGTTGATCGCGCGGATCCTCGCCGGATGTGGGAAGCCGTTCTGTCGCGCGGCAACGTCCGGAGCGAACACGGAGCCGGCGAACGAGTGGCCGCCCCGACCGTCAGGGATATCTCGGTTCGGCGCCGTGCTCGGCGCGCTCGTGATGGCGTTCTCGGACACGTATTGGCTCAACGCGGTTGAGGCGGAGGTGTACGCGCTTGCCGCCCTTGTGATGGTGGGCACGGTCTATCTGATGCTCAAATGGCGCGACGTTCGTCACATGGGTGCGGAGGCCGCGGCCCGCGCCAACAACATCGTCGTTCTCGTGTTGTACATGCTCGCGCTATCGATCGCGTTCCACATGGGAACTTTCATCGTGTTCCTGCCACTGGTGCTGTTTTTCGTCTCCGATCACTACCGCTCTCTTTCGGACAAGCGCTTCGTCATCACGGTCGTTCTCATGGTCGTTCTCTCGTTTCTTCTCGGATTCCATCGCGCGAGCATGCTCTACAGTGGTCTGATCATCGTCGCACTGATGTTGATCAACCTGGACATCATCCGGGGACGCCTGATGACGACACTCGTCACCGGCCTGGGGCTCATGGCCGTCGGCGCCCTGCTGATGAAGCAGATCGGGCCGATGGTGGGCCTTCTGATCATGCTGGCGCTGGCCGGCGTGGTGTTCTGGATGTGGTCGGGGCTGCTCGTTCGGAACAACCTCGGATTCTGGGTCACGGTCGTCTTCGTGCTGGGATTGAGCGTTCACATCTTCCTCGTGATTCGGGCCGGTTTGGGTCCCGCCATCAATGAAGCGGATCCGTCGAGTCTCGAGAACTTCTGGCTGGTGATAAGCCGAGACCAGTACAAGCCCGGGCCGCCATGGGTGTTTCGCGCCGATCTTCATGCGAAGTTCGTCACACATTTCTGGGACTACTGGAAGCCGCAGTACGACATCGGCGTCCGCCAGCTCTGGGTCGTTCCGTTCCTGCTCTGCATCGGCGGTGCGGTGGTCAACTTCATGCGCTCGAGGCGGACGTTTCTGCTGATCGGATTCTTGGTTTTCGTGGCGTCCATCGGGCTCATCTGGCACCTGAACTTCAAGCTGGATGAGGTCCGCGAACGCGACTACTTCTTTGTTTCCCTTTTCCACTTCGCGGCGATCTGGATCGGAATGGGCGCCACGGGATTCCTGTACTTCGTGAGGGAGTCGTTCTCTCCGGGGATGTCCCGGCGGGTGGTGTTGGTGATCGCCGGTGCTCTCTTGCTGTTTCTGCCGTTGGGCCAGCTGCGGGCCGGCTGGTACCACCACGATCGCTCCGGCTTCTATGTCGCGAGGGATTACGCATACAATCTGCTGATGCCGCTGGCGGAAGGCTCCATCCTGTTCACCAACGGCGACAATGACACGTTTCCTCTCTGGTACCTGCAAGAGGTCGAGGGCATCCGAACCGATGTCCGTGTCGCCAATCTGAGCCTGCTCAACACGGACTGGTACATCAAGCAGCTGCGTGACATGGAGCCCCGGGTGCCGATCAGCTGGAACGATGATCAGATCGAAACGCTGGAGGAGCTGCTCCACTACAGTGTGAGTCGATACACGGGCCGAAGCTGGAACATGACCGCGAAGCTGCGCGAAAGCTGGACCGATCAGGAGTTTCGTCAGGCGATCGAGCTGGGGCACGAGTTCGTCCAACGCGACGAGCGATGGACGCAGATCAAGGACAACGCGGTCGATCACATCGTTCGCACCAATAACTTTGAGCGGCCGCTCTATGTCGCGGTCACGGTTCCCGATCTGATGGGTTACGACGATCGCCTGATCATGGAAGGGTTGGCGTGGCGTGTGACTGCCGAGCCCGTCACCGAAGGCGTGGACGAGGAGAAGATCCTCCACAACTTCGAGCATGTCTACAAGTGGCGTGGCCTGCTCGACGACCAGGGGAAGCTCGATCCGGACGTCTACAAAGACTCTAACGCGACGAAGCTCGTGCAGAACTACGCGGCCGCCCTCCACCGACTCGCGCAAGCGTACATGATCCGGGCGCGGGACCACGAGCGGGCCGGTCGAATCGAGGAGGCGAAGGCCGCCGAGCATCAGGCGATCGAGCAGCTCGAGATCGCACAGGGCTTCAAATCCGGTTTTTCACCGCTGATGCTGGCGTTGGGGCCGCTCTACTACCGCGCCGGCGAGCTCGAGAAGGCCGAGGCGCACCTATCGAAGATGATCGATCAGGTGCTCGACGCGCGTCCGACTTTCGATGACTTTCTCGTGGAGCTTCACTACAGCCGCGGTGACGTGCGGGCTTCCCTCGCTGATCACAGGGGGGCCGCCGGCGACTTCACGATCGTGATCAATCTTGCGCCCATGGCCTGGGAAGGCTATCAGGGGCTGGCAAGAGCGCAGGCGGCGATGGGCGACACGGTGGGCGCGATTTCGGTCTTGAACCAGTGGGTGGCCGCGCACCCAGGTCACGCGCAGGCCGAGGCCCTGAAGCGACTTCTGGGAGGACCGGCCGCCGACGGTGCGTCCGGCGGAGGAGGAGAGTGATATGCCGGCAGGAACGGCGCTCGTAACCGGGGCTGCGGGGTTCATCGGATCACATCTGTCGGAGGCTCTCCAGGAGAGGGGATGGCGGGTTCGTGGTGTCGACGCCCTCCTCGAGCCGGATGAGACCGGCAGGAAGATGGAGAATTGGACGCAGCTCGATACGGCCGACGGGTTTGAAGCCGTGCAGGCGGATATCCGGCACACGGACCTGGGCGCGTTGCTCGAGGGCATCGACGTCGTCTTCCATCTGGCCGCAATACCGGGCGTACGAACCTCCTGGGGCGATCAGTTCGTGGAATACACCCGTCACAACATCGAGGCGACGGCGCGTCTCCTCGAGACGTGTCGGGAGAAGAAGATCCGGCGATTGGTCTATGCGTCGTCGTCGTCCGTCTACGGAGAGGCGGAGCGCACGCCGGCCAAGGAAACGGATCCCACCCACCCGGTGTCGCCCTACGGTGTGACCAAGCTTGCCGCCGAACATCTCGTTCGACTATACGGCAGGGCGTTCGGACTCGAGACCGTCTCGCTGCGGTTCTTCACGGTCTACGGCCCACGACAACGACCGGACATGGCGTTCTATCGTTTCATCGAGGGACTACTGACCGGGGGCGAGCGGACGATCTTCGGAGACGGGAAGCAGACGCGGGATTTCACCTTCGTCAAAGACGCCGTGGCGGGTTGCCTCGGCGCGTTGGAGGGCGGGACCTCCGGCGGCGCCTACAACATCGGCGGCGGAAGCCGCGTGTCGGTTCTCGAGGTGATCGAGATGCTGGAGCGGGTTGCCGAGCGCAAGGGCAACTGGCGCTTCGTCTCCCCGGAAGTGGGCGACCCGAAACACACCGGCGCGGACACGACCATGGCCCGCACGGAGATCGGCTATTCTCCTTCCGTTAGCCTCGAGGAAGGGCTGAGGCAAGAGGTGGAGTGGATGCGGGCCCGTCTCGACCAGAGGAGTGCGGATGGATCCTGAGGCCGGGCGCACGCCCGCTCCGGATGTGTCGGTCGTGGTGCCACTCTACAATGAGGCGCCCGCGCTCGAGACACTCCACGCCGAGATTCGCGAGGCGCTCAGCGGCGCGGCGTTGACCGGGGAACTGATTTTCGTCGACGATGGCAGCACGGATGAATCGCTCCACCGTCTGGAGTCGATCTCTGACAAGGACGAGTCGGTTCGCGTGATCAGTCTGCGGCGAAACTATGGAAAGTCGGCGGCGCTGGCGACCGGGTTCGCCCGCGCGCGCGGTCGGATGGTGGCGACCTGCGACGCGGACCTCCAGGATGATCCGAGCGAGATACCGGCCATGATGGAGCGTATCGACGACGGTGCGGATCTGGTGTCCGGTTGGAAGCGAGAGCGCAAGGACCCGATCAGCAAGCGCTGGCCGTCGAAGCTCTTCAATTTCGTCGCGGGTCGATTGACGGGCGTGTCGCTGCACGACATGAACTGCGGTCTCAAGGTCTACCGGCTCGAAGTGGTGAAAGACATCCCAGTGTACGGAGAGCTGCACCGGTTTCTACCGGCGCTCGCGGCGTGGAAGGGCTACCGCGTTGAAGAGAAGGTGGTGTGCCATCGCCAACGTCCGTACGGCGCGACCAAGTTCGGTCGATCACGTTTCGTCAACGGTTTCCTCGACCTCGTCAGCGTGATGTTCCTGACCGGTGGGCAGCAGAACCCGCTGCACTTGTTCGGGCGCGTGGCGCTCTGGTTTCTGGGAATCGGTGGCGCGCTCAATCTCTGGATGTTCGGGATCTGGGTGTTCACCGGAGCGTTGCGCTCGCGGCCTCTCTTGATACTTGGTCTCGTGCTGATGGTGTTGGGAATACAGTTCATCTCAATCGGACTGCTGGGCGAAATGCTCGCGTATCAGAACCGGCGGGATGACTACGGAATCAAGCGTGAAATCCGGTGAAGAAGGGCGGAATGCAATGAGGACTTTGATCACGGGCGGAGCGGGGTTCATCGGATCACATCTGTGTGAGTTCCTCCTCAAGAAGGGACACGACGTCATCTGCATGGACAACCTTCTGACCGGAAGCGCCGACAACATCGCCCACCTTCGTGATCCTAGCTTCACCTTCATCGACTATGACGTGACCAACTACGTCTATGTCGAGGGACCGCTGGATTTCGTTCTGCACTTCGCGAGCCCCGCGAGCCCGATCGACTATCTGCAGCTCCCCATTCACACGCTCAAGGTTGGCTCCCTCGGCACGCACAAGACGTTGGGCCTGGCCAAGGCCAAAGGCGCGCGGTTTCTCATCGCATCCACGTCGGAGGTGTACGGGGACCCGCTGATCCATCCGCAGCCGGAGGCCTACTGGGGAAACGTGAACCCGATCGGGGTCCGCGGTGTATATGATGAAGCGAAGCGTTTTGCCGAAGCGATGACGATGGCATATAAGCGGCATCACGGTGTCAACACTTCCATCATCCGCATCTTCAACACGTTTGGCCCCCGAATGCGGAAGGTGGACGGGCGTGCCGTTCCCACCTTCATCACGCAGGCCCTCAGGGGTGAGGACATCACGATATTTGGTGACGGAAACCAGACACGGTCGTTTTGCTACATCACCGATCTCGTCGAAGGGATCCACAAGCTCATGATGAGCGATCTGTCGGATCCGGTGAACCTCGGCAATCCGGGGGAGATGACCATCGCCGAGATGGCTCAGAGGATCATCGAAGCGACGGGCAGTAGTTCGAAGCTGGTGTATCGGCCGCTACCGGAGGACGATCCGAAGGTCAGGCAGCCGGATATCTCACAGGCGAAAGAGAAGCTCGGATGGGAGCCGGTGGTTCCCGTCGAAGAAGGCCTCAGACTTACAGTGGAATGGTTCAGGCAGACTCTGAACATGTAGGAGCCGCTGAGCGCGCTCTCGTCATCATCCCGACGTACAACGAGGCCGATAACATACGGGCCCTCGTTCCAATGCTGCTGTCGCTGGATGTTCCTGTCCGCCTCGAGGTGTTGGTCGTCGACGACTCGTCCCCGGACGGCACGGCAGCCATCGTCAAGGAGATGGCCGCAGACGAACCGCGCCTTCACCTCCTCGAACGCCCCGGGAAGATGGGGTTGGGGACGGCGTACGTCGAGGGTTTCCGCTACGCGATCTCGGAGAAGGTCGACTACGTCTTCGAGATGGACGCGGACTTCTCCCACAATCCCGCCGCCATCCCGACTTTTCTGGAGAAGATCCGAAGCTGCGATCTTGTCGTGGGGTCGCGCTATCTCACCGGTGTGACGGTCGTCAACTGGCCGCTCAGCCGTCTCATCCTCAGCTACGGCGCCAATCTCTATACCCGTTTCGTGACCGGGCTGCCGCTCTGCGACGCCACGGGCGGATTCAAGTGCTTCCGACGCACCGCGCTCGAGGCGGTCGACCTCGATCGCCTTCGCTCAGACGGCTATTCGTTTCAGATCGAGGTCAGCTTCAAGCTCTGGAAGAAGGGATTTCGTATCGAGGAGATCCCGATCATTTTCGAGGACAGGCGAGTCGGCGTCTCGAAGATGAACCGCCGCATCGTGTGGGAGGCGATCTGGATGGTGTGGCGCCTGCGGCTTTCGGCGCTCCTGAGGAGGACGTAGTGGCTCCCGGACGGAGCGACGGCTCCTCGGCGCATGCGCGGGTCAGTGTGCTCATCATCCACTACCGGACGCCGGACCTGCTGCGCCAATGCCTGGAGTCGCTGACGCCGATCATCGGTCCCGCGGGGTCGGACGTCATCGTCGTCGACAACGCGTCGGGGGATCTCACGCCGGATTGGATCGAGAACGACTTCCCGGGCGTGCGACTGCTCGCGCAATCGCGCAATCTGGGCTACTCACGCGCCGTCAATCTGGCGATATCAGAGGCTTCGGGCGAGCTCTTCCTCGTGTTGAACCCCGACATCATCGTGCCTCCGGATGCCATCGGTAAGCTCGTCGCGGCGGCGGACGAACATCCCGAAGTCGGCGTCATCGCGCCGAAGCTCCTCAACCCCGACGGCAGTCTTCAGCACTCGTGCCGGCGGTTCTACGATTTCAAGACCTTCGTCTATCGGCGGACGCCGTTGGGTAAACTCCGTCCCAACTCGGAGGTCCTGCGTCACCATCTCATGCTCGACTACGATCACCGCACGCCACGTGTCGTGGATTGGGTGCTCGGCGGGGCCATGCTCGTGCGTCGCGAGGCGGTCGAGGATGTCGGCGGGATGGACGAACGCTTCTTTCTCTACTTCGAAGACGTCGATTGGTGCTATCGGATGCATCAACGGGGTTGGCGGGTTCTCTATGTGCCCGACGCCGAGATGGTGCACCATCACCGCCGGGAGAGCGCCCGAAAGCCGCTGGGCAAGAGCTTCATGTCCCACCTCATGTCGGTGGTGCGCTTCTACGAGAAGTGGAGCCTCCTGCTCTACGTACTGAAGACGCAGCGTGAGCTCATGGGGCGCGTGCTGCGGCTCCTCGCGGATATCGTCGGGCTGAACGTCGGCTTCATCGCCGCGTACGCGATCCGGCTCGCGCTCGGGGCCATCTTCCAGAAGCCGGTGTTGCCGGCGTCGACCTATCTGAACTTCTGGTTGTTCGGCAACGCGCTGGCAATCGGGACTTTCTACATCCTCGGTTTCTATCGCCGTCAGCATGGCGCGGATTGGGTCGACAGACTGTTCACCGTGTTGCGCGGCACGGGAATCGTGATGGTGGTCATGATGGCGACGACATTTCTTTTGTACACACAACGCTACTCGCGTTTCATGGTCACATTGTTCTGGCCGATGTCCACACTGTTCATATGGCTCTGCCGCCAGGGGCTGACGGCATTCGGTGCGACCGTGCGCGAGCAGCGCTTGGATCTGCCCCGTGTCGCCGTGGCCGGATCGCCCGAGTCGGTCGATCGTGTTCGCGTGGATGTCGCCGAACGCGGCGACGCGGGTTTCGAGCCGATCTACTTGCCGGGCTTCGCGCCGCGCGGCGGCGGGGCGCCGGGCACGGATCCGGAACGCGACGAGCGATTTCTGGATCTGGTTCGCGCCGAACGGATCTCCAGCGTTTATTTCGTCTCGCCGGGGGAGGATGCCTCACGGATTCTCCGGCTCGTTCCCCGACTGGCCCGTGCGGGCGTGGCGTCGCGGATCCGGCCGGAATTCGCGCCCGTTCTGCATCCGGACGCCCGGGTCGAAAGCGTGGCGGGGAGCTGGGCGCTGGCATTGGACGTTCGCACGCGCTGGCAGGTGGGGGGGATCGGCAAGCGGCTGATCGATCTGGTGGCGTCTAGCCTGTGGATCATCGCGGCGGCGCTTCCCAACGCCTTGTTCGTCGCCTGGAGGTGGGCCGCGGGGCGCCGACCCCTCCTCCGGACCGAAGAGCGAATCGGTCGGCTGGGCGCTCCCGTCCGATATCGACTCTACTCGCCGCGTCCGCGCGCGAATCTGTTGCAGGTGATTCTCCTCGATCACTACCCTCGTGTCTTTTCCGTTTTCTCTGGAACTTTGAGCTTCGTTGGTGTCTATCCCTACCGCAGAGGCGAGTTCGAGTCTCTTCCCGACAGCCTCCGGGTGCTGTCACTGGATGCGAAGCCGGGGCTCACCGGCCTCTGGTGGTTCTATCGCGGAGCCGGCCTGACAGCCAACCGCCTGCGGGCGATGGACGTGGAGTACGTGCAGAAATGGTCCCTGACATACGACATGAAGACGCTTCTTCGATCGCTCGCGGCCCTCATTCGGACGCGAGGCCGCCTGCCGGAACCGGATGCGACGCATGGGAACGAAGTCCCCACACGGGACGGGGGTATCGTTCCGATTCGGGAGGAAGGCAATTGATGCGGTGGGTGCTGGTCTCGTTCGCTCTCTTCCTCTTGCCGCTCGGCACCGCCGAGAGTGAGTACCGATGGGAGCGACACCTCTACGGCAACAACATCTACGAGCTGGCCTATGACGATGGAGTGCTCTGGTGGGGAACCACCGGGGGGCTCGTCGAGATGTCGCTGGCGGACACGTCGTTCATACTTCATCCGCGTGATGATCGAGGGCTTCCGAGCGACTCGGTCTACGCCCTCGCCTTCGACGCGGAGGGCAACCTCTGGTGCGGAACCTCCTCCGGAGGTATCGGCGTGAAGCTGGATCGCGGCGGCTGGCGTGTGCTGAGATCGTTCGACGGCCTTCCGCACGAAATCGGAGAGGACCCCCGCGTGCTCGCGCTTTCCGGCGCGGACGGGAACATCACCGTCGGCACGGGCGACGGGTACGTGACCTTCGTCGGGCTCGACGGCGGAACCATCTGGGGCTGCACGGTCATCGATCCATGCGTCGACGTGCTCCCCAGCTTGGTTGTCCAATCGGTCATGTCGTTGGGGGACACCATCTGGCTCGGGACGGCACAAGGTGCGGCCCGCCATACACCGAGCGACTCGGAGACTCCGCTGGTCCTTTTCGCGGATGGGCTGGAGGGCGACGCGCTGAGCGTGACCGCACTGGCGAGCTTCGAGAACCGGATCTGGGCGGGAACGATGGACGGCGCGTACTACTTCGACGCCGATCTCGAATTATGGATCGCGACGGATGGCCTTACCGACAATGTATCGGATTTCCTCGTTGCGAACGGCATGTTGATCGCCGCCAACTCGAACCTGCCGGAGCTGCCGTCGGACGACGAGGGCGTGTTCGTCTGGAACGGAACCGATTGGGATCCCCTCGGGACAAACTATGGTTTCGATGCGCACGCGCTGGCGCTCGATGGTGACGGAAACATATGGTGCGGCACGTCGTTTGGCGTGAAGGCCTACGATCCCGGTCAGGATCTGTGGGGCGCCGCGTATCAGATCGGCGGCTTGCCCACGGAGAAGAACGTTTGGTCCGTCGGGGCGGGAGAACGGCCCGAGGTCTGGTTCGGCTTCCAGACGGGACAGGTCGCTGGCTACGACGGCGATCGCTGGTGGAGATTCACAAGGGCGAACACCGGTGGCAAGCTTCAAGGCAAATGGACCCAGGCCGTCTACATCGACCAATCAGAGAGGGTCTGGTTCGGGCACTGCTGCTGCGATACGTGCCACGTCGATCGCGCGAGCGGATCGAATCCGTCGTCGTTCACGTGGGAACGCATTCCCGCGCTCAACACGCGAGTGATCACCGACGACGGGAACGGAAACTACTGGATGGGCTCCGGTGCGACCGATGCCAGCGTCGGTGACGGGCTTTTTCTGTGGCAGGAAGGTGATTCCCCATCGACGGTCACCCAGTTCACAACGGCAACCGGAGGGAATTTCGAGCTTTCTTCCGACCAGATCGCCGGGCTGGTCGTCGATACACAAGGACGGTTGTGGATCGGAAACCGCGAAGCGGGCGTCGACATCTGGGATTACGGCGCCGATCCCCACCAGATGGGTGATGATAACTGGCTGCATCTCACTGACGACGGACTTGGTGACGGCGACATCATCAGCAACGCGGTTCTTTCCCTTGCCGGAGACGGCAACCGCATCTGGATCGGCACATCGTTGGGCGTCACGCTCTATGAGGACGGCGAGTTCCGCTGGTCGTGGGGGGGCTTCCAGCTGGGCAATCCGTTCGTGAACGCGATGACCGTGACATCCGATCGCGCGGCTTGGGCCGGCACGGATGACGGACTCGTTCGTTTCGTCCCGGATGAATTCGGTTTGTTCGAGCTCGAGCACTATGCGTTTCCGGACCTGGCAAGCAAGGCCGTGAATGCGCTCGCGTCGGACGGGCTGGAGGTTTGGATCGCCGCCAGGCATGGCGTGACGGGCGGAAGCCAATCTCTGGTCGAGATCGGTCCAACGTTTGGGCAGCTCAGCGGAATCCCGTATCCGAATCCGTTCATACCTGAGATGCATGAAGGCGTGCGCCTCGACGGCATAGGAGTGACCGTGTCGGGCTCCGTGTATGACGCGGCAGGGGCCACCGTGGCCACCTTCGAAAACGTCGCGCCCGGCGAGATCGTGTGGGACGGGCATGTGGGGCCCGCAGATGCGACGGCGCCAGTGGCGGCTCCCGGGATCTATGCGATTGTCGCGCGTTCGGGACCGCTCACGATGACGGCCCGCGTGGCCGTCTTCAGGTAATGCTTGCTCGCGCCCTCAGGGGTGACGTGAAGTGAAACGCGTCCTCTTCATTTCCTATTTCTTTCCGCCGCTCGGTGGCGCCGGTGTTCAGCGTGCGCTCAAGTTCGCACGCTACCTGCCCGCGTTCGACTGGGAGCCCGTCGTTCTCACGGGCTCCGGTGACGGATACTGGCTCACCGATCCCACGCTGGCGACAGAGCTGCCCGGCGATCTGAACGTCCTTCGCTCATTCTCGCCGGACGGGGGATGGATGGCGTCGAGGGTCCGGCGCGGTGTGTGTGTGGGCACTCCCGCGGTTCGAGCCGGCTCACGGACGTCGCGGCTGCGCGGCCTCGCGGGATGGGTCTTGCTCCCCGATGCGTATCGCCCCTGGAAACCGTTCGCGCTCAGAGCCGCGCGGAAATGGCTGCGAGATCATCGTTCGGATATCATTTTGACGACGTCCTCGCCGGATACGGCGCATTTGATCGGGTGCGATCTCGCGCGGGAGACTGGATTGCCATGGGTGGCGGACTTCCGGGATCCTTGGACTCGGCGGATTGCCTTCGATCCTCCGACCGCGCTACACCGGCGCATGCAGTCGGCGATGGAGCGCGCCGTGGTAACCGAAGCCGCGGCTATTATCGTGACCGCTGACGAGACACGGCACGACTTCATGGAGCGATATCCCGATCTCCCGCCAAGCAAGCTGGTCGTCATACCGAACGGCTTCGATCCGGATGACTTTCCCGCGAATTCGACGGAGCCGGATTGGGGGGAGTTTCGGATCGTCTATGCGGGCCAACTCACCGCTGGGCGAAACATCACTCCGGTCATCGACGTGCTCAGCGCGTTCTTCGAGCGGCTTCCCGAAGCTCGCGAGGTGACCCGAGTTCATATGGTGGGTCCTCACGAGACGGAAAACGTCGCGGCCGTGGCCGCGGCAAAGCTGGATGACGTGATTGGTTTCGAGTCCGCGCTCCCACACGCGAAAGCGGTCCGGCGGCTCTATGACGCACATGTTGTCCTACTCGTCGAGAACATGGGTCCGCGGGCGGGACTGATCATCCAGGGCAAGGTGTACGAATGTCTCTACACCGGCCGTCCCATTCTCGGCATCGTTCCTCCGGGCGGTGCTCGCCGGATCGTGGAGGCCTACGACGGTGGATGCGCCTGCGGTGAGGGAGAGGCGGCCAAGGGTGCCGATTTCCTCGCGGAGGCCTACCGGGCGTGGACGACGCGAAAGCTCTTGCCGGGCGCGGATCCCGCCCGACTTCAGGTCTTCGACAGGCGAAAGCTCACCTGTCGCCTGTCCGAAATCCTCAACGACCTCACCCCGCGCGCCTGATTCCTCACAAGAAAAACCCGATCAAATCTTATATAGCGTAACAAGCTGAAAACAAATCAGATACGCACGAAAATGTGGCAAAAGTTGCCCTTGCATCAGGGTCATGTGTGGCGTAAATTACCTAGCTGTGGGGTAGAGTGGGGAACAGTGGGTTACTCGCCCATCCAGTAGAGAAAACGAGTTATCCGATGGCATACCTCTTCGGCAAGTTCAAGCACACCATAGACGCCAAGGGTCGACTCTCCATTCCACATCGTCTGCGTGATCAGCTCATCATCGACGATTCCCGCCAGCTCGTCGTGCTCGGTGGCTTCGAGGGATGCCTCTTCTGCTACCATGCCGCGCACTTCAAGCACATCCTCGACACACTCGGCCAGCAATCCTTCGATCGTGCCGACACGCGCGAGCTTCTCCGCTGTCTTTCCGAATACGGCTCGCAGGTCGACATGGACGCGCAAGGCCGAATCCCTCTCACCGAGGAGCAGCGGGATATCGCCGGGCTTTCCACGACTTGCCTTCTGCTCGGCGTCGGATCTCGTATAGAGATCTGGTCGCCCGAGCGCTTCGAAGACCGACCCAACAGAGCGGACGGCGCCGCGCTCGCGGAAGGCGTCCTTCATACAGTGCCCAACCTCTCGCCAGAGAGCAAGGAGTAGCTCGTGTTTGCCATGATGAGTCAGCTGAACGGCCAGCAGGGAACGTTGAAGCTCCGTGGGCGCCTGGGGCAGGACGAAGTGGATCGCATCCTGATTGCGATCGAACGAATCGTCGCTAGAGGTTGCGGTGAGGTCTCTCTCGATCTGGCCGGCGTCACCCATGCAGATTTCCGCGCGTTGAGACCGCTCTTTCGTATGGCCGACCGGTTCGATCAGCAGGGGCATGCACTGCGCGTGACCAACATGAACGACTACATCCGTGACGTCTTCGGCGTCGCGTTTGCGGGCGAGGGAGAGACACTGATCGACGAACCGGAAGCCGAGCTTCCGGACGTTGTGAATGGCTAGAAGGTGTCCGCCCACGTTTCCGTGATGGTGAAGGAAGTTCTCCGCTTCCTCATCACGAAACTCGATGGCACGTACCTTGACCTGAACGTCGGGTTGGGTGGGCACGCAGAAGCGATTTGTGGAGTACTTCGGGGCGACTTCCAACTCATCGGCATTGATCTCGACACAAGGGCGCTCCGTCTCGCCGCGGGGCGCCTCGAACGTTTTGGAGAGCACGTGACGCTTCTCGAAGGGGACCACGCGGAGTTTCCGCGGCTGCTCGAAACCAATGGGATCAGCCGGGTCGATGGGGTCGTTTTCGATCTCGGGATGTCCAGCGCGCAGCTCGACGATGCCGCGCGGGGGCTTTCCTACGATCGACCGGCGCCGATGGACATGCGTTTCTCGGAAAGCGGCAAGACGGCGGCGGAAATCCTCGCGGAGATCGACGAGCACGCGTTGGCGAAGGCCTTCCGGGAATACGGTGACCTGAGGTCGGCGTCTCGGCTGTCACGCGCGATCGTGAAGCATCGTACTCGTGAACCGATCGCCACTACCGATGACCTCCGGCGGATCGTGGAACGCACGCTCAGGCCCTCTTACGCTAATCGACGCAAGATCCTCTCGAAGGCGTTCCAGGCCATGAGGTGTCTTACGACGAATGAAGTCGCGTCGTTCGAGGCGGCGCTCGGCGCCTGCCATGATCGGCTCGAGACCGAAGGTGTTCTCTGCGTCCTGGCCTACGAGAGCGTCACGGATCGGCTGGCCAAGCATGAGTTCAATCCACCGGAGGTGGAGCGGGACGTCTACGGCAATCCGCTCACACCCGCCCGTTGGAAGCGGCTCACCCGCCGCGCCCTCAAACCGTCCATGTCCGAGGTCGCGAGGAACCCGAGGGCACGTAGCGCACGGCTCCGAGCCGCGTGCAAGCAGGAGGTACAGGTCTCATGACGACCCAAAGCTACCTTCGCCGACGCCCCGCCGACCGCGTGCCCCGAAGCCGCGTGCTTCGTCGGATCGCGGTGACTCTCTTCATGGTCCTGGCATTCGCCGTTGTCGACACGACGGGGAATGTGAAGGTGACCCAGCTCACGAAGAGCATTTGCGACGGCCGGGAGGATATCCGGGAACTCCGCGGGGAGCTGGGATGTCTTGCGTCGAAGCAAGGATTTACCGAGGCCCGCGGTATCGTTTTGGATCGACTCGCGCGTAACGAGGGTTTCGTCACGCCGGATTCGGGTCGCGTCGTGCAACTCCGTGCCTCCCGGGTGGACCGCCCGCTGACGAACGAAGAGGAGATCGCCCGTGCCGGTATCTGGTAGGTCGAAACGAGCGAACAACCCAGGACGCAGATTCGTCGTGGTGTCGGCGCTGCTGGCACTCGCGGGTCTGGGTCTCGTTGCGCGTCTCGTACAGGTCCAGCTCGTTGATCACGATCGTCTTGCCCGGCTCGCCGACCGACACCAGTTCCGGCGCGAGCAGCTTCAGCCCGAGCGCGGCCGGATCTACGACAGAAACCACGTACTGCTCGGGTACAGCGTGGAGAGCCCGTCGATCTACGCCGTCCGGGATAAGATCGAAGATCGCGCGGAGGCGCTGGGCGCGCTGGCTGAGCTCGGCATTTCGAGGAGTCACGCGGCCTCTCGACTGACGGGGAAGAAAGGGTTCGTCTGGATCGATCGCGGGCTGCATCGCGAAGCCCGTACGCGGGAGCTCCTGGGGGCCGTCGCCGGGCTCCACTACCGGCTCGAGCCCAAGCGCGTCTATCCGCGCGGAGCGATCGCGCGGACTATCATCGGTCGCCACTCCGACGATCCCGACCTGTTGTCGGGTATGGAAGGGCGTTACAACGACATTCTTCTCGGCGAGTGTGGTTGGCAGACCGTCATCATGGACGCGTTGGGAGGGCGCTATGCAACGGCTGAGCGCCGCCCCGCGCGCCCCGGCCAGAATCTCGTCCTTACCCTCGACTCCCGCGTCCAGGAGATTGCCGAGCTGGTTTTGGACGAGGGGATCGAACGCTGGCAGGCAATCGGTGGTGTCGTGCTGGTGCTGGAACCGCGGTCGGGCGACGTTCTCGCCATGGCCAGCCGGCGCCGAACCGACTCGGGATTGACCGCCAGCAGCAGCGCGATCACCGACCCGTTCGAGATGGGGAGCTGCGCGAAGCTCTTCGTCGCGTCGGCCGCGCTGGAAGATGGGATCTGTGATACCACGACAGCTTTCTATTGCGGGGTCATGCCCGGGGAAGAAGACCCGCCCGTCGTTCACGACGATCACGGCGATGAGGAGTGGCTGTCGTTTCAAATGGTCATCGCCGAGAGCCGGAACGTCGGCACGGCTCGCATCGCGAGGCTCGTCGGCGAAGAGCGCCTCTACAAATTCCTCACTCGATACGGTTTCGGCCGCCGCTCGGGAATTGAGCTGACCGGGGAGTCGGCCGGGCTCCTCCGAAAGGTCGACGCCTGGTCGGGGCGCTCCCTGGAAACGCTGGCGATCGGCTACGAGTTTTCCGCAACCGCGCTCCAGCTGGGAATGGCCTACTCCGCGATCGCGAATGGCGGTCTTCTCCTCAGCCCCCGTGTCGTGAGTGCCGTTGAAGACCCCGTGACCGGTGAATCGAATCGTCGAAAGCGCGAGGTGGTCCGGCGGGTCATCGACGACGACACGGCCCGCACACTTCGGGCGATCCTCCATCGCGGAACGCAGGTTGGTGGAACGGGAGTCAAAGCGGATGTGCGCTGGACGGATGTCGCCGGCAAGACCGGAACCGCGAGAAAGTTCGATCACGAGCTGGGTCGCTATACGCCGGCGCGGCACGTGGCGTCCTTCGCGGGGTTCGTGCCCTGGAAGGAGCCGCAGTTCGTTTGTGTGGTGATGATCGACGAGCCCAAGGGCGCCTACTACGCGTCCGAGGTCGCCGCCCCGATCTTCAGTGAGATGGTCGACAAGATCGCGGCCGTGTATCCGACCGGGCTCCGGCGCGACGTGCGGGAGATCGAGTGTGAGCTGCCTCGGTCGATCCGGTTCGCGGAGCGCACGGAGACACTCGAGCGCGGTGTCCCCGATCTGAGGGGCCTGGCCACTCTTGCCGCCAGGCGGAGGGCGGCCGAAGCCGGGTACCGCACCGAAGTCCTCGGCACCGGCGAGCGCGTTCTGTTTCAGTCGCCGCCACCCGGATCTCCCGACTGCCCGGTCGTCATGCTGTCGACGGCGGGGGAGGTCCCTGAACAAATCACGATTCCCGGCGTCGAGGGGCTCGGGCTCAGAGAAGCCATGGCCCGCCTGGGTGCGCTGGGCCTTTACGTCACGCCCGTTGGGCGAGGCACCGTTGTCAGGCAAGTTCCCGGGGCCGGCGCGGTCGTTCCGAGCGGGAGCGACGTTGAACTCGTATTGAGCGATCGAAAGAGGTCGTGGGGTACATGGGAGCGATCTTGACTGAACGCGCGATAGACCTGGACGAGCTGATGGGCGCCGTTTCCGAGGCGTCCCGGCTGAGCCCGGGCGATGCGCGGATCACGGGTATCACGTGCGACTCGCGTGAGATCGCAGCGGGTGGGCTAATGGTTTGCGTGTCCGGCACCCAATCCGACGGACACATGTTCGCGGGGGAGGCTGTCCAGCGCGGCGCGGCGGCGCTGGTGGTCGAGCGTCACATCCCCCAAACGGGCGTTCTACCAACGTTCAGGGTGCCGGATGCGCGCCTTGCGCTCGCTCTTCTGTCCGATCGTTTCTTCGGGCACCCCTCGGGGGAGTTGGATCTTGTCGGGGTGACGGGCACCGATGGGAAGACGACCATCGTGAATCTAGCCGGGATGATCGCAAGGGAAGCGGGCTGGGATCCAGGACTTATCGGGACGCTCGGCATTCGCCAGGGTGATCGGACCTCCGCGGTTCCCAACACGACGCCCGGCGCCGACCGGTTTCAGAAGACGCTAAGGTCGATGGCGGATGCGGGCTCTCGCTGCGTGCTGAGCGAGGTGTCGTCACACGCGCTCGACATGCATCGCGTCGCCGGTGCGGAGTTTCGCGTCGTGCTGCTCTCGAACCTCACGCGAGATCACCTGGACTGGCACGGTTCCGAAGAGAAGTACCGGGCCGCGAAGGCGAAACTCTTTCAGCGCGCGGCCTGGCTCGTGGATCCGGCCGTCGCGAGCGACCGCGATACGCTTGCGCTACTCCCCAGCGGTGATCCCGCAGCGGATTGGATCGCCGAGAGGGCGAACCTCCGCGTGGCGCGCTACGGGTTCGACCGCGACGCCGATTGGCGGCTGTCGGAACCGCGTCTGCGCGCGAACCTGAGCCGTGCGCGGTTCGAGGGACCCGAACTCGACATCGGCATCGAGATACCGCTTCCCGGGCGCTTCAATCTGCTCAACGCGGCGGCCGCGGCCGCGGCCTGCCGATGGCTGGGTGCCGCCCCGGAGACGATTCAGAACGCGCTGCGACGCCCGTTTCAGATCCCCGGTCGGATGCAGCGTGTCGATCACGGGCAACCGTTCGGCATAATCGTTGACTACGCGCACACACCCGGATCATTGCGCGCGCTGCTGACCGCTGTTCGTGAGTTCACGAGTGGACGTATCATCTGCGTCATCGGATGCGGCGGCGAGCGCGATCGCGGCAAACGACCGGAGATGGCATCGGTGGCCGCCGAGCTGTCCGATGTCGTCGTACTCACTTCCGACAATCCCCGATCCGAGGATCCTGAGCGAATCCTGGATGAAATGGAAGCGGGGCTCAAAGACCGAACGGTCGCCTGGAAGCGCATAGCCGATCGCGCGCGGGCGGTGGCCGATGCCGTCGGCGGAGGCGATGCCGGCGACACGGTGGTCATCGCGGGCAAGGGGCACGAACGCTATCAGGACGTGGGTGGCGAGCGGCGGCCGTGTGACGACACGGTCTTGGCCGCTACCGCTCTGGAGGCACGAGGCTTCAACCCAGAGGAGGATAAGACGGAGACGGAGGGCTGAGGGACCGGGAACCCGACTGACACCCCTCAGTTCGGCTGCGCATAGGAAGGACCTGCTCGATGGGACCGGGCAAACTTCCGCTCTCCAAACTTGCCGGCCGAACCCCTCGCCTTCCGTCCCTCGTCTTAGCCGAGAAGATGCGCTGGAGCTGGCGGGAGATCACGGCGACGACGGACGGCGACCTCAGCCTCCCGGCAGGGCAGGACGGCGCGTCACGGCCGACCGGCGAGGTCTCGATCGATACGCGAACCCTCTCTCCCGGAGACCTCTACGTCGCGTTCGTCGGGGAGCGCCTCGATGGCCACACCTTCGTCGCGGACGCGTTCGCCAAGGGGGCGTCGGGGGCTGTCGTCTCGCGAGCGGTCGAATTGCCCGGTGGCACCCCGGCCGGAGCGCTGCTCCGCGTCGGCGATACGCTCGCCGCTCTCACGGCTTTGGGAAGGCGCGCGCGCGCGGAATCGACCGCGGGCGTCATCGCAGTGACCGGCTCGAACGGCAAGACCACGACACGCGAGATGATCGCCACGCTTCTCTCCGGGGACGGAACGGTCCACAAGCCGACGGGCAACCGGAACAACCACATCGGCCTTCCACTCACACTCACCACACTGACGCCGGCCCACCGCTGGTCGGTTCTCGAGCTCGCCATGAACCACCCGGGCGAAATCGCGACGCTCAGTGGTCTGTGCCGCCCAACGGCCGCGCTGATCACGAACGTCGGGCGGGCCCACGTCGGCCCGGTCGGTGGAATTGACGCCGTTAGGCGGGCGAAGCTGGAGATCGTCGACGGCCTGGCCGCCGGCGGGCCGCTACTCGTCCCCGCCGACGATCCGGCGCTTCTGGAGGCCGCGCAAGCGGAGTGGTCTCGTGTGGTGACATTCGGTGAGACGTCCGATGCGGATGTGCGCGTTATTGACATGGCGCTCGGCGCCGATGGGTGCTACACCGTTCACGTAGACGGATTTCCGCCGATTCGCCTCGCCGGCCCGGGCCGTGGGGCCGCGCTGGGGGCGTCCGCCGCGCTTGCGCTGGCCGCGACGGTCGGGATCGATCCGTCATCGGCGGTCCGGCGACTCGAGACATGGCGTCCGTTTCCCGGGCGGATGTCGGTCCGCGCGTCGCGGGGGTTTCGAATCCTGGATGACAGCTACAACGCGAATCCGGACTCGATGGCCTTCGCCGTCGCGACACTGATGTCATTTCCGTGCGAGGGGAAGAGGGTGGCCGTCCTGGGTGACATGCTCGAGCTGGGGGAATACGCGGAAACCGCTCATCGGGAGCTGGGGCGCCGCTTGGGATCCATGGACCGGGTCTGTCTCGTCGGCGAGCAGGTTCGATATGCGGCGGATGAGGTCGCGATGCGTCATCCGCACGTTGCGCTGTCCCGGTGGGAATCGGCGCGGGAGTTGATCCCGGAACTCTTGGCGTTTCTGAGCCCGGGCGACGTGGTTCTCGTCAAGGGGTCGCGGGCCATTGAATTGGACTGCGTCGTGGACGCGCTCACACGGGATGCGGAGGAGGCGTAGTGCTTTATCATATTCTCGTCCCCCTCAGCGACATCTTCTCGCCTCTGAACGTCTTCCGATACATAACGTTTAGGGCCGCCTACGCGACCGTGACGGCGCTCTTGATCGCGTTCTGGCTGGGACCCAAGCTCATCGTGTTCCTTCGCCGACATGGTGTCGGCCAGCGCATTCGCACCGATGGCCCCGAATCGCACCTCAGCAAGGAAGGAACACCGACGATGGGCGGCGTGCTGATCGTGCTGGCCACGATCATCCCGACGCTGCTCTGGGCCGATCTTTCCAACCGCTTCGTGCAGATGTCGCTCGTCGCGTGCTTCACGCTGGGGCTGCTGGGCTTTCTCGACGACTATCTCCTCGTCGTCCGCCGCATGCGCAAAGGCCTGTTGGGGCGCTACAAGCTCTTGGGTCAGGCGGCGATTGGTCTCACCATCGGCATCGTCATGGTGGTGTCGATGTCCCACGGCGACATGACGCTCAAGACGACTGTCCCGTTTTTCAAGAACCTTCAACCCTACCTGGGGCTACTTCTCGTTCCTTTCGTCATGCTCGTCATCACCAGTACGTCGAACGCGGTGAATCTCGCCGACGGCCTCGACGGGCTGGCGGTGGGTCTCATGGCTCCACCGGCCATGGTCTTCGCCGGGGTGGCCTATCTCTCGGGGCATGTGAAGTTCGCCGACTACCTCAACATCCCGTATTTCCCCGGCGCGGGCGAGCTCACGATCTTCTGCATGGCGATGATGGGGGCCTGTCTGGGTTTCCTCTGGTTCAACAGCCATCCCGCGGACGTCTTCATGGGGGACACGGGCTCCCTGGCGCTCGGTGGATCCCTCGGAACGGTGGCGGTGCTGCTGAAGCGCGAGTTCATGCTGATCATCGTCGGCGGGATCTTCGTGCTCGAAGCGCTGTCGGTGGTCATTCAAGTCATCAGCTACAAGACGACGGGAAAGCGCGTCTTTCTCATGGCGCCGCTCCACCATCACTTCGAAAAGCGGGGTTGGGCCGAGTCGCGCGTGGTGGTGCGGTTCTGGATCATCGCCATCATCCTCGCGCTGATGAGCCTGAGCACGCTGAAACTTCAATAGGGAAACGAATGGACCTTCGTGGAGACATCGGCAAGTGGCTCGCGGGCGGAGGACCCGTTTTGGTCCTGGGCTACGGGAGGAGCGGTCGGGCGGCCGTCGATCTCTTGGCCCCCGAAGGTGTGGCATGCCGCGTAGCAGACAAGGTCGTCCCCTCGGAGGAGGACCGGTCGGGTCTGGAGCGGGTCGTCTGGACCGGCGACGATGATCTCGACGCGCTCGAAAGCGTCACGGTCGTGATCAAGAGTCCGGGGGCCCTACCTGAGCATCCGCTGATCCAAGAGGCCCGTCGTCGGAGCATTCCGATCGTGGCTGAGCTCGAGCTCGGCTGGTCCGCTGCCAAGGCACCGCTCCACTCCATTACGGGATCGAACGGTAAGAGCACAACGACCTCGCTGCTCGCGCATCTGTTCGCCACCGCGGGCATCGAATCGGTCGCGGCGGGGAACATCGGTGAAGCGCTTTCCGCGGCCGCGCCGTCGATCGGCGCAGGCGGAGCGATCGCCGTCGAGGTGAGCAGCTTTCAGATCGAGGACCTCCATGAGTATCGGAGCCGCTCGGCCGCTCTCCTCAACGTTTCTCCGGACCACCTCGATCGTCACGGTACGCTCGAGAACTACTTCGCGATCAAGGCGAGCCTATGTCGTCGCCTCGACGAGGGTGGCGTCTGCATCATGAACGCGGATGATCCGACGCAGACGGATCTGATCGCGACCGCGCGTCGGCAGGATCCGAACCACACCTGGGTGTTCGGCATGTCACCGCAAGAGGGCCCGGCGGCGTTCCTGGACGGATCACGGCTTGTGCTCCGCATGGACGCGGACGAGACGTTCGCGGACACGAGGGAGCTCACGATTTCCGGCCCGCACAACGTTCAGAACGCGCTGGCCGCGGCACTGGCAGCGACGAGCGGTGGTGTCGCCGCGCGTGATCTGGCGAGCGGGCTCCGAACGTTTCGTCCGCTTCGTCACCGTCTGGAACGCGTCGGCCGCGTGGGTGACGTTACATTCGTCAACGATTCCAAGGCGACCAACCTCGACGCGCTCAAGATGGCGCTATTCTCGTTCCCGGATGGTGTCGTGCTGATTGCGGGCGGGCGCGACAAGGGGAGTCCATTCGCTTCCATGCACGAGACGGTGAAGCGGTTCGTTCGCCACCTCGTGTTGATCGGCGAAGCCTCGGAGATGATCCGCTCGGCGTGGCCGGACGTCGACGCCACCCATGCCGGTTCGATGACGGAAGCCGTTCGCGTCGCGTACGACCGTTCGCGGCCGAGCGGTGTCGTGCTCTTGGCCCCAGGGTGCACGTCTTTCGACATGTTCAATGACTTCGTGGACCGGGGCGATCGGTTCCGCGACGCGGTGCTGGAACTTCGTGGAGGATGCGGCGATGCCTAGAATCGGGGCGGTCGACCGCTGGTTGCTTCTGATCGTTGTGCTTTTGACCGGCGCGGGACTGGTCTTCCTCTACTCATCGAGCGCATGGGTTTCCCAACGCGATTTGAGCAGTCCGCACGGGATGTTCGTCGGACAGGCGATCAAGGCGCTTCTGGGTATGGGGCTTCTCCTCGTCGCGAGTCGCGTCGACTATCACCACTATGGCGGCCGGGTTGGCTGGTTGCTGTGGGGAGGGGCGGTTCTGGCCCTGCTCTTTCTCGTTGTGCCGCATCCTTTCCAGTCGACAATCCGACAGGCGGACCGCTGGATTCGAATAGGGTCCTTGAGCATTCAGCCGTCGGAGTTCGCGCGTGTCGCCACGCTCGTTCTCATCGCGGCGCTCCTGGCGAGAAACCCGGAGTTCATTCCCGGGCGCCGTAAGCTCGCTCAGTTCGCCGCCGCCATCGCGATTCCGATCGGCCTGATCTTCATGCAGCCGAACGTCGGGACCGCGACGGTTCTTGCGCTCAGTGTTATGGGGCTTTTGATCCTGGCCGGGCTGCCGTGGCGCTGGTTGTTCGCGGGCGGCGCGACGGTTCTCGTGAGCGGAGGGCTGGTATCGATCTTCTATCGATATCCGCTCGAACGCATTCTGCGGTGGATCGACGGGCTACGCGATTGGGAGGCGCTCTCCTTCCAGGTTCGACATGGCCTTCTTGCGCTCGGTTCCGGTGGGCTCTTCGGGGTCGGTTTCGGGCAAAGCCTGCAGAAGAGGCTTTTCGTTCCGGACGCGCACTGCGATCTCATTCTGGCAATCATCGGGGAGGAGGTCGGCTTCGTCGGGTTGGCGGCGCTGATCGTTCTCTTTGGAGCGCTCGTCGTTCGCGGGTTCCAGATTGCACGCCAGGCGCCGGACCGTCTCGGCTACTATATGGCGACGGGGCTCACGATCCAGATCGCGTTATACTTCTTCGTCAATGCGGGCGTCGTGACCGGGCTTCTGCCCGTCACCGGCCTGCCGCTTCCGTTCGTCAGCTACGGCGGATCTGCGTTGATGGCGAACCTGATCGCCGTGGGGGTCCTGTTGAACATCTCGCGAGTCTCGGTCACTCAGACGGTGACCGCCCAGAAGCACGTCATCGCCATGGGTTTCAAATAGGAGAAGCTGTGGATCGGGTGCTCATCGCCGGAGGCGGAACCGGGGGACACCTCTACCCAGGCTTGGCGGTGGCCGGCCTTCTGAAGCGACGTCACCGGGGGGTGGAGGTCCACTTCGTCGGCACGGCCCGTGGGCTCGAGTCTCGCGTGGTGCCGAAGGAAGGGTATCACCTCCATCTGCTTCCGGTGCAAGGGTTGCCGCGGAAGTTCGGCGTCGAACAGCTTCGCGCGCTGTGGGGCTTCGCCCGAAGCTCGGCGAAGGTCTGGCGTCTCTTTCTCAAGTGGAAGCCGGACGTGATCGTGGGCACGGGCGGTTACGTCAGTGCCCCACCGATCATCGTGGGGCGTCTCATGAGGATTCCGATCCTGCTTCAGGAGCAGAACGCCGTTCCCGGCGCGGTCAACAGGTTGCTGGCGCCATACGCGAACGAGGTGCACCTCAACTTCGCCGCGGCTCGAACCCACTTTCGTCGACGCGACCATTTGCGACTCACGGGAAATCCGCTGCGATCCAGCTTGCTGATGGGCAATCGCCAGCGTGCGTTTCGCCGGTTCGGATTCTCACCCTCCAGGCGCACGCTCTTCGTTATGGGCGGAAGTCACGGCGCGCATACGATCAACGAGGCGATCGTCGATGCGCTCGAACGTCTGCCGGCCAACCTCGGTATCCAGTGCCTCATCCAAACCGGGCGGCGGGATGCCGGTTGGGTCAGGCGACGCACGGACCGGCTGAAGATCCCGACGAGCGTGCATGCATATCTGAACAGGATCGACGACGCGTACACCATCGCCGACCTCATCGTGTGTCGAGGAGGGGCGATGACGCTCTCCGAAGTGACGGCATCAGGGCTGGCGGCCGTCATCGTTCCGTATCCCCACGCCGTGCACAATCATCAGGAGCTCAATGGGACGGAGCTCGTGGAGCGCCAGGCGGCCGTCATGATCCGAGATGCCGATCTTGCGGGGGACAATCTCGCTGATGAGCTCAAGAAGCTGCTCAGCGACCCGCGGCGTCTTCGTCGCATGGGAGCGAACGCGCACGGTTTCGCGCGCTTCGACGGCGCGGAACGTCTCGTGAACGCGATCGAGGCCCTCGTCGAGCAGAAGGCGGTCTGAAGATGTACGGTCAGATCCGAAACATCCATCTCGTGGGCATCGGTGGAACCGGGATGAGCGGCATCGCGGAAGTTCTCATCACCCGGGGCTACACGGTCAGCGGATCCGATCTGTCCGCCACCGAAGTAACCGAGCGACTGGCGACCCTCGGCGCGGCCATCCATGTGGGGCACGCGGCGGAAAACGTCATCGAGGTCGACCTGGTCGTGGTGTCGTCCGCCATCGGCGGCGACAATCCCGAGCTTCAGGAGGCCCGGCGCCGCGGGATCCCGCTCGTTCCGCGCGCGGAGATGTTGGCGGAGCTCATGCGGACCCGCTACGGCGTCGCCATCGCCGGCGCCCACGGCAAAACGACGACGACATCGCTGGTCGGGGGCGTTCTCGCGGCCGGCGGTCTCGATCCCACCATCGTCGTCGGCGGACGTCTCAAGGCCTGCGGTGCGGGTGCCCGCCTCGGTGCGGGGGATTTCCTGGTGGCGGAGGCCGACGAAAGCGACGCGTCATTCCTGATGCTCTCACCCTCGATCGCCGTGATCACGAACATCGATCTCGAGCATGTCGATCACTACGGATCGCTGGAAGCGATCATCGAGGCGTTCCGGCAGTTCGCCGACAAGGTTCCGTTCTACGGCGTCACGATTCTCTGCGCCGATGATCCGCTGGCCGCCCGTCTGGCCTCGGACTTGAAGCGCCGCGTGATCTCCTACGGCACCAGCGCGGACTCGGATCTCATGATCACGGACATTCAGCCGGACGGATTCAGCAGCCGGTTCTGGCTGTCCGACCTGGGCGAGTTCACCGTCCGGATGCCGGGCCGCCACAACGTTCTCAATGCAACCGCGGCGATCGCCGTCGGGCGAGAGCTGGGGATCAATGCGGCCAAGATTCGCTCGGCTCTCGCGTCGTTCGATGGTGTCGGGCGGCGCTTCGATGTGGCCCGCACGGCCGCCGGCATCACGCTGGTCGATGACTACGGCCATCATCCGACGGAAGTCCGCGCCGTTCTCGATACGGTTCGGGAGATCTGGGACGGGCGCATTCACTGCATCTTCCAGCCGCATCGCTATAGCCGTACTCAGGCGCTTTGGCGGGCCTTCGGACCCGCGTTCTCCTCGGTGGATCAGGTTTGGCTATTGCCTGTCTACGCGGCGGGTGAAAACGAGATCCCCGGCGTCGATTCGAGGATGATCTTCCGGGCCGTGCGCGAGGCGGGCCACGAAGGTGTCAGTCTTCTCGATTGCGACACGGAGTCGGTCGCGGAGCAAATCCGTCCGTTCCTGCAAAGCGGGGATGTCGTCGTGACCTTGGGTGCGGGAGACGTGTGGAAGGTACACCGAGTCCTTGAAAGAGAGCTGGGAGATGGTTGACACGGTCAAGGCCACTCTGTTTCGGGATGTGGCCGGTCTCCGTGTCACCGAGCATGAGATCCTCTCCGTGCACTCGACCTTTCGGGTGGGGGGGCCGACCGATGTCTTCCTCGTTCCGGAGAACGAGGATGCGCTCAGGATCGCTCTGGAGCGCTCCGCGGACGCGGCCGTTCCCGTCTTCATCCTTGGCGGGGGAACCAACGTCTTGGTGGCCGACGCCGGCTTTCGTGGCGTCGTGATTCACATCGCCCAGGAGTTCGATCGAATCGCCGCGGACCGCGAACGTGTCACGGTCGGGGCGGGGACTCGATTGCCCCATCTTGCCGCCTGGACGGGGCGCGAGCGCCTGGCGGGTCTAGAATCACTGGCGGGGATTCCCGGCACCGTGGGTGGGGCGCTCTCGATCAACGCCGGCGCCTTTGGGGCGGAGTTCGGGGAGCTCGTTTCATGCGTGGACGGTTTTTCGTTCAAGGGGGAACCGATCCGCTTCGAGGCGGCGGAGATCTGTTTCGGATACCGTGAGGCTGTGTATCCGAGCCCGATGATCTTCACCGGTGCCGTGCTGACGCTGCGGCCGGATGACCCGGCGAGCATCCAGGCGCGTGCCGCGGAGATCCGGCGACGCCGCGGAGCGACCCAGCCGCTTCGGGAGCAGAGCGCGGGATGCGCATTCAAGAACCCGACAGGAGAGAGCGCCGGGCGGATCATCGATGGTCTCGGACTCAAAGGACATTGCGTGGGCGGCGCGCAAGTATCGTCGCTTCACGCCAACTACATCGTGAACGCGGAAGGCGCGTCCGCGGATGACATCCGGCGGCTGATCGATGACGTACGAGACCGGGTCGCCCGTGAGGCCGGCGTCCAGCTGCAGACCGAGGTTCGCATGCTGGGATTCGACTCATGATTCGCCCTCCGGGACGATCCCGACGCCGATCCCGATCGGCATCCCGCCGGCGCGTCGTCAGACTTCTCCTGCTCAAGGTCCTGCCGGTGGTGGCGCTGCTCTTCATCGGTGGTCGCTATCTACTACCGGAACTCCACGCCTGGCTCCTGACCTCGCCATCGGCACGGGTGAAGAAGGTCGCCGTTAGCGGCAACCGGTTTCTCACGCCGCGAGAGGTCATTACGCTTGCGGAGATCCATCCGGGCATGCCCATGGTCACCGTTCGGGCGGGCGACGCCGAAGCACGCCTGACGACACACCCGCGCATCCGGCGCGCGGATGTGAACTACCGCTTTCCGATGAGTATCCGTGTCGATGTCCAAGAACGTTTCCCGATCGCGCTCATCGACGGCGATCCGCTCACGATGTTGAGCCCGGACGGCCGGGTGCTTCCGCCCGTGCCCGGGAGGCGCACCGAGGATCTGCCGCTCGTCGTCCCGCCGACCGCGTTTCGTCGGGAGGGCGACGCGGTCCGTGATCCGCTCATCATCGATGCCCTCCATCTCCTCACGATGATGCGCGAAGAGGCCCCTGAGCTGGCGCGACGCGTGTCGCTGGTGGATCTTTCGGGGGTCCGTTTCGCCCGCGTGTACCTGGACACGCTGGATGTCGCGCTGCTCTATGAGCCGTGCGCGGACTGGGGCGGGCATATCCAGGCGCTCAGCGCGGTCATAGCCGATCTCGCTCGGGAGAACCGGGAGGGATCTGTCCTCGACCTGCGCTTTCGCGAGCAGATCGTCCGCCGGGGTGGAGACGAGAGACGTCCGCTGCCGCGAAGCGGGTGATTCGGTCACACGACAGCGCATTCCGTGCTTGACACGGAGCGGCAAAAGAGAGATGGAAGTAGATGTCGGAGGCACTTAGCTTACAGGCACTGGAGGTTGTGGATGGATTCCCTGCACCTTGAAATGATATCCGAACCGAACACGAACCAGGCGAATCTCACCGTCATGGGATTGGGAGGTGCGGGGGGGAACGCGATTCGCCGGATGATCGAGACGTCCTTGGGGGGCGTGAAGTACGTCGTCGCCAACACGGATAGTCAGGCGCTCGATAGCTCGCCGGCGAAGTCCAAGCTTCAGATCGGCGGAGAGCTGACCGGCGGTCTCGGTTCCGGTGGCGACTCGAACGTCGGCCGCGCGGCCGCCGAAGAAAGCCGTGACGATCTGGCTCAATCCATCGACGGCGCAGATATGGTGTTCATCACCTGTGGCATGGGTGGCGGCACCGGGACCGGCGCGGCACCCGTCGTCGCGGCGCTTGCCCGAGCGGCGGGCGCATTGACGGTTGCCATCGTCACGAAGCCGTTCATCTTCGAAGGCCAGCCGAGAATGAAGGTGGCCGACGATGGGCTCGATGCGCTTCGTGAGCACGTCGACACCCTGATCGTGATTCCCAACCAGCGGCTGCTCTCGATCGCCTCCGCGGAGACGACATATGTGCAGGCACTGCATCTCGCGGACGAGGTTCTCGTCAACGCGACGACCGGGATTTCGGACATCATTCTTCGCTCGGGCGACATCAACGTCGACTTCGCCGATGTTCGGGCCGTGATGGCCAACCGCGGAAACGCGCTCATGGGAAGCGGCCGCGCGAGTGGTCCGGACCGGGCAGTTCAGGCGGCAACGACCGCGATCTCGAGCCCGCTGCTGAACGATGTCAGCATCGACGGAGCCGAGGCGCTCCTGGTCAACATCACCGGCGGCGACAACATGACGCTCCATGAAGTGGCCGACGCGACGTCCGTCATCGTGAACGCGGCGGGTGAGCAGGCGAAGGTCATCTTCGGTACGGTCGTGGATCCCTCGATGGGGGATGAGGTCTCCATCACGCTGATCGCGACGGGCTTCGGCGATCAGGAGAAGCGTGTGCTGCCGTTGGGCGAGCGCTCCGACGAGGCGTCCAATGGTGTTTCGGACGGTGTGGTAAAGGAGCCGGAAGAAACGCCTTCTGCGCCGGCCACCAACGAGGCCGCGGAAGTGCTGACGAAGTTCGCCGAAGAGGCCGCCACGGCCGTCGGTGATGACGTGAGCCCGCAGGAAGAAGCCCCGGGCCCGAAGCTCGACGCAAGTTGGGACGAGCCCGAGGAGCCGCGCAAGGATGAGCGCGCACGGAGTTGGGGCGTTCTTCGAGATCGGCCGACGTTTATGAAGCGGCAGGTTGAGTAACGGCAATACGTTACAGCATTAGTGTTGGAATTCACGCGAGGTGAGGGTCGTATAGCCCCCCTCGCGTTTTGCATCAGGCCCGTCCCCTACCCCTGATGCTGTCCGACCCCACCGCAAGCGATCCGCCCGTGTAACTCTCATGTTGGCGCTCTCCTGCACCGATAAAACTCGTGTCGGAGTGGCGCGGGGGTAGAAGACGCGTCACCGCTTGCCAGTAGGTTTCTCGGCGGGGGAATCATGTCCATCTTTTCGCGTCTTTTTTCACCGTCCAGCCAGAAAGACTACAACCGCGGAATCGTCGCGTTCAACCGTGGCGAGTATGAAGAAGCGATCGATTCGTTTCGCGCCGTACTCGACTCGGCCTCGAAGGGCAGCACTGTCTACCGCTTGGGACGGTTCTACGTGACGGAAAGTCTAGCGCGGCTGGGGCACGCCTATTTCCACGAGTCGAAGCTCGACGGAGCACGCGTCGCGTTCACCAAGGTCCTCGAGCACAATCCAAACTTCCCGGATATTCACTGCCGCCTCGGGGAAATCGCGGAACATGAAGAACGAATCGAGGACGCCGAAAGTCACTTCCGGCGCGCCCTGGACATTCACCCGCGCTATCAGGAAGCGCGCGCCTATCTGGCACTGCTGCTCCGACGAGTCAATCGGCATGCCGACGCGGTCGAGCATTTTCGCGCGCTGGCGGACGGCGGGGTCGACATCCCCCAGAGTTGGCTCGAGTCCCAAGGCGGGCCGGACGGCCCGGAGACGGTGGAGCGGGTGCGGGAGGCGGTCAAAGGGCGGGGGCGTGGTCAGGAGAAGTATCGCGTGGGATTGGAGCGATATCAGGCGGGAGATCTTGACGGCGCCAGAGAGGCCTTCGAGGTTGCGATCGAAAGCGCGCCGGACTATCCGGATCTCCGATGCCGCCTGGCGACCGTGTACGGTGAGTTGGGCCGCTTTCAAGATGCGATGCGGGAGCTAGACAAGGCCCTGGGCCTGAATCCTTCCTACAGCGAGGCACGGATCAAGCGTGCGATCGCGTGTTTCGAGATAGGTCGATACCGTCAGGCCGCGGAAGACTTGACCACGGCCGTGGGCAGCGAGCCCTCGAATGCGGAGCTGCGATACCTCATCGGCGTGGCGCTCGTGAAGGCAGGACGGGCCGACGAGGCCGTTGCCCCTTTGAAGCAAGCGATCAAGAGCGACACTGTTCGCGAACGTGCGCAGGAAGCGCTCGCCCGGGCATACCTGGTGTTGGATCAGACCGATCAAGCCGTCGAATACCTGCGGGACGTGAGGTCCGCGTCTGGAATGACGATGTTGGCGCGCGTTCAGCTGCGTCACCGGCAGTGGTTGCAGGCGACGCGTCTGCTCGAGACCGCGGCGAGCAAGGGCGAGTCGGGTGGGGGGCATTTGATCGCGCTCGCTCGCGCGCATCTTGGTAGCGGCAACACGGCCGCCGCGAAAACCCGGTGCGACGAAGCGACCGCTTTCTCCGAGGTGGCCGCCGAAGCCTGGTGTCTGCTCGGCCAGCTGAGCTTCGAGGCGGGTGATGATGCTCGCGCGCTCAGCTGCCTGCGCAAGGCCGCCCACGAGGGGGCAGGCGGGTACGGCTTCCTGGTCCTGATGGGGCGCACTCTCACGCGGATGTCCCGGTTCGAAGAAGCGACCGCCGCGCTCGAAAAGTCGCTGGAGCTACGGCCCGGGGGCAGGGAAGGGCGTCGAGCGCTCGGCCTGCTGCTTCAACGCCAGGGTGACACGGAGCGCGCGGCCGAACTCCTCAGCGAAACCTGGTCCGACCCGTGCGATCCGCTTTGGGGGGGCGACGCGCCGCCCACAACCGGAGAGGCGTGGCGTCGGGCCGCATAGGCGACCGGACCCGCGCAGGACACCTCAGGCGGTCGTCGCGTCATCCTGATGAATGCGCGCGGCCAGCTCGACGTCCTCCGGACTTCCGATGATGAGTGGCACGCGTTGATGCAACGCCTCCGGGGCGATGTCCATCACGCGGGTCAAACCGGATGTCGCGAGTCCGCCCGCCTGCTCAACGATCATCGCCAGCGGATTGGCCTCGTACAGAAGCCGAAGCTTGCCGGACGGGTTGTTCTTGTCGGACGGGTAGATGAATATCCCGCCCTTCAGCAGGTTTCGATGGAAGTCCGCGACAAGCGATCCGATGTATCGCAGCGACCGGGGACCGTTCCCGTCTGATCCATTCTTCAGTGTGTCCACCAGACGCCGGATGGGTGTCGACCACGTGGCCGAGTGCCCTTCGTTGACGCTGTAGTATTTCGCGTGACTGCGAATCCGGATGTTCTCGTGGGAGAGAATGAACTCCCCGATCCCGGGATCCAGCGTGAATCCATGAGTCCCGGCGCCCGTCGTGAAGACGAGCGTCGTGCTGGCGCCGTAGACGAGGTAGCCGGCGCCGACCTGGTTCGCTCCTTGCTGCATGCAGTCCCGGATCGACGGCTCTCCTTCGGAGGAGAGGCGCGGCAGGATCGAGAAGATCGTTCCGATCGAAGCCCCCGCATCGATGTTCGAGGAGCCGTCCAAGGGGTCGAAATTCAAGACGTATTTGCCCTTTGGATACTCGCGTGGGATTTCGATCGCCGTCTCGCTCTCTTCAGACGCCATGATGGCGAGGTGCCCGGACTCCTGAAGAATGCGCACGAAGGTCATGTGCGCATAGACGTCGAGCTTCTGAACGTCCTCGCCGTGGACGTTTCGTGTGCCGGCGCTCCCGAGGATGTCCTCGACGAGCCCGGAGCGGTTGACTTCTCGGGCGACGAGCTTCCCGGCGAGCGCGATGTTCTGCAGGAGGTCCGAGAACTCACCGGTCGCCGTCGGGATTCGCCGTTCCTGCGCGGTAATGAAACGTGTCAATGTAATGGGTGGATAGGTCACGTCATGCCCCTTTCATTGCGGCGGCCACGATTGTAGAGGGCCGTCTTCGGGGGGGTCAAGGAATGGCCGTAGGAAGGGGGCTGCTTACGGGTTTGCACACCCGGTCAGCTCGGCTTCCCACCGTCGGCGATAGCCTCATGCAACAACCTTTGGTTGTTGCCCCCTTCCCACGCCGCCCGCTCGCCCCGCCCTCATGCGGAATCGGTTCCGCGCTTCGTCGATCGTTTGCACCCTCGAACATGTGAGCGGAGCGGTTTGTGCGCGGAGCCGTCGGAGAGGTTCTTGGGACCGCGTCGAGCGCCGGCCCGCCCGCTGATCTTGTGGGCCATCGGGGGACCGGATATGCTGCGCGCATGCATGACGCTGACGGATCGGAGGCATTGCGGATCGGTCTGGTCGGCCCGGCGGGGCCGTGGCGGGGGGGCATCGCCCACTACGTCGATGCGCTCTCCGAAACGCTCGCCGGGCGTGGGCACGACACCCGAATCGTGAGTTTCCGCCGGCAGTATCCGGCGCTCCTGTTCCCCGGAACAACGCAGATGGAGATCGACGGCGTTTCCCGCCCGGAAACGGAGCGCTCACTCGATACGCTGAACCCCCTCTCGTGGCGCGCCGCCGGGCGGGCGCTTGCGGCGTGGTGTCCCGACGGGGTGCTATTCAACTACTGGCTTCCGTTCTTCGTCCCGACTTACGCGGGCGTGGCTCGCCAGATCGCGCGGGCCGGGTCGCGAGTGATTTTCGACTGTCACAACGTGCTCCCTCACGAACGACGCCCCTTCGACGGCCCGTTGACGCGATGGATGCTCAAGCTTCCCGATGCGTTCATCGTGCACTCGTCGGCCGTCAGGGATGATCTCTTGCGGTTGAGGCCCGCTGCCGACGTCACAGTCACGCCGTTGCCGCTTTCGGCTGATTTCCCGGACGGTCCCGGTCGCGCGCGCGCAAGGAGCGACCTCGGGCTTCCGGCGGACGGGGCCGTGCTCCTTTTCTTCGGCTTCATTCGGGCCTACAAGGGCCTCGATGTGGCCATCGACGCGCTCAGCCGGCTGCCCACATCCACTCACCTCGTTGTTGCCGGTGAGTTCTACGATCGCAAAGAGCCTTATCTGGCCCGCATCGCGGACGCGGGCCTCGCGGGGCGTGTACGTCTGCACGACGGCTACATCCCGAGGGATCGAGTCGGTACCTATTTCGACGCCGCCGACGTCGTCGTTCTTCCGTATCATCGTGCCACCCAGAGCGGAATTCTGCCGCTGGCGTGGCGATACAGGACGCCGGTTGTCGCCACGCGCGTCGGCGGCCTCACCGAGCTCATCAAGGACGGCGTCAATGGAGTGCTGATTCCTCCCGGCGACCCGGAGGCGCTATCCGAGGCGGTCAAGAGCGTTCTCGAGAGTGATCTTGCGAACGAACTTCGCGACGGCATCGATCGGTCGCGAGACGCGTTCTCATGGCCGCGGCTCGGGGAGGTGATCGAGCGCGCTGTTCGCGGTCGGCCGCCGGGTCGGTGATTTTCCGCTTGCGGCCCAACCTGTGGCACCGATAGGATCCGTGGAGTTTGAAACGACCCACTGCCGCGTGAAAGGAGACAGATGCTCAACCACGGCCGCCGCGTCCTGGCACTTCTGGTGTCGGCATCGCTGCTTCCCGTCGTCGCATCTGCGCAAGTGGCGGAGGTCGTTGGCTGGGGCATACGCGACAATCGTTTCGCTACCCTCATTGTCTTCGCTGTTTTCTCGTCAATTGTCATCTTGTTCATCACGCTCGCGCGTCGGGGGCGAGAGCTCTTCATCCGCCGAATCGCGGGCCTCAATGCCATCGACGAGGCCATTGGTCGCTCCACCGAGATGGGCAAGAAGGTGCTGTACATCCCGGGCATCATGTCGATCGATGAGATCCAGACCATCGCCAGTCTGGCCATTCTCAAGCACGTTGCGCTACAGACGGCCCGATACAACACGCCTCTCGAGGTGCCGAACAAGGATCCGCTGACGTTCGCATCCGCGCGCGAAACGGTGAAGGAGGCCTACATCGAAGCCGGTCGCCCCGATCTCTTCCAGGAGGAAATGGTCAACTACGTCACGTATGACCAGTTCGCCTATACGGCGTCGGTGAGTGGGAAAATGGTGCGCGAGAAGCCCGCGGTCAATTTCCTCATCGGGTCGTTCTACGCGGAGAGCCTTCTCCTGGCCGAGGCGGGACAATCGTCGGGCGCCATTCAGATATCGGGGACGGCGGAAGTCGCACAGCTTCCGTTCTTCGTGTGTGCGACGGACTATACACTGATCGGGGAAGAGCTCTACGCCGCGAGCGCCTATCTCTCGCACGAACCCGTGATGCTCGGAAGCATCAAAGGGCAGGATGTCTTCAAACTCATGCTCCTCGTCTACATCGTTGTGGGAATCATCCTGGCGTCGCTGATCGGTTGGGACGGGATGAGCGCCTGGATCCGGGGGAACTAGCCAAAGATGCACAAGCAGCAGCTACCCATCATGCTCGCCTTCATTGCCGGCGTGATCCCCATCCTGTCCAGCGTCTTCACGACCCCGAACGATTTCCTTCAGGTTCAGCTCACGGATCGTCTCGAGCGGTGGATGATCATCATCGCGGGTTTCGCCATTCTGCTTGGCGTGATCAACGTCTTCCAGGTGAACCTCAAGAAGATCGAAAAACGCCAGAAGGGGTGGCCGTATGGCCTCGTGCTCCTGCTCTGTCTCGTGGGC
The DNA here is from genome assembly GCA_964486455.1 of uncultured bacterium. Classification (GTDB taxonomy): domain Bacteria; phylum Eisenbacteria; class RBG-16-71-46; order CAZAMP01; family CAZAMP01; genus CAZAMP01. Next base: position 157,550 of record CAZAMP010000001.1, on the reverse strand, counting down.
ACGGCGATTGTGGGCCTCAATCAAGGGTTTGCGCGGATCGACGTCGGACAGGTGTGGCAGGTGCTGGGGACCGAGACGGCGTTCGAATGGGTCCAGCGGGCGATGTTCAAGCCGCTGCAGGCGACCATGTTCTCGCTGTTGGCGTTCTACGTTGCGTCGGCAGCCTTTCGCGCGTTTCGGGTTCGAAACGTGGAAGCGTCGATTCTTCTTGGTGCTGCGATGATCGTGATGCTCGGCGTGAACCCGTATGGGATCAAGCTCTTCGCCTGGGTACCCTCGATGGGGCCGATCCCGGGTAAAGAGGAGTTCATGCCTTGGCTCACCAACTGGCTCATGACCGTACCCAACGCGGCCGCCCAGCGCGGAATCATCATTGGAGCGGCGCTCGGCGCCGCGTCGATGTCGTTGCGCGTGCTCCTTGGTATCGAGCGATCCTATCTCGGGATCCGGAGAGGAGAGTAGGGTGGCGCAGCGGAGCTTCCTGGATGTTCTCGTCGCGGTCGATCGCCGATTCATCTATCTGCTGGTAGGTCTGGGGTGCATCGTGCCCTTCCTCTTCCCGCTGGGGCTTCCGATTGGAACAACCTCGTCCGTGAAGGCGCTCTACGATCGGGTGGAGTCGCTCGATCCGGGTTCCGTCATCATGGTTTCGTTCGACTACGGGCCGTCGACGGGGCCCGAGAACGATCCGATGGCCGCCACCTGCATGCGGCAGTGCCTTGTGCGGGATGTGAGATTCGTCACGATCGCGCTCTATCCGCTGGGTGGCGTGACGGAGATGACCGAGGAGTTTCAGAAGGTCACCGGTGGCTGGGACCCGGAGACGCTCGAGCTGCGAAACTGGCCCGGCAAATTCTATGGCACAGACGTTGTGAATCTCGGCTACAAGGATGGTGCGCAGGCGGTCATGCGTCAGATGGATGAGGACATTCATGCCGTCTTCCCGGGAGACTACTACCAGACGCCGGTGGATTCCCTTCCGCTCATGCAGGAAATCAATACCTATGACGATCTCGCATTCGTCTTCAGCGTGTCGACCGGGATCATCGGGGAGTACTGGGCGAATCTCGTGAACGCTCAGTTCGGTACGCCCGTGGGCGTCGGCTGCACGGCGGTGAGCGCGCCGAAGTACTTCGCGTACTACAGGGCCGGTCAGATGTTCGCGCTGCTGGGTGGACTCAAGGGCGCCGGCGAGTACGAACAGCTCGTAGACGACGCGTATCCCGAGGTCCGGCGGATGACGCGCGCCGATCCGTATTATGCGGCAAAGGGGTGGGACGTCCAGTCCATCGTCTATTCGATCATCATTCTGTTCATCATCATCGGAAATATCGCGTATTTCCAGGCTCGACGAGCCGGAGCGGAGAAATAGGGGGTAGCGTGTCGACGGATCTGGGAGTTTGGATCGGCGCCTTCATGACGCTCTGTATCCTGAGCTTCCTATATCGGGACAATCCCTTCTTCCGTTTCGCCGAGAGTGCCTTCGCCGGTGTGAGTCTCGGATACTACATCGGGAATACGTTCGATCAGACATTCATCCCCAATCTCATCACACCTCTTTTCATTCGTGGGGACGATCTCCTGCTCATCATCCCGATGGTGTTGGGCCTGCTGCTCTACACGCGGTACATCGGGAAGATCGCGTGGATGTCGAGGTGGTCGCTCGGGATCTACGTCGGATACTTCATGGGTCTTCTCATGATGCAGAGGCTGCAGGGTGAAGTGCAGCCGCAGACTGCCGACACCATTCTCTCTCTCGTTCGCGGCATTTCCTCGAGCGGTGACTTCGTGAACAGCCTCGTCATCGTCGTCGGTGTGCTCTCAGTCCTCGTCTACTTCTTCTTCTCAGCCGAGCATAAGGGGGCGGTCGGGGCGACCTCTCGTCTCGGGATCTGGTTCCTCATGGTTTCCTTCGGCGCGGCATTCGGCTACACGATCATGGGCCGCGTGTCGATCCTCATCGGCCGTGTGAATTTCCTGCTCACGCAGGTGCTCGGTATTGGCGGGTAGCTACGCCGTTTTCCGATTTTCCCCCGCAGACACCGCTGACCAAGCAGTCCTCACTCCTCTCGCCGAGCATCTCGTCTATCCGCTATGGGCATGGGCACCGAGGCCGACGACGTTCGGCGAAGGGAGAACGGGTGGGGTGTGCGTGTGGCGTGATCCGTCCCGAAGTGCGGAACGCGGCCTGCGGCGCTATTCGGCGGCCGGCTCCTCCGCGAACTCAGACGGCATGGGAATCCGCTTGCCGGAACGGCTGTCGATGAGCGCAGCCTGATCGGTATCATCGTCGACGAGCCAGAAGAGCTTGTAGACCAGTTGCGCGTCCGTGAACTTGATCCGCGCGACCAGGGAAGCGGGCTTGCCGATCCCCTTCTTCGTGAAATGACGGGTCACGTCTTCGGCCCGCTCGCGGTCGATCCCGTCCAGGAGGCGCATGCCGTCTCGGAGCTCCTGGGGTACCGTTTCAGGCATGCCTTTGATCGGTAAGGGGACCGAGCGCACGCCGTCCACTGAGAAGTGGAGAACGCGTGGCTCGGACTTCGGAAGGAGACGGATCTCGATCTCGAGCGCCCATAGCGGGTAGAGTATCGCGCGCTGGGAATCCCGGCCCCCGGGCACGTGCGTGGGATCCGGGGGAATGAGATCGATCGTCTGCATCTGGATGGACTGACTCGTAGGTGCCGGCTACCCGGACTGCGCCGAGGTGCCCGGCGTCCGGATATTCTTGCGGACCTTGTCCGATTTCAGGCAACGCGTGCAGACGCGAATCGTCATGTGGGTGCCGTTCTTCACGACCCGGACCCGCTGGAGATTCGGCTGCCAGGTCCGTCTCGTCTTGTTATTTGCCTTGCTGACATTGTTTCCGAACGAGACGCCTTTGCCACAAATATCGCATTTTCTCGACACGCTTAAACCTCCGCTTAGGTGCGGCCTTGCCCCAAATGGGGTCGCCAACAACGGCCGGTGAGAATAGCACGCTGCTCGGGGGGCGGCAAGGCAAATGCCGGTCACACTTTTGACTCGCCGTGGATGTCGTCATATCCTCGGCCGCATGAAGGTATTGGAGCAACGGGTCCAGTTCCTCAAGGGGGCCGGGCCACGGAAGGCCGAGTCGCTGGGGCGGCTCGGAATCGAAACGATCCACGATCTCCTGCACCACTGGCCTCGGGATCATGTCGACCGAAGTCAGCTCACCATGGTCCGGGATCTCAAGGAGGGAACGAGCGCGACCAGCCTGGTCGAGGTCGTGCAGGTCTCCGTGACGCCCACGCGGCGCGGCCGACAGAATTTTCGCGCCACCCTCAAGGACCGAACCGGCATGATCGAGGCCGTCTGGTTCAATCAGCCCTACCTTAGGAATTACTTGAAGAAGGGCGTGCGACTCATGGTCAGTGGCGAGATTGGCCGATTCGGCTCGAGACAGTTCAAGAGCCCGGAATATGAGCTGGTCACCGACGAGGAGCAAGAGCGCCTTCACACCGGCCGCATCGTTCCCAGATACCCACTCACCTCGGGCATTACGCAGCGGATGATGCGCGCCTTCATGAGACAGGCTTTGGATTCGGCCCGCGACGAGCTGGTTGAACATCTGCCACCGACCATCCTCGAGCATCGTGGGCTCACCCCATGGCAGGAATCCGTTCACGAAATGCACTTTCCGTCTTCGTGGAAGGGAATGAACGCGGCGCGCCGTCGGATCATCTACGACGAGTTGTTCATGTACCAGGTCGTCGTGGCTAGCTCGAAGCGTGCCGCGGCTTCGCTTCCCGGGGTGGCGTTCAAGGCCGAAGGTGCCTTGTCCCGCCGGGTTGCGCGCGCCCTGCCGTTCGAGCTCACGACGGCGCAGAAGCGCGTGCTGATCGAGATTCGCGACGACATGCGCCGCCCGGCGCCCATGAATCGGCTGATCGAAGGCGACGTGGGGTGCGGAAAGACCCTGGTGGCGCTGCTCGCGGCCTGCTTGGCGCTCGAGGAACACTATCAGGTCGCGTTTATGGCCCCGACCGAGATTCTGGCCGAGCAGCATCTCCGCTCGCTCAGAGCGCTGTCGAACAGTGACGCAGTCGTCGTCCGCCTCTTGACGGGGCGCACGGGAGCAGCGGAGCGAAAGGAATTCATCGAGGCCGCGGGGCGCGGAGATCCCGGCATCTACGTCGGAACGCATGCGCTCATCCAGGACAGCGTTGCCTTCGCCAATCTGGGGCTCGTCATCGTGGATGAGCAGCACCGGTTCGGCGTCCGACAGCGAGCCGAGCTCAAGGAGAAGGGCGTTCAGCCGGACGTTTTGGTGATGACGGCGACCCCGATTCCCCGAACGCTTTCCCTCACGCTGTATGGCGATCTCGATGTTTCCGTCATCGACGAGCTACCGAAGGGGAGGCAGGAGGTCCGAACGCGCGTCGTATCGGAGAAACAACGCGAAACGGTATACGAGTTCATCCGCAAGGAGCTCTTGAAGGGGAATCGGGCGTTCATCGTCTATCCGATCATAGAGGAATCGGAGAAGATGAGTCTCCGGGCGGCATCGGAGATGGCGGAGGATCTCGGCGCCCATCCGACGTTTCGGGGCTTTCGTGTCGGGCTCATGCATGGCAGAATGAAGGGGGACGAGAAGGGTGCGGTCATGCAGGAGTTCCGTGAGGGGCGCACCCCTCTGCTCGTGACCACAACCGTGATCGAAGTGGGCGTTGATGTGCCGGAGGCGACCGTTATGCTGGTCGAGCATCCGGAGCGCTACGGTCTCGCACAGCTTCATCAGCTCAGGGGACGCGTTGGGCGGGGGAAGAGCCGAGCGACCTTCGTTCTCCTAGCCGGGGCCGATCTCAGCAAGGACGTGCTGGAGAGACTCCGTGTTCTCGAGACCACTGCGAGCGGCTTCGACGTGGCCGAGCGGGACCTCGACTTTCGTGGCCCCGGGCAGCGTTTCGGCGCCCGGCAGCATGGATCGCCCGAACTCGGATTCGCAGATCTACGCAAGGACCGCGATCTGCTCACCGTCGCGCGTGACGATGCGGTCGCGTTGATCGGCCAGGATCCGGCACTCGCGGCATCCGAACACGCCCGGCTTCATGAGATGATCACCGCGCGCTATGGAAGGCGGGCCGCCTTCTTCAGCGTTGCCTAGGGGGAAAGCGCCATGCAGGTTCCGTGTGAAGCGTGCGGCCGAATTCACGAGATCCCCGACGAAAAGGTACCGTTCTTCGGCGCGCGCCTCCGGTGCGCCGGTTGCGGCCAGCTGCTGGAATTGCCCGCGAAAGACGAAGCAATCATGTTTCGCACGAATTCCCTCAACCGTCGGATCGAGCCGCACGACGCTCCGATTGCTTCCGGGGCGGTCGCGGTTCTCGATGCGTCTCCGAGCGAGCTGAACGAGCCGGCGCCCTCGAATGAGCCCCAACGAGAGGATGTGCCCGTGTCGATGCACGGCGACGAGGAGACCGATGTCGGGCTGGACACCGAGGCGGAGCCGAGCCAAGGCACCGTCACGGAAGTGACGGGCGAGACCGACCCGCCGGCCGGCACTCCTCCGGCATCCGGTGACGACGTGCCCGCGCGCGATGGCGAAGACCTGCCGCACCGCGAGGCCAAGGCCGCCCGCCTCGCCCGCATGGTCGTGACCGACATCGCCTATGCGGATCCGGACCGCTTCGCCGAATCGCAGGCGGCCGGGAGCGTTCTGAGGGACTTCGCCAAGGAGATCGAACGCGCTCATTCGTTCTACAGAAAAACCGTGGGCGAGGAGATCGCGGACTCCACTCCGTACTTTCGGAACGCGATTCTGGAGATCCTGGCGCAGAATCCTTCCGTCGACGCTTGACCGTCATCCACGACTGACTTAGGTTTCGAGACGGTTACCTCTTACCTATCCAAACGAAAGTGGGCGAGATGGCGGCAGAGCCGCAGCGACGGAATCCAGAGCATCACGCGCCGGGCCGAGCTGAGAGCGCGTCCGATCGAGAAACCACATGGAAGCGCGCCGAGTCTTATGCAAGCTCCGGTGATCCGCTGCGCGCCGCCGATACCGTTCGTCCCACGCTGGTCGCCGATACGGATCCACGTCCTTTCTTGCGCTGTGCGGAGTTCTATAGGCTCGGCAAGCGCGAGGATGCCGCCGTAGAAGTGCTTACGGCGGGTGCCGAGGTTTGCCCGGGCGACGTCCAGATCCGCTGGACACTTGCGCGCTCACTTCTCCGGCTCGGGCGCACTGAGAAAGCACTGGAGCAGCTCGAGCGAGCGCACAGCCTTGACCCCGAGAACCCCGAGGTTCTCTTTCGACTGGGGCTGACGCTGTCGACGGCCGGCCGGCTTCCCGAGGCCATCGATCGCTATGGGCAGGCGCTGGCGCTCTCCCCTGAGGACGCACGTATCCACACCAATCTGGGCCTTCTCTTCGATCGCGTGGGGCGGGGGGACGATGCCATCCGAAGCTTCCAGCGGGCGGTCGAGATCACGCCGGATTCACTCGAGGGCCATCTCAATCTCGGGGCGGCCTACGCGGAGCGCGGGCACCGAGACGAGGCCATTGCCGAGTTCCGGCGCGCACTCGAGATCGCTCCGGGCTCTTTCGAGGCGCACTACAATGTCGGCATGGTCTTCCTGGCGGCCGGTCGCTACCCGGAAGCCCACATGGCGTTCTTGCGCGCCCATCAGCGAGATCCGGAGAACCCGCATCTCATTTTTCGACTCGGCATGGTCTGCCTGCAGCGCGGGATGTATGACCAGGCGATCTCGCATCTGATCACCGCACACCGATCGATGCCCTCGGATCCGGACGTGATGTATCAGCTCGGAATCGCCTACAACAAGCAGGACGCGATCCTGCCGGCGATCGAGGCCCTCGAAGAGGTCGTTCGCGTCGATACCAAGCACCGCGACGCGTGGTACTACCTCGGGGTCGCCTACGACAAGGGTGGCGAGCACGAGAAGGCCACGCGAGCTTACCGGGAAGCCGAGCGTCTCAGTCGGGTCGGGATGACTCCGCGTTGACCGACCGTCCATCGGATCGTCTGACCCGCGCGCTTGGCGAGGCAGCCGCTGCTAACCGTCTCTCCCTGGTTCCTTTCGTTACCGCGGGATTCCCGACGCCGGATACCACACTCGATCTCCTGCGCGCCCTGGATGACGCCGGCGCGGACGCGATTGAAGTCGGCATTCCATTCTCCGATCCCATCGCGGATGGTCCGACCATTCAGCGCACGAGCCAGATCAGCCTCGACCATGGGATGACCGTGCGTAGGGTTCTCGATCTCGTGGCGGCATTTCGCTCGACGAGTGGGACCCCCGTTGTTCTCATGACGTATGTGAACCCGATACTCCGGTACGGTGTCGATGAGTTTTCCCGCGACGCGGTGCGGAGCGGGGCGGAGGCGATCCTGGGGACGGACCTTCCCCCCGACGAGAGCCCGGATGTTTGGTCGGCGGTGCGTGCAGCGGGGCTTGCGACGATTCAGCTCATCGCGCCGACGACGAGCCTGTCCCGGATCCCGGCCATCGCGTCCGCCGCATCCGGCTTTGTCTACTGCGTATCGAGAACCGGGGTGACCGGGCGTGGGGCCTCGTTCGCGACGAACCTCGACACCCAGGTAGGCCGCGTGCGCGACGCCTGTGAGCTTCCGGTACTCGTGGGCTTCGGGGTCCGTCGTCCTGAAGACGTCGAGAACGTCAAGGGGTTCGCCGACGGGGTCGTGGTCGGCACCGCCGTGCTCGAATGCGTTCTGACGGCTACGACGACTGAGGTGGGGATCGCGGACGCGTCGGCGTTGCTGCGATCGCTCGCCGGTTCCTTGGATAAGGGCCAAGCGGCATGATCTGGCTCAAGGCATTCGTGCTAGGGGTCGTTCAGGGGCTCACGGAGTTCCTTCCGGTCTCGTCCAGCGGCCATCTTGTTTTGGCGCAGCACTGGATTGGACTGGATGAAGGCGGCGTGGCGTTCGTGGCACTCCTTCACTTAGGGACGATGTTCGCGATCATCCCCGTCTATCTGGACGATGTCCGGAGGATCCTTGTCGCGGCCCTCCATCTCTTGACGTTCCGTGCGTCCGGTGCCGAGCGGAAGCTCCTGGTGACGCTACTCATCGGCATGATCCCGATCGCGGTAGTCGGTGTCGTTTTCGGCGATCAGATTTCCGCCGCGTTCGAAAGCCCTCGGTTCGCATCGGTCATGTTGCTTGTCACGGCACTCCTTCTGTTCACGAGTCATCGCTTCAGGCATGCTCGAAACGATGTGGGCTACGGCTCCGCTCTGGTGATCGGTCTGTTTCAGATCATCGCGATTCTTCCGGGGATCAGTCGCTCGGGGTCGACCATCTCGGCGGGGATGTTTGCCGGCGTGAAGCCGGCAGAGGCTGCTCGCTTCAGCTTCCTCATGGCGGTTCCGCTCCTGGCGGGGGCCGCCGCGGTCAAGCTCCCCGAACTCTTCGGTGGGGAAGAGACGCTTGCCGCGGGCCCCGCGGCCCTCGGCTTCGTCGCGAGCGCGGTGTCGGGCTATTTCGCGATCCGATGGCTGCTGAGACTGCTTGCCCGGGGGCGCTTTCTCTACTTTGGTGTCTACTGCACGTTGCTCGGCATCGCGGGGCTGCTCTTCGCCTAGAAATTCGCTCGTCTCACCGCGCAGGGGTTTCGCCCGCGCTCCGCGACCAGTCGTTCGGCTCGCCGCCAGTGGCGGCGGATCCTCGCTCCTTCCATCGCTTGCCGCGCCTGGCGAAGCCCCTGCATGGTGAGCCTCGCTCGTGGACGATAGCGTAGTGTGGATCGCTCCATCGCCCCTCGCGAGGAGCGAACCGAGGATCACCCGCCGGAGGCGGGAAGCCGAGGTGAGCGGGCGAGGGCGAGGAGCGATATTCCACTCCCACGCTAGATGACGATATTCACGAGCTTCTTCGGAACGACGATGACCTTCCGGATCGTCTTGTCGGCAATCCACTTCTGGACCGTCGCGTCCGCGAGTGCCAGCTCCTTCATGGTCTCGTCGTCGATGTTCGCGGCGACCGGGATTCGGGCGCGCACTTTGCCCTGAACCTGGACGACCACCGTGATCTCGTCGGCCTTCGCCAGCTCCGGGTCCCACGACGGCCACTCGGCGTCGAAGACGCTCGTGTCGCGGCCGGTGCGCTCCCAGAGCTCTTCGCCGAAATGCGGCGCGAACGGCGCGATGACACGGATGAGCACTCCGATCGCTTCACGCAGAAAGGCACCGCCGCGCGCGTCGTTGGCAGACGCGACGTAGTTTCGGAGCGCCGTTGTCAGCTCCATGATGCGGCTGATCGCCGTGTTGAACTCGCAATGCTCGACGTCGTGCGTGACCTCGCGCACGCTCCGGTGCATCACGCGTAGCGGCTCGCGAATCGCGTCCGTCACCTCGTACTCGCCGTCGACGGGGCCGGGCTCGTTCTGAAGGACCAGGTCCCATACCCGATCCAGGAAGCGGGGGATACCCTTGATCGCCGCGCTGGACCAGTCACCGCCCTCGCTGTAGCGGCTCAGGAACATCAGGTACATCCGAAAGGCATCGGCGCCGTAGGTCTCGACGAATTCGTCCGGGCTGATCACGTTGCCCCGGCTCTTCGACATTCGGACGCCATCGTTGGTGATGACGCCTTGGTGCACGAGACGCTGGAACGGCTCATCGAACGAGATGTGTCCGAGATCGTGAAGCGCCATGGTGACGAAACGCGCGTAGAGGAGATGCATGCACGCGTGCTCCGGTCCCCCGATGTACATGTGCACCGGGCACCAGGCGTCCACCAGCTCCTTCCGGAAGGGCTGCTCATCGTCCCGCGCGCTCAGGTAGCGCAGGTAGTACCACGACGAATCGACGAACGTGTCCATCGTATCCGACTCGCGACGCGCCGGCCCTCCGCATGAGGGACATTCGGCAGCCATGAACTCTTCGTGTCCGGCAAGCGGACTCTGCCCGGGAGGAGCGCTCTTGAGATCGACGTCGTACGGCAGCTCGACGGGGAGCTGGTCTTCCGGAACGCCGACCGGTCCGCACTTCTCGCAATGGATGATCGGGATCGGCGCCCCCCAGTAGCGTTGCCGCGATATCAGCCAGTCGCGCAGCCGGTAGTTCACCGTGCCGCGTCCCATGCCGCTCGCTTCGAGGTGCTCGATAACTCGCGGGATTCCATCGGCCGACGGGACGTCCTGGAAGGGACCGCTGTCGACCATGACCCCGGGCTCGACGAACGCCGCGCCTTCCGGCGCCTTGACGCCCTCGGTCGGCTTAATGACCTCGCGAATGGGGAGCGCGTATGCGGTCGCGAATTCGTAGTCGCGTTGATCGTGCGCGGGAACCGCCATCACGGCGCCGGTTCCGTACGAGGCCAGCACGTAGTCGGCGATCCAGATCGGAATGCGTTCGCCGTTCACGGGGTTGATGGCATAGGCGCCCGTGAACACGCCGGATTTCTCCCGTTCGGTCGACAGCCGGTCGATGTCCGTCGCCGCCCGGGCTTTCTCGACGTACTCGTCCACCTCGGCGCGGTGTTTCTCGCTGGTGATTTCCGGAACGAGCGGGTGCTCCGGCGCGAACACCATGTAGGTGACGCCCCAGAGCGTGTCGGGCCGTGTCGTGAAGACCGGATACGTGTGCGTGCCGTCCTCGCTCTTGAAGTCGATCTCGGCGCCTTCCGACCGCCCGATCCAGTTCTTTTGCATCAGGATCGTCTTTGCGGGCCAATCGAGAGAGTCGTGCCCCTCGAGCAGGCGATCCGCGTAGTCGGTGATCTTGAAGAACCACTGAGCGAGATCTTTGTGGGTGACCGGCGTGTCGCACCGCTCACACACACCGCCCTGGGCCTGCTCGTTCGCGAGGACCGTCTGACAGGACGGACACCAGTTGACCGGGGCTTTGGTGCGATAGGCGAGCCCGGAGTTGAAGAGCTTCAGGAAGATCCACTGGGTCCAGCGATAGTACGCGGGGTCCGATGTATTGACTTTTTGGTTCCAATCGTACATCGCTCCGATGGCCCGGAGCTGCTTCTCCATGTACGCCGTATTCACTTGCGTGATATCGCGCGGATGGGTGTCGTGCTTGATGGCGTAGTTTTCGGCGGGCAGCCCGAACGCGTCGAACCCCATCGGCTCGAATATCGTGTCGCCCTGCATGCGGCGAAAGCGCGACCAGGTATCCGCCGGGCCGAAGTTGTACCAGTGGCCGATATGGAGGCGATCCCCGGAGGGATAGCTGAACATGACAAGGCAGTACGTCCGCCGGTCGGTCGTATCCAGTCGCGCGCTATGGGCCCCCGTGCTCTCCCACCGAGATTGCCACTTCGCCTCGATCTCTTTCGGCTGATACGTGTCCATCGTCTGATCCACCCGGTCCCCGGCAACGGGGGGCCTATTCATGCGATAGTCGGTTTGGGAATTGCGGCGGAGACTAGCACGGCGCGATTCGGCTGGTCAAACCGGCTGGGGCGCAACAGCGAAGACCCGCGCCGGGTGGCGCGGGCCGGATGGTCGGGTAAGACAACTGGTGGATCGAACGTCGCCGGGGCGGGAGAGTGCGGGTCCCGGACCCCGGCCGCCTCACTCGAAGTCGAGGTACGGCCTCCGAAGTGTGTCAGCGCTCATCCGATCGTCTCCTGGTGAGCGTGGCTTAGTCGCGCATCCACCAGAGCAGGTCCAGGAAGAGGATGATACCTGCCAGCAGCGTGAGCGGGGGTCCATTGATGCAATCCATCGGGTTCCCCTTTCGCTCTTTGCGGGTCGCCCCGCAGTTCCCGTTGCCCTCCCTTCCCAACATCCCAACCCGTATCGCTGGGGACTCTGATCTAATTCATCGGCCCCCGATGGACTTCCTTGAGCAATCCGGGTGCCAAGCGGGGTGACATTGAACGTGTTGTGATTTAACGAGTTATGCGGAGTGTTGAGCCTGTAGACGGCTTCTGACCGGCGGGATTCGGCCGATCGACCGGCAACCGGATGATTCTTGGCCTGTGGGCGATACGGGCTGCTAGAGCACCTTCAAGACGATCAGTGTGATGTCGTCGTCGATCTTCCCGTCGAGGAACTTCTCCACCTCTTCCATGATGCGCTCTCTGATCGCGGAAGCGGATGCATCCAGCATCCCCCGCGCCAGGTCCACGAGGCGCTCCTCGCCGAATTCGACGTCGCCCCTGCTGGCTTCGATCAGGCCGTCGGTGGGAAAGAGGATTGCTGCGCCGCGGACGCATTGGAGCGAGTCCATGCCGTGAACGGCGCCGGCGTCGACGCCCAACAGCATGCCCCCCGTCGTCAGGTGCAGTAGCCTGCCGTTGGGTTCAATCACGAGCGGGGGCGGGTGGCCGGCGTTTGCGTAGTGGATCGTCATCTCCTCGGGCGAGATGATGCCGTAGAAGAGCGAGAGGAACTGGCCCGGCTCCAGCGTCTTGCAGGCACGATCATTGAGACGCGCCATGAGTGAGCCGGGTTCCTCGTGATGCACCGCCTCCGCACGAAGCGTGGCACTGAGCGACGCCATGATCATCGCCGCGGGGATTCCCTTGCCGTACGCGTCGCCGACGACGATTCCCAGGCGGCCGTCGGGAAGATGCACGTAGTCGTAGAAATCACCACCGACCTCGTAGCAGCTGACCGTTCCGCCGGCGATCTCCATCCGCGTGAATATGGGATCCTTGAGCGGGAGAAGCTGCTGTTGCAGATGTCGCGCCAGGCTGAGCTCTCGCTCTATCCGCTGTCGCTCGACCTCCTTCATGTGAAGGAGCGCGTTCTGCATCGCGACCGTGGCTTGCCCGGCGATGGCGCGTAGCAGCTCGAGATCCTCGGCGCCGTAGCTCTCGCCTCCCATCCGGCGTCCAAGCGCAAGAACACCCAGCAGCCTGTCTCCCGCGACGAACGGCACCAGAACACCGCTGTGGAACGTCGTCAGCAGACGCTCCTCATCGTCCTGCAGAGCGCCGAACGGCAGCCTCTCCTCCAACTCGAGCGATCGCATCGGCCCACCGGAGCGCTTGATTATTCGGATCAGTCGAGACGGAAGGGGGGGGAGGTCAAGATCATCCGCCGGCATTCCGGACGCGTAGGCGAGCGTGTACGTGTCCTCTTCCTCGGGAAACTCGAAGAAGAGCGCGGCTTCGCGAACCCGAAGCGTTCGCGCAAGCTTCTCGACCACCTCGCGCACGAGAGCGCCCAGGTCGAGAATGCCCGGTAGCGCCTGGCTCAATTCCCGCAGCACGCGACGATCGTCATAGCGCTCGCGGAAGAAGCTGCGATCCACGAATCGCTCTATCCGTTTACGTAGTGGAGAAAACACACCGGCGATGATGATGAGGGAGAGCACCATCACCCACGTGCTCCGCTGTCCGGTGAGCCGCTCCAGGACGACGCCGAAGAGCAGGTGAATCGCGATCGCGATTACGACGAGGCACGCGGTCAGGATCGAGAACACCGCGCTTCGCTTGACGAAGACTTCGATGTCGAAGATCTGATGCCGGGCGACGGCGTAGGCGAAGCTCCCCGGGATCAACAGCAAGCCCAGAAGCACGAAGGCCGTCCATGAGAGGTCCGTCTCGGGTGACAGCGTCCGCACCACCGTCACGATGAGCAGCGGCGCGATTCCGATGATGGTGCCCCAGAAGATGACGGAGTAGCGTCGGCGCTCCGATCGCGACCGGACGCGGACATAGCCGGCGATGAAGCTCACGAGGGCGAGCACGCTGAACAGGATGAACGTCACCGCGGAAAGCAGCTCGAGCGCCAGAGTGAGGGTCCCGGCCCCCGGAGCGTTCCACAATGTGGCCGTGCAGACGTAGAGCAACGCCACGAGACCGATGATCGCGGGCACGTAGATCCACTTCAGGACGCTTGGGGCTTGTTCGACGACGTGTCGCCGCGTTGGAAACACGAGAAAGAAGTGCATGATCAGCGGTGGCAGCATGAGCGCGGCAAGGCTTCTCACCGATCCGATCAGAATCGGCGCCCCAGGCGGGCTGGGCGGAGCGATGGGGAGAAGAATGACCGAGAAACCCGAGCACAGTAGGAAGAAGAGAAACGTGAGCCGCCTGGCCGGCTGCCACGCGGTGTAGAGTCCGATCAGCAGGAACCCGATCCCCGCCACGAAGCTGGCGGCGGCGCGCCAACGCCATCTGGGTGGGCCCGGGACCCCCTCGATCACGACGCTCTTCTGGCCGTAGGGACTGATCAATTCGAGCTGGATGGTTCGGCCGAGGACGCCCGAGTAGATCATTTCCGTTAAGAAGGGGATCCGGTCGATTCGTTTGCCGTTGACCAGAAGGAGCTCGTCACCCGCGGTGACGCCCGCGCGCTCGGCGGGTCCGTCGGGCAATGTGCGGACCACGACATTGCCGTGGATCGTGAGTCCGAAGTGGGGCAGGTCGAAGAGCGCCTGGCCGACCAGCGCGTAGAGCGCAAGAAGGACTCCCCCCCAGAGGATCACAATTCGCTTTCGTCGGACGGCGTGTCGAGATTTGGTTTGCAAGACGCATTCTCCTTGGGTGCTGGGCTGATTCTAGACGCAACGACCGAATCGCTCAAGGCCGCCGCTGGTCGGTGGGGCGTCGGCGATGGGCGCGCGCACCCCCATTCCTCGGCCGCCTCTCGCTCGAGGCCAAGGGCCGATACGGGCGATCCCGAGACGCGGGGTACGATCTCAGCCGGCCTCAAGCCGGTGAGACTCTTGCCGGTGCGGTCAGTTTCTGACCTCGGCGAGCGTGCATCCCCGGTGCGAGACCACGGAGATGGCACGCCTTATCTCGTGTGCCAGTAGTCACATGGCCCACCCGAGCCGTTTTGGCCCCGACTGGCACACCCGTTGCTCCATGCCAAAGCGGCAAGCTGCGGGCTGGTCCGCAGCGCGACGCAACCGCATATGAAGTGAGAGACGGGGATGATACGTGGCACCCGACAGTCGGCGGACGCCCTCGGCCCGAGGATGCGGGCCCAGGAGCTCATCGCCAACAATCTGGCAAATTTGCACACGACCGGTTTTCGGCGTGAACGGATGGCGTTTCACCGCGTGCTCCAGGAGGAGACGGCCAAGGGCGCCGGCGCACAGAAACTCGTGAGCCATGTCGACGACGCGCGGGCCGAGATCTTCGCGACCGGGGCTCCGCTGGACTTCGGCTTGGATGGCGAGGGGTATTTCGTCGTGAAGACGCCCGAGGGCGATCGCTACACGCGAGCCGGCGGCTTTCAGCGCACACCGGCTGGCGCGCTCGCGACTGCGCAAGGCTATGCGGTGATGGGAGACGGTGGCGAGCTGAGCCTGCCGCCCGGTGACATTAACGTCGCGGACGATGGAACCGTTCGCGTGGGAAGCGCGACCGTTGGCAGGCTTCGGGTGGCGACGGTCGCCGCTGAGGATCTGATTCCGGTCGGCGAGAATCTCTTCTCGCTCCGTGAAGGTGCTGCGCCGAGCGACGAGGGTCCCACGACGCTCGTCCGTCAGGGATTCCTCGAGCGTTCCAACGTTTCGCCGGTGGACGAAATGGTCGAGATGCTGACGATCTTCCGTGAGTACGAAACGAACTTCAAGGCGATGCGGATCCAGGGTGACACCCTGGGCAAGTTGATCGAGCAGCAGATGCGATAGGCGATCGGAGTGATCGCCGGCCAAGGAGGAAACAATGCTTCGCGCGATGCGGACCGCCGCGAGCGGGATGGTCTCGCAACAGCTTTATGTCGACACCATCGCACACAATCTGGCCAACATAAACACGGTCGGTTTCAAGAAGAACCGGGCCCAGTTTGAAGACCTGTTCTATCAGACGATCTCCAACGCGAAGGCCAGCGAGGGCGGTTCGGGATCGCCGGCGCCCGTGCAGGTCGGTCACGGCACGCGGATGGTGAGCTCTCAAAAGATTCACACGCAGGGCGACACCGTTCAGACGGGCAATCCGTTGGATGTCCTCGTCGAAGGACAGGGACTGCTTCAGTTCATGCTTCCGGACGGCACCCGCGCCTATTCCCGCGACGGCTCGCTCTCCATAGACGGGGAAGGGAACGTCGTGAATTCGCGCGGCTACATGCTCGAGCCCAGCATCCAGATCCCGAGCGACGCTACTGCCATCAACGTCGACCCGGAAGGGATGCTGTCCGTTCGAGTTGCCGGTGAAGAGGAGGTCACGGAGCTGGGACAGATCAGCCTCGTGCGCTTCGTGAACGAGGCGGGGCTCGAGGCCATCGGCGGCAACATGTACCGGCCGACGGAAGCGGCGGGTGATCCGATCGAAGGCACACCGGGCGAGAACGGGTTGGGATCGCTCATCCAGGGCTATCTGGAGATGTCGAACGTCGAAGTCGTCGAGGAGATGGTCAACATGATCGTCGCGCAGCGGGCGTTCGAGATCTCGAGCAAGGCCATTCAGACGGCGGACGACATGATGCGCACCGCCAACAGCGTCAGGTAGATGATGAGAGCAATCGGAATCTTCTTCATGTCGATCGTTGCGCTGACGGTCGCGGACGCTCAGGGCGGCGCCTTCGACACGCCGGCGGCCGTGGTCGACAGCATCACGGCGTCGGTCACGCGTTCCCATCCGAGTGGGGAGGGCGAACGGTTCCTTCTCTCTCCGGGGAGCGCACTGGATGACATGAGCTGGGGGGACGGCGACAAAATCGTCGAACTCGTGCCCCCGACGAATCCGTCACGCGTGGGGCGGATGACCTACTTGATTCGCATACGACGCGACAATCGTCTCGTGGCGAAGGCCATCGTCGTCGAGGTTCGCCGGCAGGTGCGCTCTCTCGTGCTTGAGAGGGACTTGAAACGCGGGACGCCGGTCACGGGAGCGGATGTGAGATCGGAGTGGGTCGACGTCACGTATCGGCACGGCGAGCCGCTTACGCATGCATCCTCCCTCGTGTCTGTTTCGATGAAGCGCAGCGGGAGGACCGGTGACCTTCTTACGAGGGAGATGATCGAACCCTCTCCCGCCATTCGAGTGGGGGATCGGGTAACAATTCTCTACGAGCGCTCCGGGTTCACCATCGCGTTGGACGGGGTCGCCTGGGAAGACGGGCTGACCGGAGAAGCGATTCGCGTGAAGAACTCGCGCTCGGGGCGGATTCTCACGGCCACGGTCGTGAAGGCGGGAGTCGTCCGTCTCTAGGTTTTAGGTGGTGACGGCCGCGTGGGCGTGATCACCGGGAGACGAGTCATGAAGGAAAAGCGAGCGCAATTCCACCGGCTGATGTTGGTGTGCGGTCTCTGGGCTATCCTCGGGTTGGCCGCGCCACCGGCACCGTGCGGCGGAACGTCCCTGTGGACCGAGCAAAGTCATTCGCTCTACTCGAACCGCAAGGCGTCGCGTGTGGGAGACGTTATCACCGTCGTCATCGTCGAGAGCTCGAGCGGGTACAACAAGGCCACATCGAATTCGAAGAAGGAAGACAAGCACGCCATTCAGGGGAGCGGAACGGGGCCGCTCGACTTCATCCCGCTCTTCGGCTGGGACATGTCGACGAAGCTCGAGTTCAAGGGCAACGCGTCCAGCACGGTCGCGGGGGGGCTCAACGCCAGGATCTCGGCGCAGGTCGTGGACATCCTCCCCAACGGTCATCTCCTCGTCTCGGGCAGCCGGACACTCAGCGTCAACGGTGAGCGGGAAACCATCAGCATCTTCGGTGAGGTTCGCCCGGAGGATGTTCGGGCCAACAACACGGTCATCTCGACAAACGTCGCCAACGCGCAGATCAGCTATGACGGGTCCGGGGCGGGCAATCAGTCCGTACGTCGCGGAATCTTCACCCGCCTGCTGGGCTGGTTGCTGTAAGGAGTGCATGCCATGCGTCGGGCCGTTCTCAGCACGGTCGTTTCGTTGATTGTGATGCAGGCGTCCGCGCACGCCGCATCGCGGGTGGGGGATCTCGCCCGTGTGATGGGCGTGCGGGAGAACCCGCTCATCGGCTACGGCCTCGTGGTCGGATTGGATGGAACGGGAGACCGCGCCGGCTCCGGCTTCACCGAGCACTCCATGTCCAGCCTGCTGGAGGAGCTTGGGATCACCCTCTCGCCGACGGAGCTCAAGCTGAGAAACGTCGCGGCCGTTCTCGTCACGAGCGACCTTCCGCCCTTTGCGCGCACCGGATCTCGAATCGACGTCACCGTGAGCTCCATCGGGTCCGCGAAGGACCTGCGGGGCGGCGTGCTGGTGCAAACACCACTGCGCGGAGCGGACGGGCAGGTTTACATCGTCGCCCAAGGCCCCGTGTCCGTCGGGGGATTTCAGGTCGGTGCGGCGGGCGGCACGCGCGTGCAGAAGAACCATGTCACGGTCGGCCGCATACCGAACGGAGGCATCGTGGAGCGAGAGGTTCCGTTCCCGGTGTTCAGCGGTGACTTCATCGACCTCGCGCTCGATCGACCCGATTTTTCGACCGCGGCGACTATCGCTGCGGCGATCGACTCCGCCTACGGACCGGGGACCGCATATGCCCGAGACGGCGGAACAATCATGATACCGATGACCAAGATCCCGGCGGGGCTCGGGCCCGTCGCGTTTGCCGCCGCCGTGGCGGACCTGCGCGTCAACCCGGTTCGACCCGCTCGTGTCGTCATCAACGAGCGCACGGGCACGATCGTCGCCGGTGGCGACGTTCACATTGCTCCCGTGGCGATCGCCCACGGTGGGCTGACCATTCGAGTGACCGAGAGCCCCGTGATCAGTCAGCCTCCTCCGCTCGCCGGTGACGCCGCGCGCACGCTCGTCGTCCCGGAGAGCCAGATCGCGGTGACGGAAGGGGGGAGCGTCATTGCCGTACCGGCCTCGACGACACTGTCGGAGCTCGCCCAGGCTCTCAACGCCATCGGCGTGAGTTCGGGTGACGTCATCGCCATTTTCCAGGCGCTCAAGGAAGTCGGAGCGCTCGACGCGGAGCTTGTGATCCTTTGACGATTTCACCTCTGAACAACGCGGTTCCAATGCCCGTCGAGGCGCGAACGTCCGCGCCCGTGAGGGAAGAGACCGACGATCCGGTGCTCGCCACCCAACTTCGTCGGGCGACCCAGCGCTTCGAGTCGCTCTTCTTCGAAACGATGCTGAAGTCGATGGATGAGTCGGGCGAAGGGAACGTGCTCTTCGGCAACGGTTCGGGGGGCGAGATCTACCGGACGATGGTGGAAGGCGCGCTCAGCGAGAGCTTGGCCGAGGGCGGACCGCTTGGAATCGCGGACATGCTCTATCAGAAGCTGGCTCCGGCCGTCGGCCTTTCACAGCCGCCCGCCGGGGTTCATCGCGCCGCGGCCCGGGCCTATCTTCGGCATTCCGAGCCGATCGAGCTGCCCCCGGGGGTGAATGGCTCCATGCCGACGGGCGATGCCCCCGGCTGGTTTTCGCGCGTCGAGAAGTACACGTCACTCGCCGGCGATGCCGCCAGGAGCTACGGCATCCCCGACTCGTTGGTCACGGCCGTTGCTTCGGTGGAAAGCGACGGTGACCCCGCTGCCGTCAGCGGGAAGGGGGCCGAAGGTCTCATGCAACTGATGCCGGCCACGGCGGAGGAGCTGGGTGTCACGGACCCGATGAATCCCGACGAAAATCTGCGGGGTGGCAGTCGCTACCTCAAGCATCTGATGGATCGATTTGATGGGGATTTGCAGAAAGTGCTGGCCGCCTACAACGCGGGGCCGAGTCGTGTCGAGCGATACGACGGTGTGCCGCCGTTCAAGGAGACCCGGCGATACGTCGAGCGCGTCCTGGAGCGGATGCGATGGCTCGAGTCGCCGGATGGGCGCCGGTTCTCCAGGAAGGACGTGGGAGGAGCGAAATGAATCCTGGATCCACGCCGGACATCGGCATCCCGGCGGCCGCTCCGGATGCCGGACGCGAGGAGCCGATCGGGCTTGCGAGGCTCGAAGACCTGCTATGTCGCGAGCTCGACTGCTATCGGGATCTCTTGGACGTGATGTTGAAAGAGAAGGAAGTGCTCAGCACGAACCGCAATGAGGAGCTGGGTGAGCTTCTGGAGGAACAGAAGCGCGTTCTCTTCTCCGCCAAGTCGATCGAGCCGCGGCGGCGGGAGGCCATGGCGGCGCTCGTCGGTGAGCTGAGCCTCGAACATGGGTCGACGCTTCACCAGATCGCCGGCAGCCTGGACGGCGCAGCCCGGGAGCGCGTCCTCAAGCTTCGTGGATCACTCACACACATCGTCGAGCGCGTCGACCAGGTCAACCGGATCAACGTCATGCTGATTCGCAACAACCTGGATTTCATCGGCACGACGGTGAGGGCGATCCTCGAGGAGTCTACGCCACAATCGACGTACGCACCGACCGGGAAGTCGGCTCAGCGAGAGGTCCTTTCGTGGACCGATCGCCACGCCTAGGGGGCACGGTATGAGCAACTTCATGGGCATCCAGATCGCGCAACGCGCGATGCAGGCCCACCGGGCCGTCCTGGAGGTGATCGGTCAGAACATCGCGAACGCCGGTACGCCGGGCTACACGCGGCGCGTAGCGCAGTTGAGCGCGACCAGCGTCACCAACCCCTCATTCGGCAGCTTAGGGACCGGCGTCGAGGTCTCTCGGATCGCGCGCAAACGCGCGGTCTATCTCGATGGGCGTTTCCGGTCCGAGCAGGCGTCCGTCGGGGAGTTTGGCGTACGCAGTGAGTATCTCGCGTCGGTCGAGGGGATTCTGGGAGAACCGGGCGAAAACGGCATCAGCGCCGCGCTAGATGACTTCTTCGCGGGTTGGTCGGAGCTTTCCGGTGATCCGTCCGAACCAGCCCACAAGCAGGAGATAGTGAGTCGCGCCGAGCGTCTCGCGGGCGCAATCCGCAAAGTCAGATCCGGCATCCTCGATGATGCGCAGCGGGCGGACGAGGAATTCGTCGCGAGCCTCAGCGAGGCGAACAACCTGTTGCGCCAGGTCGCGGAGCTCAACAACGAGATTCAGAATCAGGAGATGACCGGAAACGAGGCTTCGGGACTGAGGGACCAGCGAGACCTGATCCTGGACCAGCTCTCGGTCCTTGCGCCGGTGCGGATTTCCGAAGGATCAGACGGGGCAGTCACCGTCTCACTCGGCGGGCGGACTCTGGTCGATCACACGATGGCCCGTGAGCTACGAGCGGAAGGATTCATCCGTGACGGCGTGGTGTTTCATCACGTTCGTGTGGACGGGCAGGGCGGCGACGTTTCGTTCGACGGCGGAACGATCGGAGCGTTGCAGAAGCTCCGCGATCAGACGCTGCCGTCGTATCTGACGGATCTGGACAAGATGGCGGCCTCGCTGATCGAACGCATGAACACGCTGCATGAGCAGGGCGCTAGCGGCACGACGTTCTTCACGGGTACGAACGCCGCTGACATTGGTCTCAATGAGGTCCTCCGGGACGATCCTAGCCGCGTGGACGGGTCCACGTCCGGTGACGCGGGCGACAATGATCTCGCGCTTCTGATCGCCGGGCTGGGCGACGAGAGGATCGCCGACCTCGGCGGGCAATCGTATGCGGAGTTCTATCGTGGCTACGTCGGCCGAATCGGCGGCGATACCGCGAGCGCGAAGTTCAGCTTCGAAGCGAGCCAGGCGACCCTTTCGCAGGTTCAGAGCCAGAAGGAAAGCATTGAGGCCGTCTCCCTCGATGAGGAGATGGCGAACATGATCACAACCGAGCACGCGTATGAGGCCGCGGCACGCCTGATGGCCACGGCATCCGAGATGCTCGATACCCTTCTCCGGATGGTGTAGCGGGCATGACTGGAGTACGACGATGACACGGGTTCCGAACATTACGACCCGTCGCCTACTGATGAACCAGATCAATCGGACGGGCGGCCGGCTCGCGGAGCTGCAGCTGCAGGTCGCGACGGGCCGGCGCGTACGTAGACCGTCGCAGGATATCATCGCGGCGAACCAAGGCATGGACAGCCTCTCGGAACGGCGCCGGCTCGCGGGTCTCAAGGAGGCGACCCTGATGGGCCGCGTCCTCTTCGTCGCCATGGAGTCCGCGATCGGAACCGCTACGGAGATCGCCGGCAAGGCACGCACGCTGGCCCTTCATGCCGGCAATGAAGCCGAAGGGCAGGAAGAAGACGACGCTGCCATCGCCGCCGAGGTCGACCAACTCCTCGAGGAGCTCGTGGAGGTGGGAAACAGGCGTGATCCATCGGGCGCGTACGTCTTCGGCGGAAAGGCAAACGACAACCCGCCCTACACGGTGGAGCGGGACGCGGATGGGACCATCACGGCCGTGACCGCGGCCGCCGGAATCGACGAGCCGATTACTCGCGTGATCGGTGAAGCGGAGGCCCGAGTTCCCATCACGGGGCCCGGAGTCTTCGCCGATGGGGGGGATTTCTTTCAAGCGTTGATCGATCTTCGAGACGGACTGTTGAACGATGACCCGGATGTGGTAACCAATGCGGCCGATGCGCTGGACGGCATCGAGAGTCACGTCGTTTCCCAGCAATCTCGGATCGGTAGCTTTCTCAATCGTGTCGACTCGAGTGTCGTGTCGCTGGAAGAACGTGATCTACAGGCGGAAGCCCGCAGATCCAGGGCCGTGGACGCAGACCTCGCCGATGCGATGGTAAGCCTTGCCACGCAGGAGACGCTCTATCAGGCGGCGCTCCAGGTTGCGAGCCGGATTTCGACACTAAGCATGATGAACTATCTGTGAAAGTCAGACGCATGATTATCACGACTAAGCTCTTTGGTGATGTCGAGGTGCGCGACGATGACGTCGTTCACTTCCCGGAAGGACTCGTTGGTTTCGACGACGCGAAGGAGTTCGTCATCGTCGAAGCGGAGGAGCTGAAACCGCTCACGTGGCTGGTGTGCGTGCAGGATCCGGACCTGGTGTTTCCGTTGGCGGAGCCCGGGTTCTTCACGGATCGGTACGAGCTGGACCTCACCCGGGAGGACAGGGCACTTCTGGACGTGGAAACCGTCGACGACGTCGAGTCCTATGTCATCGTCACGCTGGCGGATGAGGAAAACCCGCTCTGCGCGAACCTACGGGGACCGCTTCTCATCAACGTCCACAGCCGCGTCGGGAAGCAGCTCGTGTTCTGCGACGAGCGCTTCGACTTTCGTCAGCCCGCCCTCGCGTCGTGTTCCGGCGCGCTGGCCAAGTAGGGGGGCTCATTCATGCTGGTCTTGACGCGAAAGTCGGGTGAGAACATCCGCGTGGGGTCGGATGTCGTCGTCACCGTATTGAGCGTACGTAGCGGCCAGGTCAAACTCGGAATCGAGGCCCCAAAGGGCATCACGATTCACCGCGGCGAAGTGTATGAGCGGATCGCGCAGGTGAACCGGGAGGCCGCGAAGATCGCGGCGGCGGGGTCGGCCGCACTTCCGCAAGCCGCGCAGGCGAAGCCCCAGGTGCGATCGATGGATCGACGGAAGACGGCATGAGCAGTACACACGGCATGAGCGACAAGAACGAGACGAACAAGGGCAGCGATGTCATTCTCAGCCTTTGCATGATTGTGCGCGACGAGGAGTCGGACCTGCCGGACTGTCTCGCTGATGCCTCTGCGGTCGCGGACGAGATCGTCATCCTCGATACGGGATCCACGGACCGGACCGTGGAGATCGCCCGCGGCTTCGGAGCGCGTGTCTTTCACGGCACGTGGAGCGGAGACTTCGCCCAGGCGCGAAACCAGGCGCTCGAGCATTGCAGGGGACGTTGGATCCTTTCACTGGACGCGGATGAGCGTCTCGACTACGTGAACGGCAATCGACTGCTCCGGGCGATCCGTCTGGCCGGCGAGGAAGTCTTGGCGATGGCGCTGGTGATCGAGAGCGAAGTCGGTCGCGAGGGAGGGGAGATGCTCGCGAGGCACGTCTTCCCGCGCGCCTTCCGGAACAACCCGAAGATCCGTTGGTCGGGTGCCCTTCACGAGCAGCTCGTCCACTCAGACACGAACATTCTCGAACACATGTGGCGCATCGATGTCGTCGTACGGCACCTCGGGTATGCCCGTCATCAGTGCATGTTGGGGCGGCGCGATCGAAACGCGGATGCGCTGGACAAGGAGACCGAAGCCGACGCGGGCGGCGAGATCACGTCGTTTCAGCGACTCTCGGCGGCTCACTCGAGCATGAACTTCGGTCGGTTTGAAGAAGCGGTTCCCATCCTCGAGGAACTCGTCGACGCCGGGCTGCCGGACAATCTCGATTCCACGGCACGCTGGAGTCTCGCCGTTGCCTACCAGGAGTCAGGTCGTCGTGAGGAGACCAAGAAGGTGCTTCTCGAAGCGCAGCGGCGCCATCCGCACCACTGCACGTTCCGCTATCTCCTGGCGGAGATACATCTTACCGAGCGGCGTCCGCTGGAAGCGCGTGCACTGTATGAATCGCTGCTCTCCGACGAGCAGAACCACTTCAGCGAAAGAACCGACCTCGTTCCGGCGAGGAGCACAATGGAGACGCAGCTGGCGCGGACGTATCTGGCGGAAGGCCGTCCGCTCGACGCGCTCCGCCGACTGGAAGACGTCCTCGAACGCGAGCCGGCCCATACCGAGGGACGTTTTCAGCGCTCGTGTTGTCTCGAGGCGCTCGGTCGCATCGAAGAGGCCGTTTCGATTCTCGAAGCGCTGTCGCGCGAGCTTCCCGACGTGCCCGTGGTTCGTGAACGGCTCGACATGCTTTCGGGACGTGTCACGCGTCGACACAATCCGGGTCTCTCCGTGTGTGTGATCGCGCGCAATGAGGCGGAGAATCTCGCTTCGCTCATTCCGTCCGTCTCCGGCCTCGCCGACGAGATCGTCATCGTTGACACGGGCTCGACCGACGGCACACCCGATGTCGCACGCGCGGCCGGCGCGACCGTCGTCCATCACCCGTGGGCCGACAACTTCTCGGCCGCCCGAAACGTCGGTCTCGAGGCGGTGAGCCGGCGCTGGGTTCTGTGGCTGGACGCCGACGAGCGACTGGCTGAGGAGCAACATGATCTCGTGACGCAACTGATGAACGCCGGCAACGTCGAGGGGGCGAGCCTTCTCCTCGAGAGCCCGCATCAACCCGACGACCCGGTCGAGTGCTCACGCGGACGGTATTGTCGTTTCTTCCGCGCCGATCTCGGCGTGCGATTCGAGGGCCGCGTTCACGAGCAAATCCTTCCCGCGCTCCAGAGATGTGGGTCGCGTGTTGTGGATTCGGATATCGTGGTGACCCACACCGGCTATGCCCTGGATCCTGAATCAATGATGGCAAAGAAGGAGCGAAACCTGCGTCTCCTCGAACTCTCCCATCAGGACAATCCGAACGACTTTTACACGCTCTTCCAGATCGGGACCACGCTCGTTGCCATGCAGCGGTTCGATGAAGCGCTGCGCCCGCTGTCCGAGGCCCTGAAGCTCGGCCGAGCGGGAATGACCCGCGAGATTTTACTCTGGACCCACCTGCGCCTGGCGCAGGCTTCGTTTGCAGTCGGGGAGATCGACCGGTGTGAAGCGCACGCCCGGAACGCTCTCGCCATCGCCCCGGCACTCGAGATGGGTCAATACCTTCTGGCGGCCGTCTGGTCCCGCCGCAACAGACCGGCGCGCAGCGCCGTTTGCCTGCGTCGAATTCTCAGAAGTGACCGGCCGGATCCGGTCGCTCCGATGCGTCGAGACGAAGTCGAGCGCGAGTTCTCTCGGCTGATGGAGCATCTCAGCCACCCCTCGGCGGTCGAGGTCGGCCGCCCCTGAAGGTCCGACCGCCCCAATTCTCCTACATTGGATCAAATCCGCCGCATCTAGGAGCGTCCAACCGTCAAGGTCGCCCGCTCCCTCGGTAGCCGCGCAGCACACAAGTCGTTGATGAGCGCGGCGTTCTGCAATCGCCCGACCGTCGACCTTTCCAAACCACACGAATTCAGCTTCCAAACGGTTTCGTTGGTGGCTCAAGCGGATTCGGGGCCGCGACGAAAATGAACTCGGGTGCGGAGTTCCCCGGTAAGCAGGGGGCAGGTCGATGGCTTCGTTTCCCACACAGCTATGCGCATCATGGAATGGACGCCCGGTCGAACCTAACGACCGATCCCAAGGGAGTGTGGAACCATGGCACAGGGTGATCTCACCAGAATCCGTTCGAACATCCAGGGGCTAAACGTCCTGGCTGCTCTCCGAAACGCTAACAATCAGGTCGGCATTCACCAGCTGCGGCTCGCGACGGGTAAGCGCATCAACAGCGCCGCCGACGACCCGGCGGGTCTGACGATTGCTACCAAGTTGAACAGTAGGCAGAAGATCCTCGGTCAGATCTACAACAATCTGGGCGAGGCAAAGAACTTGCTGTCCGTCGGCGAGGGGGCGCTTGGGCAGATCAATGACATCCTGAATGAGATTGGTGTCAAGATCGAGCGGGCTGCATCGGACTCCATCGGCACCGCCGAGCGGCAGGCCGTCAGCCAGCAGATCGTTCAGCTCGTCAACGAGATTGACTCGATCGCCGGTGAAACCGAGTTCAACGGGGTCAATCTGCTGAACGCGGCTACGACCTTCACGTTCCAGACGAACGAATCGAACCAGACGACCTACACGACTGCGTCCTACACGGCGGCGTCGCTTCAGATGACCCAGCTGAACGGTCTGACGGGCATGTCGGTCATCAACTCGACGAACTACTCCACCTATCTGAATGAGGTGGATGCTGCCCGGACGACCGTGTTGAGTGGTCTCACGGATCTCGGCTCCTTGATCAACCGCTTCTCGATCAAGGAAGAGACGATTCAGGTAGCCCAGATCAACACCGAGGCATCGTTTAGCCGGATCATGAACGCAGATCTGGCGATGGAGCAGCTCAACCTGACGAAGTTCCAGATCCTGCAGCAGAGCACCACGGCGATGCTTTCGCAGGCGAACCTCAACGGGCAGAGCGTTCTGGCGCTCCTCGGTCGATAGTGAGCGCGTCGTTCGCGGGCTGATGCTACGCGGATAGGTCGTTGACTGATAAGGCGATCGGGCGATTGTGAGTCGCGGCGGTCGCTTCCTGAGAGTCACCTGTGGTCGTGCACATTGGTGACAGAACGGGAGGCGGCCGCCGCATTCAGGACCTCGTCGTCCGGTGGCTGCTGAGCCTGCCATCCCGCCCAGCCCGAAATTCCTCAGGAACTAAAGACACCACCCGGTTACGTCGATGATTGATACCGATGGCAATTCAACCATCGGAAACTCAGGCGGTCGTGTGACCGCTTTCGGGATTGGACGCAGAAAATACACGGCATGGACGCCGGTCGGCACGACGGCATTCGCAAAGGAGTGTGAGGATGTCCCAGGGAGATCTCACCCGCATCCGGTCAAACATTCAGGGTTTGACCGTACTTGCGGCCTTGAGGGGAGTCAACCGCCAGGTGGGCATGCATCAGCTCCGGATGGCAACCGGCAGGCGGATCAACACAGCGGGGGATGACCCCGCCGGTCTCACGATCGCGACAAAACTGAAGAACCGGAACAAGATCCTGAATCAAATCTATGACAACCTCGGTGAGGCAAAGAACCTCATGTCCGTCGCCGAAGGGGCTCTCAATCAGGTCAACGACATCTTGACGGAGATGGGCGTGAAAATCGAGCGGGCCGCGTCGGACTCCATCGGCTCCGCCGAGCGGCAGGCCGTCAGCCAGCAGCTCGTGCAGCTCGTTCGGGAAATCAACTCGATTTCCGCTGAAACGGAGTTCAACGGCGTCAAGCTTCTCGATGGGTCGACGACGTTCACGTTCCAGACGAACGAGACGACCCAGACAACGTTCGACACGCAGTCGTATTCGGTGGCAAGCCTTCTGATGACGCAGATGGGCGCACTTACCGGTACGTCGGTGATCAACTCGATCAACTACACGACGTATCTCAATGAGGTGTACGCGGCTCGCGACACGGTCCTTGCTGGACTGACCGAGCTGGGATCCCTCATCAATCGATTCACCGTCAAGGAAGACGTCATTCAGGTCACGCAGATCAATACCGAGGCGGCGTTCAGTCGCGTCATGGATGCGGACCTGGCTTTGGAGCAGCTCAATCTGACCAAGTTCCAGATCCTTCAGCAGAGCACGACGGCGATGCTTGCTCAGGCAAACCTGAATGGGCAATCCGTGCTGGCGCTCTTGTCGTAGGACTGGGCGGGTCGAGAGAGCCGGAGCGGCCTCTCGACCGGGAGCTAGTGCGATGACGGAGGCGGCATGACAACTGGTGTGGGGGGGGGACTCCAGGCGTATCGACGGATCCAACTGGAGTCAATGAGCCCGGAGGACCTTATCCTGGCGGCGTACGATATCGCCATCCAGTCCTGTGAAAAGCGGGACAGTCGGCGGGCCGGCGAGGCGATCGTCGAGCTGATGAATGGTCTCGACTTCACGTATCAAGAGATGGGGGGGAACCTCCTCGTCCTCTACGACTACATCTATAGGCGGCTGCGCGAAGGCGCCTTCGACGAGGCTCAAAAGTTCCTCCAAGAACTGAGAGACACGTGGGCCCAGAGTCTTCGCGGCGGCGGCGGGTCACAACCCAAGACACACGCGGAGGGCCGGGAAGCAACCGACACAGGAGCGTGACATCATGAGTGTATCTGGCGTTAATCAGAACGACTACCTTGAGCAGCTCCTCTATCTTGAATCACAGCCGCTTCGCAATCTCCAAGCGAAGCGGGGCACGCTGGACGTACGACTCGGAATCCTCAGCGACCTGCGCTCGAAGGTGAGCGCGTTCAAGAGCCTGATCAGCGGCTTCGCCGAGCTGGGGTCGGGTTCCGTGCTCAGGCAGTTCAACGTGGCGTCGTCCGACGATACCGTGGCCACGGCGACCGCGAGCGCGACCGCGAACACGGGAAGTCATACGCTCACCGTCGACTCTCTCGCTCAGGCGCACAAGATCGCTTCCTCAGGCTTCGTCGGAACCGGCTCGGACATCACGGCCAACAGCTACACCTTCGAAATCACCGTGGACGGCACCGCGACATCCATAAGCGTCGACATCGCCGCCGATGATGACAACGCCACGGCCATGCAAAAGGTCGTGGATGTCATCCGATCAAGCGGCGCGCCGGTGACCGCGGACCTGGTGACGGTCGATCCAAACACCGACACGAGAAAGATCGTTCTGTCAGCGACGGAGTCAGGAACCGCCAACCTGATCGCTTCCGTCACCGATACATCCGGAAACCTCATGGCCGACCTGGGGCTCGCCGGGACATCGGCCGTGGGAAGCTTCTCGGCCAACACCACGGTGGAAGCGCTTGACGCGAACTTCACGCTCGACGGCCTCACGCTGACGTCCGCGGACAACGAGGTCGAGGACGTTCTCACGGGGATCGTGATCAATCTTCGGGACACGACCTCAGAGAACGAAGTCATCACACTGACGATCGGATTCAACGAGGAAGACGTCCACGAGAAGGTCGATGAGATGGTCAGCTCATTCAACGAGATAATGAGCTATCTCAATTCGAAGCTCGGGTCCGGGGATGAAACCGGGTCCGGGCGCGGTGACCTGGCCGGGGACCTAACGTTCATGATGTTCCGCAACGAGCTGAAGCAGAGTCTCGTGCGGTCGGTCAGCGGGGTGACGGGCGATATCAACAGCATCGACGACGTCGGTCTCAGCATCGCGCGGGACGGGACGTTGAGCGTCAGCGACAGTGACGAGTTCTTCGCCCAGCTCACGGCTAACCCGGACGATGTGGAAGCCTTCTTCGCTTCTGAGGACGGTATCGCGTCGCGTCTGAAGGAAATGGCAAACGCGTTTACCAAGATCGGCGGGTCCCTCCAGCTATCGACGGAGCTGGTCGATTCGAAGAAGGACATGCTGGATCTACGGATTGAGCGCATGGAAGAGTACTTGGCGCTCAGAGAAGAGCAGATACGAAGCGAGCTGGGACGGCTCAGTCAATTAGTTGCTCAGATCGGATTTCAACAACAGGCATTGGGTTCTCTCAACTCGACAGGTTCGTTCTACGGGTTCTATTAGTGAGACGACGACCAGGAGGTCGACGGCATGGAGATCGAAGACGTCTCCCAGGCGCCTGTAACGAGGCCCTCGGGATCGGAAACGTCGGATGCCGCCGTCCAAAGCAGCACGATGCCCAAGGACGCAGCACCGCGCGCGGACGCGCAACCCGACACCGAAGGTGCCGGGTCGGAACCGCAACAGAGTGATCGGATCGATGTGGACGGACTCCTCGAGACCGCAAATACCCTCGCCCGCCAGTCCAAGCTTGCCGTGGTCTTTCGCAAGTCGGAAGTAAGGGGGCACATGATTCTCGAGGTCGTCGACAAATCCACCGGAAACGTCGTTCGCCAGATTCCACCCGAAGAAATGGAGCGGCGGATGAAGTTCTTTGCGGGATTTGTCGGCCTACTCAGCGAATCAGAAGGATAGTGAATGACCGGATCAGTTGAGGAAGCATTCGCGGCCCTGGAATCGGATATCTCCGCGTTTCGAGACCTCGGTGATGAGATCGCCGCCGGGCTCGACGAGGGGGAGTACGATCGCGTCGACAGCATGTTGGCGCGTCGTCGCGAGCTTTTGGAGAGCTTCGGCCTGCGGCTGCAGCACGTCGGTGACACCTGGCTGGCGACTCCCGGTGGCCCAACCGCGGAAGAGCACGCGAAGGGACGCCGGATCGCTGACGCTCTCCACGCGCTCGAGCGCGGCGCCATGGGGATTGAGACCGCCCTGGCGCGCGCGCAGGAACGCTCCGCGGAGCGGCTGCGCAGCGTTCGGGCCGGTCGCAAGCTTGTGGAGCATCAAGCGCGGGGCGATCGTGGCCGTCCTGGCGGCTGGTGCGATGTAAGGCGCTGAACGGAGGCGCGCATGGGTGTGGACAAGATCGGCCGCCCCGGCGGCCCGCCGAATCTCCGTGTGATTCGGGGAGGCAAGCGGTGCGAGGGCAAAGGCGATTGCCGATCCGACCGCGTCCAGATCTCCGGCGACGAGGCCGCCGATGACCCGGTGCGGCCCGGCAAGGTCGCGGAGGCGCGACTCAAGATCTTGAACGGCTACTACGCGAGGCGTGACATCCAGATGCGATTGGCGGAACGCCTCATCCTCGAACTCGAATTCTGATTCGCCAGCACGACAGCCTCCTGCCGGCCGCGAGCGGCCCTGCTTTCCTGCTCTAACTTCAGACCCGCACCTTGATGCAATCAGCCCCGTCGATTAGGATGCCGACGACCATCGATTCACCCGGAGAAACGCGTGCGAGCCACCGACCGATCGCAGATGACGCCCCTTCAGCTGGACGTGAGGTCCTGGGACGCGCCGGGACTTGCCGATACGTCACCCTATGCCGATTTGCTCCGGACCGTGCTCGGGCGGCTGTATGGGGTCGAGGCGTTCGTCCTCTTCTACTTGGGAGAAGCGGGGCTCGTGGAACCCGTCGTGGTGCACGGCTACACGCCGGCCCACGTGGACGAACTCGCCACTCAGGTCGGCGCGGCGGCGCGCGGGCGGAAACTCGGGGGCCCTGACCTGATCGCCGCCGAGGCGTGCTTCTCGCTACCGACTTCGCCCGGCGACGACGACGCGCTTGATCCGGATTGGGCGCTTCCGATCAGGATCAAGGATGCGGTTGCGGGAGCGATCGTATTCTCCGCCCGGCGAGAGGATGCGGTCGCACTCTGGAAGGACATGCCGCCTGTGCTGGGCTACGCGCTCGCCGCGCGCACGGAGCTCAGCGGAATCCTCCATTCGTATGAATTCAGTCGCTCGATTCTCAGAGATGTTTCGACGGGGCTGATCGCGATCGATCCGTGGGGCCGGGTCATCTACTTTAATCCGGCCTCCGAGCGGATTCTCGGCATCTCAGTCGGCGAAGCGGTCGGTGCCGATGCCCTCCGCGTCTTTCGCACACTCGTCGACGGCGAAAACGTCCTCCTCGAAGGCCTGAAAGGTGACATGCCCGAGATCGAGCTCTGGGTCCGGCGGAGCGACGGTCGCGAGATTCCGGTCGATCTCAGGCTGTCGCAGATCCGCTCCCGGGACGGTGGCGTGCTCGGCGCGGTGGGGATCTTCCGGGACCTGTCGGACATCAAGAGCATGGAGGAACGGGTTCGCCACCGTGATCGATTGGCCACGATCGGCGAGCTGGCCGCCGGCATCGCGCATGAGATCGGGAACCCCCTGACCGGGATCCGCGGATGCGCGCAGCTCCTTCGTGATCGACTCGTCGATGACGAAGAGTCGCAGAAGTTCATCTCGGTGATCATGGAGGAAGTCGATCGGCTCAGCCGACTCGCCAATCAGGTTCGGCAATACGCGAGACCGAGCATGCCGCGCATGCAGAAGGGCGCCGTCGGCGAATGCCTGGATCGAGTGTTGACGTTGGTGGCCAAACCGGCGGACGACGCCGGGATCTCCATCCACTCAGAGATCTCGCCCGACCTCCCCGAGATTTGGCATGACCCCGATCAAATCCAGCAGGTCCTCCACAACCTTGTTCAGAATGCGATCCAGGCGATGAAGAAGGAAGGGGGGCGGCTCGAGATCGGGGTTCAGCCGTTCACCCGGCGGCTCGTTGTCGGCGGCCGGAGCGGCCGTCGCTCCGGAGACCGCTTCTCGGAGGCGCCGAAGAGGGTGGATCGCGACTTCGTCCGCATCCGGGTGCGCGACACGGGACCCGGCATTTCTCCGGACCATATGCAGAGAGTGTTCAATCCGTTCTTCACCACCAAGCCGGACGGTCTCGGGCTCGGCCTGAGCGTGAGCCAGACGATCGTCGGCGAGCACGCCGGGTTCCTATCGGTGGTGAGTGAAGAGGGCAAGGGAACGACGTTCTTTCTGGACCTCCCGGTTGATAGGAGAGCACGGTGAACGAAGTGGGCATCGATACGAGTCGCCTTCGGCTACTGATCGTGGACGACGAGAAGAACATCCGCTTCTCGCTCTCGGAGCGTTTCAAGAGGGACTACGCGGAAGTCCATACGGCTGCGAACGGGGAGGCGTGTTTTGGCATTCTCGAGCGGGAGCCGATCGATCTGGTCCTGCTCGATCAGAAGCTGAAGGAGTCCGGGGAGGACGGTCTCGAACTGCTCGCCCGAATCAACGAGCGCTATCCACACGTGGTCGTGATCATCATGACGGCGTACGGCCAGTTCGATCAAGCCGTCAAGGCGGCTAGGCTGGGCTGCTATCAGTATCTCTCCAAACCGCTCGATCTGGATCAGCTCGACCTCATCATGCGCAATGGACTTGCCGCCGTGGAGCTGGAACGTGAGGTGTCCCGTCTGAGGGAAATACAGAAGCAGCGCTACCGCGTGGACTTCGTCGTCAGTGACGACCCGAAGATGCGGGAACTGCTCGAGCTCGTGAAGAAGGTGGCTTCGGGCGGAGCGTCGACGGTCTTGGTCACTGGTGAAACGGGTGTCGGCAAGGAGCTGATCGCCCGGATGATTCATTTCCACAGCGCGCGGAGTCATGGCCCGTTCGTCGATGTGAACTGCAGCGCGATTCACGAGAATTTGCTGGAGAGCGAGCTCTTCGGGCACGAGCGGGGCGCGTTCACGGACGCGCGGCGCTCGAAAGCCGGTCTGTTCGAGATGGCCAACGGTGGAAGTCTCTTTCTCGATGAGATCGGTGACATGTCCAAGAGCGTGCAGGCCAAGCTTCTGCGCGTGCTGGAGACGCGGCGTATCCGGCGGGTCGGCGGCACGGATGACAAGGAAGTCGACGTTCGTCTGGTAGCCGCGACGAACACCAACCTGCCGACGATGGTGCAGAGCGGAAACTTCCGCGAGGACCTTTTCTATCGCGTTTCCGTTATTCCCATCACCGTTCCACCTCTCCGAGACCGGCGCCCGGACATCCCGGTCCTGGTGAAGTACTTCGTTGACCGCTTCAACTCCGAGTTCCATCGTCGCGTGGGCCGCATCAGTCCGGACGCGATGGACGTTCTGGTTTCTCACGCATGGCCCGGCAACGTGCGCGAGCTCCGAAACGTGATCGAGCGGGTCATGCTCACGATGGACGGTGACGAAATACAGCCGGCACATCTTCCGGAGACGGTCTTCACCTCTGGGCCGGACCGAGTTGCCCCGGCGCCCGAGGCGGCCGCTGCCTACGAGCGGAAGGACCCGGGGGTCTTCTCTCCGGACCGAGTTCCGACCCTCTCGGAGCTCGAGTACTGGGGGATCGAGCGGGCCATGGCGTTCACGGGTGACAACAAGACCCGTGCCGCCCAGCTTCTGGGGATTTCGCGACAGACGCTGAGAACCAAGCTCAAGGAAGCGGCTCAGAACAGCCAATCCGAGTCCGCGGACACGCCTCAGACGTGGGACTCCGCCGGCGCGTCCTGACCCGAGTTTCTCGCCAGCTCCCTGCTGCGGGCGCGAAAGCGCGCGCATCTCCAAGGCGTACTCGTTGCGGCCTCCTCGACATACCGCCTGGTAGGTCTGCGTCGCCTTCCGCTCCGTGCGACCTGAATCTGCACGCGCTTTCGCGCCCTCGCGACGAGACCTGGTGAGAAGTGCGGGCCTAACTCATCTCTGGCATATCGTTTGCGTTCTCAGGGCCACGAGGTTCGGCCCGTGCCGAGCTGTGTGCCCGAAACGGCGCAAAGTCCCGCCAGGCGCACCGTTGATGTGACGGTGCCGTCCGGTCGCCACGGAAGGTGGGGGGCGGGGCTGCACACTTCTTGTCCTACGGTCAAGAATTTGTGGGTGGTGGCTTGCCGTCACCACCACTGAAGGAAGGATCCTTCGGGTGCTGATGGAGTATCCGCGGAGCATACGCGTTTTTCTTGTCGATGGACGGGCGGATCGTCGCTCCAATCTGGAGGAACAGCTTAGTCTCGATGAGGATCTCGACCTCGTCGGCAGTGCCGGAGATGGGGCGGAGGCCCTCGGTTGGCTGCGCCACGAGCAGGCCGACGTCGTCCTCATGGACACGACGATGCCGCGGCTGGATGGGCTCACGATGCTCCGCGTGCTGAGGTCGGCGGCTACCGTTCCGGTCGTCGTTCTGGCGGACAAGCCGGAGGTCGAGAGCGTTCTGGACGCGCTTTCTCTTGGAGCGGTCGGATATCTGCCGATCGATGATCAGAACGGATTCCCTTCAGCGTCGCTGGCCGGCCATCTTCGTCACCTGTTGCGCGCTTCCGAGGCGATTCCCTGCGTGACCCTCGATCGTGACGGTCATTCCGATGCGGACGTCCAGATCATCGGCGCGGGGATCGGGGAAGTCGCCGCACTCGCAACTCATCTGCGGACGGTCGGCGGGTCGGACGCTAGGTCGATTTTCGGGCTCCTGGACTCCCCGGATTGGTTCATCGCTCCATTGGCGCATCGTCTCCACCGCAGCACGCCGTGGCGCGTTCTCGCGGCGGCCGTGGGGGATCATCTGGCCCCGGGGCACGCGCTCCTTGCGTCCGTTGGGCAGGGGCTCCTCCCCATGCGGGAGGGGGGGCGCATTCGCGTCATCAAGGGCCAAGCCTGGAGGAACACCAGTGAGGCGATCTCGGCAATCCTTCGCGATCATCGCCTCGGTGTCGAGGAAGGGGCCACATCTCCCCGAGAGAAGGGCCGCGCGGCATGAAGGGATATCTCGCGCTGATAGTGACCGCCGTTCTGATGTTCAGCGAGGTCTCGACGGCTGATCCCTATCCGGAAATCACGGGGTTCAGCATAGCCCGCGAACCCGGTCGGGTCGTGCTAGAGCTTCCGCCTGTCGTCCCCCCTGACGTTTTCGAACTCAAGTCTCCGTATCGACTCGTTCTCGATCTGCCGGGTGTGTCGGCGCTTCCAGGAGCCCCCTATCTGAGCACCATTCCGATCGGGAAGTGGGGCATCGAACGTGTGCGAACCCGCCAGTTTCGGTCGGGATCCGGCGGGGCTACCACGCGGATCGTGCTGGATCTCGTCGAGCCGGCGCCGTGGGAGCTCCAAACCTCCTCTGGTCGACCTCTTCTCGTGATTACGCGTGAAGGAACCGAGCCCGGCGATACTTTCCGCATCGGCAGCCTGCCGCCACCACCGACTGCAGAGGATTCGCTATCGGTCGACGTGGAACCGTTCCCGACGACTTCGGATGCCGAACCGATCGAGCCAGAGGAGATCGATCTCCGCGGTCCGCTTAATCCGTCACCGGAAATCATCAGCCGGCGCCAGCTCGCGCTATGGGATCGTCGAGGGCGAGACCTTTTGGATGAGGCGGAGCTCCTATTCGCCGCGGGCGACTATCGCGAGTGCTTGGACCGCCTCTCTCGTCTCTTCCACCATTATCCGACCACGCCCGCCGCACCCGAGGGACACGGTCTCGCGGTGAGGGTGTTCTGCGATCTGCGACTTGGACGCCAGGCGCTCGAGCATGTCACATTGGTGTTGGACGACGCCGCGGCGCCGGACTCGCTCCTGGAGGTCTGCTTGGCCGATCTCGTCGAGTGCGGTGCGCAAGCGGCGTCGAGTGATGATCTTGCTCTGGCATACGAAAAGGCATCCGCTCGGCTCGCGCCCTGCCGCGCCCTATCCCGACTCGGAGGCCGACTCGGTCTTCTCCTGGCTGAGTCGGGAGCGGAGTCCGAGCGTGTTCTCGATCTACTCGCGACCGCGCTCTTGGCCGATCCCGATGCGCCCGAGGCGGCTTTGCTTCATCGCGCGGTCGGACTGTGTCATGAGCGACAGGGGGGGTATGCGCGCGCCTCGCGTGAGCATGTGTTCGCGGCCAGACTCCTGTTCGGGACCGATCCAGAGCTGGCGATCGAGCTTCGCTTGCGCGCCGCCGACAACCTCTTCCGCGCGGGGCTCATCGAGGCCGCCGCTGAGAAGTACCGTCTGATCGCGGGGCTCGAAGCCGCTTCCGCGGAGCACAGATCCTGGGCGGAGTTTCAGCTCGGCAACTGCTACTACAGGACCCGCCGATATGCCAAGGCGGCGGAGACCTACGAGTCTCTCCGCATCGCCCACCCTAGCTCGTTCTGGTCGGAACAGGCGGAGGCGCGCCTCGCCGCCATTGCGCGGTCCGACGCCGCCCGTTGAGCCCTTACCGGTCAATGCCTGGCCGCTTGAGCGGACGACTCTCAGCCGCCTGACCACCCAGCGTCCACTTTCTCCGGGCCGACCCGGTCCAGCTTTCACTCTTGCATCTGTAAGTCGGTGTAATTAAATGCGTTAACTCCTAATTGGCATGGGCGAGCTCGCGTGCCGGGTGGCACGCGACTTGCCTCATGCCAGTTCGAGTCATTGTGTGTCACTGCGTTTTGATCGGAGGTCTGGCGTGATCCGAAAGGTGCTCTTCTCTCGCGGCGCGTTTCCGTGGCTTCGCCAGGGGATGGACGTGGCTGAGATGCGCCATCGCGTCACGGCGACCAATATCGCGAACGGGGTGACGCCGGGCTACATGCCGAAACGCGTTTCGTTCGAGGAACATCTGCGGGAACCGAGCTCGCGGCTTCGCTTGAGCGGGACTGAGGCGGGCCATCTATCGGCGTCCGAGCGAAAGGTCGAGCCGCGCGTCGTTGCCGCGGAGTCGAGCAAGCTTCCAAACGGGGTCAACGGCGTGGACATCGAGCAGGAGATGGCGACGCTGGGGCGGAACCGAGTCCAGTTCCGTGCGCTCGCGACCTTTGCCAGCCGGCAGTACAAGCTCCTGAACCAGGCGATCAGCCGCTCGCGCGGCTAGCGGAGATCAAGGGAATGACTGAGTGGATCGGGAACTTCACCAGCATGCGGATCAGCGCTCAAGGCCTCTCGGCCCAGCGTCTTCGCATGGACGTCATCGCGGAGAACATCGCGAACGCGTCGACGACCCGGACGGAAGAAGGGGGTCCCTATCGCCGGAAAGAGGTCGTTCTCCGGGAAGCGCGGACGTCGGCCGCCCCGACGTTTGGCGAGGAATTGCAGGCCGCGCTGAGCCTGAGTCGCGGCAACCGGACTCACCTGGCCGGAGGCTCACCGAGTGTGGCCCGGCGGGAAGCGTCGACGGTCGAGGTGGCCGGGATCCTCGAAGATCCGTCGGAGGGAACGACCGTATACGACCCGGCGCATCCCGACGCGAACGAGGACGGCTACGTTCGGATGCCGAATGTCGAGATCGTGCAGGAGCTCGTTGGGCTGATGGGCGCCGCGCGGGCATACGAGGCCAATCTCGCCGCGATGCGGGCCGCGCAGGACGCCGCCGACGCCACGCTGCGGATCGGCATCTAGTGAGAGGGAACCGTCATGAGTGACAACCGGATTACGCCTCTTCCGTTTCGATTTCCCTCGGAAGTCGATTCGGGAAAGGGCTTGGGACAGACAGGTCAGGCGGGGCACTCGGAAGGGCCGTCCTTCACCGAGACGCTCGGCAATGCGGTCTCCGAAGTCAACGAGCTTCAGCAGAACGCATCGGAACGCGTTGAAGAGTTCGTGCGCGGTGAAGATGTTCCATTGCATGAGGTGGTTCTGGCACAGGAAGAGGCGGAAATCGCCTTTCGCCTCATGCTCGAAGTGAGAGACCGGTTAGTGCGGGCCTATCAAGAGGTCCTCCGCACACCGATGTAACCTTTCAGCGGACGGGATCTGAATGAACGCAATCAGACAGGTCTGGGAGCGACTCACTCTCAACCAGCGGCTGCTCATCGGTTCGGTGGGCGGCGCGCTCGTTCTGGCGATGGTGATGTTCATGGTCTGGGCGCGCGAGCCGGACTACACGGTTCTTTACGCGAACCTGGATCCGGGAGACGCGGGCGAGATCATCGATCAGCTCCGGGCGGAGAAGATCCCCTATCGCCTGGAAGACGGTGGGCGCACCGTGCTCGTTCCGTCCCGCCACGTGTATGAGTCGCGGCTCGATCTGGCCGTCAACGGCCTGCCCGAGTCAGGGGCGAACGGCTATGAGATCTTCGACGGCGGCACGTTCGGTCTGACGGACTTCGTCCAGAAGCTCAACTATCGTCGCGCGCTCGAGGGTGAGATCTCGCGGACGATCCAGAGCCTGAGCGAGGTTCGCGCGGCGCGCGTGCATATCGTGATCCCCGAGGAGTCTCTCTTCGCCGAGGAGCAAAAAGAAGCCACGGCGTCGATCGTCGTGCGACTCAAGGGCCCGCTGAACACCAACCAGGTTGCCGGGATCGTCAGGCTGGTCGGGGCCGGGGTGGAGGGGCTCAAGCCCGAGAACGTCACGGTCGTCGACACGTACGGAAACATCCTCTCCAAGAACGCTGAAGATGGATCGCTCGCCGCAGCGACATCGACGCAGCTCGATCTTCGGGCGAGCGTGGAGTCTCATCTGCGTAAGAAAGTTGTGCAGATGCTCGAGGGGGTTCTGGGCAACGGAAAGGTCGCCGCACAAATCAACGTCGATCTGGATTTCGAGCAGATCGAGCGAACCACACAGACCTACGACGCCGAGAACCCGGCGATCCGAAGCGAGGAGCGGATCAAAGGGCAGCAGGGAGAAGATGACTCGAAGAACGAGAGCATCGTCACCAACTATGAGATCTCCAAGACCGAAGAGCGCTCCATTCTACCCGTGGGCGGCATCAAGAAGCTGACCGTGGCGGTGCTGCTCGACGGAACCTACGCGACGAACGACGACGGAGAGCGCGAATACGTTCCGCGCTCAGATGAAGAGATGAACCGGCTGACCGGGATCATCAAGACTGCGATCGGCTTCGACGATACCCGCGGTGATGTTCTCGAGGTCCACAACGTGGCGTTCGACACGGAGTTCGTCGAAGAGGAGCGGGGCGCGATCTCCAAGGCTGACCGCACCCAGTTCATGTATCAGGTGCTCAACCGCGTCGGCCAGGTGTTGATCCTTCTGTTGCTCGCGCTGATGGTGCGGAACTTCTTCAAGAAGGCCAGCGGCGCCATGCATCGACAAATCGAGGTCGTGGGGCAGAACCGCGAGAAACCGGCGGTGCAGAGACCAAACGAGGAAGAGAAATACCTGCGCATCCAGCAGGACCTCGTCCAACTCGCCGAGACCCGTCCAGCGGAGGTTAGCCAGCTCGTACGCGCTTGGCTGAAAGAGGACTGATGCCATCAGCTGAACACATGAGACTCAGCGGCAAGGCCAAGGCGGCGATCTTGCTCGCGACGCTCGGAGCCGACGCCGCGGCCAAGATTTTTGGGCGGTTGCGCGACCGCGAGGTGGAGGCTCTGACGCTTGAGATCAGCCACCAGACTCGGATCACGCAGGCGACGAGACGGCGTGTTCTGGATGAGTTCAGTGAGCTCGTCGGATCGTCCGAGGTGTGTGGGGACGGCGGCATCGACTATGCGCGTGAGGTCCTCGTGAAGGTAAAGGGCGAAGAGGGGGCGCTCGAGTTCGTGAAGAAGGTCGAGGAGGCAATGAGCGAACCCGGTTTCGAAGGGCTCAATCACATCGATTCCGGGCAACTCGCGAACCTCATTCGCAATGAACACCCCCAGACAATCGCGCTCATTCTCGTGCATGTGAAGCCACAGCTCGCGGGCGTAGTGCTGAGCTCGCTCCCGAAGGATTTGCAGCCCGACGTGGCCAGGCGGATGGGGCGATTCAATAACGTCTCCGTGGACATGCTCAAGGAAGTGGAGCAGGTGCTTAATCAGAGCTTCTCGTTCAGCGGTGGGGGAAAGTCCGAGGTCGGCGGGGCGAAGGCGGTCGCGACGATCCTGAACACCGTCGACCGCACGACCGAGAAGCACGTCCTCGGAAGCATGGAGCCGATGGATCCGGACATGGTCAATGAGATCCGCAAGCACATGCTGGTCTTTGAGGACATCCAGCTTCTCGGTGATCGGGACATCCAGCGCGTGCTCAAGGAGCTTCAGACCAAGACACTCGCGCTCGCCATGAAGGCGGCATCGGACACGGTCAAGGAGCAGATCCTGAAGAACATGTCAGCGCGCGCGCGAGAGATGCTGGAAGAAGAGATCGAGATCATGGGGCCCGTAAGACTCCGCGTCGTGGAAGAAGCGCAGACGGAGGTCGTCGAGGTGATCCGGAAGCTGGAGGACAGCGGTCAGGTGACGATCGAGCGCGGAACCGAGGAGGAGGACGTCTTTGTCTAAGACCAAGACCTCCAACATCGTGCGCGGAGCGCGGGAGAGCGCTGCTCCGCGACATTTGGTCGGCGAATCGACCGCGGAGCGCCTGCGCCGTGACGCCGACGCCGACGCGCGAAGGCGCGAGCTGGAGACGGAGTTCCAGAGAGGCGTCGAGGCGGGGGCGGAGGAGGCACGCGCGCGCTTCAAGGAAGAGTTCGAGCGCCAGATCGCTTGGCTCGAGAAGCAAGGCCAAACGCTTCTCGCGGCTCGAAAGGAATACCTTCGCGGTGTCGAGGCCGAAGTCGGTCGGCTCGCTCTCGATCTGGCCGGAAAGATCATCGCGCGGGAGTGGGAGAGCGATCCTGAAGTCGCGCTGCCGATTCTGCGCCAGGCGCTGCACTCGGTATCGGATCGAGATCAGGTGGGGGTGCGTGTGGCTCCCGAGCGGCTGGAAGCGTTTCGGGCCATCTCTGATGAGATCGGCCTACTCGTGTCGTCGCCTACCGGCGTGCGATGGGTTCCGGATCGACGCGTGCCGGCAACCGGTGTCGTGGTGGAAACCGAAGCCGGGAAGCTCGACGCAAGAATTGACACTCAGCTGGAAGAAGCGGCTGCTCTCTTCCACGAGGTTTTGCATGGTCGCGCCGCTTGAAATGACGAAGTACCGGACGGCGCTTCGGAAACGAACGCTGATGCGGGAGATCGGCCAGGTCGAAAAGGTCGCCGGCATCGTCATCGAATCCAGGGGACCGGGAGTCGGCATTGGTGATCTGTGCGAGATTCGCGTGTCGCGAAACGCCGACCCGGTTCTCGCCGAGGTCGTGGGATTTCGGGGTGAGCGAGTCCAGCTCATGGCATTCAGTCCGACAGGTGGCATGGCGCAGGGCGCTGAGGTGGTCGCGACGCATCGGCCATTCACGGTTCCCGTCGGGTACGAGCTTCAGGGGCGCGTGCTCAATGCTTTCGGTGAACCGCGGGACGGCGGGGTGATCCCCGCGACGCACGCCGGGCGGCCGGTCAACGCCAGTCCGCCTGATCCGCTCGAGCGTGTTCGCATCGAGGCACCTCTCTCGACCGGCGTTCGCGCGATCGACGGGTTCATGACCTGTGGCCGCGGGCAGCGGCTGGGGATCCTCTCGGGCAGCGGCGTGGGCAAGTCGACGCTTCTCGGGATGATCGGTCGAAACACGGATGCGGACGTCAATGTGATTTCACTCATCGGAGAGCGCGGACGCGAGGTCCGCGAATTCATCGAGAAGGATCTCGGTGAGGAGGGCTTGGCCCGAAGTGTGGTCGTCGTCGCTTCCTCTGACGAGCCCGCACTGGTGCGCGTCAAGGCGGCGCAGACCGCGATGACGATCGCGGAGTACTTCCGCGATGAGGGGCGCGACGTGATGTTGCTCATGGATTCCGTCACGCGGGTCGCCATGGCGCTTCGGGAGATCGGTCTCGCCATCGGCGAGCCGGCCACGAGCCGGGGATACACGCCATCCGTATTCGCATTTCTTCCCCCTCTTCTGGAACGGGCGGGCACGGCGGCCAAGGGTAGCATCACGGCGTTCTTCACGGTGCTCGTCGAAGGGGACGACGTGAATGATCCCATCGCCGATTCCACACGGGCCACTCTGGACGGTCACATCGTGCTGTCACGCGATCTGGCTGCCCGCAATCACTATCCGGCCATCGATATCCTCGCGAGCGTGAGTCGTGTCATGAATGCCGTGAGTAGCCGCGAAGAGCTGGATGCGAATGCGACGCTGCGAACCCTACTCGCGACCTACGCGCAGTTCGAAGATCTCGTGACGGTCGGTGCCTACAGGAGCGGCCAGAACCGGGATCTGGACCGAGCCATCTACTTCCTGCCGCGCGTGATCGCGATTACGCGACAAGCGATATCCGAGCCCGCGAAGCTCTCGGAGACGCGAAACGCGCTGACGTCACTCGCGGCGGAGGTAGAGGCTTGGACATCTGAGGAGGCGGACGATGCGTAGGTTTCGTTTCCGCCTGCAGGCGCTTCAGCGCTTGGCGCGCTCCCAGGAGCGGATCCAGCGCGGGCGGCTCGCGCGGGCCCAGGCGGCCCTCGCGGACGCCGAGCGGGTGATGAGCGAGCGACACGCGGCCGAACAGTCCGCGATTGACCGCTTCGATCGGTTGCGGGAGGAGAATCCCTCGCCGGACGCCTTGCTCGACGCCTTGGACGCCGTCGCCGTCGTGGGCGACTCGGTCGCTCGTGCGGGCGAGTCGGTCGAGGGCCGGCGTAGTCAGCAGGAAGAAGAACGCGTCGCCCTCGATGAGCGACGTGTGGACCGCAAAGTGCTGGACCGGCTCCGTGAACGCCAAGAGGGGCGACACATGCGTGAGGAACTTCGTCGTGAGCAGAACGACGCCGACGAGCGAGAGTCTAGTCGGCGGAGGACGATCCGATGACACGCATTTTGGTGATCAGCTTGATTCTCTTTCCTCTCGTCTTCATCGGGATGCTGGTCGCGACGGGCACGTTGCAGGATTTCATCGTGCCGAAGGTCAAGACGCGAATCCAGGAGCAACTGGCCGGTGCCATGTCTTCTCCGAGCGAGCCGGCGCCCCATTGGGACGTCGTGGACTCGCTCATCGTCGCCGGCCTGGACGAACGGGAAAAGAGCGTCCAGGCAGCTAGCGACTCACTCATGGCACTTCAGGAGCGGATCGCCGCCGAGAGACGGGAACTCTCCCGCATGAGCGAGGAGATCCAGGCGCTGCTGGACGATTTGATGACGTTTGAAACCACGCTGGAGGAGAGGCGGGACGCGGAGCGTCAGGCATTCGCCAAGATCCTCGGGTCGATCGAGCCCGAACAGATGGCGGAGATCATCGCCTACCTTGATGACGAGAGCGTGGAGTATCTGGTCAAGTCGCTGAAGAAGCGCGAGGCGGCCGAGGTCCTTGCCGTCATGGACCCGGCGCGAGCGGCGCGGCTCAGCGGCCCCATGTTGGCGCCCACGGACGGGAAGCAAAGAGGAGTGAACTGATGCAGGACATCCCGCCCGTCAGCGGGCGCGGCATCAAGGGTGGAGGGTCGCCGGGCGATCGTGCCGGAAAACCGGACGGTGACTTCCTCGGCTTCTTCGGCGCGACGGTGAGCAACCCGAGCACGAATCCGCAGTCTCAGGCGCCGCAGGGCGGCGTCGGTTCAAGCGCGGGGCAGAACCGGTTCGGAGGGGCTGTCGGTGCCGGTGAATCGGTCGCCGCACCCGAGAACGGGACGGCCACGGGAGTCCCGAACGTATCGTCGCTCCCCCGGACGGTGGCCGCGCAGGCGGTAGAGGCAAACGCTTCCGCGAAGGGGACGGCTCCCGCACCTCTGCCCGGCCAGGGCGAGAACGCGCCTGTCGTTCCGGACAACAACCCCGGGCAGCCGAAGCCGCAGCCGGGGCCGGCAGTGATG
Organism: uncultured bacterium; assembly: GCA_964486455.1. Classification (GTDB taxonomy): domain Bacteria; phylum Eisenbacteria; class RBG-16-71-46; order CAZAMP01; family CAZAMP01; genus CAZAMP01. The sequence goes on along the minus strand of CAZAMP010000001.1, from coordinate 113,294 downwards.
TCACGACCCGCGGGCGCAGGGAACCCCAACGCGCTTGGCTGGCAGTCTTCCGGCGCGCCGGGGATCGAGGCCATCGTCGAGGGACTTCCGGCAACGGGTGAAAAAGCCGTGCCTGCGCCGGTTCCGGGTGTGGTGGCGACCGAGACCCCCGAAGCGACCCGGGGCACGGCCCCCCGTGCCGGAGGCGCGGCTGACTGGAAGCCGGGGCACGATGGTGGAAGCGCCGGCAAGGAGCATCAAGCACCGACACAGGATAAGCCCGGACAACCCGTGTTTCCCGAACTGAAGCTGGCGTCGAAGTCGACGCAGAACGCGGCGCCTCGCGTGACGGTCGCGGATGCGACGCGCGAGGTGATCGCCGAAATGATGTCGTCCGGTCCGCCCGGCGAGACAAGTGCGGCGCGTGTGGCGCTGCCGGTGTCGGCTGTGGTTGGACTGAGCGCGACCCCGTCGATGGAAGCCATGCCACAGTCCGTCCCGACTCTGACGGACGTTCCGCAGCCGCAGTCGGAGCTGCTGGTTCTCAAGAGCGACATGACGCGCCTCACGACCGACGTGCGATCGATCCTCATTCGCGCCCTGGGGGACGGCGCGAGCGAGGCGAGGTTGGATCTGCATCCTCCGGATCTCGGAAGCGTGCAGGTGCGGCTGGTCGAGCAGAACGGTGCCCTCAGGCTCCTCTTCGAGGTTCAAAGCCGGGCGGTCCGCGACGCGCTGGTTGCCAATCAGGCCCAGCTCACGGAAATGATGTCGGAGCAGGGTCTGGAGGTTACGGACTTCACGGTTGACGTACGCTCGGGGCGCGGCGACGCGCAGTCGTTCGAGACCCGCGGTGGCGCGGACGGTGAGTTCGAGGACGGAGATGACTCGGATGAGGCGGACGGCGAAGCGGACGACGACGAGGCCGCGGCTTCTCCGGAACCGTCCACGATCGTGGACGTCAAGGTTTAAGGAAGGATTGGAGCGATGGAGATATCGACATCCACAGTCGGAGGCACAGCGAGTCCGTTGGGTGCCGCGGGGTCGATGGGCAAAGAGGCGTTTCTCAACCTCTTGCTGCTACAGATGCGGCACCAGGATCCGCTCAATCCGTTGGACAACGAGGCGATGCTGGCGCAGCTCGCGCAGTTCAGCACGCTGGAGGAAATGCAGAGCCTGAACGCTTCGTTCCAGGCGGATCTTGCCGCCACGGAGTCCGTCAATAACGCCATGGCGACGACGCTGATCGGCAAAGAAATCAAGGCCATCGGCGATTCGTTCAGCTTCGACGGAAAGTCGCCTGCGACCATCGAGTTTCTGTTGCCGTCGAGCGGGAGTGCCCAAGTCCAGGTGCTGGACGAGAACGGAACCGTCGTTCGAACGGAAACCGTCGATGGTCTCGATGGCGGTTGGAACGAATATGAGTGGGATGGAAAAGACGACTCGGGTCACGACGCAGCGCCGGGAACATATCGGATCAAGATTACCCAGAACACGGAGTCCGGAGTGCTAGACGCGACGACGTTCGTAACAGGTCGGGTGACCGGAGTGCGGTTCGACGGCGGCGTGACCTATCTGCTCATCGGCGATCGACGGGTCACGCTCTCAGAAGTTCTCGAGATCAACGCCGCGTCAACGGAGTGACGTGCCAACGCCACCCGTGACGGGTGAGGAGGATATCATGCTTCGTTCCCTCTACTCCGGTGTCTCGGGCCTGAACCGGAATATCGTTCGGCTCGACGTCATCGGTAACAACATCGCCAACGTGAACACGGTCGGCTTCAAGGGCTCACGTGTCTCGTTCGGTGACTCGTTCAGCCAGACGCTTCAGGGTGGCGCCGGTCCCGGCGCGAACCGCGGCGGCGTCAATCCGATTCAGGTCGGAAGCGGCGTTCGCGTCAACGCGATCACGACGAACTTCGGCCAAGGCAACATTCAAACGACCGGCAACGCGAATGACCTTGCGATCCAGGGCGAGGGGCTCTTCGTCGTCAGCAATGGAGAAGAGCAGTTCTACACTCGGGCCGGCACATTCACCGTGGATGCCTACGGGCGGATCACCCACTCGGGCAGCGGCAATATCGTGCAAGGCTATTCGTACAACAACGAGGCCGGGCGGTACGATTCGGCGCTGGGGGAACTCATCATTCCGTTCAACCAGACCGACCCGGCGCGCGCGACGGAGGAACTCGTGCTGCAGGGCAACTTCACGCTCGATTCCGAAGCGCTCGCGACCGTGCTTCTTTCGGGGAAAATGGCGGACGCGATCACCGGCGATGCCATGACCTCGGCAACGCTGCTCACCGATCTCCGCACGCCGGGCGGAACGGAACAGCTTCTCTTCGACGGCGATACGATTTCTCTCGAGGCGATTGTCGGCGAGACGGATATAAACCAGACGTTCGCCGTGGGGGCGGGGGCTACTGTGGCCGACTTTCTCGCTTTCATCGAGACCGAGCTGAGTCTGCCGGCCGGGAACGCGTCGGTGGACGAAGACGGCGGCATCCGCGTCGAAGGTGACCCGGATCTGGGCATTAGTGGCGCGATTAACTTCCTGTCACTCACCGCCGAAGACGGCGTCGGCTCCGAACGGTCGCTCTTCAACGTGAGCACGTCTTTTTCGCAGGAGCAAATCGCCCGTGACGCGGGGGAGATCGTCCAGGAGACCGTGGTTTATGACAGCCTCGGGGAGTCGCATGCGCTACGCCTCACGTTCACCCGTGTGACTGACGAGCTGGCCTGGACGTGGCAGGCCGAGCTGGACGGGCGCGATGATCTCATCGTGAGCGGGGGAAGCGGTGGCGCGACCTTCTTCAGCGACGGCACGCTCGCGACCTTCACGTTTGATGGCGGCGTGAGCGAGGTTACGTTCGATCCGGACACGGGGGCCAGCGCGCCGCAGTCAGTGCGAATCGACTACGGGCAGCTCGGCAGCCCGGAAGGTCTGACCTCGCTGGCCGGGAGCACGACGCTCGAATCGACCCAGGACGGCTACACGACGGGTCACTTCGTGGACTATGCGATCGACGGCTCCGGGACAATCCATACGCTGTACTCGAATGGGGTCACACACATCGTCGGGGATTTGGCGATGGCGCTCTTCAACAACCCCACCGCGCTCACCAAGTCCGGCCAGGCCCTGTACAGGGTGTCGTCGAACAGCGGCGAGCCGTCGATCCGTAGCGTGTCTGAAATCCCGGGAACCTCGGTCATCATGGGGGCTCTCGAGCAGAGTAACGTCGATCTCGCGAACGAGTTCTCGGACATGATCGTGACGCAGCGTGCCTTCCAGGCGAGCGCTCGGATCATCCAGACCTCGAGTGAAATACTCGCAGATCTCATGAATCTGAGCCGGTAATGCCGGGCCCGTCGGCGTGATACGGAGGCGATGGAATGGCTGAAGAGAACGAAGCACAAGAGGCGGAGGCCGCCGAAGAGGGCGAGGGGAAAAAGGACGAGGAGACGTCCGAGAAGGCGAAGTCCAAGGGCTCTCTCTTCGCGTCTCCGATCGTCAAGATCGTGCTTTTCGTCGTGATGCTCGCGGTGATGGGGGGCGGGTCGTTCATGGTGGTCCAGAAGGTGATCCGGCCCAAGGTCGCGCCCGAGGAGGAGACGACCGAAGATACGACGCCGCCCGTGCCGGAACCCGGCGAGCTCTTCGTGATCGAGGACCTGGTCATCAATCCGGCCGGTACGCGCGCGTCCCGTTTCCTTCGGGTCGCGGCGGCGCTGGAGTACCCGATCGACGAGGCCGCGGTGGGCGCGGAGCTGGAGCAGCGGCGCTTCCAGTTTCGCGATCTCTTCATCACGGAGTTCTCGAGCAGGACGTTGGATGAGCTGGTTGACGCGCAGGTCAAGGAGGAGATCCGTGAGGAGCTCCTGTCTCGTCTCAACCGGAAGATCAATGCTGGCAAACTGACGAATCTCTACTTCACCGAGTATGTGATTCAGTAGCGTCGGAGCGAGACCGTGTCGGAAGTTCTGAGCCAAAATGAAGTCGATGCCCTGCTCAAGTATGTCGAGAACGAGCAGACGGCTGTCACGGATGACGAGCGCGGCGATGAGCAGAAGGTCACGGGATTCGATTTCAGTGCCCCGAGTCCCGTATCGAAAGAGCTCGTGACCCGCATCCGCTCCGTGCATGAAAGCTTTCTCTACAGCCTGGTCTCATCGCTGTCGGGGCACATGCGGTCGATCGTCGAGGTCGAGCTCGTGGGCATCGACCAGATGACCTACAAAGAATACGTACTGTCATTGATGACACCGGCGGCACTCTTCACGTTCCCGCTCACCCCGCTCGAGGGGGAAGGCGTGATCGAGCTACACCCGACGCTGGTTATGGCGATGGTGGAGCGGCTCTTTGGCGGGGACGGCGAGCTGCCCACGGGCGTGCGTGAGCTGACACAGATCGAGCAGGCGATCATGACGCGCATCATCGGGGGATGCCTGACCGATCTGGAGGAAGCCTGGAGCGAGGTGAAGAGGCTAGAACTCGGACTGAAGACGTTCGAGCGCAACCCACAGTTTCTTCAGGTTCTTGCCCCGTCAGATCCCGTCGTGCTCGTGACGTTCGAGATCAAGATCGAGAAATCTGTCGGTCTCATGTCGATCTGTTACCCGCTCATGGCGTTGGAGCCGGTCATCAAGAAAGTGGAGAACAAACGTTCGTCGAGTCGGGTCAAGCCGTGGAAATCCGTTGAAGGCGTCGATCTGCTCGAACGCGAGCTGCTTGGAGTGAAGCTGACCATGGCCGCCGAACTCGGCCGTTCCGTTCTGACCGTCCGGGAGATTCTGGATCTGGAAGAAGGCGACATCATCCGCCTGGACCGGTTGGGCGAACAGGAGATCGAGGTCCGTGTCGAGGGTGTCCCCAAATTCCGGGGGAGGCCCGGGCGAAGCGGCCAGCGGCGTGCCGTTCGGATAACCAAGACAGAAGGAGAGCGGAAAGATGTCGGACCCAAAGACGCCTGACATAGAGCCCGAAGAGACCACTTCGGAGGAAACAACCACGACGGACGCGCCGGCCGATGAGCCATCGGCTTCGGACGACTCCCCGTCGTTGGCGGAGACGCCGTCGGCGGAGGGTGGTCAGGAAGACGATCCCGTCGTCGAACACGTCGTCTTCCCGGACTTCGAGACCGACGGGACGCCCTCGGAGGCGTCGTCTATCAATCGTGTGCTCGACGTTCGGCTGACACTCTCCGTCGAACTGGGTCGTCGCGAGATGCTCGTCCAGGATGTGCTCAAGGTCGGGCAGGGGTCGGTCGTCGACCTCCAGAAAAACGCGTCGGATCCAGTCGACATCCTGGTCAACGGGAAGCTCTTGGCCAGGGGGGAAGTCGTCGTGGTGGATGAGTGCTTCGGCGTCCGGGTCACGCAGCTCGTGGACCCGGTCGAACGCGTGCGGCGGATCGCCTGAGGGGCCTGGAGGAAGTCATGACACCTGAGCTGACGGCTGCGACCGGCGACACACTCGGACCCATGTTGGGGGTGGCGGCACCGTCTTTTGGTCCGGTGCTCCTTCGTGTCGGTGGGGCGCTGGTTGTCATCCTCATTCTGATCGCGGGCATCGCGATGCTCTATCGGCGCTGGTTGGGACGCGAGAGTTCCGGCGTGGGCGGATCCGCGATTCGTGTCCTCAACCGCGCTTCCATCGGTCGGCGCAGCAGTCTATTGCTCGTCGAGGTCGATGGTCGCCGGATACTCGTCGGGTCGACCGCCACCAGCCTCTCGGCGCTGTCGGAGTGGGAGGAGCCGGAAGAGCTCACGCAAACGGCCGTTGTCGAGGCCTATCCGGAGAAGAGGGAGGGTTTCGCCCCGCTCCTCAATCGCGTCATCACCAAGCTTCGCGCCATCGAGGGAAGCGCGTCATGAAGAGGACCTGCTGCCTGGTCGCCCTACTTCTGGTGCTGACGCCGGCTGCGGCCGTCGCGTGGCCCAACGTCTCGTTCAGCTTGAGCGGAGGCGCCGAGGGCGGACAGGTGGCCACGGGAATCAAGATCGCGCTGCTGCTGACCGCGCTGAGCCTGGTTCCGTCGGTGCTGATGATGATGACCTCGTTCACTCGATTGGTCATCGTCTTCTCGTTCCTGCGGCAGGCGATGAGCACGCCCAACATGCCGCCCAACCAGATCATGCTCACCCTGGCGCTCTTTCTCACGCTTTTCGTGATGGCGCCCGTCTGGACGCAGGTGAACAACGAGGCGATCCAACCGCTGGTCCGAGGCGAAATCTCAGAGCAGGAGGCGCTCGAGGCAGGGGTGCAGCCGATTCGCGGTTTCATGCTGGCGCAGACACGCGAAAAGGACTTGATGCTCTTCACGCACATCTCAGGCAGCGATCGGCCGTCGACGCATGAAGATATCCCCATGACCGTGCTCTTGCCGTCGTTCATGATGAGCGAGCTGAAGACGGCGTTTCAGATCGGGTTCGTTCTCTACGTCCCGTTCCTGATCGTCGACCTCGTCGTCGCCAGCGTGCTGATGTCGATGGGTATGCTCATGCTGCCGCCGGCCATGATTTCCTTGCCGTTCAAGATTCTGCTCTTCGTTCTCGTCGATGGGTGGCATCTGATCGTGCGCTCGGTCGTTCAGAGCTTCCACTAGGAGAATTGCCGCAATGGGTATCGGCGAGGTCATCACGTTGTTCAAGAGCGCGCTGCAGACCGCGTTCTGCCTGGCGGGCCCGATTCTTCTCTTCGGGCTCGTGGCGGGGCTGATGGTCAGCATCTTCCAGGCCGTCACGCAGATTCACGAGATGACGCTGACGTTCGTGCCGAAGATCTTCGCCGTAGTCCTGAGCCTGGTGCTCTTTCTGCCGTGGATGCTGCAGACGCTGACCGGTTTCACCATCAAGCTCTTCGAAGGGATCGGCCGCATGGGAGGTCCGTGATGGGATTTCCGTCGACCGATACACTCCTCGTATTCATTCCCGTCTTGTTTCGCGTGGGCGGCATACTGATGGCGGGGCCGCTCTGGCGGCACGGCCGGATACCACTTCCCGTGAAGATGGGTGTGACGCTCATGGCGACCGTTGCCATGTTGCCGCATTTTTCCACGTTCACCGTGCCCCAGATCGACGGCCTGCTCCCGCTGGCGTTACTCGTCGCCAAGGAACTCGCGACGGGCGTCATTCTCGGCGTCACGGCGAACCTGGTCTTCGCCGGCGTCGAGTTCGCGGGGCAGATGGTGGGTGTGGCGATGGGGCTCGCGATCGTGAACGTGATCGACCCAGTCTACAACGTACACATCTCCATCATCTCACGGCTGCACGGTCTCTTCGCGCTTGCGATCTTCTTCGCGATCGACGCCCACCATTTGCTGTTCCGGGCGGTGGTGAGCTCCTACAAGGTCGTGCCGTTGGGCGAATTCGCCATGACCTCCATGACGATGTCGCACATGGTGGACATGGGTTTCGGGATCTTCCTCATCGGCATCCGTATCGCCGCGCCGGCGCTGGCGGTGTTGCTGCTTACGGATCTCACAATGGGGCTCGTGGCGAGAACCGTGCCGCAGATGAACGTCTTCATCGTCGGATTCCCGCTCCGTATCGGTCTCGGCTTCATGATGATCACCTCCACCCTTCCCATCGTCGTACGGCTCCTTGAGGGCCTCTTCACGGGCCTGGAGCGGGACTTCAGCGTGCTGCTCCGTGGCATGTAACTTGCGCTAATTCAGACAGAAGCGCTCGGTCGGGGCGAATCCGGCCAATCGTTGACCACTAGATGGATGATGAGACCCCATGGCAGAGGAATCCTACGAAGACCGGAATGAACCCGCGACTCCCAAGAAGCGCGAGAAAGCGCGCCAGGAGGGGAAGGTCGCGAGAAGCCAGGAAGTGAGCGCGTCGCTCATTCTGATGGCCGGCTTGTTGCTCTTGAGCGTATGGGGTCCGCACTTCATCGGAAACATGCGGGGGCTCATCTGGATGCTCCAGGGAAACGCGACGGACTTCACGCTGACCACCGAGTCCTTCTATCCGCAGTTCATCGCGTTTCTGAAGTTCTTCGCCGTTCTGATCCTGCCGATGGCCATTCCGCTCGCGGTCGTTGCCATCGGTTCGAACGTGATGCAGGTCGGATTCCTCGTCACGGCGAAGCCGCTCGAGCCGAAGCTCGATTCCCTCAATCCCGTCAACGGCATCAAGCGGATCTTCTCGGCGAAGGGTCTCTTCGAGCTGGGCAAGTCGCTCATCAAGATCGCCATCATCGCCTCGATCGCATACCTGACCATTCGGGGGCGTTTTGAGGATCTCGTGGGGCTCGCCGGGACGACGACCACCGAGTTTCTCAAAACCGTCGGCGAGGTCGGACTGGAACTCGGACTTCGCACCGCGCTCGCGCTCTGCATCCTGGCGATCATCGACTACGCCTTCCAGAGATGGCAGTTCGAGAAGTCGATACGGATGTCCAAGAAGGAACTCACCGACGAGTTCAAGCAGAGCGAAGGTGACCCACACGTCAAATCGAAGGTGCGCAGCCTGATGCGGCAGATGTCGCGAAACAGAATGCTCTCGGACACGGCCGATGCGGATGTCGTCGTCACGAACCCCATCCACGTGGCCGTAGCCCTTCGCTATGACCCCGAGCGGGACAGCGCGCCGGTCGTCGTAGCCAAGGGGATGCGCCGGCTGGCGGAGAAGATCAAGGAAATCGCCCGGACCAACGATGTCGCGATCGTCGAGAACCCGCCGCTCGCCCGGCAACTTCATCGCGTGGTGGAGGTCGGGGATGCCATTCCCATGTCGCTCTACAAGGCCGTCGCCGAGGTCCTGGCGTTCGTCTACCGCCTGAAGAGACAACGCGTGGGCAACCCCGCGAGCGTGGAGGCATAGATCGTGGACAGACGTCTACCCGATGCACTGATCGCCGGCGCGGTCCTGCTAATCCTGAGCGTCATGGTCGTTCCGATCCCGACGCAGATGATCGACCTGCTCTTGATCACGAGCATGGCGCTCGCGCTGATCATCTTGCTCGTGACGCTCTATGTGCGTCAGCCCGTCAAGTTCTCCGTCTTTCCGACGCTGCTCCTGATCGCGACGCTGTTTCGGCTCTCATTGAACGTCGCGTCGACCCGCTCGATCCTGCTCAGGGGATACGGCGGAGAGGTCATCGGATCGTTCGGGAACTTCGTGGTCGGCGGCAACACGGCGGTCGGTCTGGTCATCTTCCTCATCCTCGCGATCATTCAGTTCATCGTGATCACCAAGGGCGCAGGCCGCATCGCGGAGGTGGCCGCGCGATTCACCCTCGATGCCATGCCCGGTCGTCAGATGGCCATTGACGCCGACCTCAATTCGGGTCTCATCGACGACGTCGAGGCCAAGGAACGCCGGCAGCAGATTACCGAACAGGCCGACTTCTACGGCGCCATGGACGGTGCCTCGAAGTTCGTCCGGGGCGACGTGATCGCCGGCATGATCATTACCGCCATCAACATCCTCGGCGGCTTCGCCGTCGGTGTGCTCCAGTTGGGTATGCCGTTTGTCGAGGCGCTCAAGACGTTCACGCTTCTGACCGTCGGCGACGGTCTGGTCGCCCAGATCCCGGCGCTGGTCGTCTCAACGGCCGCCGGCATCCTCGTCACGCGCGCCGAAAGCGAAACCGACTTCGCGCGTGAGATCGGGGGACAGCTGACCAGCAATCCCCGCGTGTTCGGCATTGCGGGAACCATGTTGCTCATCCTCGGACTCATTCCGGGTCTGCCGCTCCTGCCGTTTGCCGTCCTCGCGGGGCTCGTCCTGTTCCTGGGACGCGCTGCCGCCCGCTCCACCCGCCGGCGTGAGGCCGCGGAGCTGGAGGCGAAGGAGCAGGCGCGCAAGGCGGAACCGCCGGAGAAGGTCGAACGCCTGCTGTCGGTCGATCCGATGGAAATCGAGGTGGGCTACGCGCTCATCCCTCTGGTGGAGGAGAACGACGACGGCGATCTCCTCAACCGAATAACGCTCGTGCGTCGGCAGACGGCCATGGATCTCGGTGTCGTCGTTCCGCCCGTGCGGATACGCGACAACGTACGCCTCAGGCCCGACAGCTACGCGGTCAAGCTCCGCGGTGTGCAGATCGCCGAGGGGCGGATCATGATGAACCACTGGCTCGCCATGAATCCCGGGAACATCGAGACGCCGATTCGCGGGTTCGAGACGCAAGACCCCGTATTCGGCTTGCCGTCGACCTGGGTTTCGGAAGAGGAGCGCAATTCGGCCGAGGTCGCCGGCTACACGGTCGTCGCGCCGTCGGCCGTTGTCGCGACGCATCTCTCCGAGGTCGTGAAACAGCACGCGCACGAGCTTCTCGGACGCCAGCAGGTGCAGTCCCTGATCGACAACATCAAACAAGAGCACAGCGTCACGATCGACGAGCTCATCCCGAACATGATGACGCTCGGTGGAGTCCAGAAGGTTCTGCAACGCCTGCTACGTGAACGGGTCAGCATCCGTGACCTGGGCACCATTCTCGAAACGCTTGCCGACGAGGCGCCGCACGTGAAGAACGCGGTTCAGCTCACGGAAAGAGCCAGGCAGGCGCTCGGGCGGGGGATCGCTCAGACGTACGCCGACGCGAAGGGCGTGCTCCAGGCGTGCACACTCGACCTGGAGCTGGAGCGGACGCTGCTTTCGAACATCGTCCGTGACGACGCGGAGCCCCGCCTCATCCTGCAGCCCGAACAGACGCAGCAGCTTCTCGATCGGGCAGGGGAGGCGGTGAAGGTCTGTCTCACGGCGACGGAGCTTCCGATCTTTATCTGTACGCAAGGGGTTCGTCCCCATTTCTATGAACTCATGTCACGGGTATTCCCGGCGGTGGTGGTGCTCTCCTACCAGGAGGTCCAGGGCGTGGAGAGCATCCGAAGTGTCACGACGCTGAGGTTGGATGATGAAAATCAAGAAGTTCTCCTCGCGAACGGTGCCCCAGGCGCTGGCGGACGTGCGGCAACAGTTCGGTGATGATGCCGTCATTCTGGCCACGCGCAGGATCGGCACGGGCCGCGACGCATTCGAGGTCGTGGCCGCAAAAAGCGCCCCCGGCGGCGAAGCCGTCGCGCGCGATGACTCGCCGCAGCGCGCGGAAGACGCGCGCCCGTCGGCCGTGCTGAAGCAGAACGCTCCGGCCGTCGTCCAGGCGGAGACGCCGGTGAGCGGCGAAGCCGTCTCGTCTGTCGAAGGGCCGCGCCTGAGCCGAACGACGCTCTTCGACGAGCTCAGGGGGCTCCAGGGCCGTCTGCAAACACTGACCGATCTCCTGATGGCGAACACCCCGAGAGATCTCTCCGCGGAAGGCCAGAGGATGCATATCCGGTTGGTCGAATCGGGTCTCGACGCCCGGATGGCTACGGTGATCATCCGGCGCGCGCTCGAGCGCGAGATGCCGCTCGAGGCGGCCGTCGAAGCGGAGATCTCCGCCAACGTGCCGATCGGTCAGCCAATCCACGAGATGAGCGGCCAACAGGTGATCGCGTTCGTCGGTACGACGGGGGTCGGTAAGACCACGACGATCGCGAAGCTCGCCGCGCGTCTCGTCCTTCACGAGAAACGATCGGTCGCGCTCATCTCCGCCGATCGGTTCCGCGTCGGTGGAGCCCATCAACTGGGCTTCTACGCGGAAGTGCTCTCGATCCCGTTCCACACCGTTCACAACCCGGTTTCACTCGCAAACGCGATCAAGACGGAACGGTCGTCCGACGTCGTCCTCGTCGACACGACGGGCTGTAGCAGCTCGGATATGGAAGGCGTCGACGAAGTCTCTCGGCTACTCGCCGGCCAGTCGTCGATGCAGACCTGGCTGGCGCTGAACGCGGTGGCAAAGCGGATGGACAACCTCGCCGCGCTCCGCGTCTTCTCGCGTCTCGAGCCGACCGGTCTGATCATGACGAAGCTCGACGAGACCTCCGCCCACGGAGGGGCGGTCACCGTCGCGATTCGCTCCGGGTTGCCGATTCACTATCTCACTGCGGGGCAAGACGTTCCGGAGGATATTTCCGAAGCGACTTCAAAGGCGGTTGCCGACCTCGTGCTGACGGGGCGGGGCTGATGATCACCGAGAGCGGGCTGTGGGTCGTGCGGTTTGCCCGCCCGACGGCCAAGTTTCGTCCGGAGATCGGCCGCATCTCAAACGGTCGATTTCAGCCGCCGGCAGGCCGGAGAAGTGCAGAGATATCTGAAAGGCTGCTGCCGCCGTCAAACGCCGCTCTGAAGCCTGGGGCGGGCGTTTGTAGCGCACGGCGCCTGCGGAGATTGATGAAGTGCCCCCGCGCCCACGATGGCGCGCAAGTTGCATTTTGCATGCGAGTCGGCCGCTGACGGCCAGGATTTTGTCGCCCGTTTCAGGATCTGCGAGTCGGAGGTTACCCCAGATGTCCAACATCGTTGCCGCATCGGCGAACCTGCTCGGCGCCTTCGTGGCGCTCGTCGTGGCCGCCATCGGCTATCTAACCGGGGTCGGATTCCTCACCGTGGTCCTGCGCGCGGCGTTAGCTGGAGTCGTTGTCGCGTTCCTCGTGAAGTTGTTCGGAGTCGTCATTGCTCGCGCGCTTGCGGCGCGGTTCATGACGGGAAGCGAGGAACCGAGAGCGGAGATCGAGGAAGAAGCCTAGCCGGCCCTGCCGTGCTGGGCGAAGACGTGGAGAGGAGTCTAGCGGATGGGAGTCCGGAGGGCCGCCCATACGCAGGAGAACACCGAGGCGGGGATCCCGGTACGCGAGATGTCCAAGGATGAGGCGCTCGCCAAGTATGCCCCGCTCGTGAAGTATGTGGTGGATCGGATCGCGACGGGACTGCCGAAAACGATCGAACGCGATGATCTCGTGAATACCGCCGTGATCGGGCTGTTTGACGCGATGGAGAAGTTCGACGAAACGCGTGGGACGAAGTTTGAAACGTATGCCGTCTGGCGCATCCGGGGCGCTGTTCTAGACGAGCTGCGTTCACTGGACTGGGTGTCCCGCAGCGTCCGCAAGAAGGCGAAAGAGGTCGAGAAGGCGGTTCGCAGGCTCGATCAGAAATTCGGTCGCGCCGCCGCAGATCATGAGGTGGCGAAAGAACTCAATCTCTCAACCGGCGAATTCAACCGGGTCTTGGAAGAGGTCCGCGGTTCCATGCTGCTCTCGCTAGATCAATCGGTCACCATCGACGACGACCATGACATTGCGGGACTCGCGGACATGATCGAGGACGAACGCGCGGCGGATGTCCTCAACGACATGGAGGTCGAGGAAGCGCGTGACAATCTTCTCGAGTGCATCAATCGGCTAAGTGATCAAGAGAAGCTCGTGATTGCTCTCTACTACTACGAAGAGATGACACTGAAGGAGATCGGTGAAGCGCTGCAGATTTCGGAGTCGCGCGTGTCGCAGATCCACACGAAAGCCGTCGAACGCCTCAAGTCTCGCATGAAGAAGGTCGTCCTGGGGGACGTCTGACGGCGCGGGGAGGGGACAACCGATGGGGGATGTCTCCAATCTGAAACAGGTGTTGTCGAACACGCAGGCCGTCGAACGGCTTCAGAAGATCCAGGAGCGGGCGGACCAATCGGGACAGCAACAGTTCACGCGACACCTCCAGGAGGAGGCCGAGAAGCGAACACGCTCCGTGACCGATCAGGCCGAGATCGAGAAGCCGGACGACGAAGAGAAGACGGTCGAGGAGCGCGAAGAAGAGAAGAAGCGCGCTCGGAACAAGTCCACCGATGAGAAGGATACCGAGGAAGATTCGTCCGACGACTCGGACGACGATGAACCGGGTGAGGAGGAGACACATGTCGACGTGGTCGCGTAGAGCATTCCTAACGGTAGTGCTCTTCGTCGCTCTCTTCGGAGCGGCCGCCGAGGCCGACGTCTCCGATCCCCAGCCGGAGGAAGCGTTGCCGACCGGACAGCTCCTTCTTCAGCAGCAGGATATCGTGAAGCGGGAAGCCGAGCTCAAGGCCCGCGAAGACCGCATGGGGATCTGGGAAGAGGATCTCACCCGCCGGGCGCGTGGCGAGCAGTACTTCTCCGATCTCGAAGGGTATGTCACGACCGGTGAGTTGGTGCGCGCCGTATTGTTCACGGCGGTGCTCAGCGCGGCCTTGGCCGTGGGTGTCCTGTTGGTGGCGGTCCGGAGGGGGCTCGTTCACGGGCGCTCTCAGACCGCTGACGAGCTGCGCCATCTCGAGGACCGTGTGCGAACCGGTCTCCGGGAGTTCGATGGGTTGCTGACGAGACTCTATGATCGAATCCTGACTGATGTTTCCAATTCCGAATGCGCGAGCGACGGCGAACGTAACCGCGGTAGCGAAAGCAGAGGCGATGCCAAGGTCTCTGCAAAGAGTGAGACGAAGAGCGATGCGAAACCTCGTGACCCCAAGATCGAGCCCCGTGCGGCCGGCACGAACGGCCACGGGACGGGCGGTATGCGTCAGAGCGTGCTGACCTTGGCCCGCGACGGAATCGAGGCGCACGAGATCGGGCGGCGCCTCCAACTCGGCCCCGGAGAGGTGAACTTCATCCTCCGCATGGAGACGGGTCGATGAGGATCGTCAGGGTTCGTCGCCCCGAATCCGCGGGCAAGCGCTCGCGATTCGGAAAGCAGCTCGGACTCAAGCCCGGCGACCGGGTCGAGGCGACGGTGAGTCGGCGCATCGCGGGACCGCTCACGGTCCTGGACATCAGGGGCGTTCGCCTGATGGCCTGGATGGATCCGACGGTCGAGACCGGCGATGCGCTCTATCTCGAGGTCGTCACGGCGGGGAAGGTCCCGCGGCTGAGGCGACTCACGGGGGGGGGCGCGTTCTGGACGCTGCCCGTGGGTGAAAGTGCCTCGGACGGAATGAATCTTCGCGCGTAGGGCACCGCAGATCGCCGTGCCAGGAGGATTGGATGAAGAAGAGAAACGGGAGTGGTTCGCGACGACTCGTCGAGATGACCACCAAGTTCCAAAAGTCCCAACATCGCCTGCTCGAAACGCTCGGCCAAAAGGGATTCGTTACATCTCGTGAGCACAAGCGTCTCGGGAACGCCGTTGATCGTGCCGTTGCCCAGAAGCGTTCTTCGGACGTCCTTTCGACGGCCGTGTCACTGAACAACCGGGTCAACTCAGCGCTGACGAAGTCGGTCGAGGATGCCACCGAGCATCGTGAGGCCCGGGAGATGGAGTTGCTCCTCGTCTTCAAGACGCTGTTGGAATCCGAAGCGAACGAGGCCGAGCTCTTCGGGAAGGTCCTCACACTTCTACAGAAGGCCGTTTCGTTCGAGAACGGAACGCTCTTCCTGGTCGACCGCGAAGAGCAGCGGCTGGAGCCCGTGGCGACGCGCGGACGCAATGTGGATCTGATCGACGACGTGAAGTTCGACTTCGGGTTCGGTTTCAGCGCGTGGGTTGCCAAGAAGAAGAAGCCGATCCTCATTGCGGAGCTGGGACGCGTCGGTCGCAAAGGCGCTCCGGAAATCCGGTCGTTCCTGTCCGTTCCGGTCGTTGTTCAGCGTGACATGATCGGCGTGATCAATCTGAGTCATTCGAAAGCGCGGGCGTTCGATGAGGACGATCTCAGGATCGTCGGGCTGATCGGGGGCCTCGCTGCCGGAAGTCTCCAGCGCGTCCAAATGAAGGAAGAAGCCAGGCGGCAATCGCTCACCGACCGACTGACCGGACTCTACGGGCGGCGCCACTTCCAGGAACGATTGAACCAGGAAATCGAGCGTGCACGTCGGAGCTACCAGCCGCTGTCGTTCGTCCTGATCGATGTCGATGCATTGGCGGCGTTCAATTCCCGCTTCGGCAATCAGGCGGGTGATCGCGTTCTCACGGAGATCTCAAAGCAGCTTCGCGCGAACACGCGGGCATCGGACATTCTCTCCCGATACGGCGGCGAGGAGTTCGCCATTCTCATGCCGGCGACCACTCCGGAAGACGCGGCAATCGCGGCGGAACGTCTTCGGAAGTGCATCGAGACGCACACGTTTCCACAGAAGCGTCGGGTGACGGTTTCCGTGGGCGTCGCCTCGTTCCCGGAGGACGCGGAGGGGGACCTCGATCTGATCGCCAAGGCGGAGCAGGCGTTGTTCCTGGCGAAGAAGGACGGCCCGAACCGTGCCGTCGCGTTCCCGGCCGTCGCGATGCACTAGCGCGCTCGGAGGTTCATAGGGTATGAAGCGGGATTCCCCGGAGCTCGCCCGCGAGGCCAACTCATTGTCGTACTGGCACGGGGCGAACCTGCGGCACGAGGTGGAGAGCGCGACGGAGAGGTTTCGAAACCTCCATGCTCTCGGTCGCGACATCACGTCGAGTCTCGATCTCGACGCGACGCTGCAGCTGATCGTTTGCGGCGCCTCCGAGCTTCTTAACGCCAGAGGCGGGCTGCTTCTCTCCGTGGAGGGCGCGCCCCACGAGTTTCGCTGCCAGGCGAGCCATGGCATCGATCTCACGGAGACGGAGTGCCGCGACCATGTCTTCTCCGGCGGCCTTCTCGCCGAGGTGCTGGATCATCACGTCACGCTACGCCTCGGTCCATCAGAGCTAGACCAGTGGTCGGGCGATTCGTTGGTCCGGCTCATGAATGCGCGGGGAGCGCTCGTTGCACGCCTGGAGATCAACCGTCGCGTCATTGGGTTCCTTGTCGTAGTCGACAGCGCGAACGGCGCGTTCACCGACGAGGACGAAGAGTATCTGATGCTGTTTGCGATGCAGGCCGCTAACGCCGTTGGAAATGCGCGAATACACCAGAAACTTAAGGAGTTGGATGAGATCCGTTCCGACTTCGTCGCCATGGTTTCGCACGAGATCCGAACACCGCTGACGGCCATCATGGGGACACTCGACATCTTGCGGGACGGCCATACGACGCATCTCGATCCCGCGCAGCTGGAGTTGGTCGAGATCTGCGACGCAAACTCCAGGCGGTTGCTCTCCATCGTGAACGACATTCTCGATTTCAGCAGACTCGAAGCCTCGAGACTTCGTCTCGTCCTCAAACCGGTGGACCTCTCGGAGACGATCCGCAGGACGGTCCGCGAGCTGCTGCCCATCGCGACCGACGCCGGTGTTCGGCTAACCGTCGACGTGTCTGACGGACTGCAGAAGGTTGCCGCGGACCAAGACCGCGTCACGCAGGTTCTCACGAACCTCATCTCCAACGCCGTCAAGTTCTCACCGGTGGGCGAGGAGGTGGGAATCACGGCGGTTCCGATCGATGATGGTGTTCAGGTGTCGGTCTGGGATCGTGGATGCGGCATCGCGGCGGATGACCTGCCGAAGCTCTTTCGCAAGTTCACGCAGATCGATACGGGCGCATCGCGTCGATCCGGTGGCACCGGGCTCGGGCTCGTGATCTCGCACGGACTCGTTCGAGGTCATGGCGGCCGCATGTGGGTGGAAAGCCGCCTCGGTGAGGGAAGCACTTTCCACTTCGTCCTACCTCACCGGCCTCGACCCGCCGGCGCGGCGGATCGCGAGACGACCGCCGACGACGCCCCGCAGCCTTTGCCCGTCTGGGAAGCGCGATCTTGACCCTTCCGCGCGTCGGCTGCTAGCCTCTCCCGCACTCATTCAACCCTACGTCGCTTCGCCTGTATTCAGGCCGGAAATCCCCGAACGGAGGTCTCGTGGCGCGGCTGCCCAAGACTTACGACGCACCCGACGTCGAATCTCGCTGGTACGAGCGTTGGGTCAAGGACGGACGATTTGGGCCGGAGGCATCCTCCGGTGCCGAGAGGTACGTCATCATGATCCCGCCGCCGAACATCACCGGGATCCTCCACATGGGTCATATTCTCAACAACGGTCTGCAGGACATCCTGATACGCTGGCAGCGACTCAAGGGGCGGGAGGTGCTCTGGCTGCCGGGGACCGATCATGCCGGCATCGCCACTCAGAACAAGGTCAAGGCCCAGCTTCGCTCCGAGGATGTCGACATGGAGGCGCTAGGCCGCGCCGCGTTCGTCGACCGATGTTGGGAGTGGCGCAATCAGTTCGGCGGTACGATCACCAAGCAGCTCAGAAGGCTGGGGTGTTCTCTCGATTGGGATCGCGAGCGCTTCACACTGGATGAGGGTCTGTCACGCGCCGTTCGCGAGGTCTTTGTTCGGCTCTACAAAGAGGGGCTGATCTACCGAGGCGACTACCTGGTCAATTGGTGCCCGGAGTGCGGGTCGGCGCTATCGGACGAGGAAGTCGAACACCGTGAGGCGAAGGGAAACCTCTGGTATCTGAACTACCCGCGCTCGGACGGAGAGGGACACGTCACCGTCGCCACCACGCGACCCGAGACCATGCTGGGTGACACGGCGGTTGCCGTTCATCCTGGAGACGAGCGCTACCGGGATCTCATCGGGAAGACGGTTCGGCTTCCGATCGTCGAACGGAAAGTGCCGGTTATCGCCGACGAGTGGGTGGATCCGGAGTTCGGCACGGGGGCGGTGAAGGTCACTCCCGGTCACGATCCTAACGACTTCGAGATCGGCAAGCGGCACGGTCTGACGATCATCTCGATCCTGGACGCCCGGGGGCGCACGACCGAGGCGGCGGGGCCGCTGGCCGGCCTGTCGCGCGAAGCCGCCCGTGATGAGGTTGTCAGGCGCTTCGACGAGGCGGGACTCCTGGTGAAGAAGACCGAGCACACGCATGCGATCGGGCACTGCTACCGGGACAAGACCGTTGTCGAGCCGACCGTGAGCCGGCAGTGGTTTGTCCGTATGGAGCCTTTGGCGCAGCCCGCCATCGATGCCGTTCGTGACGGTCGGGTTCGCTTCTATCCCGAGCGATGGACCAAGACATATTTCAACTGGATGGAGAACATCCGGGATTGGTGTATCAGCCGACAGCTCTGGTGGGGACATCGGATCCCGATCTGGTATTGCACGGGATGCGGTGAGGAGCACCTCGAGGAAGAGACCACCCGATGCAAATCATGCGGCGCTGAGAGCTTCGAGCAGGATCCCGACGTGCTCGATACCTGGTTCTCGTCGTGGCTATGGCCGTTCTCGACGCTGGGCTGGCCGGAGGAGACCGACGATCTTGCGGCCTACTACCCGGGAAACACGCTCGTCACCGGTCCGGACATCATCTTCTTCTGGGTAGCGCGGATGATCATGGCGGGACTCAAGTTCCGCGGCGACGTTCCGTTTCGCGAGGTCTACCTTCACGGCATCGTTCGCGACGACACCGGCAGAAAGATGGAGAAGACGCTCGGCAACTCGCCCGACCCGCTCGACGTGATCGCGAAGTACGGTGCGGATGCGCTTCGTTTCACGATGATCTACCTGACGCCCAAGGACGGCGACGTGGCTTTCGCCGAGAAAAAGGTGGAGACGGGTCTCTTCTTCGCCAACAAGGTCTGGCAGGTTTCTCGTTTCGTCCTGATGAACGTCGGTGGAACGCGCCCGGACCCAAGCCCGGTCCCGCGCGGGTCGGGGGCGGATCGCTGGATCCGTTCGCGCTTCGCGGCCGTGTCCAACGAAGTGGACGCGTATTTGGGCCGATACGAGTTCAGCGAGGCCGCGCATCTCCTCTATGACTTCATCTGGCATGAGTACTGTGACTGGTACGTGGAGATGTCGAAAGTGCATCTCCGATCGGATGATGCCGAGGAACAGCGCGCCGCACGGATCACTCTTCTGGAGATTCTCGAGAGTTTGCTCAGGCTCCTCCATCCGTTCATGCCGTTTCTCACCGAGGAGATATGGTCGTTCATCCCGGGCCGGGACGATTCGATCATGGCCGAGTCGTGGCCGGCGGTCGGGAAAGCCTCCGACGCAGCGATCGACGAGCGCATGAAGGTCGTTCAGTCGGTTATCACAGCGGTACGGAACATTCGGAGCGAAACGAATGTTGGACATCGAAAGGAGGTCCGAATCTCGCTCCGGACCCCCGCCGAGGTTGCAGGCCTGCTCGAGGAGGCGCGGCCCTACATGTCGCTTCTGGCGAAGGCGAGTTCGATCGAGATCGGTCCGGAAATCGAACCGCCCGCGCCGTCGTCCGCTGCGGTTGCCGACGGTGTAGAGGTCTTCGTGCATCTCGAGGGTCTCGTCGACCTGGAAAGTGAGAAAGCGAGACTGTCGAAGGAACTGGAAAAGGTGAACAATCTGTATCAGTCTGCGTTCAACAAACTGAACAACTCGGACTTCTTGGAGCGCGCCCCGAAGGATGTCATCGAGCGTGAACGTCGGCGCCTCGAGAATCTGGAAAGCGACCGCGAGAAGCTCAGCTGCAATCTCGCGGTGCTGACCGGCACTAGTGAAGGAGGAGACTCATGAGCCCGCACGTTTCGCGTTTCGGATGGCTCCCCGCACTGCTGATTCTTGCGGGGCCCGTGATCGCGGGGGATCTCAATCTCACGGTGTACAACAACAACCTGGCGCTCGTTCGCGACAGTCGGACGTTCGCGCTGGAGGAAGGCGAGAACGACGTCGAGGTCGCCGACGTCTCGGCACTCCTCGATCCCACCTCGGTTCATCTCACCGGAGAGGGGATCCGGGTCCTCGAGCAGAACTTCGAGTACGACCTCGCGAGCGCGGATCGAATACTGAAACGGTATCTGGACCAGACCGTGACCGCGGTGCTCGAGGGTGGCGACGCGTTTACGGGCAGGTTGGTCAACTACTCCGGCGGCAGCCTCGTGCTCGTGGCTGACAGCGGCGTCATGGTGCTCTCCAGAGAACGAATGGACCGCATTGATTTTCCGGAGCTGCCCGGGGGGCTCCGCACGCGGCCGACGCTGGTCTGGCGGCTCTCGTCGGAGTCGGCCGGCGAGCGGGCGGTCACGCTGTCCTATCTGACCAACGGCATGCAGTGGCACGCCGAGTATGTCGCTCTCGTGAACGAGGATGACACGGCCCTGGATCTTTCCGCATGGGTCTCTCTCGAGAACAACTCCGGCGCGAGCTACGAAGACGCGACGCTTCAGCTCGTCGCGGGTGATGTGCATCGGGCCGTCGAGCCCATGGACGGTCGCCGTCGCGAGTACCACGCGATGGCCGCGAAGGCGCCCGAAATGGCGTTCGAGGAAGAGTCGCTCTTCGAGTATCACCTCTATTCCCTGAACCGGCCGGTGACGGTCAAAGACCGCCAGACGAAACAGGTCACGCTCTTCCCGACCACCGAGGTTGAAGAGATTGAGAAGATCTACCGCTATCGAGGCGGGGAGAAGGTGGGAGTGACCCTCGAGTTCAAGAACGCGAAGTCGATCGGGCTCGGAATGCCGCTGCCGCGCGGTAAGCTCCGTGTATTCAAGGGCGATTCGAAGGGTGGGGCCCAATTCATCGGCGAGGACTTCGTCGACCACACACCGAAGGACGAAACGATTGAGCTGCTGCTCGGAAACGCGTTCGATCTCGCCGCGGAACGCGCCGTGCTGGACCACAGAAAGATCTCGTCGCGGGTGACGGAAGAGACGATCGAGGTGAAGCTCCGCAATCACAAAGACGAAGCGGTGGAGATCATTGTCGAAGAACGTCTCCACGGCGACTGGAAGATCCTGAGCAGCACGCACGACCATGAAAAGGAAAGCGCCTGGAAGGTGGAGTTCCGGGTTCCGATCGAACCTGACGGTGAGAGCGTGCTGAACTACGTCGTTCGCTTCAATCGGTGAGCCATGTCAGGGTTTGAGCTGACCTCGAGCTACTTCCCGACGGGGGATCAACCGCAAGCGATCGATCAGCTCATGGAGGGGCTGAAAGGCGGCGGGCGTTTTCAAACGCTCCTCGGTGTCACGGGATCGGGCAAGACGTTCACGATCGCGAACGTTATTGCCCAGCTCGGTCTTCCGACGCTCGTCATCAGCCACAACAAGACGCTCGCGGCTCAGCTCTACGGGGAATTCCGCGCCTACTTCCCTCATAATGCCGTCGGGTACTTCGTTTCCTACTATGATTACTACCAGCCCGAGGCCTACCTGCCCGCGACCGACACGTATATCGAGAAGGACACCTCGATCAACGAAGATATCGATCGCCTGCGCCTGAAGGCGACGGCCGATCTCATCGCCCGTGACGACGTGATAATCGTCGCCAGCGTGTCCTGCATCTACGGGCTGGGTGATCCGGAAAGCTTCCAGGGCCTGATGCTGCTCGTTGAGGTCGGGCAAACCATCCCACGAGAGATAATTCTCCGCCGGCTCGTGGACATCCAGTACAGCCGGAATGATATGACGCTCGGCCGCGGCACCTTCCGCGTTCGCGGTGACGTCGTGGAAGTCTATCCCGCCTACGAGGAGCACGGGGTTCGGATCGAGATGTTCGGCGATGAGGTCGAGAGCATTCATGAGATCGATCCGCTGACCGGCAAGAAGCTCCACACTCGGGATCGCATGGCCATCTATCCGGCCAGCCACTTCGTCGTCGCCCGCCAACGTGTCGAAGACGCGGTCAAGAGCATCCAAGCGGAGTTCGACGAAACGCACGCGCGGCTCCTGAAGGAAAACAAGCTTCTCGAGGCGCAGCGCCTGTCGATGCGGACTCGATACGATCTGGAGATGCTTCGCGAGATGGGATACTGCCCCGGGATCGAGAACTACTCTCGCCACCTGAGTGGCCGCCGGGCCGGCGAGCCGCCGGCGACCCTGCTCGACTATTTCCCGGACCGTTTCCTCATCGTCGTCGACGAGAGTCACGTGACGATTCCTCAGATTCGCGGCATGTACCTGGGGGATCGATCCCGGAAGGAGAATCTGGTCGATTTTGGTTTTCGCCTTCCGTCGGCGCTCGACAATCGGCCGCTGCGATTTGACGAGTTCGAATCTCACGTTCACCAAGCCGTCTTCGTCTCGGCGACACCTGCGGAGTATGAGATCGAGAAGTCGCACGGCGTCATCATCGATCAGGTCATCCGACCGACCGGGCTCATCGATCCCGAGATTCAGGTCCGGCCCATAGAGGGGCAGATCGACGACCTGCTCGAAGAGATCAAGCAGAGGACCGAGAAGCGGGAGCGGGTGCTGGTGACCACCCTCACCAAGCGCATGGCGGAGGACCTCACGGACTACCTGGGTGAAATGGGGATCCGCGTGCGCTACCTTCATGCCGACGTCGACGCGATCGAGCGCGTCAGGCTGCTCAGGGGCCTCAGGCTCGCCGAGTTCGACGTGCTGGTGGGCATCAACTTGCTCCGGGAAGGTCTGGATCTGCCTGAGGTGAGCCTGGTGGCCGTTCTCGACGCGGACAAGGAAGGGTTTCTGCGATCCGAAACGTCGCTCATCCAGACCGCCGGACGCGCCGCAAGAAACGTCAACGGCAAGGTTATCTTCTACGCGGACCGGATCACGAAGTCGATGGGCGCGGCCATCCGGGAGACCGAGCGGCGACGGGAGAGGCAGGTCGACTACAACACCGAACACGGCATCACGCCCCGCACGGTTCCGAAGAGCCTCGAGGAAATTCGTGCCGCCACGTTTGTCGCCGACGCGAAAGATGATAAGGACGTGGACGAAGCCGCCGAAATCGTCGGTGGCCTCGACCATCTGGACAAAGAGGCACTCATCGCTCAGCTTACGCGCGAGATGCTGCGGGCGGCGGACGAGCTCGAGTTCGAGAAGGCCGCCTCGCTCAGGGATCGTATCGAGGAGATCAAGATGAGGCGGGAGCCGTGAACCCGGAGAATCCATCCGCCCGCGGTTGGCCGGATGAGGACGAGCTGGCCCCGATCGTCGAGGCCGCGCTCGCCGAGGATGTCGGCAAGGGAGACGCCACGACACGGGCATGTGTTCCGTCGGGCGCCGTGGGGGGCGGGCGGATCATCGCGAAGGCGCCGGGCCGATTGGCGGGCTTGGCCATTCTGTCGTCGGTCTACCACAGGCTCGATCCGGGAATCGTGATCGACTACGCGCGGGCCGACGGTGACCCGGTCCAGCCGGGAGACGAGATCGCCGCGCTCGAGGGCGCATTCGAAGCGCTTCTGACGGGGGAGCGTTCGGCGCTCAACTTCCTGACGCTTCTTTCGGGGGTCGCGACGCTTACGGCCCGCTACGTCGAGGCCATCGACGGGACGGGCGCCAAAATCCTCGATACGCGGAAGACGATCCCCGGCTTTCGTGTGCTCCAGAAATACGCGGTGCGCTGTGGCGGTGGGACGAATCACCGAATGCGTCTCGATGATGAGCTCCTGCTGAAAGAGAACCACATCGCCGCAGCCGGTGGCGTGGCCCCGGCCGTTCGATCAGCGATCGCGCGCGCGCCGGACCTGACATTGCGCCTGGAAGTTCGGACGCTCGAAGAGGTCAGGGAAGGCGTGGACGCGGGGGCACGGGCGCTCCTGCTCGACAACTTCCAACCCGACGACGTCCGGGCCGCGAGGAAGATGCTTGACGCGATGGGTAGACGCGTGGAGATCGAGGTGTCGGGCGGCCTGAGGCTCGATACCGTCCGGAGCTTCGCTGAAGCGGGCGCCGATCGCCTTTCCGTCGGCGCGCTGACCCACTCGGCCCCCGCGCTCGATCTCTCGATGCTGCTGGATCTGCGATGAAATGTCCGCCGTATTCGTATGAGCGCTTGATCGGTCTGGCCGACGGGCGTCTCGACGAAGGCTCGCTCCTGCTCTTCGACAGCATCGATTCCACCAACCGCATGGCGCGCGAGATCGCGGCCGACGGGAAGATGCTCGCGCTGGTCGTGGCGGATCGGCAATCCGAGGGGCGCGGTCAAGGGGGGCGTTCATGGTATTCGCCCGCCGGAATGGGAATATGGGCTTCGATTGTCCTCCGGCCTAACCTGTCACCGGAAAAGCTCGGTCTGATCCCGATCGCGTCCGGCCTGGCCATCTCCGAGGTCGTCGAGCGGCTCCAACGAGTTCGGATCGGCGTCAAGTGGCCGAATGACCTTGTGTGCTCGGGGCGGAAGCTCGGAGGGATCCTGGTGGAGTCGTCAACGCTCGGCGATAGGGTGTCGTGGGCGGTGGTCGGCGTCGGGATCAATATCTTCCTGGCTGAGGACGGCTTTCCGGCCGCGCTCATGGGCAGGGCCACGTCGCTGCGACTGGAGGGCGTCCGCAACTGCGATCGTGAGGAGCTGCTGGTTTCCATCCTGACCGCGGTCGTCGACGGTGTTACCCGGCTGGACACGCGTCCCACTGAGGAGCTGGTCGAGGCCTTTGCAAAGCGCGACGCGCTGCGAGGGCGACGCGTGATCATCGAGGAGTCGCCGGGCAGGCGGCACGAGGGGGAAGCCCGCGGGATCGATCCAACGGGCGCGCTCCTCGTGGACACGTTGGACGGCTTGACCGCCGTCCGAAGCGGCACGGTCGTCTGGTTTGCTCCTTGATGCCTCGCGGCGGCGCGGGTACACTTCGGTGCTCTTAATCATCAACCTTGCAATGACGTAGAGGTTTCTCCGAAGGATGAACGCACCCAATGAGGGGGATAAACCCCTCCAGGTCCGGGTGGTGCCTCGATCCGATCATCAGATCTCGAGACGCTTCATTGATTCAGACGCGCTCAAGGTCATGTATCGGCTTCACCGCAACCATCACCTTGCGTATCTCGTCGGGGGGGGAGTTCGAGACATCCTCCTCGGTGTGAAGCCCAAGGACTTCGATGTCGGCACCGATGCCACGCCGTCACGAATTCGTCGCCTCTTCAGAAACAGTCGCATCATTGGTCGCCGCTTTCCGATCGTTCACATCTATTTCCAGGGCGGGAAGCTGGTGGAGGTCTCCACCTTTCGGCGCAACACGGCCAATGGGAACGACATGGATCCCAAGATGCGGGATGACACGTGGGGAGACCCGTCGGAAGACGCATGGCGGCGCGACCTGACGATCAACGGTCTCTTCTATGACATCTCGTCGTTCTCGGTCATCGACTACGTCGGTGGCTTGGAGGACCTGGATAGCAGGGTCATTCGCACGATCGGTGATCCTTACGTGCGTTTTAGAGAAGATCCGGTGCGAATGATCCGGGCAATCCGGCACGCGGCCCGGACGAGGTTCCGGGTGGATCAGCGAACGTTTGACGCGATCTGCGAACTTTGCGGGCTCATACGAAACTGCGCGCCGGCACGAGTGTTGGAGGAGTTCCTCCGCGAGCTGCGCGGGGGGGCGGCCATCCGCTCGCTTCGGATGTTGCGTGAGACGGGCCTTCTTCGATTGCTCGCCCCCGGGGTTGATGACTATCTCTCGGTCGTCGAGGCGGAAGACACCGATGAAGTCGAGCAGTTCTGGACGCGATTCGAGGCTTTGGATCGAGTCTGCCGCGAGGAAGAAATCCCCTCCAATGCCGTGACGCTGTCCCTCCTGCTCGCCATGCCGGTGTTGAAAGCGATTCGCGAGGTGGAGGGAGGCTCTCCCCGCGGTGGCAAACCCGACATCGGACGTGTCGTTCGCGACACCCTGCTACCCATGTTGGCGGATCTCGGCGCATCGCGCCGCGATACCGAGCGCTGCTTCCATATTCTGCTCGCCGGACGACGCATTCGACGCGCGCTTCGCGACGGACGCATCCCTCCGGGCCTGCAGGCCAAGAGCTATTTCCCCGAGACTTGGGCCTACTTCCGAGTCGTTCTCGAGAGCGAAGGATGGGCGCAGGAGCGCATCGCCGGAATGGTCCGGAAACCTGCCGGGTCGAGATCACGGCGCTCACGCCGTCGGCGTCGGCGGGCCAAACGGCGGAAGGCCGACTGACGCTTCTCATCGTCGCCCACGGACGCGAGCAGACTCGACGCAAACGATCCCACAACCCCAGGAGGAGATCGTGCCATTCTTTCGATCGGAACTGCGATTCGAGACACGTGGTCATCACCATGTCCTCGATGTGACCGGTGAGTTGCAGAGGGAAGTCGACGCTTCCGGGGTTACTGATGGGCTCGTGAATCTGTTCGTGCCGGGATCAACCGGAGGATTGACGACCATTGAATTCGAGGACGGGGTCATTCAAGATCTCGAAAACGTGTTCGAGTTGATCGTGCCGTCCGACCGGCCTTATCTTCACAACCAACGGTGGGGAGATGGCAACGGTCACTCCCACGTCCGTGCCGCGCTTCTCGGACCGTCGTTGACGGTGCCGGTTTCCGGTGGGCGGCTGGCACTTGGCACCTGGCAACAACTCGTCTTCGTCGATTTCGACAATCGCGGTCGATCGCGAAGCTTGGTTGTGACGGTCGTGGGGGAGTGAGGGTCGAGACGGACGGTTGTGTGAGGAGCCGCTATGTCGATGAGAGCCAGGATGATGGCCGACGTGAGGTGGCTATCCTTTCCACGCGCGACGGGAAGCGATGGAGAGCGTCGGGCCCGTCACATGATCGTCGAGCGCTTGGAGACGCTCGGCTATGGCGTTACCGTGGAGAACTTCCGATTCGACCCGCGGCCGTTACGCTGGGGGGTTCCCGTTCTTCTGATCGGCGGCGCGCTGCTCTTGGTGAAGGCCGCCCTCTCGCCGCGCCCTCTCCCGTTCGTGTTGCTGACCGTCGCGCTGTTGCTTCCCGCACTGTGGGTGACGAGACGATTCGCGACGTTCGGGCAGAGGAGCGGCTCCGCGCAATCGGCGAACGTCGTGGCCAAGGGGTCTCCGACCACCGGTGGGCCGCGCGTGTTTCTCGTTGCCCACGTTGATACGAAGAGTCAGAGGTTCTCGTTCGCTGCGCGCGCGATCCTCGCGGCGGCCGCCCTATCGCTCATGGTCGCATTGATCAGTCTCGCGATCCTGCTTCCGGACGTGCGCCTGATCCCGGCGATTCTGGGGCTCCTCGCCGCGGGAGCTCTTATCGCACTTGCCGTTTCGGGGTATGGCAACCGCTCCCCGGGCGCGCTCGACAACGCCAGCGGCCTGGCCGTCTTGCTCGAGGTCGCCCGCCGTCTTCATCGCCATCCGCTCGGAGGAGCCGAAGTCACGTTCCTCGTTACGGGTGCCGAGGAAGATGGGCTGGTCGGCGCGACCCGATTCGTGGAGCGCCATCGAACGGGTTTGCGGGTCGGAGAGGACTTCTTCATCAATCTGGACACCATCGGCGGGGGCGGCCAACTCCTCGTGACCGGGCACACGTTTCTCCGTCCGATTCGGGCCGCCGCGAGACTCGTGGAGCTCCTCCGGGAAGAGGCCGCCCGGCTCGGCTTCGGGGTGAAGCTCCGACAGGTGCCGTTGCCCGCCGCCGTCGATAGCTTCGTGCCGTCCGCGCGTGGGCTCCCGGCCGTGACGCTTTCGAGCGGAACCCTGGGAAGCACGTATCGGCACGTCCATCGTCCGAGCGATTCTCCGGACAACGTCGATCCCGCGAATCTGGTGCGATCGGCCGAGCTCGTGGAGCGTGTCATCCGGCGCATCGGGAGCGAGTAGGACGAGGGGCCGCGCCGGCTCCGCCTGATCCGGTCAGGAGGCGCGGTTCTTGAGCGCGCGGAGACGTTCGAGGAAGCGGTCCGCGTCGTGCGTGTTCAGGACGTCTGACTTGTCGAGCCCACCCTTTCGGGCCACGTCCACGCCATACCGCAGATAGTCGTAGTCGCGAACGCCATGCGCGTCGGGGCATATGACGTACCGAACGCCGAGCTCGCGCGACCGACGAATCACGCGCCAGTCCGTGTCCAGGCGTTGGGGGTGGGCGTTGATCTCGAGCGCCACGCCATGGTCGACGGCCATCCGCGCGACCCGATCCATGTCCACGGCATACGCGTCCCGCTTGAGGAGAAGGCGCCCCGTCGGATGACCGAAGATGTTCACAGCTGGGTGGCGGAACGCGCGCTCGATCCGCTCCATCATCTTGGCCTCCGGGAGCTTCATCGCCGAGTGCACCGAGGCGATCACGAAATCGAACCGCGCCAGCAACGCGTCGTCGTAGTCCAATGCGCCGTCGCTCAAGATGTCGACCTCGATGCCCTTGAGAACGCGAATGTCGTTGCGGAGGCGATTCAGCTCGTCGGCTTCGGCGAACTGCTCGAGGACGCGATCGGGCGTCAGCCCATTCGCGTAGGTCGCCGCTTGGCTGTGGTCGGCAAGCCCGACGTAGGTCGCCCCGACATCACGTGCGGCGTCGACCATCTCGGCCAGCGTGTTCTTGCCATCGCTTCGCGTCGTGTGGAAATGGAGGATTCCCTGGAGGTCGGAGAGCGTGATCAGCGGCGTGGAGCGCCCGCCCTCGTGGTCCTCGATCTCGCCGAGACCCTCGCGAAGCTCGGGCGGGATCTCCGATAGACCGAGGCGCGAGTAGACGTCCGCCTCGCTCTCACACTCGATCGCGCTCTTCCCATCCGAAAGCTCTTGATCGTCGAGCGTGAAGCCGCGCTCTCGGGCGCGGGACCCTAGCGCCGTCGTGTGCGCTTCCGATCCGGTAAGATGGAGTAGCGTGAGCGGGTACCGATTCGGCGATACGACGTGTAGGTTGATCGTGATGCCATCCGACATCACGACGCTCGCCGTCGTGTCATCTCGGACACGGATCTCGGCCACGTCATCCATCTCACTGAGAGAAGCCGAACCGGCCGTCGCGTCGTGCGCGCCGACGAGGATATCGACGCTCTTGACGGTTTCTCTGCGACGGCGGACGCCGCCGACCGCGGAGGCAAGTGTGTTTCCCGTAGTGGCGAGTGCGTCGAGAACGAGAACGACCCAACGGTCCGCCTTGTCCAGTCGGTAGCGCCCCGCGCGCTCGCGGAGCCGCTCGAGTCCCTTGAGCAGGTTCTCCTCGGTCTTTGCCCCGAAGCCGGATAGGCGTCTGAGATTCCCGTCCCGGGCCGCTCGCTCGAGCGTGTCCAGGGCCTCGATTCCTAGCTCGACATGGATCTGCTTGACCTTCTTGGGACCGAGATCCGGCAGGCGCAGCATCTCGACGAGTCCCGACGGTACACGGTCACGGAGGTCCTCGAGATAGGGCAGGGCTCCCGTCGTCACCAGCGTGGCGATCTTTTCCGCCATCGCCTTGCCGACGCCCTTGAGCTCGGTCAGACGTTCTTCGGCCGTGAGCGCCTCGAGATCGACGTCGGTGCTCTCGAGCATTCGCGCGACGTTCTGGTAAGATCGGATCCGGAATGAGTCGGCGCCCGAGAGATCGAGAAGTGTGCTGATTTCGTAGAATCGGACGGCGACGTCTTTTCGGTGCATGTACTGTTCTCCGATTGACCGGCGGGTGGATGGCGACGCTAACACCCACGTGTAGACGGGTCAACGCGCTGAGAGAAGGGGAGAGGCTGTGTCGAGGATTCGGCTGAATCGCTTTCTGGCACTGAGCGGTATTGCCTCGAGACGCAAGTGTGAAGTGATCATCGGAGACGGCCGCGTTCGGGTCAACGGCGAGGTCGTGACGACGCCGGCGAAGATCATCGACACGTCGAGGGACATGGTGGAACTTGACGGTCGGCCGGTCGCGCCCGACACGACCCGTCGCTACTACGTGCTCAACAAGCCGACCGGCGTTCTCTCCACGCTGAGCGACCCTCGCGGTCGGCCGACCCTGACCGACTACTGCCCGCCGGGTGGTGTGCGCCTCTATCCGGCCGGACGGCTGGATGCGGACACCACGGGCTTGGTGTTGCTCACCGATGACGGAAAGCTCGCGTACCGCGTCATGCACCCGAGCTTCAGCCTCGAGAAGAAGTACTTGGCGCTCGTGACCGGAGAGATCGGATCGCGAGCGATGCGCCGACTCGTCGATGGGATCGATTTGGACGATCGTCCCGCACACGCGCTCTCCGTTTCGTGTGTCGCGTCCGATGGTCATGAGAGCGTCGTCCGGCTCTCTCTTGGCGAGGGGCGGAAGCGACAGATCCGACGCATGTGCCAGGCAGTCGGACATCCCGTGCGTGAGCTTCATCGAGAGGCGATCGGGCCGCTAGGGTTGGGCGACCTCGACATCGGAAACACCCGGGAGCTGTCGACGTTCGAGGTCCGAAAGCTCCGTCGCGCGATCGGGCTCGGAGATTTCTAGCTGGAGAGAATGGCGGGCAAGCGCGAGAGAGCCAGACGCGTGCGCGCACCGAACCAGCTCGTGAGCGTCCCGTCGAACACGATGCCACGTACTCCGATTGCGGCCTCGAGCTCCTTCGCATCCGCCTCCGTGAACCGATACGGTTCATCGGGAAGGAGGATGAGGGTCGGCGCCAGCCGGCGGATCTCGTCTTCGGAGATGCGCGGGTAGCGGACCCGCGTATCGGTCAGCACGTTCTCGAAGCCAATGCACGCGAGGACGTCCGAGACGTAGGTGTCCGGGCCCGCGGCGATGAACGGGTCGCGCCACACGAGTGTGAGAGCGCGATGCGAGACCGACGATCGTGGCGGCGCGGCCGACGTCGCGGCGCTTTGGATCTCCGTCGCCAGCTCCAGTCCCCTCGGTGCTTTGAGAAGCCGGCCCAGGTCGTGGCACACTGATGCCGCCTCCCGCACGCTTCTCGGATACGTCACGAACACGGGAACGTGCGATTCGATCTGGGCCACGGTTTCCTTTCGGTTCTCTTCACGATTGGCGATCACGAGATCGGGTTCGAGCGCGATGATCGCGTCCAAACGGACCGTTTTCGTTCCGCCCACGCTCGCGATCGCGGAGACTGCCGGCGCGGGATGAATGCACCAATCCGTTCGGCCCGCCACAGCATCGGCCAGCCCGATTGCGAACAACGTCTCCGTCAAGCTCGGCACGAGAGAGACGATTCGGTTTCTTCGGGCTTCGGGAAACTCGATTCCACGGCTGTCTTTGACCGGCGCCACGCTCCACTCCTCGGTTTCAGTGCGGCAGTCTACCATGACGAGTCGACTCGCTCTCTTGGCGCTCGTTGGGTTGCTTCGAAGACGATTGCAACGAGTCGGAACGGCTCGCCAGAGTGATGCTCCTGCACAACTGATCAGTAATGACACATATTCTTTCCATAACTGAGAGACATCGGAATCAGTATATCTCACTGAACTATAATGAAATAGCAGCGGAATGTAGCGTGTTGTTGACTGTCTGTAAGTAAGATTGTAGAATCAATATGTATCGTTTCCGATTTGTTTTGTCTAGCGGTTGTTTTGTCCGCCGAAGCGGGTCGCCATCGGGTCTCGCGGCTGCGACCCTCATTGTCTGAAGCACCGCGCGCTTTCTGCTGTTCGCAAGGGAGGCAACGTGAGATCGCACCTTGAAATCACTGCAAATCGACGGCGACGCCTCTGGCCCGTTCTGCTGGCCGGCGCCCTGCTCTCGATGGTCGCCGCCACGTCGCACGCGTCATTCATCTCGATCGGTGAGCCGGTGCCCGTCGGGAGCTGGTCACAGCGGTTCGTTCTTTCCAATGTGATGGCCGACGAGATCCAGGTTCAACTCGTCTCCGGCGGTCCGTTCGACGATCCGGTCATGATGAACTTCAGTGATCCGTCGTGGGCGCTCTACGCCCCGTTTGAACAATCGTGGGCGGGCGCATCGGGTGATGTCATCGATCCGGGGACCGGGATCGAATTCGACGTTCACTTCGCAGGCGAAACGCAGGAACCGCTCAGGTTCGATTTCGCGGCTCTTCTTAACCATGGCACTGTCGAGACGGTTCGGGCCAGCTGGTCTGGCGAGACCTGGGTGTTTCTCACAAATCACTGGCAGCCACGGGACCCGATTCCCGAGCCGGCAACGTTGCTTCTCTCGGGTCTAGGGCTCGCGTTGTCGGCGGGCTCAGCGGCCGGCAGGCGACTGCGGCGCCGGTGGACGCGTTCGTAGAACCCCGCTCACTCCATCACGACGAGGCGGATGCTCCCTGTTGACGAGGAGCTTCCGCCTCGTCGCTATTTGGGCCGCAATTGGATGTGATCGGAAAGCAAGATACAAGCTGCGGTCGGGCAGAGAAGTCGGTCCGCCAAATCAGGGCAATGGACGCGAGGCGACAAACCTCTGGATGACAGATCAGCAGCGGCAAAAGATCGGGGCAAGAAAATTGAGGACCGCGCCATGGGCAGAGCCGCGCGATCCTCATTGGTGCGGCGGGTGCTGGCCGTCAGGCAAGTCGCCCATCTCCACACAGCTCAAACATAACATCGGCAGGACGGGCGGTCAAGACATACACATTCTGTAGCACTGGTCGGCCACAGCCACGGCCGCCACACCCTCCTCGAGCGGGATCGGATTCTTCGTTTCTCCACGCAGCCATCTTTCAAAAGCGTTCAACGTCTCTCTGACCGTGGGAACCGCGGAGACGTCTGCGACAACGTCGCGGTCGCCTCCCGTTCCGATGCTCAGTGCATGCAGATGATAGTCACCGAGTATCTGCCCGTTCTCACCTACGACCTCGATGAACGACGCCCGGTGCGACGTGTACTTCGACACCTCCATCGAAAGGTGGATGCCGGAGGGTGTCGTGCCCGTGGCGATGAAGAAGTCCTCGATGGCCGGGTTCACCACATGCTCGGCGACGCAATGGCGGATGGTGATCTCTTCATCCAGGATCCACCGGATCGTGTCGAAGAGGTGAACCCCCGTCAGCAGGATCGAGCCACCGCCCGCGCCGGCCAGACTCCGCTGCCAGCTCTGTGGGGCCGGGGAGAGACGTTGTGCCATCCGCATGAGCTTCACGGGAGCGACGTGGGAGATGCGGTCCTTCACGCCGCGGATCACTGGATCGAAGCGAAGCGTCTGCGCCACCATCACGCGGCCACCGAGGGAACGATCCAGCTCGACGATGGCTGCCGCTTCCTCTGCCGACGAGGTGACCGGTTTCTCGACGAGCACGCGGGCGCCGGCCTTCAGCGCGCGCACGACGACCTCCGCGTGGGAAGGCGGCGGGGTGACGACGACGACCGCTTCGCACGCGGCAAGGAGCGTGTCGAGATCGTTGAACGCTGGAACGCCGAGCTCGGACGCGGCCTCACGACACTCCGTCTCACGTCGCTGCATGACGCCGACGAGTTGTAGCCCCGGAACATCGTTCGCGATGTGACGCGCGTATCTAATCCCGTGAACACCCGGACCGACCAGCCCGACACGAATCCGACTACTCATGAGAAAAGCCTCTCCAGGTTTGTGGGATCGTTCGCCGTGCACCGAAGACTACTCTTCGGGCGCCAGCGACGACCCCGTGTCGGGCGTCTCCTTGCTCTCGAGGGTCTTTGCCCGAAACACGCTCTCGTTTCCAAAACGATCCTCGATCTTGTCGATCGTCTCGACGAGCTTCCGACGCTTTTCCACCCGATCTGTATCCTCGAAGAGGGAGAGGGGTTCGACGTCACGTGAACTGATCCCGCTCACGCCGAGACCGATGAGACGGATAGGACGCCCGTCCCAGATCTCGCTCAGCAGATGGTCGCCCGCCCGATAGATCGTCATCGCGTCGTCGGTGAGATCTTCGCGGGTAAGCCGGTGTGTGCGGGTGTGAAACGCGTGATCGCGAAGCTTCAGAGTGATCGTGCGCCCCCAGACGCTGTCATTGCGCAACCGCCTCGCGACACGCGACGCGTGCGACAGCAACACGGCGCGTAGCTGTTCTCCGTCCGTCTGATCCACCGCGAACGTCACCTCATGGCTGTACGACTTCGCGTCGTGATCCGCGATCACACGGCGGTCGTCTCTGCCCTGCGCCAGGTCCAGGATATGAGTCCCGGATCGACCGAAACGCATTTCGAGGAGTCGGCGCTCGGCCCCTGCGATATCGCCGATCGTCCGAAGTCCATGTGCCAGGAGCTTCTCCTGCATCTTTGGACCGATGCCCCACAGTCGGCGGATCGGAAGAGGCGCCAGAAACCGGCTCACCTCTCCTTCTTCGACGACAACGAGGCCGTCCGGTTTCTCCAGGTCGGAAGCGATCTTCGCCACGAATTTGACAGGGGCGATCCCGACCGACGCGACGAGACCGGTGGCTTCGAGGATCTCGGCCTTGATATGACGTCCGATATCGATTGAGCGGCCCAGGCTTCGCTCGGTTCCGCTGAGATCCAGGAAGGCCTCGTCCAAGGATAGTGGTTCGAGTGTGGGGGAGTATCTGCGGAGGACCGCCATGACGTCGCGGGATGCCGTCGAGTAGCGGTCACCGTGAACGGCAACGCGCACGAGATCGGGACAGCGCCGAACCGCTTCCGCCATCGGCATGGCGGAGTGGATGCCGTATCGCCGAGCTTCGTAGGATGCGGCGCTCACGACGCCGCGTTGGTCGGCCGCGCCACCCACGACGACCGGTTTCCCCCGCAGCGACGGATCGTTTCGCACCTCGACCGCGGCATAGAACGCGTCCATGTCGACGTGCGCGATGCGCTGTTTCTTCACTCCGTTGCCCCCTGCGCTCCATCGGAGATTCCTGAGTCCTTCAGACAATGCTACACGCCCTCGGCCTCCAACCCAAAGATGTCGAGAAACAGTCGATGCGTGACCGTGTCGACGGGGAAGCTGTGGCGCGGACAATGCGGGCCCCTCGAACGGGAGGGACCCGCGAGACCTCGAAGTAACTCCCCCGACCGTCTATCGGCTGACGCCTTCTTGAGTGATTCTCGAAACGACATGAGCTAGTGCTTTCATTGGTAACATCTTAGCAGAGCCCGGCTTTTGGCAGGGGAGTTGCTCGATGGCGCATGTGGGAGGAGACGCCGCCCTACCCGCTGGTGCGGGTAGCGCCGCGTGCGCCTCCCGAGTGGCCCGGGCGGCGGGCGTGACGACATCCTCGGCAATCCACGACCATCCTCCAATAGCCTCAGTGATCCTCCGTCCTCCACAGTCACAACCGCCGCCGGGACGACTTCCCGCCGATTCTGTTGAAGCAAAGATCTTGCACCGGGTCATGGTGTGCCCTAAGTTCGCGGCGTTCGTTCAGATGTTGCTCGCTGAACCGGATTCCCGGTGTCGTGCGGATACGGAATTGGGAGGAGTAGTAATGCACTTGGAGAGTGAAATCGGTCTTGCCGCGGGTGAGGTCTATCGCTTCTTGGAGAAGAAGGGAACATCGACACTGACTCAACTCCGACGAGAACTACCTCTCGAGCGAGCGGTGGTAGACCAGGCCGTGGGTTGGCTCGCGCGGGAGAGCAAGCTGAGCTTCGCGAAAGATCGCCGCACGACGGTGATCGGTCTCAAGACCGGTTGATCGACGGCTTTGTCCAGCGGGACGGATCCGTTTCCCGCGCTGGGGCGACACTCCCAGCGTCTCAAAGAGCTCGCTCGCCTGCGGAACGCGAGCGATCGAAAGCGTGCAGGTGCGTTCCTTCTTGAAGGGCCGCACCTGTTCGAGCAACTCCTCGAAGATCTCGACAGCGGTCCCCGGCACCCGTATCGTCCACGCTTCTTTGTCGTCAGTGAATCCTATCTCGAACGATTTCAGAAACGCGGCTTGGACAAGATCTGTAGGCGTCTACGTCTCGAGGGCGCCCATGTGTCCGACGCGCAGATGAAACGCCTGAGTGACACCGAAAGCCCGCAGGGTGTGCTCGCCGAGATCCCGATGCCCGACGAGTCACGGGACCTCACCGGGGCGGCGCTTCGAATGGCCAAGCGCCGCCATGTCCGCCTGGTCCTGGCGGAGGGCGTTTCGGATCCCGGAAACCTGGGAACGCTGGCGCGCAGCGCCGCCGGACTGGGAGCGGCAATGTTCATGGCTCACGGGGGCGCGGATCCGTTCGGGCCCAAGAGCCTGCGCGCGACCGCCGGAGCGTTTCTCGCGTTTCCATACGGTGAGATCACCCAGCCCGATCGCTTTCTCAAGAAGCTGGCGGGGGTCGGAGTGAAGCTTATCGCGTCGGTGGCACGAGGGGGGCGTTCGCCGCGCGGCTACCAACCGCCGTCGCGACTCGTTCTGATGCTCGGATCGGAAGCGCACGGCCTGCCGTCCGGTTGGGTGCGACACGCCGACGTCCGGCTTCGCATCCCGCTCGTCCGCGGCGTCGAATCCCTCAATGTCTCGACCGCCGGTAGTATCCTCATTCACCATCTCTGCGGGCCGTCCGGCCCGGAGTCGCGTTGACTCGGCTTCCGCCGGGTTCTACAGTTTAACGCGCTGAAAACACATCACCATCTTTGGCATATTCCCGCCATCGTTCTCGGAGGCTCTCATGAGTGGGCTGAAAGAAAAGCTGCAGGTCCCCGTCGAGAAACTGCGCTGGCAACTCGATCCGAAGACACTTCCCTATGAAACGACAACGGAGCTGGAACCGAGCGAAGAGATCATCGGTCAGGACCGCGCGGTGCGCGCGATCCGCATGGGTCTCGAGCTCGAGAGCTTCGGATACAACATTTTCATCACGGGTCTCGTGGGAACGGGGCGAACGACCGTCGTCAAACGTCTCCTGGGAGAGCTGAGTTCGAAGGAACGCGTTTCGGACGATCTGTGCTACGTGCAGAACTTCCGCGAACCGGTGATGCCGCGCCTGATCCGCCTCCCGGCCGGGAAGGGATGTGAGCTGTCAAAGGCGATGGAAGATCTGGTCGAGACCCTTCGCACCGACATCCCGCAGGTCTTCGAGAGCAAGGAGTATCAGAAGCAGCGGAAGTCGATCATCGAGAAGCACAGAACGCAGCAGGAATCGCGGATCAATACATTTCAATCGCGGGTCAAGGAGGCGGGCTTCGCGTTGATCCAGGTGCAGATGGGACCTTTCTCACGGCCGGACGTCTTGCCGGTGGTCGGAGAAGAGCCCGTCAGCCTCGACCGTCTCAAGGATCTCGTCGGGGAGGGACAGATCTCCGAAGAGGACCTCGAGAAGGTCCGTGTGAGCCACAAATCGCTCTCCGAGGAACTCGCTGCCGTGATGAAGGAGACACGGGCGCTCGAAACCGCGCTCCGCAACGGTGTCGAAGCGCTCGATCGGGAGATCGTCGAGGGAGCCCTCGCCGAACCGTTGGAGGAGCTTCGTTCGCGCTTCGGCGACAATCCCGCGGTTCAGGCGTTTCTGGAGGAAGTTCAGCAGGACATGCTCGCGCATCTCGGTCGTTTCAAGCGGGCGGCGGACGGTGACGAGAAGGAGAAGCCGGAAGAGACCGACGACGCGTATCGCCAGTACCGCGTGAACGTGATCGTCGACAACAGCCGCGCCGAGGGACCGCCCATCATCGTCGAAACGCACCCCAGCTTCCGGAACCTCTTCGGCGCTGTCGAGCAGCACTACGACCGGGCCATGGGATCACGATCGGACCACTCGGATGTTCGGGCGGGATCGCTGCTACGCGCGGACGGTGGGTATCTCATCCTCAATGCCATCGATGCCGTCGTGGAGCCGGGCGTTTGGCCAGCGCTCAAGCGGACGCTTCGTACGGGACGCGTGACGATACAGGGTGCGGACAGCCCGTTTCTGACGGGGACGGCGCTCAAGCCGGAGCCGGTCGAAATCCGAACGACCGTCGTCATGATTGGTGACGCGGGCCTCTACCAGATGCTCTACGAGCGCGACGAGGACTTCAAAAAGATCTTCAAGGTCAAGGCGGAGTTCGACGCCATCATGGAGCGGGGTGCCGACGCCATCGAGCAGTACGGTCGGTTCATCGCGAAGATCAGCCAGAGCGAGTCACTTCTCGGCTTCGATCGGTCCGCCGTCTCACAGGTCATCGAGCACGCGGTGCGCCGCGCGGGTCATCAAGAGAAGCTGAGCACACACTTCACCTACATCAAGGACCTCATCGTCGAGGCCGGCTACTGGGCGGTCAAGGACAGTGCGGAGCGCGTCAGTGCGAAGCACGTTGAGAAAGCGCTCAGCGCGAAGACCGATCGCGTCAACCTCTTGGAGCTTCGTATCCAGGAAGCCATCGAGCGAGATGAGATCCTCATCGACACCACCGGCAGCAAGGTCGGGCAGGTCAACGGGCTCGCCGTCTATCAACTTGGGGATCACGCGTTCGGCAAGCCGACGCGGATCACCGCCGAGATCGGGGTCGGGCGCGGGGGGATCATCAACGTCGAGCGCGAGGCGTCACTGAGCGGCGCCACGCACGACAAAGGCGTGCTCATCCTCTCGGGATTTCTCCGGGGCCGATTCGCCTCCGACCGACCGCTGACACTATCCGCCAGCGTCTGCTTCGAGCAGTCGTACAGCGGGGTGGACGGTGACAGCGCGTCGTCGACCGAGATCTACGCGCTCTTCTCGGCGCTCAGTGGAATCCCAATCCGCCAGGACTTCGCCGTGACGGGCTCCGTGGACCAGAAGGGTGTCATCCAGCCGATCGGCGGCGTCAACGAGAAGATCGAGGGGTTCTTCGACGTCTGTCGACGGCGCGGGCTCACCGGGACGCAAGGTGTCCTGATCCCGACCCGAAACGTCGCGCACCTGATGCTCCGCGAAGACGTGGTGGTGGCGGTGAAAGCCGGACAGTTCAGCGTCGTCGCGATCGACACGGTTGACGAAGGGATCGAGGTCCTCACCGGAGTCGCGAGCGGGGAGCGCGATTCGAACGGCGCCTTTCCCCAGGAGACGGTCAACGCGGCCGTGGACGCGCGTCTTGCCGAGATCGCCGATCGTGTCAAGTTCTTCGGACGTGCCGCGGGTGACGGTCTGAGCTGAGGCGTTTGCGGAGTCCGACGCGATACGGCTATACTCATCGGTCACGTTCAGAAGGTCTTGAAGCAACATCAGAGAGCAGTCGTATGCCGGCACAGATCACGCTCTACACACTCGACGAAGCCAACGAGATCATCCCCGAAATCACCTCGGCGATGCGGGCGCTTCGCATGTCGCGTCGCCATGCGTTCAAGCTGGAGGCGAGACGGGCCGTGCTGCAGCTTATCCGCGGGAGCACCGTCGATGAGTTGGAGGACGAGGATGGCGAGGACTTCCGGACTTCAGGCCGCGCGCTGGAATTCCTGAGCGGCAACCGGAGAAAGGCCGCGCGACGCATTCGCAAGCACGGCGTCCGAGTCCGAAGCGTGAATCTGGGATACGTCGATTTCTTCTCGTTGCGCCGTCGTGAGGTGGTTGTTCTCTGCTGGAAGATTGGCGAGAAGAGGATCGTTCACTGGCATCGACCGGAAGAGAGGTGCGACTGCCGTCGCCCCCTGCCGCTCGGTGGGGACGACGACTGGGATATCGAGTAGGGCTCTCTACGTCGTCAGATTGGGCTACGTCTGATCGGGCTCGATGACCTCAACCTGCACGCGTCGCTTGTACTTCGCACCAATCGCCGACATGATCGTCCTCAGCGCCTGAATGTTGCGGCCCTGCTTCCCGACGATCTTTCCCATTTCCTGCTGCGGACAGCGGATCTCGAAGATCACCAGGCTGTGGCCTTCAGTCGTTCCGATTTCGACGGACGTCGGATCATCGACCAGCGCGGTGACGAGGAGGTTGATTGCTTGCTGGAGCTTGGGGAGGGTGTCTTCCATCACATAGCTTCCCATTCCCGAGCGGGGGCCTCTCTTGACCTCCCGCAATCCATGATCTCGCTAGCGGCATCTGTACGCTTCAGTCTCGAACATCGAGCGTGGCGCTGCCGCCTGAGAACCGCCCACATTGAATCTATCGGTACGATCACGCGCTGAGTACGGGGAGGCCTGCCGAAAGACCTGCATCCCGCTCGACGCAGAACGCGTGAAGCGCGGAGAATTCTGCGACGGCAAAACGTGGACTGCACTCACGCGGCCAGGACTATAGCGAAACGCCAAAGACGCCGCAAGCCTTCTAATTGCAGTCTAGAACGTCAATTCGGAGTCATCTTTCAACAGGAAAGGCTGGTGCCGGAGGCGGGGGTCGAACCCGCACGGGCGAGAAGCCCACGGGATTTTGAGTCCCGCGCGTCTACCAGTTTCACCACTCCGGCAAGGAGCGGCCAGTCTAGAAATGGGTGGGGTCGGTGTCAAGTTACGCCGATGCAGTTGACAGACATGTGGCGGATGCTGATAATGCACCGCTGTTCATTCGCATGGCGCAGATCTCGGCGTCGTGCCGATCGACATATTAGGTGGGGCCGTAGCTCAGTTGGGAGAGCGCCTGACTGGCAGTCAGGAGGTCGACGGTTCGATCCCGTTCGGCTCCACCAATTCTCACCCATTCGAGAACCTTCTATCTGACGACCCTGTCAGCATCTCCCCGTCCGCGGTCCCCTCAGAATCGCTCAAGTTCCGCCTTGACAGCCTTCCGGCCGCCCTCTAGGTTCCGGCTAGGCACTGTCGCCGTTGAACTTAGCGGCGATCATTCGTTCCGGAGGTCCAGGCATGATGCATGCGGGCCAGGTGGCACCGCGAAATATCAGATTCCGTCGTTTGCGGGGCCGTTCATGAACTCCCCGATGCCTCACGGTGTGCCATCCGCAGACGGTCAGGCCCCGGTCTTCCGGGGCGTCCGTATCGAGCTCGAGGCGTTCGACGGACCGCTGGACCTTCTTCTGCACCTCATCGAGCGCGACGAGATCGACATCTACGACATCCCCATCGCGCACATCACTCGGCAGTATCTCGAGCACCTGGAAATGATGAAGGTGCTCGATCTCGAGGTGGCCGGTGAGTACATGGTGATGGCCGCCACCCTCATTCGAATCAAGTCCCGGATGCTCCTCCCACGCCTTGTGCTTGACGAGGAAGGGGAGGAGGTTGATCCCCGCGACGAGCTCGTGCAGCGACTCGTAGCGTACCGCAAGTTCAAGGATGTTGCGGAAGGACTGCGGGCGCGCGAGACGGATCGCATGCGCCGCCATGTGCGCGGCGTGAGCCTGCCGGATCTTCCACCCGCGGAGATCCCGCTCGGGGAGCTCAAGGTTTACGATCTCGTTCAGTACATTCGTGAGATCTCGGCAGAACCCAAGAAAGAGCACATTCACGAGGTCGAGGTCGAGCCGGTATCGATGGAAGAACGCATGGCGTATCTTCGGACGCAGCTCGCGACCGATGGACGCGTTGTGTTCGCGGATTTCGTACAAGATGCCAGGAGCCAGCTTGATGTCGTGGTCTCTCTCATGGCGCTTCTGGAAATGATGAAACTGGGCGACGCGTTCGCTTTCCAAGATAGGACGTATGGCCCCATCCTCATTGTGAGGAGGCACCAACGTGGATTCGAAACAGACGCGTGAAGTGCTCGAAGCACTTCTTTTCAATTCCAATGCGCCGCTGAAGCTCTCGACGCTTCAGGATGTCCTCGAGGGCGAACTGACGCCGGGGAACATCCGTTCTCTCGTCTCGGAGCTGAACGACAGCTACGATCGTGAGGAGCGGAGCTTCACCATTGTCGAGATCGCCGGCGGTATCCAGCTCTTGACGCGTCCGGAATACGATCAGTGGGTTCGGCGCCTGCAGAAGCGTCGGCAAAAGGCGCGCCTGTCACGCGCCGCGCTCGAGACGCTCGCGATCATCGCCTACCGCCAGCCGCTCACTCGTCCTCAGATCGAAGGGGTTCGTGGAGTGGATGCGGGTGGTGTGCTGTCGACCTTGCTTGAGCGAAACCTGATCAAGATCAGCGGTCGCGCGCCGGGCATCGGCCGTCCGCTTCTCTATGCGACGACGCCGGCGTTTCTCGATCACTTCGGCCTGCGCGCCCTCTCTGATCTGCCGCGCATGGACGAGATCGAGACACGTCTCGATCGCTCGGCCGTCGCCGAGGACCTGGCCCGCGAACTGGGTGGCGAGCCGT
Organism: uncultured bacterium; assembly: GCA_964486455.1. Lineage (GTDB taxonomy): Bacteria > Eisenbacteria > RBG-16-71-46 > CAZAMP01 > CAZAMP01 > CAZAMP01. The sequence goes on along the minus strand of CAZAMP010000001.1, from coordinate 70,966 downwards.
CCGACTTCACGCTCGAGATCGAGACCCATCTGCCGGCCCCGGATGCGGGCAAGGATGAGGACACGATGCCGGAGCGGGTGAGCGAAGCGATCCAGACTGAAGGCGAAGGCCGGAGCATGGACGAGGACAGCGTGGTGCTGGAAAGCCTCCGCGAAGACGGTGAGATGCTGGAGGAGCTGCCGGCAGAGGTTGACGTCGATATCCCGGGGTAGGAGCCGCGTCTTCCCCTGATGCCCCTTGCGCGCATCGCGCCACTCATGTAGCATTTCCCCCCTGTAAATTGACCCGAATCTATGGCACGGATCTCGGTTCCGATGGAGCAGGGCTCTGACCGATAGAGGACTGTCCGGCGATGCTTCCGGACGTAAGACCACCGGACGTAATATCTCCGGTGATATCTCGCTGCCCGGTGACAAATCGATTTCGCACCGGGCCCTCATCCTGGCGGCGATAGCCGGTGGGACGAGCGCGATCACGGGCTTGAACCCCGGAGAAGACGTTCGCTCGACACGCGGGCTGATCGAAACGCTCGGCGCCAATGTATCGGAGGCGGCCGGCGCGATCCGGATAGACGGAACCGGCGGCCACTTTACCGCTCCCGGGACCGCTCTCGATTGCGGCAACTCGGGCACGACGATGCGGCTCATGGCCGGGCTTCTGGCCGGTCAGCCGTTTCGGTCATGGCTCGTCGGGGATCGCTCGCTGTCATCGCGTCCCATGGAGCGGATCGCGAGGCCGCTTCGGGAGATGGGCGCGGAGGTTCGGACGACCGGCGGCGCGGCTCCGCTTGAGATCCGCGGCGGCGGGCTCAGCGGGATTTCATACACGACCCCGGTCGCGAGCGCGCAGATCAAGTCGGCCGTGCTTCTCGCGGGACTCTTCGCCGAGGGCGCGACGCGGGTCGAGGAACCCGCCGCAAGCCGTGACCATACCGAGCGCATGCTGGCTCGGTCGGGGGCGAAGCTGACGCGCAATGGCCTGACCGTTTCGCTCGAGCCCGGGCCGTTGGAGCCGCTCGAGATGGAGGTGCCGGGAGACCCGTCGGCCGCGGCCTTCTACGTGTGCGCGGCCGTGCTCAGACCGGGCTCGAAGCTCACGGTCCGAAACGTCGGTGTCAATCCGACGCGGACGGGCTTCTTGAAGGTTCTGGAGCGGATGGGAGCGCGCGTGACTGAGCGCGATGCGCGCGAGGCGGGCGGGGAGCCGGTGGCGGATCTGGTGGTGGAAGCGTCGGCGCTCCACGGCACGGCCATTGCCGGGGACGAGATCCCGTCGCTCATCGACGAGGTTCCGATCCTCTCGGTGGCCGCCGCGTGCGCGGAAGGTCCCACCGAGATATCGGGGGCGTCGGAGCTACGAGTGAAGGAATCGGATCGGCTGGCCGCGATCGCCGAGGGGCTTCAGGCGCTGGGTGTGCCGGTCCGCGAAACGGACGACGGACTTTGGATCGGCGGCGGCGGGTTTCGTCGCGGCGGATCGATCGACGCGAAGGGTGATCACCGGATCGCCATGAGCTTCATGATCGCGGCTCTGTGCGGCGACGAAGCGATCACGGTATTGGGGTCGGAGGTGGCGGCGATTTCCGATCCGGAGTTCGCCCGCCGTCTCGGAAGGCTGGCTTCAGGGTGAGCCGACCGCGAGTTGCCATAGACGGCCCGGCGGCCAGCGGCAAGTCGACGACGGCGCGAGCCGTCGCCGAGCGGCTGGGCTATCGATACATCGATTCGGGAGCGCTCTACCGCGCCGTGGCACTCAAGGCGTCCCGGTTGGAGATCGAACCGAATGATCTCGAGGCGCTCGGCGAACTCCTCGCATCAACGGATGCGAGATACGCCGACGACGGGTCGATCATTCTGGACGGTGCTTCGGAGACGGAGAGCCTGAGGGCTCCGAAGGTCTCGGAGCTGGCGTCGCGGCTCAGCGTGCATGCCGTGATCCGAACCTGGGTAAACGAGAAGCTTCGGGACGAGGCGAGCGGCGGGGGTGTCGTGATGGAAGGTCGCGATATCGGATCGGTCGTTCTTCCCGACGCCGAAGTGAAGGTCTTTCTCGACGCAGCCCAGACGGTGCGCGCCGAGCGGCGACACGCCGACCTCGCGCAGTCGGGACGGGACGTACCGTTCGACACGGTCGAGGCCGAGCTGTCGCGTCGCGACCATCGCGATTCGACTCGCGCCCAGGCGCCGCTCACCGCGGCGGGCGGCGCGATCGTGATCGACGGCACCGACCTGAGTTTTGACGAACAGGTAGATGCCGTGGTGGATCTGGTCAATCGGGGCGGCGCGTGAAGTGGGACTATCGCGTGGGCCGCGGCCTGGTCCGCTTGATTCTGAAGTGGATTGTCGGCGTTCGGTGGATACGGGCGGACGCGGTTCCGCCGGCGGGCTCGGTGATCATCGCATCCAATCACCGCGGCACGCTCGACCCACCGCTCGTTGGGTGCGGTATACATCGAGAGCTGCACTTCTTCGCGAAGGCGGAGCTCTTTCAGGTGCCCGTGTTGGGCAGGCTGATACGGATTTTCAATTCGATTCCCGTCCGGAGGGGAGAGGTCGATCGGCGGAGCTTGAGCCTTTCCATCGATGCCGTGAAGTCAGGCGGCGGGCTCGTGCTGTTTCCGGAAGGGACTCGCTCAAAAGGCAAAGATTTCTTACCCCCCAAGCTGGGGGTCGGGATGATTGCGGTGCGCACCGGCGCGCCCATCGTTCCCGTGTATGTATCGGGGACCGGCGGAGGTTTTCGGTCACTCTTCCGCTCGATCATTCGGACGGCGCCGATCCGGGTGGTCTATGGGGACCCGTTCGACACTCATCTCATTCGAGAGGCAGGTGATCGCCTAACCCAGTATCAAGGCATTGCGAACGAAGTCATGACGAGGATCTCCGGCCTCAGAGACGGCCTGGAGACAAACTAAACCCAAACGTGACCGGCGAGAGCGTCGGCGCCTTCCCGATCGGGAATTCCGCTCTCTTAGGCATCGGTGTGCCCTGCGCGCCGGTGACGAACAATCGCAATGCTCCATCTGGAGGCCAAGGAAGAATGACTGAAGAGACCAAAAACGAAGAGACCCCGTCGGTGCCTGAGCCCGAGCAGCCTTCAATCGCTGCGACAGATACCGCCGCGCCGGCAGAGCCGGCGGCGACCGAGGCCCCGGCGACCGAGGCGCCGGCAGCCGCACGCGCGACGGTAGACGACCTACCGGATGGCATCCCCGACTACCTGGACGAGAGCGAGGCGCTCGACCCCGCGCAGTATGCCGAGCTCGAGCAGCTCTATGAAGAGTCGTTCAAGAACCTCGAAGAAGGGGAGATCGTCACCGGCCGCGTGATCGCGATGAACGACAACGAGGTCGTGGTCGACATCGGATTCAAGTCCGAGGGAATGATCCCGATCGATGAGTTCGCGGATCCATCAGAGCTCGAGATCGGGATCGAGATCGAGGTCTTTCTCGAGAACATGGAAGACCAGGACGGTCTCGTCGTGTTGTCGAAGCAGCGCGCCGATTTCATGAAGGTCTGGGACAAGGTCAAGGACGCCGCCGACAACGGCGAGGTCGTGGAAGGCCGGATCGTTCGGAAGATCAAGGGCGGCGCCGTGGTCGATCTCTTCGGCGTGGAGGCGTTCCTGCCCGGCTCGCAGATCGCGCTCAGACAGGTTCACAGTATCGACGATCTTCTGACGCAGACACTCCAGTTCAAGATCATCAAGCTGAACAAGCGCCGCCGCAACATCGTGGTCTCGCGCCGAATGGTGCTCGAGGAAGAGCGTGAGAAGATGAAGGCGAAGGTGCTGATGGATCTCGCGGAGGGTCAGATCCGCGAGGGCGTCGTCAAGAACATCACCGACTTCGGCGCGTTCGTCGATCTCGGCGGCATCGACGGCCTGCTCCACATCACCGACATGAGCTGGGGCCGCGTGAGCCATCCGTCCGAGGTCGTCTCAATCGGCGACACCCTCTCGGTCAAGGTGCTCAAGTTCGATCCCGAGCGCGAGCGCATCTCGCTGGGCCTCAAGCAGCTCACGCAGTACCCGTGGGAGAACGTGGCCGAGAAGTTCCCGGTCGGCAACAAGGTCTTGGGACGCGTGGTCTCGATCACCGACTATGGCGCGTTCGTCGAGCTGGAGAAGGGCGTCGAGGGGCTCGTGCACGTCTCCGAGATGTCGTGGACCCGCCACGTGAAGCATCCGTCCAAGGTCGTCTCGATCGGCGAGGAGATCGAGGCCATGGTGCTCAAGGTCGATCAGGAGAACGAGAAGATCTCGCTCGGGCTCAAGCAAGTGCAGCCGGATCCGTGGCTGGACATCAGCGAGAAGTACCCCGAGGGCACGATGATCGAGGGCAAGGTCCGCAACCTGACGAACTTCGGCGCCTTTGTCGAGCTCGAGGAAGGGATCGACGGTCTCGTGCATATCAGCGACATGTCGTGGACCCGCCGGATCGAACATCCCAGCGAGGTCGTCAAGAAGGGCGACGTCGTCAACATCAAGGTGCTCCACATTGATCGCGAGCAGCGGCGAATTTCGCTCGGCCTCAAGCAGGCCGATGAGGATCCATGGCCGAAGCTCGTCGAGCGTTTCGAGATCGGCTCCGTGGTGACCGGTCGGGTTCTCCGCCTTCTGGACCGGGGTGTCGTTGTCGACCTGCCGGACGATGTCGAGGGCTTCGTTCCGCTCAGCCAGCTCGGCGTGGAAGGGCTCAAGAAGCCGAGCGACGCGTTCAAGGAGGGTGACGAGCTCAATCTGAAGGTGTCGCGGGTCGACGTGGAAAACCGCCGGATCGTGCTCTCCGCCCGTGCCTATCTCGCCGAGCAGGACGAGGAGGCGCTCCGGGAGTACCGCGAGAAGTACGAGGGGGGTCGTTCCGATGCGGTTGACGATGCCGCGGTCGTGCCGCCCGTCGTTCCTCCGATCGAGGGCGCGGAGGCCGAGGCGGCGCCGGTGACCGAGGAAGCCGAGGCTCCGCCCGCGGCGACCGATGACGCGGCGCCCACCGAGGGTGACACGGGGAGCGAAGCGCCGACTGAAGCGTCGACAGAGGCGCCGACCGAAGCACAGGCCGAGACCGAGGCGGAACCGGAGACGCCGGAGGCCGAATCGGCCGACGAAGAGCCGAAGGCCTAGCCGGCCGCTTCGATCGGAGACAACGCTCTATGTCGGTGGATGCGGGGAATGGCCGGGTCGTTTCGTGCTATCTGGAGAGCTACGGCTGCCAGATGAACGTGAACGACTCGGAGATCCTCGTCTCGCGGCTTCGCGGCGATGCCTATCGGATCGTCACGACGCCCGAGCGGGCTGACGTGATTCTGCTCAATACGTGCTCCGTGCGCGAGCGGGCCGAAGAGCGCGTGATCGGCAGGCTCTGGGACCTCAATCGCTACCGTAACGAGGGCTCACTCCGGCTCCTCGGACTGATGGGCTGCATGGCCCAACGGCTGGGTGAGCGGGTCTTCGAGCATTGCGATCGGGTCGATCTCGTCGTCGGCACGCGCGCGTTCACCCGCATCCCACACCATCTGGAGACCCTCCTGGCGGGCGGTGACGCCGTTGTGGACCTGTCCACCGTCGAGCGCATGCCCACAATCGATCTCGCCACGCGACCGCCATCGGGTCCGTCGGCGTTCGTCAGCATCATGCGTGGATGCAATCGCGCCTGCACGTTTTGCATCGTGCCGAGCCTGAGAGGCGAGGAGATTTATCGGAGCACCGGGGACGTGGTCGCCGAAGTGGAAGGCCTCGTTCAGCGTGGTGTCCGGGAGATCACCCTGCTCGGCCAGAACGTGAACTCGTGGCGGGACGACTCGCGCGGCTTCGGTGATCTTCTTCGTGACGTCGATGCGGTGACCGGCTTGGAACGGATACGCTTCACCACCCCGCACCCTCGTGACTTCGACGACGATTGCCTCCGCGCCATCGCCGAATGTCCGAAGGTCTGTGAGCATCTGCACCTACCCGTCCAGTCCGGCTCCAACGCCGTCCTCAAGCGGATGATCCGCGGCTACTCCAGCGAGCGCTACCTCGGAATCGTGGATTCCATCCGGAAGTGGATCCCGGAGGCTGCCATCACGACGGACATCATCGTCGGGTTCCCCGGGGAGACGCGCGAGGAGTTTCAGGAGACGTTGGACCTCGTGGACCGGGTGGAGTACGATGCGGCGTTCACGTTCAAGTACTCGCCCAGGGAGGGAACGAAGGCGGCGAGGATGCCGGACGATGTCGAGGTCGCGGAGAAGAATGCGCGTTTGGAGAAACTCAATGCGCGCATTCGTGAGATCTCTGATCGAAAGAACCGTTCTCTCGTCGGGCGCGTGCTGCCCGTTTTGCTGGAGCAAATGGATGATGCCGAGCGGAGCATCGTCAAGGGCCGAACGCGTACGAACAAATCGGTGTTGCTCGAGGCGCCGGCCCGACGCCTCGGAGAAGTTTGTCGGGTGCGGATCGTCTCCTCGCGCGGTCTCATTCTCCACGGAGAATTGGATCCGTCGTCACACAAGGCCGCTTAGGCCCACCCGGTGGGGAAGGAGCTAACCGTGTGGTTTCTCCGTGCGTTTGTCGTGATGATCGTCTGTATCATCTTCCTCTGGTTCGCGTTCTGGAACGTCGGGGAGAAGGTGACCGTCAAGATGATCCCGGACGGGCGGCTTCTGTCGGACGTCCCCCTCATCTTTGCTCTGCTGGTGGCATTCGTGGTGGGGATGCTGACCTGGTTCATCGTGTCGCTCTTCCAGGACTTCCGGCTGCGCCATGAGCTTCGATGCGCGCGACGGGAGTCCGATCGGCTGCGGGACGAGTTGAAGGCGCTCCGCAATCTGCCCATGAAGGACTTGGGAGAGGCGGAGGAGTTCGCGGAGGTCGATGACACGCTCCAGTAGGGGGCGGCTCGAAAAGGGGCACGAGAGGTCGTGATCAGCGAAAACCTGAACCTGATCCTGATTGCCGCGGCGGCGGCATTGGCGCTGGGCGTGATCGTTTGGTTCGTTGCGCGCAAACTCCTTGCGCGGCGACCGCGGGGCGGCGAGAGCTACGTGCGTGCGCTGGAGGCGATGGCAACGGGCGACACGCGTGTGGCGGTGCAGCTTCTGCGATCCGCGGTGGAGGAGGACACCGACAACATCGGCGCCTACCTGCATCTCGGTCGTCTGCTTCGCGTTCGCGGTGATTCCGAGCGGGCCATCCGGATCCATCGAGAGCTCATGATCCGAAGGCTGGGTGATGGTGATCGCCGGCGGGTCTTGGCTGAGTATCTTGAAGATCTGGTGGCCGCCGGACGATGGGTCGAGGCCAAGGAGGTGACCCAGGAACTCAAAGGGCTTGGGTCTCCCGATGTCGCCACGCTTCGCGCTCTCGGGAAGATCCACGAGAATCTCCGCGAGTGGGACCAGGCGTACGCGGCGTTCGAGGAAATCGAGAAGCGGCGGCCGTCGCCGTCGAAGCGCCGTCTTGCCCTATACCAAGCGTTCGTCGGCCGGGACTACATGAAGCGCGAGAAGATCAAGGATGCGAAGCGCCACTTCGGAACCGCGCTCAAGCTCGAGCCCTCGTTGCCCGGCGCGCTGCTTTATCTCGGCGATATCCACCGCGCCGAAGGTGATGCATCGAAGGCCATCGACGCGTGGAACACGCTGATCCGCCAGAACCCGAACGCGGTCTCTCTCGTATTCGACCGGTTGCAGAACGCGACGTACGAGAAGGATCCGTCTCAGGTCACCGAGCTTGCCGCCGAGTACGAGAGGATCCTCGCGGAAAGCCCGAAGGACGTTTCGACGATGCGCGCGTTGGCCAGCCTGTATCATCGACGCGGCGATGGTGACGAGGCGCTTCGGGTCATCGGTCATGCGCTCGAGATCCAACCCGAGAATCGACACCTGATTCTCGAACGCGCTCGGATGCTGATGGAGTCCGGGGACCGCGAGACCGCTTTCAATGAGACCCTAGAGCTCTTGGACGCGCACGCCCCGGGAGATCCGCAGCGTTTCGTCTGCACGGAATGCGGCTATCGCTCGGAGGAATACCTGTGGCGTTGTCCGGCTTGTCAGCGGTGGGAGACGTTCGCCGAATAGCCGTCTCGACCATTCTCTTCGTTCTTTTCGCCGCGTCCGATACCGACGCGGATCGTCTCGACGACGCGCGTCTCATCGCCGAAGGTGGAGATCGAAGCCGCGCCGTCGTCGAAATCCTCGACCTCATGCCGACGCTACCCGAGTTAGAGAAACCTCGGGCAACCTTCCTCTTGGCATCGATCACCGAAGACTGGGAGAGCGCCGTTTCACTCTACACGGAGCTGGTTGACGGCTATCCGGAGAGTCCGTGGTCGGCGCCCGCTTTGATTCGACTCGGCGAGGCCGATCTACTCCAAGAGGATCCGGCGCGGGCGTTCTCCCGATTCGAAGAGGCCACAACGCTCGCCCAGTTGCCTGAGGACCACGCGAAGGCGACGTTTCGGACCGGTCAGGCGCTCTTGATGATGGATCGCCCTGCGGAGGCCCGCCTGGAGTTCGATCGTGCCCTGGAAGAGAGTCGGGACGAAACGCTTCGGGATCAGGCGATTCTCGCGGTGGCGACGTGCGCCTATCGGGAAGGGGACTACAGCGCCTCGCTGAAGGAAGCTCTGGATCTGGCGCACCGAGAAGGCGCCGTGACCTGCGACGCCAACTTCCTCGTGGCACGGTCGTTCCTGGCGAGAGGCGAGGTGCTACTGGCCCTCGAGTACTTCGGGGAGCTCGCTCGGGAGTTTCCGGACACGCGCGAGGCCGCCGTCGCACGACATCTGGCCGACAGCCTTGGTCTGGCTCACGCTCCACCCGAAGTGTCGGATCCCGTGCGCAAGCCCGTCCGCGAAGTCGAACCGAAGCCGATGCTGCAGCCGCCGACCCCTTCTGAGGAACGACACGGGATCGGAGATGACGACGGGTGGAGTGGTGGGCTCTCGGCCTCGGAGCCGGAAACCACTGAAGTGTTCGAGGGACTCTTCTACGTGCAACTCGGGGCGTTCTCCGAGCGGGTCCGGGCCCTCAGCTTCCTATCCGGGCTTCGCCGCCGGAACATCGAGAACGTCACGATCACGGGCGCGCTCGAAGGTGAACGGAGAATCTTCCGAGTACGCGCCGGCCCCTATCCGGATCGCGGGGCGGCGGATGAAGCGCAGCGCCATCTGGAATCGGTCACGGGCGTCACCGGTTTCGTGACGGAGGAATCGTGACCCCGCGCACCACTCCCATGATGGAGCAGTTCTTTCGGATGAAGGAGCGGCATCCAAACGCGATCCTCTTGTTCCGGATGGGCGATTTCTACGAGATGTTCTTCGACGACGCCGAGGAGGCGGCGCGGATTCTCGGGCTCACACTCACCAGTCGCGGCAAGCACCACGGTCAGCCGATCCCCATGGCCGGCGTTCCCTGGCACAGCGTGGATGGGTACATCAATCGTCTGATTCAGTCCGGCAAGCGCGTCGCCGTATGCGATCAGGTCGAGGATCCGAAGAAGGCGAAGGGAATCGTACGGAGAGAGGTGACCGAGGTCATCACCCCGGGGACCATCCTGAGCGAGTCGGCGCTCGGGCAGAAGGAGAATCGCTTCATCGCGGCGGTTGTGCCGTCGGCGGAACGAGTCGGGCTGGCGCTGGCCGATCTCTCGACCGGAGAGTTCGTCGTGGGGGAGGTCGCGCCCGGGGACCTGGACGATGAGCTTGAGCGATTCAGCCCCGCAGAAATCGTCGTCCCGGCGGGGGCGGCCTTCGACGTACCGCAGGATCTGTCGGCGCTGCTGACGACGAGTGACGAAAGCTGGGCGTTCGACCCGGATCGTGGTCGGCACGAACTGACGAGGCAATTCGGGACATCGAGCCTGGATGGCTTCGGCTGTGAGGATCTCCGAGAGGGCCTCGGCGCGGCCGGCGGACTGCTCAAGTATCTGAAGACCCTCAAAGGCGAGGAGCTACGACACATCGTCGCGATCCGCCGCCTGAGCCCCGCGGAGAAACTCTTCTTGGACGCCGCGTCCCTCAGGCACCTCGAAGTCTTGGACGCGCCGCCGGGGGGCCGCTCCCTCCGACAGGCGATCGACCGCACGGTCACCGCCATGGGCGGACGTTTCCTGAGGGCCGCACTCGCGAGTCCGCTTCGCGACGTCGGCACGATCCGCTCGCGGAGCGAGGCCGTGGAGAGAATCATCCGCGACCCCGCGTTCCGCGACCGGCTGTCCACGCTGCTGGCCGACACGTATGACCTGGAACGCCTGGCGGGGAAGCTGGGCGTCCGAAAAGCCACGCCGCGCGATTTGGTCGCGCTTCGCCGCACGCTCGAGAGGCTACCGTCGCTTCGGGATCTCCTGGCCGACGTGCCGGGTCGCCTGAGCGAGCTGCGAGCGGAAATTCATGTTCTCGATGACGTTTGCGCGGAGCTGGAGCGGGCCGTTGTCGACGAGCCTCCTGCGCAGGTGGGGGACGGTGGGATCTTCCGTCCGGGATACTCGGAGAAGCTCGACGAGCTTCGCGAGATCGCTTCCGGCGGGCGCTCCTGGATCGCCCGGCTGCAGGCCGATGAGCGGGAGAGTACCGGGATCGCCAACCTCAAGGTCGGCTACAACCGCGTGTTCGGCTACTACATTGAAGTCACGAAGTCGAACCTGAAGAACGTGCCCGACCATTACGATCGCAAGCAGACGCTGGTCGGGGCCGAGCGGTTCATCACGCCGGAGCTGAAGGAGAAAGAGTCGCAGATACTGGGAGCTGAGGAGCGGCAGATCCAGATCGAGGTCGAGCTGTTCGAAGCGCTGCGCGACCAGGTGGCCGTTCACGTGGCCACACTGCTCGAGACGGCCCGTTCCCTCGCGGAGATCGACTTCCTGCGCTCTCTCGCGGTCGTCGCGGTCGAATGCGACTACGTCAGGCCTGAAGTCCACGACGGTGACGAGATCCGAATCGCCGGCGGGCGACATCCGGTCGTAGAGCGACAACTCGAGGAGGGTGCGTTCATCCCGAACGACTGCGAGATCTTTCCCGAGCGTCGCCAGATTCTTCTGATCACGGGGCCCAACATGGCCGGCAAGTCGACCTATCTCCGGCAGGTCGGGGTCATCGTGTTGCTCGCCCAGATCGGATCGTTCGTGCCGGCGCGCTCGGCGGTGATCGGTGTTGCGGATCGGATCTTCACGCGCGTCGGTGCCAGCGACAACATCGCGCGCGGTCAGTCGACCTTTCTCGTCGAGATGAACGAGAGCGCCAACATTCTTCACAATGCGACCTCACATAGCCTGGTGTTGCTGGACGAAGTCGGACGGGGAACGAGCACCTTTGATGGCCTATCCATCGCGTGGGCGATGACGGAGCACCTCCACGACGGGATGTCCGGACGTCCCCGGACGCTCTTCGCCACACACTTCCACGAGCTCACACGACTCGGCGAACGGCTGCCGCGCGTTGCGAACCTCCGCGTCGAGGTCAAGGAGTGGGAAGGGGAGGTGATCTTTCTCCGGGACATCGTTGAGGGGAAGGCGGACCGGTCGTACGGGATACATGTCGCCCAAATGGCCGGACTCCCGGACGCGGTCGTCCGGCGGGCGAAGGAGATCCTGGCGGAGCTGGAGAACGGAGGTGACTCCACGCTGGCCTCCGGTGCGCATTCCTCCCAGACGCTCCTGCCGTTCGCTCAGCCGAAGGCCGCGCCGGACGGGCCTCGGGAATCGCCACCGCCCCCCTCCGAGGTGGAGGAGGCGATTTCTCGGGTCAATCTTGACAAGACGACCCCGGTCGAGGCGCTGACCCTTCTCAATGCCTTAAAGGCAAAGCTCAAGAAACGTCCATAGCCAGTTGGAACCAATTAGGTTGTCGCGCTCACCGGAGGGCCGCGGTGGTCGCCTCGAATGGCCCGCAGGCGAGGGCGGCCGTTCAGGGACCCCGCTTGACCGTTTCGGGTATAATCCATATGCTGATTGTGAGTTGGGTGAATTCTCACGCCGGGGCTTCAAAAGGAGCCGATCATGAACAAGACGGTCCGTCTACTGCTTGTCGGCCTCGTGGCGCTCAGCGCCGTGGGGTGCGCGCAGCGCTATACGGTGGCAAGTCAGGACCTCATGCGTGGGCAGGTGGTCGACAACGTCTACGTCAGGACCGCCGACGGCTACGAGTATCACTTCAACAAGGGGGTCGTCGAGGGGGGGACGTTCGTGGGAACGCTCATCGAAGAGGTGGAGACCCTCGGTGACGACGGCAGCATTTTCGTGGCGAATGAGGTTCGTGAGGTTCGACTTCCAATCTCCACGGTGATCGAGGTCGAGCGGGAAAAGCGCGTTCTCTCTTCCAATACGCTCTACGTGGCCGGCATGGTCGGTGCCGGGGCGATCATCTACGCCGCCGTGACGGGCGTCGAGCAGAGCGATTCGCGGAACCGCGGAAGCGGTCCGGCGATCAAGCAACCCCAAGACTGAGCCCGGTCGCCCGCTGTGACCGGGGCATCCCGCCCCGTACGCATCCGAACGACGGCGTGATCGTGGTCGCCGAGACCGGCTCTTCTCCTCGCCTCACTCGCAAGTACATAGAAGGAGCATGCCACATGCCGGCAGCCAAGGAGTGGTTTCGCCAGGCGTTTGACGACCTCTATCTGACGATCTATGCGCGGCGCAACGTCGATGAGGCGGAGCGCATCGCGGCCTGGCTCGCGCCGCTCGTCGACGCCGGCGGGGCGCGCGTGCTGGACCTGGCATGCGGCGCGGGGCGGTTCTTCACTCCGCTGGCAACGCAGGGCGCGGCCTATGTCGGTCTCGATCTGTCGCGGCCGCTGCTCGAGGAGGCCGTGCGGCAGCACGCCGTCGCCGACAGACGGCCTCTCCTCATTCGGGCGGACATGCGGTCGGTTCCCATCCGCGCCGGAGCAGTAGACGCCGTCCTCTCGATTTTCACCTCGTTCGGCTATTTTGCGAACGAGGACGAGGAGAAGATTGTCATCGGTGAGATCGCCGATCTGCTGGTGTCGGGAGGTCGATTCGCGGTGGACCTGATGAATCCGGATCACGTGCACCGGACGCTCGTGCCCGAAGGGGAGCGCCGGGCGGCCGGGTATCGCATCCATGAGAGTAGATGTCTTCACGGCGACACCGTTGTGAAGGAGATACGGGTCACGAACGATGGCGGAGAGCACGTGCGCGACTATCAGGAGCGCGTGAGGCTGATCCCGCTCGACGCGTTGACCGCGTGGTGTGAAGAGCGCGGACTGACACGGCGCTGGATCCGCGGCGACTACGACGGGGGGGCGTATGATCCCGACACGTCGCCGCGCATGATCGTGGGATTCGTCAAGGAGGAGCGATGAAGCCGATCCACTGGATGGCGCTCGATGACGTGCCGGGACTCCCCGGTCACTATCGGCGCTTTCACGTGGGTGACTCCGCCGGCGATCCGCGCGTTCTCGGCGCACGTCCCACGCTCGCCGATCTCGATGCCCGCGCCGGAGCGACGAATCCGGATCCGCCGGAGACCGACCTGGCGAGCGCCGTGACGTCGAGGATGAGTCGCCTCGGCGCGTCGGAGCGTAGTCTAGCGACCGCCCGGGGGCTGGCTCAGGGGAATACGTGGCTCGTCTTCACGGGACAGCAACCGAGCATCGTTGGCGGACCTCTCTACACATTGCACAAGGCGGCCACCGCCGTCGCCGTGGCGCGAAAGCTCCGTGCGCTCGGCCGCAGCGTCGCGCCCGCGTTCTGGATCGCATCCGACGACGCGGACCTCCAGGAATGCGGAACGGGCTATGCGCCGGGGCCGGACCGGGCGATCGTTCGCGCGACGCTCGATCGGACGTACGCACGCGGCGTCATGGCGGGCGACTTGCCCGTGGCCGAGGTGGAGTCGGCGATCCGTCGACTGTTGGGTGACCTACCCCCAAAGACGAGGGCGCTTCTTGCGGAAACGTCCGAGCGGGCCGAGGATTGCGGTTCGTGGCTCGGGGCGTTGATTCTCCGTCTTTTCGGGGACGACGGTGTGGTGGTGGTCGATAGCCGGATGCCGGAGCTTCGAAGAGCCGCGGCGCCGATCATCGGTCGATACCTGGAACTGCACTCGGAGGTGGCGGAGCGTGTGAACGACTCGGGCCAAAGACTCGAATCGATCGGGATCGAGCGACCCGTCCACCCGGCGTCGGCCGAGTCGGCGCTCTTTGTGGTTCGTGACGGTATCCGCGAGAAGATCGATCCCGCGGCCGCCGACGCGCGACGGCTTCCTGCCGACAACCTCTCGCCCGGTGTCGTGTTGCGACCGTACGTTCAGGACGGGCTCTTCCCGGTTTTGAGCACCGTTGTCGGTCCTGGCGAGTTGTCCTACCTGGCGCAGACAGCCGCTATCGGCGAGCTCCTGGGCGTTGAGCGAGGGCCGAGCATCCCGCGCCTCAGCGCGAGCTGGGTGGATCGTACGACGGCCGCGCTGGCCAGCGGCGACCCCGACAAATGGCGGATGATGATGAAGGAACCGGGCACGCTGGTGGCTGCCCATTTCCGGTCGATGCTTCCCGAGGAGCTTGCCCACGCGCTCGGAAACGCGGATCGTGAGATCCACTCGCGATTCGAAGAGCTGGAGGCCGCGGCGAAGAAAGTCGATTCGAGCCTCAGCGAGCAGGTCGCGTCGGCCGCTCGTAAGGTCCGCTTCCAGCTCGGGCGGCTCGAGGAGCGCGCCCTGACCCGCGCGAAATCCCAGGCCGCGAAGAGAGGGGAAGTCCTCACCAATCTTGCCGATGCGATCACGCCGCGAGGGGGGCTACAGGAGCGTTGCTTCACCATGCTCTGGCCCTTTGCCTCACTCGATCCCGATGTCGTGATCTTGAAAGTTGTCGACGCCGCCGAAGATCATCTGATCCGGTGTGACGAGGGGAGCCCGGGACACGCGCTCCTTTCGCTCGATTTGCACGGGATGGACGAGACGGACGGCATGACGGAGGAAACATGCAGCAGAAGCTCCGGATCGGCGTAACTTGTCTCGCGAGCGCCGGCGGTAGCGGAATCCTGGCGACGGAGCTGGGGATGCGCACCGCCGCGGCCGGACATGAGGTCCACTTCATCTGTGTCGAACGGCCCGTGCGGCTCCGCGGCGACGAGCAGCTGGAAAGCACGCTCCATTTTCACCACGCGATGGTTACGGACTACCCGGCGCTGTCGCAGCCTCTTCAGTCGCTCACCCTGGCGGCCAAGATGGTCGAGGTCACGAAGGAATATGATCTCGACATTCTTCATGTTCACTACGCCCTGCCGCACGCGACGGCGGCGTATCTGGCCAAACAGATCCTCTGCGGTGTGAAGGACATCGCCGTCGTCACGACGCTTCACGGCACGGATATCACGCTCGTGGGCCTTCATCCATCCATCTACGATGTGACCCGGTTCAGCATCGAGGCCAGCGACGCCATCACGACCGTGAGCCGCTGGCTGGAAGTTCGGACCCGCGAGATCTTCGGCGTGGAACGGGAGATCGACGTCATTCCGAACTTCGTGGACGGCGAGCACTTTCGTCCACTGGACTCCCATCCGTTGCGCGGTCGTTTTGCGGCGCCCGAAGAGAGAATCGTCATGCACGCGTCGAACTTCCGGCCCGTCAAGAACGTAAAGGGCGTCATCGATGTTTTCGCGGGGATCTGCGAAAATGTCCCCGCGCGGCTCCTATTGATCGGTGAGGGGCCCGAGCGTCGGCTAGCGGAGGAGCGGGCCATCGAGCATCGCGTGCTGGATCGTGTGACGTTCCTCGGCAACCACGAGTATATCGAGCAGTTTTTCCCGCTCGCCGATCTTTTCCTGCTTCCGTCGTGGCACGAGAGCTTCGGGTTGGTGGCGCTCGAAGCGATGAGCGCCGGCGTCGTCGTTATCGCGACGAATGTCGGAGGTGCCTGCGAGGTGGTCACGCACGGGAAAGACGGCTATCTGGCATCGCCCGATGACACCGACGGCATGATCGAGATCGGCACCTCCATTCTGCGGGACGACGAGCGTGCCCGCGCGATGAAGCGCGCCGCGCGCCGGACAGCGGAGGAGCGCTTTGCGCCCGAGGTCGCCGTGGAGAGCTATCTGGATCTCTACCGTCGCGTGCTGGATCAGCCGAGCGAAAGCAACGCGAAGAGCCGCTCGTCGGTCTTGTCCCGCCGGTAGGAGGGGAACAGGTCCTCTTGGCACATGGTGCAGAGGCCGGAGGGTTCCACGTTCTTCCGCAAAACACCGGCGGCCAGGACGTCGTCGGTCAACGCGCCCGGAAGATCGCACCGCGGGCGACGTCCGTCGCGCGTGACGTGCGCTTCGGCAAAGCGTTCCGCGACTTCCTCGCCGACCTCGAAGCAGCACGGTCCGATCCCCGGTCCGATTCCGACCCAGAGATCCGACGGCTCGGACCCGTAGAGCGTCTCGAGCGCGCCTATCGTATCCGGTACGATCCCGCCCACGACGCCTCGCCATCCCGCATGCGCCAGCGCGACGAGCCCTCGTTTTTCATCCACGATGAAGACGGGAAGACAGTCCGCGACGCGGATCATGAGGACGATTCCATCCCGATCGGTCATCATCGCGTCTGCCCGCCCTTGTGCGCCCGGCCGGGTCGATGCCAGAATGCGCCGGCCATGGACCTGATCGACCCAGGCGATTTCATCGGCGGCGATTCCGTTCGCCTCGAGGAATGTCGTATCCGGTAGCGGATGTCGGTTCGGATCCGGCGTCACGTCGCGCGTCGTCACACAGGCCACGCGGGTCGTGCTCGACGGGCAGTGCGCAAAGCGAAAGGCCCGCGGTGAGGGCGTCTGGCCGGTGATCGGCATCGGCCGCTCAGATCGGCAGCCGGGCATCGCGCCCGCGCCGCTCTTTAGGTGGGAACATGAGCCGCCTCCTGGAGCTGGATCGGTCTCTCTTCTACATGATCAATCATGGGTGGGCCAATCCATTTCTCGATCGTCTGTTCCCGTGGGCGACTCACGGCGACAACCTCTGGCCGCTCCTACTGCTGATCATCCTGTGGCTCACCATCTCCGGCGGTCGCCGCGGGCGTCTCTTCTTGCTCGCGGCGGCGGTCGGGCTGATCCTCTCGGATCCCATTACCGTGCGGATCATCAAGCCGATGGTGGACCGGGTCCGTCCGTGCCTCGAGCTCGACGACGTTCGCCTGCTGATCTCCCGGCGGGGGAGCCCATCGTTTCCTTCCGCGCACGCGACCAATCTGTTCGCCGTTCTGACGGTCCTGTGGCATCACCACCGGCCGGCGGCGTGGGTGGCGGCTCCCATTGCCGCGTTCATCGCGCTCTCCCGCGTCTACGTCGGTGTGCACTATCCGTTCGATCTGGTCGGCGGCGCCATCCTCGGTCTGGTCATCGGGTCCGCGGTCGTTCAGCTGCATGTCCGGGCGGCGCGCCGGTATCCACGTCTGGCATCCGGCCTTCCGATTGATGCGGGCGATCTCAATCGATCGCGTGAGTGAGCGTGCAAATCAGAGATTCGCGGATCATGGGCGGGCCGAGACGGTGGCTAGGCGTCCAGCCGTCGCACTTCCTCGCGTACGCGCTTCCGGTAAGGATCCAGCGACGCGTCTCCCTGAGCGGAGGCGCTGGGCTGTGGGGCTGACGGCGCCCGAGCGCGCCGAGCGAAGAGGATGATGGCGCCGATCCCCGCGACGAGCACGACCCACGGCATCCAGTAGGCGAGAAGATTGAAGCCGCGCCGTGGCGGCTCGACCAGGATTCGTTCCCCGTAGATGTCGACGTAGTGGGCGATGATTTCGTCGCGTGTGCGGCCTTCCTCGAGCAGGGTCCGGATCTCGGCCTGTATCTTGGGGGCGGCCCCCGACCCGTGGTCCGCGACGGACGTGGTCCAACAGCACGGGGCGATCAGCTGCTTGAAGATCTGCCGGGCTTCGGCCTCCTTCTCTGGCGTCAACGCGTGTGTCGTGCCCGCGATGATACCCAGCGAGAGGACGAGACAGATCACCGTTTTGATCGTATGGTTGTGCATCATAGTGTCCTCGAGTCGGAGACTATACACCGGCGCGGAGATTATCGAAACCGCAACCGCGGGAATCGAGGTAAGAGGCGGTGATCGACAGCGAGCAAATCCGTGAACGCTTCATCGCGCGGGCTCCGGCGGCGCTCCACTCGCTCATCGAGCGCTTTGCCGCCCGCGGCGCGGCGTGCCAGCTAGTGGGGGGGAGCGTTCGCGATCTCATTCTGGAGCGCGAGATCGAGGATTGGGATATCGCCACGGATGCCACGCCGGAAGAGGTCGCGGCACTCTTCGAGCGCACCACGCTTCTGCATGCCCGTCATGGAACCACGCAGGTTCGCGTCGGCGACCGGGCATTCGAGGTCACGACGTACCGTGTGGACGGACCCTACAGTGACGGTCGCCATCCGGATTTCGTCCGCTTTTCCTCAGATCTGTCCGAAGATCTGGCGCGGCGTGATTTCACGATCAACGCCATGGCCTATGATCCGATCCGCGGCGAGTTCATCGATCCGTTCGGGGGATTGGGCGACCTGGAAGGCAAGATCCTGCGGACGGTAGGCGACCCCGACCAACGTTTCCGGGAGGACGCGCTGCGTCTCTTGCGGGCCGCCCGCTTCGTGGCGCACCTCGAGCTGACCGTGGACGCGGCAACTCACCGTGCGCTCGCCCGCGAGGCGAAGGGAATCGACCGAATCGCCGGGGAACGGATCCGTGAGGAGATTCTGAAGATCCTCAAGGCGGACCGTCCATCGGTCGCGATCGAGATTCTACGCGAATGCGGCATCCTCGCTCGGATTCTCCCCGAGCTGCAGGCCGGCTTTCGTGTACCCCAAAACGAGTTTCACGCGTACGACGTCTATGATCATTCACTCGCCGCGTGTGATCATTCCCCACGCGACAAGCCGCTGGTTCGATTGGCGGCGCTTCTGCATGACGTGGGGAAGGTCCCCTGTCGCGAGGAGCGCGACGAGCGCGTGACCTTTTACGGCCACGAGCGCATCGGCGCGCGAATGGTCGAGTCACGGCTCCGGCGGCTGCGTTTCCCGAATCGGGAACTCCGCCACGTAACGCACTTGATTGATCAGCACATGTTCCATTATGAAGAGGAGTGGAGCGATTCGGCGGTCAGGCGTTTCATTGCGCGTGTCGGTGTCGATAGCCTCGGAGATTTGTTCGATCTGCGCGTCGCCGATTCGATGGCCAAGGGGCCGAATGAGGATCCCCCCGAGGATCTGGGCGAGCTCAAGAAGCGGATCGACGACGAGATCGCCAAGGAAAACGCGTTCACCATCCGCGACCTGGCGGTAACGGGGAACGACCTGAAGAAACGCCTCAACATCGATGAGGGACCGCTCGTGGGACGTCTTCTCGGAATGCTCTTGCAGCACGTCCTCGAAGACGGAGAGGCCAATCGGCGGGAGACGTTGATGAAACGGGCTGAGGCCCTCCTGCGAGAGGAACGGAACGGGAAATGAGAAACACGATGATCGCCACGCTGCTGCTCGTTCTCTCGATGGCGTTTCTCGCGTGCTCCGGGGGGCGCGATGCCTCCGACTCCGCGAGTGGAGGTGCGTCGGAATCCGTATGGCCCGATTCCGCGACGGTGGATGAGGTCCGTGTCGGGACCGTTCGCCAGGGATCCACGCTGCAACAGCTCCTCCAAGAGTCGGGGCTCACCGCCGCGGAAGCGCTTCGTCTCTCCCGAGCCGTCGATCCGGTCTACCCGGTGCGAAACCTCCAGGTTGGGACACCTTACTCGCTGATCGTGAGCCCGGACGGTCGGCCCGTGCGTTTCGAGCTCTGGCCCGAGCCGGTCATGGGGGTCGTGGCCGTGGTGGATGGAGACACATGGCGCGCCGACACGCTCGAGCGTCGGATGGATCGCTACGTTCGTTTCATTACCGCGGAGATCGAAGACAATCTCTACGCGAGCCTCACCGCGGCCGGCGCGGATCCCGCGCTCGTGCTCGTCGTCTCCGACATCCTCCAGTGGGACGTGGATTTCTTCGTGGATCCAAGGCCGGGCGATCGCATCACGTTGATCGTGGAGGAATGGGCCGATGCTCGGGAGGTCGTGCAGCACGGTCCGATCCTGGCGCTCGAATACGAAGGGCAAAAAGTTTCCGCACAGGCCTACCTGCATCGCGACGGGGAGGCGAGCGGCTACTATCATCCCGATGGGACTTCCGTGCGGCGCGCGCTCCTGAAATCGCCCCTCAACTACCGACGGATCTCCAGCCACTTCTCGAACCGTCGTCTTCATCCCATACTCCGCATCTACCGCCCCCACCATGGTGTGGACTATGCAGCGCCCGCCGGAACGCCGGTCGTCGCCCTCGGAGACGGCACGGTGTCCTTCGCCGGCCGCAAGGGCGGCTACGGCCGCATGGTATCGGTCAGGCACAACGCGAGGCTAGCGACTCAGTACGCGCACTTCTCGCGCATGGCCCGCGGGATCCGAAAGGGCGTGCGCGTCAAGCAGGGGCAGGTGATCGGCTACGTCGGGTCGACGGGGTTGTCGACGGGGCCCCACCTGGACTTCCGCTGCAAGCTCAACGGGAGCTTCGTCAACCCGCTGACGCTGGATCGTCCGGCGGCCGAACCGCTGCCGTCAGGCGCACACCCGGCGTTCTCCCACGCCGTCGATGCCCTGCGAGGGGCACTGACCCGTCTCAACCGAACCGGGTTCATCGAGTGGGACGAGTTCAGGAGCCACTTCGACCCGGACATGAAAGTGGGTGCGCTGGAAACAGCTAGCCGCCCGTCCGGTTGACAGATCCGGAAACCGAGTGCTACCGTCCGTCCTTTATGTGCCGATGCTGGGCATCTTCCCGTTTATCCTTGCGAGGCGACATCCATGTCGGGTTCCGCGCCACAAAGTGAGTTCCTGATTGCGAAGGAGCGCGACGTTGCGCTCAAGGGCATTCAGGCCCCGGTCGTGTCAGAGCTGGACCTCGTTCAGGGTGAGATCGAGGCGTTTTTCGACGCCCCGGACGCTCTTCTACAAGAGCTGGTCAAGTACGTTGCCAAGATGCCGGGAAAGAAGCTCCGTCCGACGCTGCTGCTGCTGGTCGCCGGGCTGGGCGGAAAGGCGTCCGACGCCGCGATCAAGGCGGCGGCCATGGTGGAACTCGTCCATACGGCGACTCTCATCCATGATGATTCGATTGATCGGAGCCTTCTCAGGCGGGGGCTCCCGACGATCAACTCGCTATGGAGCGATCGCGTCTCGGTCATCCTGGGCGACTACCTCTATACGAAGGCGTTCTACACGCTCGTCGAAGCGGAGAACTGGGACGTCGTCGAGGTGATGAGCCGCACCGCGCATCGCATGACGATCGGAGAGATGCTGGAGGTCGAGCAGAAGGACGACATCACCCTTGAGGAAGAGGCCTATCTCAGATTGATTTCCGAGAAGACCGCGTCTCTCTTCTCGGCGTCGTGCGAGATCGGAGCCATTCTGGCCGGATGTGACGCCCGAGAGCGAGAGCGCTTCCGGGAGTTCGGCCAGGATCTGGGAACGGCCTTCCAGATCACGGACGACCTCTTCGACTACACCGGAGATTCTGCGAGTCTTGGCAAGGGGATCGCATCGGACCTCACGGAAGGAAAGCTCACGCTGCCGATCATTCTGGGGCTGCGGGAGGCGCCGGACGACATCAGCACGCTTGTCTCGGGGGTGTTGAAGGCGCGTAGCGTCGAGCCCGAAGCGTGGAAGCGTCTCATCGGATACCTCGACGAATCGGGGACATTCCGGACCTGCCGCGGGCGGGCCGAAGATTTCGCAAACCAGGCCGGCGAACGGCTGGCAGATTGCCAGGATAGTGTCTTCAAGTCCACGCTGGCCATGACCGTGAAGTTCGCCACACACCGATGCCACTGAATCTACGTCGGTTCCCAACTGAAACCGTCATCCCCTGGAGGATTTGACTTGGCCGATAAGCGTCGACGGGCAAAGGGCACGCTATCCGCCCCGGAGATCTTAAAAGAAGCGGCGCGCCTGCTCGAGGAGACAAAGGGTGAGGATATCGTCGCGCTCGATCTGCAAAACTTGTCGACGGTGTGCGACTATTTTCTCATCGCCTCCGGCGGCTCCGAGCAGCACGTTCGTGCCCTGGGGGAAGCGGTCGAGGATGGGTTGCGCGAGAAGGGCGCACGCGCCTGGCATCGCGAAGGCGCCGAGGGACGGCGCTGGCTTCTTCTCGACTACGTGGATGTCGTGATTCACGTCTTCCACAAGGACACACGCGATTTCTATCGATTGGAGAATCTCTGGGCCGATGCCAAGCACGTATCCCTCGGTTCGTGAACGCGTGAACCATAAGCTCCGTGAGCGGTTGAGAGCACTTCCGGGCTTCAACGACTCGCTTGTTCCTCAGGAGCTTATCGAACGCCCGCGGGATCCCCAGCACGGGGACTTCGCCACGAGTGTGGCCATGACGCTGGCGAAGCACCTGAGACGGTCGCCCCGGGAGATCGCGGGCGACATCCTGCCGCTCGTCTCGGGTGATTCCGACTTCTCCGATGTGAGCGTCGCCGGTCCCGGGTTCATCAATTTCCGGATCGCACCGAGCGTGTGGTGGGAGACGTTGCGGGAGAGTCTCCTCGCCGGCGATCAGTTCGGCTGCTGGCCGATCGGCGGCGGCGAAAAGGTGGTCGTCGAGTACGTGAGCGCGAACCCGACGGGACCGCTCAACGTGGTCAACGCCCGCGCGGCCGCCGTGGGCGGCGCGCTCGTCCGCCTTCTGAAGAAGGTCGGGTACGTTGCTGCCGGTGAGTTCTACGTCAACGACCATGGGCGACAGGCGCGTCTTCTCGGCGAATCGCTCGCCGTCCATTTTCGTCGCCTGCACGGTGAGCCTGATGCGGAGCTCCCGGAGGGCGGCTATCCGGGGGACTACCTCACGGAGATCGCAGGCAGGCTGCCGGAAGATGAAGGTCGCCGTCTGATCGCGATGGGGGAGGAGGGAATCCGGCGGCTCTCCACTCACGCGGTGGGCGAGATCCTACCGATGCAGCGGTCCGTCCTGGAGCGATACGGGGTGGGGTTCGAGACGTGGTTTCGCGAATCGGGTCTCCATGACGCGTCCGGCGGTGAAAGCGCAGTGGACAGTGCTGCCACACGCCTCGTGGAGCGCGGGCTGATCCATGAGCGGGACGGCGCACGCTGGTTCCGGCCGTCCGGTGGGGGGGAGGACGACGAAAAGGTCCTTTTTCGCTCGACGGGCGCCCCGACCTATCTCATGGGGGACATCGCCTACCATCTGCACAAGCGTGGCCGCGGTTTCGGCCATGCGATCAACATCCTCGGTCCCGATCACCACGGCACCGTTCCCCGACTTCTCAGCGCGCTGACGGACCTGGGTCTCGACCAATTCCTCGAAGTGATCATCGTTCAGCAGGTCAGCCTCCTCCGCGACGGCAAGCCGGTGAAGGTCTCCAAACGGGGCGGAGAGTTCATCACGCTCGACGAGCTCATCGACGAGGTCGGCGTGGACGCCGCGAAGTTCTTCTTCCTGCTGCGGCGGTGCGACAGTCATCTGGAGTTTGATCTCGATCTCGCCCGTCTCGCGTCGAGCGAGAACCCGGTCTACTACGTGCAATACGCTCACGCGCGGATCTGTTCGATCGTCCGCTATGCCGGGCGGGAGCGGCCGCTCGATGATGACGACTTCAGAGCGGCGCCTCTGGATCGGCTTGTCGAGGCGGTTGAAATCGATCTGATCAAGAAGGTGCTCGACTTTCCCGAGGTCGTGCGCGGCGCGGCCGTTGGGCGGGAGACCCAACGCCTGCCGCACTACCTCCGCGAAGTCGCGCAGGGCTTCCATCGGTTCTACGAGCAATGTCGCGTCGTTGGTGACGACGAGGATCTCACGCGCGCGCGGTTGGTCCTGGCGGAGTCGGCACGGAGAGCCATGGGATACACACTGGAGTTGATGGGGGTCAGCGCCCCGGAGCGGATGTGAGGGAAGCGATGTGTGTATTGGTCGTGGGATCGGTGGCCACGGATGACATCCGCACACCGGCCGGCGAGGCCAAAGGGGTGCTCGGTGGCTCGGCGTCGTATTTCTCGCTCTCGGCCGGGCACCTGGCGTCGGTCCGAATCGTGGCCGTGGTCGGGGACGATTTCCCGAACGTTCATCTTGAACTGCTGGAGCGGCGGGGGATCGGCATCGACGGGATCGAACGCCGGCCCGGGGAGAGCTTCTTCTGGTCTGGATCGTACTCGGACGATCTGAAGACCGCCACGACCCACGAGACCCGCCTCGGTGTCTTCGAGCAGTTCGATCCGGTCCTGACGGAGCGAGACCGCATGAGCCCTTTCCTGTTTCTCGCCAACATCGACCCCATCCTGCAGCTTCGGGTGCTCGATCAGATGAGCGATGCCCGGCTCGTCGTTCTGGACACGATGAACCTCTGGATCGACATTCGACGTGACGCCCTCGATGAGGTCCTCCGTCGCGTAGACGTGGCCGTTCTCAACGACGAAGAGCTCACGATGCTGACCGGTGATCATCACCTCGTCCGGGCGGCGCGCCGCCTTCTCGATCGCGGGCTTACCGCCATCGTCGTGAAGAAGGGGCAGCACGGAGCTTTCCTGGCGGCGCGTGACGACTACTTCTCGCTTCCGGCCTATCCGACCGACGTGGTGGTCGACCCGACGGGCGCGGGCGACTCCTTCGCGGGCGGCTTCGTGGGCTACCTCAGTCGGTGCAGACGTACGGATGCACCGGCGCTGCGGGCCGCCGTCGCGTTCGGAACGGCCATGGCCTCGTTCTCGGTGGAGGCGTTCTCCGTCAACCGCCTCTGCGAGATCGATGAAGAGAAGATTCTGCAACGTGTTGCTACACTGAACGATATATCCAGCTTTTCATTCTAGATCTCGGCTTCTCCGCGTAACCTGTGAAGTGCTATAGTGCCGGTGCTCCTTTTCGTTCTTGCGACCTGCATTGTCCAACCTGTATGAGATCGACGTGAGGAGTGCCGACGTGGATGAAACCCAGCTTCAGAGCGCGGAAGAGCAGCTAGCCCACATTTCGGGCGTCGAGTCGGTCGCCATCGATGCGTCGCAGGGCGAAATCGAGGCGATTCATGTGCTCGCCGACGAGAGCCGCCGCCCGAAACAGATCGTCCGCGACGTGATCTCGTCGCTTCGGACGATCTTCCACATCTCGGTTGATCATAAGAAGATCAGCGTCGTCAGCCGATCGGTCACCCATTCGATCGGAGCCAACTCCGGAAGCTCGGTCGATCGGGGGCGTTCCGGACGGCTTCAGATCCACTCCGTCACCGTGCGAGACAAAGGGAGCGAATGCGAGGCAGAGGTTGTGCTCACCCACGTGGGACGGGAGGTGATGGGTGTGGCGAACGGGAGCGGATCGCAGTCCGAGGAGCCCCGGCTTCTGGCACAGGCCACCGCGCGGGCGCTTTCCCGGTTCCTGGCCCCGCGATATCGGGTCGGCATCGGGCACGTCGAGAGCCTGCCGTCCTTCTCAGGGCGCGGCGTGATCCTGGTGACGGTGCTGCTGCGTGACGGGCGAAAGGAGCGTTCGCTGCTAGGTTCCTGCTGGTCGGACGAAGGTTTGCGTCGCGCGGCGGTTTATGCAACGCTGGACGCCACGAACAGAGTCTTTGGTCGTCTGAAAAGACGAGAGCATATCGACTACGAAGTTGGGTCGGCATCGCCGCCCGGTGAGGTCAGCGAAGCGAAATCATTTTAGAGGATCCAGCGAAGCGACTTTGCACATCCATGTAGGATGAAGTGACTCCAGCAGGAGGTAAGGTCGTATGGTTGCCATGCTTGGCTTCTTACTGGCCATCGTGGCCTATGGTGGCCGCGCCGGCTGGTTCTAAAGGTTTATGCCTCACCCATGTGTGGTGATGCCTGGCCCGACGTCGTCTGGTCCCCAGGAGGGATCGCTTCTTGGCCCGGAAGTCACTGTTTCGCATCTACTACGCCGGGCTTCTTCTCACAGCCTGCATTCTTCTGATTCGGGGTACCCCCGGAATCGTCGACGTTCCCTGGCCCGCCGTCATCCTGTGGGTCTGCCTCATGACGCTCACGGAGGCCGCGCCCGTCCGCCTGCCCGGAGGTGGGGTCATCACCGTCTCGAGCATCCTGGATTACGCCGGGATCATCGTCTTCGGGCCGTACTTGACCGCTTGGATCGATCTCTTCAGCGCGCTCACCTGCCGGGCTGCGCTCAAGAATCGGCGACCTTTCCACAAGACGCTGTTCAACATGGCCCTCTACGTGGTGACTTGCGTCGCGGCCGGCGAGCTGTTCAAACTCGTCGGCGGCACCGTCGGAGTGATCCAGCTGCCCGCGGATTTTCCCGCGATCATCGCCATGGGGCTCACGTACTTCGCCGTGAACACGTTGGGCGTGAGCCTGGTCATTTCGCTCACCGGCAAGGAAAGCCTGACCCGCGTCTGGGAGGTCAACTTTCGCTGGACGATCTTCCATCTGCTGGCGTTCGTACCCTTCGCCTGCATCGTCGCCCTGGTTTACATCCAGCTAGGCTATCTGGGCGTGCTCCTCTTCATGTTTCCCATACTTCTCGCCCGCTATTCGTTTAAGATCTACACGGAGATGCGCCAGGATTTCATGGACTTCGTGGGCACGCTGACGAGCATCATCGAAGAAGTCGATCCGTACACGCGGCGGCACTCTCATCGGGTCTCCCAACACGCCAAGCAGGTCGCGCGCGAGCTTGGGCTCTCCCGCAAGGAGGAAGAGACGATCGCGACGGCGGCGCTACTCCACGACATCGGGAAGGTTAGCTTTCGGACGCAGGACATCATCGACAGCCCGGGTCAAATGACGCAGGAGCAACGCGAGCGAATGGCTCGGCATCCGGTCATCGGGGCGGAGATCGTTTCCCGGATCCGGATGCTCAAGGACGCGGCGGAGTGCGTCAGGACGCACCACGAGCGCGTGGATGGGACGGGCTATCCCGACGGACTGGTGGGTGACACGATTCCCATCGGGGCCCGAGTGCTGATGGTGGCGGACGCGCTGGACGCGATGACGAGCGATCGTTCGTATCGGCGAGCGTTTCCGCTGGATGTCGCCGTGGACGAGCTGAGGCGCCAGGCGGGGGTCCAATTCGATCCCCAGGTCGTCTCCGCGGTCGAGCGGCTCTATCATCGAGGAGAACTGACGATCAACCGGGTGCCGGAAGAGGCACAGGATGAGATCCGCGCCGCCATCGGCGCGGGAGAGGAGTGACGCGGAGATGGACTATCGTTCCGCTGGTGTTGACGTCGACCTGGCCGGGCGCGCCGTAAAGGGAATCGCACGGCTCGTTCGCGGGACGCACGGGGAGTCCGTCGTCGACCTGCGCGCGGGATTCGCGGGGGCCTACCGGATACCGGGAAGCGACCGCATCCTGCTCTCCTCGATCGATGGAATCGGCACGAAGCTGATCATCTCCCGTCGGTTGGGTCGTCATCGAGACGTCGGCTACGACATCGTTTCGCACTGTGCCAACGACATCCTCGTTCATGGGGGACGGCCGCTCTTCTTCATGGACTACATTGGCACGGGAACGCTCTCGGTCGAAAGCTTCACGGGCGTCGTCGAAGGGATCGCCGAGGCATGCCGTGAGTTGGGCTGCGCGCTCATCGGCGGGGAAACGGCTGAGATGCCGGGTGTCTATCAAGGTGATGACTACGATCTCGTGGGTGCGATCGTGGGCGAGGTGAGCGAGGCGGAGTTCCTGGACGGGAGCCGCGTACGGCCGTCGGATCAGCTGATCGGCCTGGCCTCGGACGGTCTGCACACCAACGGCTACTCGCTGGCACGAAAGATCGTGGCGGAGCGTGTCGATGATGATCTGAATACGGAGATCGTCCCGGGCGGGCCGTCCTGGGGCGATGCGCTCACTGCGCGGCACCGCTCGTACGTCGCGCCGATGCGTCCACTACTAGAGAAACGGTGGGTGTCCGGCGCCGCCCATATCACGGGCGGCGGTATCGAGGACAACCTGGAGCGGGTGCTCCCCGACGACTGCGCTGCACGAGTTGACACGGGTAGCTGGGACCCTCCCGATCTGTTCCAGGCGATCCAGCGGTTGGGGGACGTTCCCACCGATGAGATGTACCGCACGTTCAACATGGGCATCGGTTTCATCGTGGTTCTGCCGCCGGAAAACGTCGAGGTCGCCCTGGCCGCGCTGCGGGACGCGGGCGAGAGCGCGTGTGTCATTGGCCGGGTGGATGGTGGCGAAAGAGGCGTCACGCTCGCCTAGCAGCGGGCTGCCAGCTATGGATGTGAGACGTGCTAGTTGTACTGAAGCCAGACATCACACCGGATGACGAGCAACATCTTCAGTCGCGGCTGAGAATCGCCGGGATGGCGATCCACGAGACGCGATCCGGAGGGTCGCGGGCGCTCTGCGCGATCGGCGGCCATACGAAGCCGGCCATCGAGGAGCTCGTGTCACTTCCCGGCGTCGAGTCCGTGCGACCGATCCCCGTGCCGTTCAAGCTCGCGAGCCGTCATTTCCAGGACGAACCGACCCTCGTGCGTATCGGCGACGTCGTCATCGGGGGAGACGAAGTCGTTCTGATGGCGGGCCCTTGCGCTGTGGAGTCGGAAGAGCAGGTGATGAAGACCGCGGAGGCGGTCGCGGCCGCCGGCGCGAAGATCCTGCGGGGCGGCGCCTTCAAGCCGCGTACGTCCCCATACTCGTTTCAGGGTCTCGGTGAGGAGGGCCTGAAGATCCTCCGAGCGGCCGCCGATCGATTCGGGCTTCTCACGGTGAGTGAGCTGATGGAGGTCGCGCACCTCGAGATGATGTCTCAGTACGTAGACATCTTGCAGATCGGGGCGCGGAACATGCAGAACTTCTCGTTGCTGAAGGAGGTGGGCAAGTGCGGGAGGCCGATCCTCCTGAAGCGCGGTATCGCGGCCACCGTGGACGAATGGCTCATGAGCGCGGAGTACGTCATGAGCGGCGGCAACAGAGATGTGATCATGTGTGAACGCGGCATACGCTCGTTCCAGACGTACACCCGCAACACGCTGGACCTGAACGCGGTTCCGGTGGTCCGCCAGCTCTCCCACCTACCGATCATCGTGGATCCGAGCCACGCGGTCGGCTATCGGGACAAGATCGCGCCGATGGCCCGGGCGTCGGTGGCGGCGGGGGCCGACGGGATTCTGATTGAGGTCCACTACGACCCCGAGACCGCGCTCTGCGACGGACCTCAATCGCTCGCGCCTGACGAGTTCGCGTCGCTGGCCGATCAGCTTCGGATCATCGCCCAGGCCGTGGATCGCGTGATCATGACCGGCCCGCCGCCGGCTGGGGGGGCGCCCTCAAGCGACGGTCCTAAAAGCAGTTGACACGGAAGGCCGCGGCGAACTACCATCCTCCGCGCTCGGATGGTGCGTATGGATGCGCCGACGGTCGTGTGGGCGATTAGCTCAGGTGGTTAGAGTGCCTGCTTGACATGCAGGAGGTCACTGGTTCAAGTCCAGTATCGCCCACCATATTGCGGTACAATCAGGAAGTGGACATCCCGGCCACGGTGCCGGCAAGCGGAAGCCGCCTCGCTTCTCACCCTGTGGCGCCATTGGCAGCCAACAGGGTAGGTGTCAGAGATCGGAGCCGAACGGTCGGCTTTGCGGGGGCGGCATCTGCCGCCCGTTTTTTGTTTGGGCGGATCAGTGCCGGGTCACGGTGTCCGAGGTGAATGGCAAAAGGAGGAACACCCGATAGTCAAGAAAATGACGGAGAAGGCCCGTGAACCGCGGGTGAACGACCGGATCAAGATCTCACCGGTGCGCGTCGTGGGAGCCGACGGAGAGCAGGTCGGCCTGATGGAGACACGTCAGGCTCTCGATATGGCGAGAGACGCCGGGCTTGATCTGGTAGAGGTTGCGCCCAACGCCAGACCGCCGGTCTGCCGGATCATGGACTACGGAAAGTACAAGTACGAACAGTCCAGGAAGATCCGCAAGGCCCGCAAGCAGCAGCATGTCGTGCACGTGAAAGAGGTCAAGATGCGGCCTCGTATCGATGATCACGACTATGAGTTCAAGATGGCGAACGCCCGCAGGTTCCTGGAAGCGCGGGACAAGGTCAAGTTCACGGTTCAGTTCCGCGGTAGGGAGATGGCCCATAAGGAATTCGGGATGAAGCTCATCGAGCGGCTCCTTGCCGACATCGATGATATCGCGGTGGTCGAGAACCCGCCGAGGAGCGAAGGACGCTTCATCACCCTCGTGGTCGCTCCAAAGACGAAAAAGTAACAACACAACGCCTCTCCACGGGAGTGGACAATGCCGAAGATGAAATCCAGGCGTGGGGCGGTCAAACGTTTCCGAAAAACCGGAAGCGGTCGGATCCGCCGTGGTAGCCCCAACTCTAGCCACAACTTTGCGAACAAGACGCGCAAGCAGAAGCGTCGTCTTCGCCGGACAACGATGGTGGCACCCTCTGACGAGCGGCGGATCCTCACTCAGATCAACCCGAGCAAGTAGACGACGCCGAGGCGATCCCGCCTCGCCGATCCATGCGACACTCCGGGGGTGGATCCCCGGCTTGATTAGGAGTCATCGAAGATGCCCAGAACCAAGACCGTCGTTCCGGGGCGCGCACGACGAAAGAAAGTACTCAAGGCGATGCGCGGCGCCCGAGGTGGACGGAGCCGCCTGTACCGCACCGCCAAGGAAACGCTTCTACGGGCGCTGGCTTTTTCGTATCGCGACCGCCGCACGAAGAAGCGCGAGTTCCGTAAGCTATGGATCATTCGGATCAACGCCGCCGCCCGGATGAACGGCATGAACTACTCGTCGTTCATGCATGGACTCAAGCTGGCGAACGTCAGTGTCGACCGGAGGATCCTCGCGGACATGGCGATCAACGATACCGACAGCTTCGCGAAGCTGGCCGACATCGCCCGTGAAAACCTATCGTCGGAACCGGCCACGGCATGACGATCGACCTCGAGTCTCTAGGCGCCGAAGCGCTGGCCGCTATCCGTGCGACCCAGAGCGTCGAGGAGCTCGACGAGATTCGTGTGCGCTACCTAGGTCGTAAGGGCGGCGTTACCAAGGTCCTCAAGGAACTCGGCGGTCTGCCGGCCGAGAAACGGGCCGAGGTGGGAAAGGTCGCCAACGTGCTCAAGGGCGAGCTGACCCAGGCTCTAAAGGCGAGGCGCGCGGAGCTCGAGGCCTCCGATCGCGGGTCCGGCCCCGCGATCGATGTGACGCTTCCGGGCCGAGAGTTCCCGGGCGGGCGCCGGCACGTCCTGATGCGCCTGCAGGACGAGATCAGCGACATTTTCCACGGCATGGGTTTTTCCGTGGCGCTGGGACCCGACGTCGAGAGCGACTACTATAACTTCGAGGCGCTCAATATGCCGCCGGGACATCCGGCACGCGGCATGTGGGACACATTCTTCCTTTCCAACTCGGTCGTGATGCGCACGCACACGTCACCCGTCCAGATTCGAGTGATGGAGAACCAGCCGCCGCCTGTGAGAATGATTTTCCCGGGCAGGGTTTATCGGCACGAGTCGATCGATGCGTCGCATCAGGCGGAATTCAACCAGGTCGAGATTCTCTATGTGGATGAGGGGGTGTCGTTCCGCGATTTGAAGGGCTGCCTGCACGACTTCGTGTCGGCGCTTTTTGGCAGCGACGTGAAGCTCCGCTTCCGGCCGTCCTACTTCCCGTTCACCGAGCCGAGTGCCGAGCTGGACATCTCGTGCATTTTCTGTCACGGCGACGGCTGCTCAGCGTGCAAGCGGACCGGATGGATCGAGGTGCTGGGCTGCGGCATGGTGCATCCTCGCGTCTTCGAGTTCGTTGGCTACGATTCCGAGCGCTACACCGGCTACGCCGCCGGCATGGGGTTGGAGCGCATCGCGATGCTGCTCTACGGGATCCCGGACATTCGGATGTTCCTCGAGAACGATTTGCGGTTCCTGACACAATTCTAGATTAGGGCCACACAATGAAACTCTCTCTTGAATGGCTCGGCGACTGGGTCGACATCCCGATTCCCCCTGAGGAGTTGGCCGAGCGGCTGACCATGGTGGGGCTGGCCGTCGACGCGGTCATTGAGGCGGACGAAGGCCTGGCGGGCATCATCACGGCGCGCGTTGAGTCCGTTTCGAAGCACCCGAACGCCGAGCGATTGAGCCTCTGCAGGGTCTTTGATGGCACCGACACGGTCGACGTCGTATGCGGCGCCCCGAACGTGCAGAGCGGCGGCATCTATCCGTTCGCGCCCGTGGGCGTGACGCTGTCGAACGGAATGGAGATCAGCGTCGCCAAGCTCCGTGGCGAGAAGTCATACGGAATGCTCTGCTCCGAGGCGGAGTTGGGGCTATCCGATGCCGCGGCCGGCCTGATGGAGCTTCCCGCCGACGTGTCGCCCGGGACTCCGATTGCGAAGCATCTCGGGACCGGGGGCACGGTGCTGGAGCTGGATGTGGCGTACAACCGCCCCGACTGGCTCTCGGTTCGTGGCGTGGCCCGCGAGATCGCGGCCATGCTCTCGATACCGCTCAAAGAGGTCGAGTCCGCGCCCAAGGAGGGCGGAGGAAAGGCCGCCGACGGCATCGCCATCGAGATCGAGAATCTCGATGATTGCCGTCTCTACGGCGGGCGGATCGTTCGCAACGTGAAGATCGGTCCGTCTCCGGATTGGCTTCGGCGCCGCCTGGAATCGATTGGCCAGCGCGCGATCAACAACGTCGTCGACGTGACGAACTACATCCTTCACACATACGGGCAGCCCATTCACGCGTTCGACCTGGCCAAGCTGCGAGGCGGAGTCATTCGGGTGCGCCGGGCCACCACGGGAGAACGACTCGAGACGCTCGACGGGACGCTCAAGAACCTGGATCCCGACATGCTCGTCATCGCGGACGGGGAGGGCCCCGTGGCGATCGCCGGCGTCATGGGCGGAGCGCATTCGGAGGTGACCGATCCCACTACGGAGCTGCTGCTCGAGAGCGCGCACTTCACCGCCCCCGTGGTGCGAGACGGCGCCGCCAAGCTCGGTATGGACACTGAGGCGTCCATGCGATTCGGCCGGGGAGTCGATCTCGCTGCGGTCCTGACCGCCCTCGACCACACGGCACGCCTGATCGCCGAGGTTGCGGGAGGCGAAGTCCTCACCGGTCAAGTCAGCGCCGGTTCGGATGTCGAAGAGCGTCCACCCGTCACGATTCGTTCCCTGCGCGTCGAGCAGCTCCTCGGTGACGTGGCCGACCCGCAGGAGTTGGCACCCGTGCTCGATCGCCTGGGGTTCAAGCCCGTGAGCGCGGACGGCGAGGGAGGGGCGTCGTTCGCCTGTCGCGTGCCGTCCTGGCGCCATGACGTGGAGCATGAGATAGACCTGATTGAAGAGATCGCCCGCTTCCGCGGATACGACCGATACGAGGATCGCCACCTCAACCTGAGCGGTGTTCGGGCGGACCGCAATCCGATCGACGCCCGAATCGGACGCTCATCCTCACTCCTGGCGGCGCTCGGCCTTCAGGAGATCCTGACGTCGTCGTTCGTCTCCGACAACGTAGCGGAGACCACCCAACGCTGGGGCTGGGCCGAGGGCGATCCCGTCAAGCTGATCAACGCGAGGAGCCAGGACTCGGCTGTGCTTCGCGGCTCCCTCTGGCCGCTCCATCTTCGTGTCGCACGGCACAATATCAACCGCGGACAGGAGGGCTTTCGGCTCTTCGAACACGGCAAGATCTTCGCGGGCACGCGAGCAGAACTCCCCGTGGAGCGATGGGAGCTCGCCGGCATCGTGTGTGGTCCCCTGTTGGAGCCGGGCTGGGCGGGCAAGTCGGTCGCGTTCGAGCTGTTTGAGTTGAAAGGTATGCTGACATCGTATCTGCGCGGCATGGGCCGCGGAGACGCCGCCTTCGCGTCGTACGCCGGTGATGTTCTCTTGCCCGACGAAGCATTCACCTTCGAGGACAGGCAGTCTATTCGAGGAAGGGCCGGGCGGATAGCGCCACGGGTCGCCCGCGCGTGGGACATTCCCGACACTCTGTGGCTCTTCTCGATTGACTTTCAAGCGTTTCTTGAGTTAGATGATGTAACTCCTTGCTACCGCGAATCTTCAAGATTCCCGGGTGTGAAGCGGGATCTGGCGTTCGTCGTTCCCTCCCACGTGACGCATGGAGAGCTTGAGGAAGCGATGACCGGCTCCGGACGGGGGCTGGTTCGGTCGATTCGGCTGTTCGATCTCTATCAAGGACCGCCTATTCCGGCCGGACACAAGAGCCTCGCCTATTCGCTGGTGTTCCAATCCTCGGAGCGAAGCCTCCTCAACGAGGAGGTCGACGATATGGTCACTGATATAACCAGTAAGCTAGCAAAGGCTTACGGGGCTGTTTTGAGAGATTCTTGAGGTTTCCGACCGGACCGGGCGAGACGCCGAGCGGTTCGGCGGCCGACCTTTGCTGTCGCCGTTAGGGCGAGGAGGTCTTTGGATGATCGCGGAGCTCGATAGACTTTCCGAAAAGGTTGAAATGGCTCGAGAAACTATCGTAAAACTCAAGGAAGACAATCGACTTTTGGAGGCCGAGTGCCATGATCTCAAAGAACGTGCGACGCTGGCGGAAGGTTCGGCACGGTCGGCGGAGGAAGTCGAGAGCCTTTTGGAACGAGTCGATAGCTTGAGCAAAGAAAAGGACGACCTGCTGCGCGAGCGCGAGCAGGTTGTCGAACGAGTTCGGGGCCTTCTCCAGAAAGTGGAGGCGCTGGAAGAGCTGAGCTGAGCCGGGCCTGGCATTGGGGCCTGCGGCGGACGGACAGCTCGCAGCGATCGAGAACTGATCCCGACCAGAACCGGACGAGGTCATCATGGGTTCAACACACACGGCCAAGGTTTCAATACTCGGACTAGAGTACACACTCAAGGGCGATGCGGCTCCCGATCGCATCACGGAATTGGCCCAGTACGTTGACGGAAAAATGCAGCAGGCGAAAGCCAAGTCGGGCCAACCCTACGATCTTGGCAAGGTGGCAATCCTGACCTCGCTAAACATTGCGTTTGAACTCTTCAAGTGTAGGGCGGACGCCGAAGAGGGGATGTCGGACGTGAGGCGGCAAGCCGCCGAGTTGGCCGACCGTCTCGAGTTGTGTTTGGTGGAGGATGAGGATGCGGCGGCCGAATGACGCAGCTGTGGAGGGGAGCGTTCCGGGACTGGAGTTTAGCCGGGAGGTCCGTTAGAATAGTCTCGATTGCAGAGCTTGACGTTTGATCCATTTCCCTGCCAAGCCCGAGGTGGTTTGGGGGAACATTTGAGCCAACAGTAA
Organism: uncultured bacterium; assembly: GCA_964486455.1. GTDB lineage: Bacteria > Eisenbacteria > RBG-16-71-46 > CAZAMP01 > CAZAMP01 > CAZAMP01. The sequence continues at coordinate 35,730 of CAZAMP010000001.1, read as the reverse complement.
GCAGACGGGAGTCGGCCGTCTCGGTCGCGCGGGACCCGGTAAGCGTAGCGAGCCGGGGGCGCAACATCGAGTCATCTGATGCCCACCTGGTTCAGCCAGGCTCAAAGTTGCCCGGACTGCACGGCGAGGCGGGGATTTTTCTTTCTGCACCGGTGGTCGAACCCAGAGTGCGGTCATCGGTCAGCATAGATTGGAAAGGATGCTGCCGTCATGGGCATCGGAGTTGTGATCGCCCTCGCGATCGCCGGCTGTATCGCGGGCCTCGTCGTGGGGCTTCTCGTTCAGCGAGCGCGTGAGCGAAAGATGGCTGAGGGCGCGAGAAGCACAGCCGACGGGATTCTGAAGGACGCGACCCGGGAGGCAGAGGCCGCCAAGAAGGCCGCGACGCTGGAGGCCCGGGAAGAGTGGTATCGCCGGAAGGAAGAGTTCGACAAAGAGACGCAAGGGGCACGCCGGCAGGTCCAGAAGATGGAGCGGCGGCTCTCCGACCGCGAGGCGAGTCTGAATCGGCGGCTGGACTTCCTGGATCGGCGTGAGAAGGATCTTCAGGACCTCGAGCGAAAGCTGCAGGCGCGCACGGATGAGCTGGACAAGCTTCACGCCGAGCAGGATGAGCTACTCAAGGAACAGCGCGAGCTGCTCGAACGGCTCGCGGGGGTGACGTCGGATGAGGCGAAAGAGCAGCTCAAGAACAGGCTTCTCGACGACGCGCGCCTCGAAATTGCCCGCAAGGTCCAGGACGTGAAGGAGACCGCCACGCGCGACGCTGACCGCGAGGCCAAGAAGATCGTGACGCTGGCGATCTCGCGCTTGGCGTCGGAGGTCTCCGCCGAGGCCACTGTGAGCGTGATCACGCTCCCGAACGACGAGATGAAGGGGCGGATCATCGGCCGCGAGGGTCGAAACATCCGGGCCTTCGAGAACCTCACCGGCATCGATGTGATCATCGATGATACGCCGGAGGCGGTTGTTCTTTCCTGCTTCGATCCCGTCCGGCGCGAGATCGGACGGCTGGCGCTGGAACGCCTCATCTCGGACGGCCGGATCCACCCGACCCGCATCGAAGAGGTCGTCCTCAAGGCGAAGAAAGAGGTCGACCAGACCATTCGCGAGCTCGGCGAACGAGGATGCCTCGATCTCGGGATCAGCGGGGTCCACCCGGAGGTGATCCGCTTGCTGGGCCGTCTTCGCTACCGCACCTCCTATGGGCAGAACATTCTCTATCACTCGATGGATGTCGGATTCCTCGCGGGAATGATGGCGGCGGAGCTGGGGCTCGACACGGCCATCGCCCGGCGGGCCGGTCTCTTCCACGACCTCGGGAAGGCCGTCGATCACGAGGTCGAGGGGCCGCACGCGCAGATTGGTGAGGACATCCTTCGAAAGTACAACGAGAAACGGATCGTCTGCGAGGCCGTCGGCGCTCACCACAACAGCGCCGAGACGATGCCTTCGATCTACCCCGTGCTCATTCAGGCGGCGGACGCCATCAGCGGGGCCCGACCGGGTGCGCGCCGCGAGACGCTCTCCACGTACGTGAAGCGGCTGGAGAAGCTCGAAGAGATCGCCACCCAATTTGCGAGCGTGACGAAGGCGTATGCGATTCAGGCCGGCCGCGAGATCCGTGTCATGGTGGACAACAACAAGACGGACGATTCGCAGGCCGCGAACCTCTCCATCGAGATCGCGCGCGAAATCGAAAAGGAACTCGATTACCCCGGAACGATCAAGGTCGTCGTGATCCGGGAGATGCGTTCCATTGAGTACGCCAAGTAGCTCCACCGACCGGCCGCCGAAGGGCGATCCGCTGCGATTGCTGTTCGTCGCGGACGTCGTCGGGCGGCCGGGCCGTAGCGCGGTCAGCGTCTTGCTACCCCCCCTCATCGAGGAACGATCCGCCGACGTCTGCATTCTGAACGCCGAGAACGCGGCGGGGGGGGCCGGGCTGACGCGGAAGATCGCGCACGCGTTCTTCGATCGCGGCGTCGATGTGCTCACGTCCGGCAATCACATCTGGGACAACAGAGACGTTCTCCAGTTTATTGACAAGGAGCCTCGGCTCCTCCGGCCGGCCAACTATCCGCCCGGCACGCCCGGCCGCGGCTGCGGCGTCTTCGAGACCTCCGGGGGCACGAACTTCATGGTGGTCAACCTGATGGGACGCGTCTTCATGAAGAGTCTGGACTGTCCCTTCCGCGCCGTCGATGAGATCCTCGATAGTGATCCGGACCTTCCCGCGCTCCGCATTCTGGACTTCCACGCGGAGGCCACCTCGGAGAAGATCGCAATGGGGTGGTATGCGGACGGAAGGATGAGTGCGGTGATCGGCACCCATACGCATGTGGTGACGGCCGACGAGCGTGTGCTGCCCAACGGAACGGCATACATAACAGATGTGGGCATGACGGGGCCGCACGAGTCCGTCATCGGTGTGACGCGCGAGGCGGCAATCGCCCGAATGATCTCACAGCGACGGGTGCGTTTCGAGCCGGCCGTCGGCGACGTTCGACTATCAGGGCTCTACGTGGAGTGCGACCGCGAGAGCGGTCGTGCGGTGTATCTGGAACGGATTCAACGATCCTTGGAGGAATGATGGCCCGGCGGCTTGATGGGAAAGCGGCGGCGCGGGCGGTCCGCGCAGAGGTGAAGACGCGTGTCGGGCAGCTCGCAGAGCGGGGGACCGTGCCCGGACTGGCGCTCGTGCGCGTGGGGGACGATCCTGCGTCGGTCAGCTATGTCAAGGGCAAGGGGAAGAAGAGCGAGAAGGTCGGCATTCATTCAGAGATCCACGCCTGCCCCGCGGATATCGGCTCCGAAGGTCTCGGGACGCTCATTCACACGCTGAACGAGCGTGATGACATTCATGGGATCCTACTGCAGCTGCCGCTTCCGTCGGGACAGGGATACGATGAGTCCAAGTTCCTTTCGATGATCGATCCGAGAAAGGACGTCGATGGATTTCATCCGGTGAATGTGGGGCGCGTGACCGTGGGGCTCCCGGGCTTCGTGCCGTGCACGCCACTCGGGATCCAACGCTTGCTGCTCGAAAACGACGTGGAGGTCGACGGGCGACATGTCGTGATTCTCGGAAGAAGCAACCTCGTCGGCCGACCGCTCGCGACGCTGCTCAGCCAGAAGGCGGAGGGAGCGAACGCGACGGTTACGATGTGCCATTCCCGAAGCCGAGATCTTCCGGAGATTACGCGCACCGCCGACATCCTCATCGCGGCGATCGGACAGGCGCAATTCGTCACCGCCGATATGGTCAGTGAGGGCGCGATCGTCGTCGATGTGGGCACCAACCGGATATCGACCCCGGACGGATACTCACTCGTGGGAGACGTTGATTTCGACGCTGTCGAGCCGAAAGTGGCCGCGATCAGTCCCGTACCGGGCGGTGTGGGGCCGATGACGGTCGCGATGTTGTTGTGGAACACGCTTCTGGCTGCCGAGGCACGATGACGAAACCACGCGCCGGTCGGGCGAATCTACCGGAGAAGATCTACGAGGTCGGCGAGCTCAACGCCGAAGTTCAGGACCTTCTCGAGACCGAATACGAGACGGTCGCCGTTGAAGGTGAGGTCAGCGGCTGGGTTCGCGCGGCTTCCGGTCACTGCTACTTCGACCTGAAGGACGAAGAGGCCACGCTTCGGTGCGTGCTGTTTCGCTCGTTCGCGACCCGGCTGGGCTTCGAGCCGGCAGACGGCGTATGCGCTATCGCGGTCGGCAGATTGACTCTCTATCCCGCACGCGGGCAGTATCAGCTTCGGGTGGAGCGATTGGTTCCGGGCGGCGAGGGGGAGCTGCAGAAGGCATTCGAGGCGCTCAAGGCACGTCTGCTGGCCGAAGGGCTCTTCGCGGACGAACGGAAGCGGTCGATTCCCGAGTTTCCCAGGACGATCGGAATCGTGACATCCCCGACCGGCGCGGCGGTCCGCGACGTCATTCGCATCGCGCGCTCGCGGTGGCCGGGAATCGAGTTCTTGCTCTCGCCGGTTCGCGTACAGGGCGAGGGCGCGGCGGCGGAGATCGCCGCGGGGATCACGGCGCAGGCACGTTGGAATCGGGCGGATGTTCTCATTGTCGGTCGGGGAGGCGGCTCGATCGAAGACCTCTGGGCATTCAATGAAGAGGTCGTGGTGCGCGCCGTCGCGGAGTCACCCATTCCGGTCATTTCGGCGGTCGGCCACGAAAGCGACGTGACGTTGTCGGATCTCGCCGCCGACGTTCGCGCATCGACTCCTTCGCGCGCGGCGGAGCTGGCCGTGCCGGAGCAGCGCGAGGTCGGCCGTCTGCTCCGCGACCTGGGCGCGCGGCTCGTGAACGCGCAGTCGTCGGCAATCGAGCGGCGCCGGCAGCGAATCCGGCAGATCGCCCGAAGCCATGGGCTCCACAGGCCGCGGACGATCGTGGAGGGGGCGATGCAGCGACTGGACGAGCTCACCGCGCGCTGGCGTTTGACCGCGACACTCATCACGTCCCGCCACAGACCCGTTCTCGCGGAGCTCGGAGGCAAGCTCCGGGCGCTCGATCCGACGCAAGTCCTCTCTCGCGGCTACGCGATCTGCGCGACGGAGGACGGCCGACTCATTCGAGAGGGCGGCGCGCTCGCGTCGGGAGATCGACTGACACTCCGATTCCACCAGGGAGGTGCTCATTGCCGCGTTGATGATGCGTGGGCGGCGCCCCCGAAGGGGGAGAGTTAGGGAGTCATGACGAAAGACATGAAAGGCACCGACGACGCGACGCCGGCGAGCTTCGAATCTGCGCTCGAACAGCTGCAGGAGATCGTGGATCAGCTCGAACGCGGTGAACTCACGCTGGAGGAATCCGTGAGCGCCTTCGAGCGTGGCACGCGTCTTCTGAAGGCGTGTAGCGGTGCGCTCTCCGATGCGGAGAAACGCGTGAAGTCGCTTATTGAATCGGAAGGCGGCGAGCTGCTGGAGAAGCTCTTCGACGAAGAGACGAACGAATGACACTGGACTTCACGAGCCTCAAGTCCGCGCAGAGCACGGTGGCGGCGATGATCGACCGCACGGTCACCGAGCAACACGCGCGCTGCGACCTCGAGCCGGAAGACCTGCGAGAGGCGGCGTTCAGCTACCTCCGGCGAGGCGGCAAGCGGCTCAGGCCGCTACTCTTGGTGCTTGCCGCGGGTGCTGCGGGGGGAGAGCCGGAGCGCCTCCGGCTGGCCGCACTCGCCGTGGAGGTCTTTCACACCTGGACATTGATTCACGACGATCTCATCGACAGAGACGAGCAACGTCGGGGCGGACCGGCCGTGCACGCGGCGTATCGTGACAGGATGCTCGCGGAGGGGGGCGCCAGGCCCGACCGAGCGGAGGGCTATGGGCTCTCAGTCGCGGTCCTCTCGGGTGACTTTCTCCACGGCCTCGCGGTCCGGCTGGTTCTCGAAGGGGGACGGGAGGCCGGCGTCGATGCCGCGGCCGTATCCGAGACGGTCCGACTCATGGTGGCGGATCTGGTTGCCGATCTCGTCAAGGGAGAGATGCTGGACGTTGCCTATTCCTACCGGCCCGTGTTGAGTATCGACGAAAGCAAGCTTCTCGACATGCAGAGATGGAAGAGCGCCGCGCTCATGGACTATTCAGCCAGGGTGGGGGCGATGTTGGCACAGGCAACCGATGATCGGCGCGGGCCGATCGCCGACGCGCTCGGAACCTTCGCCGAAAGCTGCGGCTCGGCGTTTCAGCTACAGGATGACGTGCTGGGAATAACGGGTGACGAACAATCTCTCGGCAAGCCCGTCGGGTCGGATATTCGCGAGGGGAAACGGACCCTGATCCTTCTTCACGCGTACAAGAAGGCGGATGCCGAAGAGCGCGCGTTCTTGGATCGCGTCCTGGGGGACTCGACGGCGTCGCCGGGCGACGTGGCCGCCGCCCGCGATCTTTTCGTTTCGCTCGGCGGAATCGAGCACACGAGGCGATTGGCCGCCGAGCTCTTGGACGCGGCGCTCTCTAGACTCGAAGGTGTCCCGGCGTCCGTGTATCGGGACCGACTGGCCGAGCTGGCGACGGCAATGATCCATCGTGACCGCTAGGATGGGCCGGTCCGGACCCCGAGATCACGGTTGGACGCGTCAGGCCGCGTGCTATAATGCGGCGTTTTGCCGGAGCCTTTGGATCGGTTGAGCTGTGGGATCGGAAGCATCGAGTATGAATGGACTGCTGAAGCGCATCGAAGGCCCGGAAGATCTCAAGCGGCTCTCGCTTGACGATCTTCGCGCGCTGGCCGAGGAACTGCGCCGAACCATTGTCGAGGTCGTCTCGGTGACCGGCGGTCACCTCGGGGCGGGACTCGGGGCGGTTGAGCTGACGCTCGCGCTGCACCGCGTCTTCGATGCCCCCCGGGATCGTATCGTTTGGGACGTGGGCCATCAGGCGTATCCCCACAAGCTTCTCACCGGCCGCCGCGATCGGTTTCACACGATCAGGCAAAAGGGCGGCATCTCGGGATTCCCGAAGCGCACCGAGAGCGAATACGACACCTTCGGCGTCGGTCACGCGTCGACGGCCATCTCGGCGGCGCTGGGAATGGCCTCCGCCCGAGACATCCGGGGCGAATCGCATCGCGTCGTCGCCGTCGTCGGGGACGGCGGACTCACGGGGGGGCTCTCCTACGAGGGCCTCAACAACGCCGGCTACATCGGCACGGATATCCTGCTCGTGCTCAACGACAATGAGATGTCGATCTCGCCCAACGTCGGTGCCATCTCGAAGTACCTCACACGGCTCGTGAGCGCGCCCGTTTATCGCCGCTTCGAATCGGATGTCTACGAGCTTCTCGGCAAGATGCCGCGTCTCGGCCGGGCCGCCCAGTCGGTTGCCGGACGGATCCGGGAGAGCCTCCAAACACTGATCGTTCCCACGATTCTTTTTGAGGAACTCGGCTTCAAATACTTTGGGCCGATCGACGGGCATGATCTGCCGTCACTCATCCGGACACTGGAGCGTTTGAAGGAAGTTCGCGGCCCCGTCGTGCTGCACACACTCTCCCAGAAGGGCAAGGGCTACAAGTTCGCCGAGGGCGACTCGGTGAAGTTCCACGGGGTCGGATCGTTCGATGCGAAGACGGGTCAGAGCGAGTCCAAGAGCGATGCGCTGAGCTACACGGGCGCGTTTTCAGAGACGATTGTCCGTGAGGCCAAGAACGAGCCGCGAATCGTGGCCGTCACCGCGGCGATGCCCAGCGGAACGGGACTGTCCGAGTTCAGCAAAGCATACCCGTCGCGCTTCTTCGACGTCGGGATCGCCGAACAGCACGCCGTCACGTTCGCGGCGGGTTTGGCGACGGAAGGCCTTAAGCCGGTCGTCGCGGTCTACTCCTCGTTCTTGCAGCGTGCCTACGACCAGCTGATCCACGATGTCGCGCTTCAGAATCTGAACGTCGCCTTCGTTCTGGATCGGGCGGGGGTCGTCGGAGAGGATGGCCCTACTCACCACGGCGTGTTTGATCTGTCCTATCTCGTCGCCGTGCCGAATCTCGTCGTGATGTCGCCGAAGGACGAGAACGAGCTGCGGCACATGGTTCACACCGCCGTCGGCTACGACGACGGTCCCGTGGCGATACGTTTCCCGCGCGGATCCGGGCTCGGCGTGCCGCTCGATCAGTCGCTCCGTCGCCTGCCGATCGGAGAGGCCGAGGTCATGATGGATGGGGCGGATCTCGTGTTCGTGGCGCTGGGGAGCATGGTGGCACCGGCGTATGCTGCGGCGGAAGCGCTGGCCGATTCGGGCCTGAGCTGTGCCGTGTTGAACGCGCGATTCCTGAAGCCTCTGGATGAAGCGTTGCTGGCCACCTACGTGGGTCGCGGCATGCCGCTCGTGACGTTCGAGGAGGGAACGCTGGCGGGAGGCTTCGGCTCGATCGTCACGGACTTCGTGCAGTCCCAGGAAAAACCGGTTCCCGTGCTGCGGATCGGAATCCCCGATCGCTTCGTCGATCACGCTACGAGAGGGGAGCTTCTGGCCGATCTCGGGCTGGATGTCACGTCCATCTGTCGGAGAGTGCTTCAATGGCGCGAGCGCCTCGAAAAGACGACGCTCAGGCTACCTCACGCAAGCGCCTGACGCGCGTCGGGATTTTCGTCAACATGGATAAGGACGCGGCGCGGGCCGCCGTGACCGGATTCTGCAAATGGCTGCGCTCGAAGCAGGTGAATCCCATCCTCCTGCGGGCTCAGGCCGAAAAGCTCGGTGTTGAAAAAGGCGTCACGCGAGAGGAGTTCCTGGCCCTGCCCGAGTTGATCGTCGCGTTGGGCGGTGACGGAACCTTCCTCGAGGTCGCCCGATCCATCACGGGACCGGGGCCGGCGCTCCTGGGCGTGAATTTCGGTCGTCTCGGCTACCTGACCGCTGTGGAAGCGAACGATCTCGTGGCCTTCTCGGAACGGCTTCTTTCCGGAAACCTCCCCGTCGAGCATCGGATGCGCCTGGATTGCAAGGCGGCCGGACGCGACATGTCGCCATATGCGCTCAACGACATCGTCATCCAGGACGCGGAGGGCGTTCGCGCGATGACGATCCGGCTGCGCCGCGGCGAGCACATCATCGGTGTTTTCCGCGCGGACGGTGTCATCGTGTCGACCCCGACCGGCTCCACCGCCTATTCACTGTCAGTCGGCGGACCGGTGGTCCATCCGGGTATCGATGCCATCGTCGTTTCGTTCATCAGCCCACACACGCTCTCGGCGAGACCCCTCGTCCTGAGTGCGTCCGAGGATATCTCGGTCGAGGTCAGCGACGATCGAACGCTTCGGGTCGTACTGGACGGCCAGGAAACGTGGCAGCTCTCCTCCGCCGAGCCGATCGTCATCGGTCGCGCCCCCCACGATGCGGTCGTCGTCGTGGATCCCGACCGCCCCTACATCGACCGCCTGCGCGAGAAGCTCGCCTGGGGCGGAAACCACACGATCTGACATGCTGGAGCGTCTAACCGTTACCGACCTGGCCGTCGTCGGGCAGGCGTCCCTCGAATTCGGTCCAGGGCTCACGATCGTAAGCGGCGAGACGGGGGCTGGGAAATCGCTCCTTCTCGGAGCGATCGGGCTCATCGCGGGAGAGAGGGGTTCCGGTGGGCTCGTGCGATCGGGGGCGAAGCGCGCGCGTGTCGAGGCGGTCTTCGTTCCGGACGATCCCGCGGGCATCAACGCGCTTCTTCAGACCCTCGGCCTCCGTGAGTTGGCCGAGGAGTGGCTCATCATCCGGCGCGAAATCGGCGCCGACGGCCGGAGCCGCGCGTTCGTAGGGGACGAGCAGGTTCTGATCGCGACCCTTCGCACGCTCGGCCCCGTGCTCATCGATCTTCACGGTCAGTCGGAGGGCCAGCAGCTGCTCAAGCCCGGACGACAACGGGATTGTCTCGACGAGCTGGCCAAGCTATTCGATAAGAGATCCCGACTCGCGGAGCTCGTGGCAACGGAGAGATCGCTCACCGAGCGCCTGAATGCCCACCGCGCCGAACGAGAGCGGATCGCCGAGCAGCGCGATTTCTACACACATCAACTCGAAGAGATCGATCGCGCCGAACTTCGTCCCGGGGAGGATCAAAGCCTTCGGAAGGAACGCGCACTGATGCTGCAGTCCGAGCAGGTGTCGGAAAGCGTTCAGACGCTCTTGCGGTCTTTGGAGGACTCGGAAGGGTCTGCCGCCGCTGACGTCGCAAGCGCGTCTGACGCGCTTGCGCGGCTCGCCGCCCTCGATCCGGACTTGAAGCCGCTCTACGAGATGCTGGAAGCGGCGCGGATCGAGATCGTCGAGGTTGCGCGCACGGTGCGGGTCCGATTCGACGATCTCGATTTTCGACCCGAGCGGCGTGACGAGGTCGAGGCCCGTCTCGATCTGCTTGCGCGCTTCAAGCGCAAGTACGGGGAGAGCCTTGAAGACGTCCTGGATTACGGTGAGCGACTCCGGCGCCAGCTCGACGCCGACGCTACGGGTGAAGGGGACGAAAGGGCGCTTAGCGATGAGCGTGAGGCGGTGCGGTCCGATGCCGCCGGGCTGGCCGATGGCATCGGTCGGCTGCGGGAGAGAGCGGCGAAGAAGCTCTCTCGCGCCGTCGAGAAGGAGCTTCCGTCGCTCGGCATGAAAGGGGCTCGGTTCGCCGTGGAGGTTAGGACGACCGTTGATCCCGACGGATGGTATCATCGCGAGGGTCGCCCCACGCGTCTCTCCGGTGGAGGGGCCGAAGAAGTGACGTTCTTGCTCGCGGCGAACCCGGGGCAACCGCCGGGCCCGCTCGCCAGAGTAGCCTCCGGCGGCGAGCTGTCGCGGGTGATGCTGGCGATCAAATCGAATCTCGCCGAGACGACTCCGTCGGACGTCATGGTGTTCGATGAAGTAGACTCCGGTGTCGGCGGTCGCACCGCGCGCGCCGTGGGCGCGCGGATCCAGCGGATCGCTTCGACGCGTCAGGTCGTTGCGATAACGCATCTGGCGTCGGTCGCGTGCCTGGGGGATCGCCACTACCGCGTCGACAAGGAGACGAAAGACGGCCGGTCCCACGTACAGGTCGAGCTCTTGAGCGAAGAATCTCGCATCGGAGAGATCGCCCGCCTGTTGTCCGGTGGGGAGAAAGAACGCACGGCACGTGCACACGCACGCGAACTACTGGCCACTTCCGGCGGAGGCTCGCGCGAATGACGACACACACCACGCCTGATTTTGATCGATTTCGGGAGATCGCGGGACGGGGAAACGTGGTTCCCATCTACCGGGAGATCCTGGTCGATCGAGAGACCCCCGTTTCCGCGTTCATGAAATTCGGTGGAGGCACGCACTCGTTTCTACTCGAGAGCATGGAGGGCGGCGAAAAGTGGGGCCGCTACTCGATGATCGGCAGCGAACCGTCCGCCATCTTCACGCTACGGAATGGCGTTGCCACGATGTCGGATCCCGACGGGACGGTCCGCGAGACGCGGGACGACGGGCCCCCACTTGGGCTCCTGCAGGACATGATCGATCGCGATCGCCCGGTCGAAGTTCCGGGACTCCCACGTCTCTCGGGTGGGGCGATCGGGTACGTCGGCTACGACATGGTTCGTCATCTCGAGAAACTTCCCGAAAAGCCGTCGGCCGAGTCCGATCCGCCCATGGCGGGCTTCATCTTCTTCGATTCGCTTTTGATTTTCGACAACCTCCGCCACACCGTCAAGGTCGTGGCGAACGCCCGAGTGCGGGGTGACCTCAAGGCCGCCTACCAGGAGGCGGTCGACAGAATCGATGCACTGATCACGCGACTGCGTACAGCGGACACGGCGGCGCCCGTCGCCGCGGGGACGGGGGGAGAGCCCGTCTTCGAATCCAACATGGGCCGTGAGAAGTATCTTCGCGGCGTGGAGGTCATACGGGAGTACATCCGCGCGGGCGATGTCTTTCAGACCGTGTTGGCCCACCAGTTGGAGACCGAGACGGCGTGCCGGCCATTCGATGCCTACCGGGCGCTCAGGGTCACCAATCCATCGCCCTACATGTTCTATCTGAACTTCGGACAGTTCCAGATCGCGGGTTCCTCGCCGGAAGTCCTCGTCCGGTCGGAGCACGGCAGCGCGGTGGTGCGCCCGATCGCGGGCACGCGACGGCGGGGGCGCAGTGAGGACGAAGATCGCGCGCTCGAGGAAGAGCTCCTGCATGATGAGAAGGAGCGCTCCGAGCACGTCATGCTAGTCGATCTGGGCCGAAACGACCTCGGTCGCGTGTCACTGTTCGGCACGGTGCAGCTCGACGAATCGATGAAGATCGAGCGCTACTCGCACGTCATGCACATCGTATCGAACGTACGGGGCACGTTGGCGCCGGAAGCCCGCAACATCGATGTCTTGAGTGCCTGTTTCCCGGCGGGAACGGTGTCCGGAGCCCCGAAGGTGAGGGCGATGGAGATCATCGACGAGCTCGAGCCGACACGCCGCGGGATCTATGCCGGGGCCGTTGGCTACCTCGACTATCACGGCAACATGGACATGTGCATCGCGATCCGAACGATCATGTTCATGAACGGCCGGGCGCGGATCGGCGTGGGTGCCGGGATCGTGGCCGACTCCATGCCGGAGCGCGAGTGGGATGAGACGATGGAGAAGAGCCGCGCGATGACGGAAGCGGTTCGCATGGCTGAGAGGGGTCTGGACCTCGACGTTTGACATGAATCTCGCCGAATCGCGGCCAAGGGGGAGATGTGATCCTCGTCATCGACAACTACGATTCCTTTACCTATAACCTCGTGCAGTATCTCGGTGAGTTGGGTGCGGGGCCCGAGGTGGTCAGAAACGACGCGGTATCGCCGGAGGACGTTCTGGGCCGTGATCCCAAGGGCATCGTGCTGAGTCCGGGTCCGAAGACTCCCAAGGAGGCCGGGATCTGCAACGATGTGATCAACCTCGCCGCGGGTCGATTGCCGCTTCTCGGCGTGTGTCTCGGGCACCAGTGCATCGGACACGTGTATGGCGGCGAGGTCGTCCGAGCCGAGCGGCTCATGCACGGCAAGACGTCGAAGATCATCCACAACGGCCACGGGCTGTTTTCAGGGCTGGACAATCCGTTTGTTGCGACGCGCTACCATTCGCTCATCCTCGACCGCGAGAGCTTCCCCGAGGACACCCTCGAGATCACCGCGTGGACGTCGGAAGGTGAGATCATGGGGCTCAAGCACCGTGAGCACGAGATCTGGGGTGTCCAGTTTCATCCGGAATCGATCTTGACCCACGTGGGCAAGACGCTGCTTCAGAACTTCCTCTACCTATGCGCATAGCCCGCGGCGCACGGCGAAGGTCACGGCCGGAATAGGAGCAAGGCGTGTTGACGATTCACGAGGCGCTCGATCGACTCCTCGGCGGGGGAAGTCTGTCACGGAGCGAGGCGCACTCGGTCATGACGCGGATCATGAGCGGCGAGGCGAACGACGCGCAGATCGCGGCTCTCCTGATCGCGTTTCGAATGAAGGGGGAGAGCGTCGACGAGATCGCCGGCTGCGCCGAGGTGATGCGTGCGAAGGCACGTGCGATCGCCGCCCCGGAAGGCGACGTGATCGATACGTGCGGCACGGGCGGCGACGGGCTCCGGACGATCAACGTGTCGACCGGGGCGGCCATCGTGGCCGCCGCCTGCGGGTGTATCGTCGCCAAGCACGGAAACCGGGCCGTGTCCTCGAAGAGTGGGAGCGCCGATGTTCTGGAAGCCCTGGGCGTCCGGGTAGACGCGGACGCGACGGTCGTCGAGAAGTGTCTCGCGGACGTCGGTGTCGGCTTCCTCTTCGCGCCAAATCTTCACGGCGCAATGAAGCACGCCATGCCGGCCCGCAAAGCGCTCGGCGTGCGGACGATCTTCAATCTCCTGGGCCCGCTCACGAACCCGGCCGGTGCCACGCGCCAGCTCATCGGGGTGTTCGATCGAACGTGGGTGCGTCCGATCGCGGAAGTGCTCGGCGCGCTGGGGGCCGAGCGAGCGCTCGTCGCGCACGGAACCGACGGCATGGATGAGATCACGGTCACCGGCCCGACGCATCTGGCGGAGTGGCGGGACGGCGCGGTCCACGAGTGGGAGTTTGTCCCGGCTTCCGTGGGTGTGGCGTGTGATGATCCCAGAGCGCTCGAGGGCGGGGATGCCGCGGAGAACGCGCGCAAACTCGCGGAGATCCTGCAGGGGAAGGACAGCTCTCCGGCCGCCGACATCGTGTTGCTCAATGCGGGCGCCGTCCTCTACGTGGCGAACAAGGTCGAGTGCATTGCCGACGGTCTCATTCAGGCGCGTGACGCGATCACAAGCGGCGCCGCGTGGGGAACCCTCGAGAGGCTTCGCGACGTGAGTCAGGGTGCGGCGTGAGCGGAGTCGATCTCCTCGAGCGAATCGTCGCGTCGAAACGCGTCCGCGTTGATGCCATCAAGCGGACGATCGATGTCCACGATCTGATTTCCGGAGTTCCTCGTCCCGGGGCCTCCACGCGATTCCGAGACCGGCTGCTCGCTGGTCCGCACGTCTTCATCACCGAGGTGAAGCGTGGCTCTCCGTCCAAGGGGCTCTTCGCGCCCGAGCTGGATCCCGCGGCGTTGGCCGCGCGCTATCAGTCGGGCGGCGCAGACGCGATTTCCGTCGTAACGGAAGAAGACCACTTCTTTGCGCTTCCGAACATGTTCGCCGACGTCAGGGGCGAGGTTACGTTGCCCGTGCTCCAGAAAGACTTCTTCATCGATCCCATCCAGATCCATCTCGCCAAAAAGGCGGGAGCGGATCTCATCCTTCTCATCGCGGCCGTGCTCGAGGAGAGTGAGCTGTCGCATCTCCTCTCGGTCGCGACGATGCTCGGGCTCGAGGTGATCGCCGAAGTGCATGACGAAGCCGACCTCGAGAAGGTCCTCCGCGCGGGGGCGCTCATCATCGGCGTCAACAACCGTAACCTCCGCGACTTCAGCGTAGACCTCGACACCACCGCGCGCATGCGGTCACTCGTGCCGTCCGACTGCGCGCTCATCGGCGAAAGCGGGATCAAGACCGGCGATGATCTCCTTCGCGTCGCGGATGCGGGCGCCCACGGTTTTCTGATCGGCGAATCGCTCGTGACCGATCCGGACCCGGTCGGGCGGTTGGCGAGCCTCAGAGCCGCGGTGGGGCTCGGGGGAGACGCGTGATCGTCCGCGTGAAGTTCTGCGGCATGACACGCGAAGAGGACGTGCGTGCCGCCGTCGAGGTGGGAGCGGATTTCATCGGGCTGGTCTTCGCCGAGAGCCCTCGACGGGTCACGATCGAATCGGCCGCCCGGCTGGCGAAGGTCGCCGATGATGCCGGTCACGGCGGTGGTTTGGTCGGCGTGTTTGTGAACGAGGAGGCACGCAGTCTGCGCGAGGCGATTGACCGCTGCGGCCTGGATGTCGTGCAGCTTCACGGAGACGAGAGTCCGGATGAGGTGCGGGATCTGTCCAAGGTGATCGAGGTGTGGAAGGCGATCCGCGTACCCGCGGAGTGGTCGGTCGATGACCTTGCCGATGCGGCGTCGCGCTACCCGGAGGCCGACGCGATTCTGCTCGACACGTTCCGCGCGGGCGCTCGCGGCGGCACGGGGCAAACGTTTGATCATGCCCTCGCGCGCGATCTTGTCCGAGCCCGGAGGGTTGTGGCAGCGGGTGGTCTCACGAGTGTAAATGTGAAAGCGGTAGTCGCTGAGCTGCAACCATTTGCCGTGGATACTTCGAGTGGAATAGAGTCATCCCCCGGAGTGAAGGCGCGGGACCGGATGGAGGCGTTCATCGACGCGGCGCGGTCCGCACAGAATTGAAGGATGGAGATGAGCCACGACACGATCCCCGACGACAAGGGCTACTTCGGGCGCTACGGCGGCCGGTACATCCCCGAGACGCTGGCGATGCCGCTGGACGAGCTCGAGGCGGCGTTTCGATCGGCACTCGCGGATCCATCATTTGCGGACGAGCTGAACGCGCTGCTGACGCGCTACGTCGGCCGTCCGACCGCGCTCACGCACGCCGCGGGTCTGGGTAGGCGGCTCGGGCTCGATCGGATCTACCTCAAGCGTGAGGACCTCTGCCACACCGGCGCGCACAAGATCAACAACACGCTGGGACAGGCGCTTCTCACGAAACGGATGGGAAAGCGGAGAGTGATCGCGGAGACGGGTGCCGGTCAACACGGCGTGGCGACCGCCACCGCGGCTGCGCTCTTCGACCTCGACTGCCGGGTCTACATGGGTTCCGAAGACATGAGACGCCAGCACCTGAACGTAGTGCGGATGCGGCTTCTGGGCGCGGAGGTCGTGGCGGTCGATTCCGGGAGCCGAACGCTCAAGGACGCCATCAACGAGGCGCTCCGCGACTGGGTCACCAGCGTCGCGGACACGCACTACATCCTCGGCTCGGTGCTGGGGCCGCATCCATTTCCCGAGATGGTGCGCACGTTCCAGTGCGTGATCGGGAATGAGGCGCGCACCCAGCTACAGGAGGCCGTGGGATCGCTCCCGGATGTCGTCGTGGCATGCGTTGGGGGTGGGTCGAACGCGATGGGGATCTTCCACGCGTTCGTGAACGATCCCTCGGTGCGCCTGGTCGGCGTCGAGGCGGGAGGCCACGGCATCGAGACAGGTCGGCACGCGGCGCGGATGGCGGAGCGGAAGGAAGGCGTTCTACATGGGACACGCACCTATCTGCTTCAAGACGACGACGGGCAGATCCGGGCGACACACTCCGTCTCGGCAGGCCTCGACTATCCTGCCATCGGACCGGAGCACGGCTACCTGTTCGACACCGGGCGTGCCGAATACACCTACGTGTGCGACGACGAAGCGCTCGCCGCTTTCGCGCTCCTCAGCGAGACCGAGGGCATCCTGCCGGCGCTCGAGAGCGCGCACGCGATCGCGTGGCTCGTGAAGGAGGCGAAGAAGCTCGCGAACGACGGTGTGATTCTGGTGAATCTGTCGGGCCGGGGGGACAAGGACGTCGAGGAAGTCGCGCGGCTTACGACCGATTCGGACGGCTAACGGCTGCCGCGAGGCCCGGGTCGCGGTAACTGAGCGTTGCAGAGCCAGGGGCCGTGGAGTAGATTCGCCCCCCGTGCGCCCGTAGCTCAGTCTGGATAGAGCGTCGGTCTCCGGAACCGAAGGCCACAGGTTCAAGTCCTGTCGGGCGCACCATCTTCCTCCTGCTCCACACTTCGGGGGTGACGAGACGCAATGACCGGCGGCGGCCTCGATCGTGAGCGGCGGATCGTCCTCGCGGTTCAGGGCACAATCCATCTGCTCCTGGCCGGGGTGCTGGCCGTGTTCTTCGTTGTCTACCTCCGAAATCGACCGTCCGCCGAGCTTCCGGTCTGGCTGGCCTACGGCTTTCCCATTGCAATCTGCATTGGTGTTCTGCACTTCGGGCGCCGTGCGGTCCTCTGCTGGAGAGGTATTCGCCGCCGCTGATCGTTGAGGCCGAACTCCTTACGGATCATCACCTTGTGTGGCATGAATGCTGCACTGCCGGACGGCGACCCTCATCAACACTCAACCAAGGACGCACAGACCGGATGAACACCAAGAAGAAGATTGCAGCATTCTGTGCAGTGTCGGGTTTCTTGGCCGGGGTGAGATCGCGCGAACGACGGGCGAGGCTCTACCTGGCCGCCGGCTTTGAGCTGGCTGGCGCAAAGCGCGTTTCGGTCGTCTGGCGACGGCGCGACTCCCTAATCTGCCTCGAGTCCGAGGCCTTCGGTGAGCCGGTTCGAAGAGTGACTCCCTCCAGCGGATCCGCTTACGGCGCGTATGTGGAGACGGCCGCGCGCTGGAACGAAGGGGACGTGTCGGCGGAACTGGATGATGCGCGGTGGCGCCCTGCGGCGATCCGCGGCAAAGGCCCCGTCTTTCTGTTCCTTCCGGAGGGCCGCGCGGACGGCGCGCCGCGGCTGTTTCTTCAAGGAAAAGGGTTTGACCGGATCGCGGCATTTCAGTCGCTTCTCGGCTCCATGCGCCCACACTGGATCCGGCAGCGGGTGCTGCGTCGCCGGGCGTCGATGGATCCGACGACGGGCGCGTACAACCTGCCCCACTTCAAGCGCAGCGTCAGTCATGCTTGTCACACCGCCGGCCGCAAACAGGAAGGTTTCGCTCTCGTTGCGGTCGGGCTCGACCGAGGTGAATCACATGGACACCACTACGGGCTCTTGATGGAGAATACCCACCTTTGTCATGTCGCAACCGTGCTCAGGCGATCGGTCCGACGTGAGGATCTCGTCGCGCGGTTCGGTAGTGACGCGTTCGTGATTCTCATGCGCGGCGTGACCAAGGCCGAAGCGGTGGACTGCGCTCTTCGTTTGAAGGGTATCGTTCACAAGCACGCGTTTCCCGGCATCCCGTCCGGGGTAGCGACGTGCTCGCTCGGTGTTACGGCGTACCCGGACGACGGGGGCGATGTCGATTCCCTGCTGATGTCCGTGGACGAAGCCCTCTCCGGCGCCCGGACGGTCGGTGAAGGCACGGTTGTCGCCGCGGGACGGGAGACAAATCCGGGGACATTCTCCGATGAGCTGGGTAGTATGAAACCATAGAGGACAGTGTTCGGGGCGCTGGGGTTGATCTCGCTCGTGCCGGGGGCGGGGACATCCTACCGTTTCGGACTGGGAGGCACTGCATGCGGAAGGCGACGGTTGTGGCCCTCATCGCGGTGGCGCTTGTGGCCACTGCGCCTGGTGATTCGGCCGCCCAATATTTCGGCAAAAACAAGGTCCAGTATAGATCCTTCGATTGGACGGTATTGGAGACCGACCATTTCGAGATCTACTTCTACGAGCACGAGCGTGAGGTCGCAGTCGACGCCGCCCGCATGGCGGAGCGCGCCTATGCGAAGCTGAGCCGAGTTCTCGATCATGAGATCGAGAACAAGGTGCCGTTGATCCTCTACGCATCGCATACGGACTTCCAGTCATCGAACGTGACGAGCGGTATGATCCATGAGGGTACCGGCGGGCTGACCGAATTCGTGAAGCGCCGCGTGACCCTCCCGTTCACGGGATCGTACGCAGAGCTCGACCACGTTCTGACACACGAACTCGTCCACGCATTTCAGATCGACATCCTCTTCTCGCGGGCGGAAAACGTGCTCGCGAACCCCATGTCGTTCTCGCCCCCGCTCTGGTTCATCGAAGGAATGGCCGAGTACCTGTCCCTCAACGAGATCGACAACCACACCGCCATGTGGCTTCGTGATGGAGCGCTCCAGGGGTATCTGACCTCCATCCCGGAGCTCAACATGGTCGGTGACATTCGAGTGTATCGCTACGGTCAGTCCGTGCTCGAATACATCGGTCGCCGTTACGGCGACGAGAAGATCGGTGAGATCCTCAAGAAGGCCGTGTTCATGAAGTCGCTCAACCGCGCCTTCGAGGATGTCGTCGGGATCAACATGCAGCGATTGTCGGACGACTGGACCCAGGACGTGCGACGTCGCTACTTGCCGACGATCGCCGATCACCTCAAGCCCGACGAATTCGCCCGCGCGCTGACGAACCACGGCCAGGACCTCTCGAACATGAACCTGGCCGCGAGCGCCAGCCCGAACGGCGATCGCTTCGCGTTCATCTCCGATCGGTCCCTTTACAACGATCTCTACCTCGCCAGCGCGATCGACGGAGAAATCGACCGGCGGCTGATCAAGGGCGAACGAACCGGCGATTTTGAATCGCTTCGGTTCTTCTCCACCTCGATCTCGTGGTCGCCAGATGGGCGCCATCTTGCCCTTCCCGCAAAGGAAGGCGGGGAGGACGTGCTGGTCATCTTCGATGTCGAAGAGAACCGGCAGTCATACCGGCACAAGGTTGGACTCGATGGGCTTCGTTCTCCAAGCTGGTCACCGGACGGCGAGCGAATCGTGTTCGTAGGCCTCCGCGGAGGGAGGAGCGATCTTTTCGCCATCGACGTGGACGGCACGAATCTGGAGCAGCTCACCGACAGCCGGCACGCCGCGAGGGACCCCCAGTGGTCACCCGACGGTCGGACCATCGCGTTTACGACCGATATCGGCCCCGAGACCGATTTCGAGCGCCTCGCTTTCGGCGACTTCGTGGTCGGCCTGCTCGATCTCGAATCGGGTGAGGTCGAAGTGCCGCCCGGGCAATCGGGCAAGAGCATCACGCCGCAGTGGTCTCCCGAGGGAGACAGACTCGTTTTCGTATCGGACCGAAACGGTATCTCGAACATCTACGTGATGGACATCGACGGCTCGAACGTGGAGCAGTTGACTGACGTTCTGTCCGGTATCACCGGCATCACCGCGAGCGCGCCCGCGATCAGCCTGTCACGTGACGGGACGCGGCTCTTGTTCACGGGCTATTCGAGAGGCGGGTTCGACGTCTACGCCATCGATCATCCGTTCGGAGCCCCCGAGGTCGACGACACCGAGCCGGCTCCCGAAGCGTTCATCGTGGACGCCGCCGGTGTTCCCGCAATCAGCGGCGCGCGGGTCATCGAAACGCCTACGGCCGACGGGGGGGAATCCGGTGCGGTGGCCGACATCGGCATCGGCACGGAAACCGATAAGATCGCGGGCCACGTGATCGGGCTGGATGGTGACGAAGAGGCACCGGCCGGGCCGGATTCGCTCGGGTCACCCATGCCTACGCTAGCGGCGGAAACGGATGTCGACGAACCCGCGTCTCTCGATGAACCGGTGGCGGCGCTCGATGATCCATCTGCCACGAGCCCGTCCGCCGACTCGTTCGCTGGAACGCAGGCCGGAGAGGGCGAACCGGATATCGAAATCGGCACCGAGGAAGTGGCGTTGCCCGACTCGACCTCGTTCACTTACCGAAAGTACCGCCTCCGGTTCAGCCCGGATTTCGTTTCGGCGAACGGGCTCTTCGCCTCCAACATCGGTTTGGCCGCGCAGACGGCCATCGGCTTCAGTGACGTCCTGGGCAATCATCGCTTCGTCGTCGGTGCGTCTGTGTACGGATCTCTTCTCGACTCGGACATTCTGCTGAGCTACATCAATCTCTCACGACGCACGAATTTCGGCGTGTCGCTGTTCCAGTATCGCAACGACTTCTTCCTGTTCCAGCGCGGGGACAACGACGAACTCGTAAGCCAGATCTATCGGGGCGTGGAGCTGGCCGTGAGCCGCCCGTTCAACCTGTTTCGACGGCTGGAGTTCGGGCTCGAGCTCATCGGGGTCGAAGAGCGGGTCTTCACGCGGAGCTTCTACACGGGATATGGTCCCTCAAGGTATGTTGACCTTCCGGGTGAAGGCAGTCACTATTTTGCCCGTCCGCGCGCCGCGCTGGTGTTCGACAATGTTCTTTACGGTTCGACCGGTCCGATCAGCGGCAGACGTTCTCGGCTGGAGGCGGAGCAGGCCGTCGGGGGACTGAAGTTCACGACGCTTTCCGCCGACTACCGTCGCTACTCGAACATCCGCAAGCGATACGTGCTGGCATTTCGAACCGTGGGGATCACGAGCTTTGGGGAGTACCCGGAGACGTTTCGCGTCGGCGGCCCGTACACGCTACGCGGTCTGGAATTCGGGGAAGAGCGGGGAACCAGCATCATGCTGACCAATCTGGAGTTCCGTTTTCCGCTGATCGACTACGTCAAGTTCGGCTGGCCGTTGCCTCTGAGCTTTGGGGGCATCCGAGGGCTGATGTTCTTCGACGCCGGGGCGGCCTGGTCGAATCCCCGCGACTTCAAGCCGATCGGGGGGGACGCCGATCGGTCCGGGTTCTATCTGAACGATGTGAAGGCGTCGTACGGCTTTGGCGCACGCATGAACTTCCTGGGGTTTCTCATCGCACGCTGGGACGTCGCGAAGAACACCGATCTCCGACGAGGATTGGGGCCCTGGAAAGGTAGATTCTCTCTGGGAGCGGAGTTCTAGCTCATGAAGCTTTGCTGGCGCATCGCGTTGGCGCTGTCGTTGTTGCTGCCCGGTCTCGCGTTCGGTCAGCTGCTGGAGGATCCGACTCTTCCCAGCGAGAGCGAATCTTCGGAGCCATTTGACGCGCGCGATCCGAGCACGCGCGATCCGGCGATCGCCGCGATGCTGGACTTCGAGTTCGATCGTGCGGAAGTGCTCTTTCAGGAACGAGCGCGATCCGATCCTCATTCTCCGGACGGTGCGTTCGGGTTGGCGATGACGGCGTGGTGGCGACTCGTCGCCGCCGAGGACTACGTCGATCCCAAGCACGTGGAGACGCTGCTCAAGCGCGCGATCCGGAAGAGCCGCGATTACACCGCTGCCGGCGGGAGCCGAGAGGACGCCCTTTACTACAGCGGCCAAGCCCATGGCTACCTCGGACGGCTTTATGTGATCGAAGGCAAGTTCCTCAAGGCCTACCGCGCCGTTCAGCGAAGCCGTTCGTATCTCCTCACCTGCCTCAAGGAGAACCCTGATCGTCATGACGCCTATCTAGGTCTTGGCATTTACCACTATTACGCGGATGCGCTGCCAAAGTACTTGAAGCTTGTCGGATGGGTCTTCGGTCTGCGTGGCGACCGCGCGCGGGGCCTCAGCGAGCTGCGCAAGGCGGCGCGCAACGGTGAGGTGGTGAGGGGTGAAGCTGCCTATTTCCTGATGAATATCATGGTGAACTTCGAAGGGAACCCGAAGGTCGGGCTGGACCTCGGCCGGTGGCTCGTCCAAGCGTATCCGGGAAACCACGTCTTCTTCATCGAACACCTAAACGTTCTCGAGTCACTCGGCTATTACACGGAGGCCGAGCGCAACATGCGTGAGGCGTACGCTCCCGGCGGGCGTTTCGAAGGCTGCAGAAGCCTGACGCTCATGCTCGGGCGCAATCTGTACCGCCAGGCGCGCTACCAGGAAGGCGTGGAGCTTCTCGAAGCCGAGATTCCCGAGGACATGAACAAGAAGGACCCGATCGAGCCGTGGCTCCACTACTTCGCCGGCCGGTGCCGCGACCTGATGGGGCAGCGGAAGCTCGCGGAGCGCCACTACAAGCTGGCCGAAAAGGCGAAGGCCGGGGGTAACGTTCCCCAGCTAGCCAAGGACAGAAGGAAGAACCGAGAGGACGATGCTCTGCGCCGGCTCCGTATCGCCCGCGGCATCGGACGTCAGCCCGGACGCGGAAGCGAAGCTGTTCTGCTTTGGGAACAACTCGCCGATGACCTCGAGTCCGGCCGATTGAAGTCGGATCTCGCTGCCGAAGTCGTGCGCTACCGGCAGGGTCTCTCGCTCGAGAGCCTCGGGCGGTTCGACGAAGCCGGTCGAGTGTTCGCGTCCATTGGCGGGGACGAGCTTGGGTCGCGCGCCGCGATTTCCGCGATCCGCTGTCTATGGCGGAACGACCGCACGGTAGAGACAATGGCCGCGCTCGACTCGCTCGCGAGCATTTCCGACTTCAAAGGACGCCACAAAGCGTCGCGCCTCCTTCGAATGATCGCCAACGCGGACTGCGGCGGAGCAACGAGCGCGCCGGAAACGGTGGCCGCCGTCCCGGTCGTGTTCCGCGACGAGGAAGCGTGGCGAGTTGATCTCATACTTCACGATGGTGAGGCGGACACACGCTGTTTGCCGATGAGGTTCGAGGACGGCGCGTGGCACGTGAATCTGCCGGTTGTGGGAGAGGGGTCGCGTTACTACTATCGGGTGGACGGTACCCGGCGGCGACCTGACCCTCTCTCCACGTGGGAGCTGGGAGAGCGGGGGCTCGTATGGTCGCTCGCGGGGACGGACCACTCGAACGTGGAACGCCCTGAATGGTCAAGTCTCTCGTCTCACTGAAGCTTCTTCTCGTTCTCGCACTCGTGGTTGCCGTTGTTGTCCGTCTCCCCGTGCTCCGTGTCACGCCGGGTGGGGGCGGCAACGCGCCGCAGGCCGTCCACACGGCGGTATCTCTCATCGCGGCGCCCCAAGACGGTACCGTCGCCGCCCAACTCGCCTCGGACGAGCCGTCCGGCCCGCCGCTTCTTCTGCGCGCGCTCTACGAGGTTGCCCTGATACTCGCTCCGCGGAGCGGATTCCCGACCCATCGATTCAGGGTCGATGCGCTTGTCGCTGAAGGGTCGGAGATCCCTACACACTGGGCGCGCGGGCTGTGGCTCGTTCTCGAGCTGATTCTGATCGGTCTCGCGTTTGCCGTGGCCAGGAGTGTCACGCGCCTCGCCGTCTCGAGGACACGGCTTGCCGCCTCGGCCGCGCCGCTCATCGTTGCGCTGTCGCCCGTGGCGATTTCGGGCGCGGTTCGCGTCGATGGGGCGGTCCCGGCATCCACGCTGGCGTTGGCGGCCTGGTGGTTCGTGCTCGCCGCGCCCCGCAGCGGCGATCAGATCCGCTGGACGATTGCCGGGTTTCTTCTAGGCCTATCGATCGCGTTTCACCCGCTCGCCCTTCTGGCCGCTGCCGTGTTCGTCCGAGGTGCCGTGGTCTATCGCGGTGTCGACATCGTCACGCGGCTCGGTCCGGCGCTTGTCGCCGCGCTGCTCGGCTTGGCCTTGGGAGACCCACGGTTTCTCACTGCCCCGGGAGTCGTCATCGAACTGATTCGCACTGAGGCTTTCGGTACCCCGCCGCTCGGCCACATGTGGGCCGGTGTGACGGCGGTCAGGGGGCTCTCTCCGGTGCCTCTGCTGCTGGTCCTCGCCGCGCTGCCATGGGTCGCGATGCGCTCGACGCGGTGTCTCGTGGTCGCAGCCCTCGTTCCGGTCGCGGGCCTTCTGGCGCTTCCCAGCGCCGGCCACTCGGCACTCATTCTGGTGCTGCCGTTCATCGCGATACTGGCATCGCTGGGCATAGCCCGCCTCGAGATCGTGTCCCGCGCGCGATGGATTCCAGGCGCCTTGCTTCTCGCATGCACGATATGGCCCTTAGCCCTCAGCCTCGACCAGATCCGCCGTGCGGATCGCGGGGACAGCCGTCACGCGGCGGCGGAGTGGCTGGCGCGGCACCTTCCCGAGGACGCGCGGGTGGTCACGGACTTCTACGGACCGGCTCTGCCGGGTGAGCGGTGGGTGTCGTTCGTGCTTCCTTTCACCGCTGACGATCCCAGGGTCTACGCGGGGGCCTACCAACTCGGCTGGTACGAAGGTTTCGATACGTTCATCCTTGTTGGGACGCAGTTCGATCGCTACCGCCGCGATCCGAACGCGCACGGGGCCCAGCTGGCCTTCTTCGACAGGCTCCGCTCGTATTGCGAACGGGTGGCGCTCTTCAGCAACGACGACTATGCCGGGCCGACCATCGTGATTTTTCGGCGCCGGGAACCGGTCACGCCGCAGACGCTGCGCATGATGCTCGACCGAGAGGCCGTCGATCCGCCCGTGCCCGATTTCTATCTCTCCTTGGGTGGCGCGTACGCCCGCATGGGGCGGGGGGAGGACGCGCTTGCGCTCTACAGGATCGCCGAACGGCTGGCGCCCGAAGACCCACGCGTCGCCCTGAATCTGGCCGGCGTCTATCTCGAGCGCGGTGACGTGATGTCCGCGGATGAGATCCTCGGGCGAGCCGTTCATGAACATCCCGATGACGCGCGGCTGCGCTATCAGTACGGTATCGTCAAGCAGAGGCGCCGGCTCTGGGGTGAAGCGATCGGCGAATACAAGATGGCGGTTCGGTCCGCACCGGGATTCGTCGAGGCGCACTACAATCTCGCCATTTGCTATCTGGAGGCGGGGAACACTCAAGGCGCGATCAACTCGTTTCGCCGTGTCCTCGATCTGGCGTCGCCGGGCGAGATGAGGGACGAGTCGGAACGTGTGCTTCGGGAGTTGGGGGCGCTCAGGTGAGGATCGCGATTCGTGCGCCGAATTGGCTCGGCGACGCCGTCATGTCGCTGCCGGCGGTTCGTGACCTTCGCGCGACGTTTCCGGAGGCGGGGATCGATTGCTACGCCTCTGCGGCGGCCGCCGAAATCTACGCCCGCGGTGTGTCCGATGTGAACGTCGTTTCGCTTCCGTCAGGGCGTGGCACCGCGTTCAGACGAGTCGTACCCATGCTCCTGCGCGGCCGCTACGACCTGGGTGTGATTCTGCCGCCGTCGTTCTCGTCCGCTCTTCTCTTTGCCCTCGGTGGCGTTCGCAACCGGATCGGATACAGGAGCGATGCACGCGCACCGCTTCTGACGGTCGGTGTGGAGCGAGCCCGACGAGGGAGCGTGCATCTCGCCGAGGAATTCCGTCACCTCTGTCGCTTGGCCGCCGAGCGGCAGGGGAGAACACTCGCGAACGGAGACGCATCGGAGGCGTTCGCGATCTCCGACGGAGAACGCGAGCGGGTCGCGGGGCTTCTCTCGGGTCGTACGCGGCCGTGGGTCGCGTTGGCGCCGGGCGCGATCTACGGCCGCACGAAGCGATGGCCGGCCTCGCGATTCGCTGACCTCGCCGCACGGCTTCAGGAGCGCCACGCCGCGGAAATCGTACTGACCGGATCGGCGCGGGACCGGGAGGCGTGCCATGCCGTCGAAGCGGCCATGACCGCGAGCGTCGTCAACCTGGCCGGGCGAACCGACGTGGGAACCGCGGCCGCCCTCCTTGCGGAGATGGACCTCGTCGTATCGAACGACTCGGGCGCCATGCATCTCGCGGCGGCCGTGGGCGCGCCGGTTGTCGCGATCTTCGGGTCGACGAACTCGGACTGGACGTCGCCTATCGGATCGCGGGTTCGCATCGTTCGCCGAGAAGAGCCGTGCGCACCATGCTACGCTGATGATTGCGAGATCGGCATCGTCTGTCTCGAGCGGATCACGTCCGACGAGGTCTATTCGGCTTGTCGACCATTCCTGGACCCGGAGTAGTTGAATGCGACCGATCGCCTTTCTGGATCGTGACGGCACGATCAACGAAGAGGTCGAGTATCTCGCTTCACCCGAAGGGCTCGTTCTGATTCCGGGGAGTGCCGAAGCAATACGTCTGCTCAACGACGCCGGTTTTGCCGTCGTCGTGGTGACCAATCAGTCCGGGGTCGCGCGCGGGTTCTTCACGCCCGACGATGTGGAGCGTATCCATCGGGAGCTGGACCGACTTCTCGGCCAGTCCGGCGCACGGATCGACGCATACTACGTCTGCCCGCATCATCCGGATTTCACGGGGCGTTGCGAATGCCGCAAGCCGGCGCCGGAGCTCTTCCGGCGCGCGCTGCGCGAGCAAGACGGCGACCCGAGCCGATCGGTCGGCATCGGAGATCGATGCGCCGATCTCGAACCTTGTCATGTCCTGGGGTTGCGCACGGCGCTGGTGAGGACCGGATACGGCCGTGACGAGGCGGTCCGGATCGCCGGCACCGGACAGGAGTTTCCCGACCGGGTTTGTGCGGATCTGCGGGAGGCGGTGAGGTGGCTTTTTCGCCCCGGCGCGGCCGGTCGATCCACGTCCGGTTGACTTCGAACGGCGCGATCGCCATCCTTTCGCCTCGACCCGAGGCGCGGACTCCGACGGGAGGTCCGATAACCCTCGTTCACGACGGCGCTCACGCCGCGATGCCAGGAAGGTCTGGGAATGCCGACGACTACGATTTCAAAGATAGCCGACCACGTGGGGAAAGAGGTTCGCCTCAGCGGCTGGGTTGCCGGGCAGCGATCGAGCGGAAAGATCCGCTTCATTCTCCTGCGTGACGGAACCGGCACCATCCAATGTGTCGTGAGCCGCACGGATGTCGGCGATGAGATGTTCGAGCGCTGTCAGGACGCCGCTCAGGAGTCATCCGTTCGAATCGACGGCACTGTCCGGGAAGACGCTCGCTCGCCGATCGGTTTCGAGCTCTCCGTGAGTTCCGTCGAGATCATCCAGGTCGCGGACGGGTATCCGATCGGTCGAAAGGAGCACGGCGAGGCGTTTCTGCTCGATCATCGTCATCTGTGGCTTCGCTCCAGTCGTCAGCAGGCCATCCTGAGAATCCGAGACGCGTTCGTCTTCGCTATCCGGGAGTTTCTCCACGAGCGAGGCTTCCTCTGCCTCGACACACCAATCCTCACGCCGAATGCGGTCGAGGGAACGACGACTCTCTTCGAAACGGAGTACTTCGGTGAGACGGCCTACCTCGCGCAGAGCGGCCAGCTCTACAACGAGGCGACGGCAATGGCGTTTCGCAACGTCTACTGCTTCGGTCCCACCTTTCGCGCCGAGAAGTCGAAGACGCGTCGACACCTCACGGAGTTCTGGATGGTTGAACCGGAGATGGCGTTCGCGGATCTCGACGAATGCATGTCCGTCATGGAGGAGTTCATCGTCGCAACCGTCGAACGCGTCGTGGCGCGTTGCGCCGCCGAGCTCGAGATTCTCGAGCGCGACGTCGAGCCGCTCAAGCGCGTGCAGTCGCCGTTCCCTCGTGTTCACTATCGGGACGCGGCGCGGCGTTTACGCGAGCTTGGACTTCCGTTCGAAGAAGGAAACGACTTCGGGGCGCCCGACGAGACGGAGCTCTCGGCGGAATACGATCGCCCGTTCTTCGTCCATCACTATCCGGCCTCGGTGAAGGCGTTCTACATGAAGCGCGATCCCGATGATGAGAGCGCGTCGCTCTCCGTGGATCTCTTGGCGCCGGAGGGCTACGGGGAGATTGTCGGTGGGGGGCAGCGGGAGGATGACCTCGATCTGCTCGAATCCCGCATCCGCGAGCACGAGCTGCCGATGAGCGCGTTCGGTTGGTACCTCGACTTGAGACGTTTCGGTTCCGTGCCGCACAGCGGCTTCGGTCTGGGTGTTGAACGGACGCTCACGTGGCTCTGCGGTCTGGATCATCTCCGCGAGACCATTCCGTTTCCGAGGATGATTCACCGGCATTGGCCGTAGGGGGCGGCCGGGCGGCCTGCGCTTGACGACCTGCGGGAGCGCTGCTAAGGTCAAGTCAACTCCCACGCAACCCGCCTCACGTATGGTCCCGTGCAATCCTATTCTGGGTTTGGGGTCGCTTTTGCCGGTTGACTTGCCGGGGCCCGTTTCCTAGACTCGCTCAGGCTAAGAATGGGGTAGAGTTTTGACAGATCGCCATCAACTTCGCCGGTGTCCGATTGTGGAATGCCGCCGGCGGAGCGGATCGACGAGACCTTCGGGAAGGAGAATTCACTGATGTCCGAAGCCCGCAAGCCACGTTGGGCCTTCTGTGGTCTTCTAATCGTGACGCTCGCCCTGACGCTTCCGTTTTCCATCGCTGTTGCCCAGGAAGTAGGAGGCGGAACCGGGGGCTTGGCCGGTGAGGAGACCGATATCCCGACTCCGGCGCCCAAGGAACGGGCGAGTGGCCTGGTCACGCTGTTCAATCAGGGCGGAAACTTCATGTATCCGCTCGCGTTGTGTTCCGTTATCGCTCTCGCCGTCATCATCGAGCGTCTTTATTCCTTCCAGCGGGCGCGAACGAACACGCGCAAGCTGATGGAAGCGATTCTCAGTGATGTGCGAAAGGGGGACGTCCAGGGCGCGATCGATGTGTGCAGCCGCACGCGAGGCCCGATTGCGTCGATCATCGCCGCCGGGCTGCTCAAGGTCGAGCGCGGCAAGGACGCCATTAAGGAAGCCATCGAGTCCAGTGGTGCCATCGAGCTGTCGTTCCTCCAGAGGGGGCTCATCGTCCTCGCGTCGGTCATCAACATCGCGCCGTTGCTCGGCTTTCTGGGAACGGTCTCGGGCATGATCAACGCGTTCGCCGCGATCGCCGAGGCGGAGCAGGTCAGTGCGAAGCTCGTGGCGAAGGGTATTCAAGAAGCGCTCATCACCACGGCGAGTGGTCTGGCCATCGCCATCCCCGTTCAGATCTTCCACTCTTTCTTCGTCTCGCGCGTGGATCGGTACGTCATCGAGATGGAGGAGGCCGCGGTGGATCTGGTCGACGCATTGACCGAAAAGGGGATGGTGGCTTAGCCGGTAGCGGCTCTTGTCCGCGGGAACTCCGGAGGAGACCAGATGAAACCGATCGTCAAGCCTAGACGGGTAGAAGATATCCCGCAGTCGTCCATGGCGGACGTTGCCTTTCTTCTACTCGTTTTCTTCATCGCCACGACGATCTTCAACATCGAGCAGGGGATCCCACTCGTCCTACCGGGAAAGGGATCGGCTATTGCGAAGGTCAGCCCCAAGAACGTGCTCACCATTCGCTCGGAACCCGACGGGTCGATATTCATTGATGACAGTTCGATCCCAGTGCATCTCATCGAGGAAGAAGTGTCCACGCGCCTGGCGGAGAACGATAAGCTGATCGTTTCGATCGAATCGCACCCGGATTCTCACTACGACACGATGGTGCAGATTCTCGACGAGGTCAAAAAGGCTCGGGCGCCGGTCATCAACCTGAAGATGGGAATGGGCGGTTGACACATGAGTAGGTTTGACAAAGACGTGGAGGTCAGGAGTACGGTCCCGACTGGATCGATGGCGGATATCGCCTTCCTCCTGCTGATCTTCTTCATGGCGACCACGATCTTCAGAATCGAGCAGGGTCTCGAGGTCAAACTGCCTCGGGCGTCGATGGGGTTGAAGCTGCCGAGGCAGAATCTCGCTCACATCTGGGCCGATCGGAACGGGCGCGTCATGATCGATGACGCGTACGTGGAGATCGAGCAAATCGAGCCGATCATGGTGCGGAAGGTCACGGAGAACAGTCGGCTCATCGTGGCGTTCAACACGGACCGTGACACACCGTATCGCGTCATGGATGACGCGATGGAGCAGCTCAAGCGCGCACAGGCGCTGAACGTGGCGTTCAACCACGACAAGCGGGGAGGGCCGTAGCCGTGTACCGGGGTGAAGCAAATGTCCGCTTCACGGACAAGTACGGCGCTTACGTGACTCGGGCTCTTGCCGTCGCGGTCATCGTGCACGTTTCGGGTGCGCTCTGGGCGCCGCCGTACGAACCGCAGCCGTACCAGTTGCGCGAGAAGCAAACCGAGGTCGTGAATATCCCCGAAGACATTCAGCTGGCTCCTCCACCAAAGGAGATCGCGCGGCCTCAGCTTCCGCAGGAAATCGAGGCATCCGAGGACGCGAGCGAAGATGAAACTCTTGCGCCCACGGAATTCGACCCGTTCGAACCCCCCGAACTGCCAGGGCAGAGCGAGGTGGCTGAGTCGTTCTACGCGTTCGACTCCCCGCCCGAGCCCGTGCGACAGGTTCCGGCCGAATATCCTGATCTGGCCCGCCAGGCGGAGGCAGAAGGCCGCGTCTGGATTCGCGTCACGATCGACGAGACCGGGCGCGTGATCAACGCCGAAGTCGAGCGCTCGGAGGTGATCCAGAGCCTCGAGAGGGCGGCGATGACGGCGGCCCGAAAGTGGCTCTTCAAACCCGCGAAGCAGCGGGATGTGCCGGTCAAGTGTCAGATCATCATCCCGTTCAATTTCACCTTGAACTAGCCGGATACGAATTTGCGGTATTAGTTCTGGATGTAGTTCCTGAGATGACAGGGGCGCCGGCCACTGAAGCGGGCGCCCCTTTCGTATGTTCGAAACCCACGGCCCACCTCGGCGTAGAGAAGGGGGATACCTCTTGGGACATCGGAAAGGAGTGATCATGAGGGAGATCATGTCATGGCTTCTGCGCCGATCTCTGGGACGTAAGGCGACGGCCCTGCTCAGCCTGGGCCTCGCGTTGAGTCTTTCACCAACCGCCGCCTCGCTCGCCGAGGAAAACGCCACCCTGACGCTGGGGGCGTGCATCGAGCTGGCCCTGGAGCGCAATAACGCTCTCCGGCAGGCGGCCGCGGAAGTCCAGGTGGCGGAGGGAGGCTATGTTCGCTCGTGGGCGAACATCCTGCCGACCGTCGGCGCGAGCATGAGCAAACGTCAACAGATCTTTCAGCAAAGCTCGACGTACATCGGCGGAATCCGCTTTCCGCTCGGGACTACGGTCAGACAGGTCAGCAATGACTATTCCCTCGGCGGAAGCGTGAACCAATCGATCTTCGATCCGTCCGGCTTCTCGAGCTGGCGTCAGAGCAAGTCGTCTTGGAAGAGCGCGAAGGAAGGTTTGCGGTCGGCGGAGCAGGACATCGAGCTGGCCGTGACGGCGCTCTTTTACGATGTCGTGAAGAACGAACGTCTCGTCGAAGTGAGTCGGGAAGCGCATAAGCTCAGTAAGGATCAGCTGGCGCGGAGCGAAGCGCTGTTGAATCTCGGCGCGGTGCCCAAGGCGGACGTCTTGGAGGCGCGAGTCGCGGTGAGCCAAAGCGCACGGGAACTGATCGGATCCGAGAACGCGCTGGTGATCTCGCAGGGAAGGCTCAATCTGGAGATCGGTCAGCCGGTCGCCCGACCGGCAACGCTTGTTTACGAACCCACGATGATACCCGACGACCTTCCTCATCCTGACGGCGCCCTCACCGAAGCGCTCGCGCGGCGTCCCGAGATGCGTCAGCGCCGGCTCGCCCTGGACGCGGCCGGGCATCAGAAGAGCGCCGCGAGATGGGCGCTCTGGCCCACGATCCGCGGATCATTGTTCTACGGGAGAAGCCTTCCCGTTTTCGAGGGGCTCATCGACTTCGAGAGCTTGCATGACCTCCGCTCCGAGGCGGGGTGGGGATACTCATTGAGCCTCGACGTTCCGATCTTCGACGGGCTCGTCACGAAGGGCGCGAAGATTTCGGCGGCAGGCAACTACCAGGCGAGCGCCGAAGCGCTCGAGCAGCAAACCCGAACGGTTGAGCTGGCAGTGCGTGAGGCGCTCTTGAACATGGGAGCCGCCAGAGCGAGTGTGGAGCTCAGCGACGAGCAGATCGCGTCGGCGAGCGAGAATCTCCGGCTTCGGGAGGCGATGTACGATCACGGCGCCGCCACGATCCTGGAGTTGATCCAGGCGCAGCTCGATCTGACGAACGCGCGGTATCAGGCGATTCTGGGGGAGACGGCATTGCAGTACGCCTGGAAGCAGTACCAGAAGGCGATGGGGCTCGATCTCAGAACGGGAGAGCCGCTCTGATGGAGCTGATCGAGCTGTCGGGGATCCGCCGTCACTACGAGCTGGAAGGCGAGACGGTCAAGGCGCTCGATGGTGTAGATCTGTCCATAACCAAGGGTACATACGCCGCCGTGATGGGGCCGTCCGGGTCGGGCAAAAGCACGCTGATGAACATCATCGGTTGCCTGGACACGCCGACGGACGGCACCTACCAGCTCGGCGGGCGACCCATCCACGGCGAGAGCGAAGATCAACTTTCCCGCATTCGGAACCAGGAGATCGGGTTCGTCTTTCAGACTTTCAATCTCCTGCCAAGGGCCGACGCGCTCCACAACGTCGAGCTGCCGCTGATCTATGCCGGGGTCTCTGCGAAGGAGCGGCGACAACGGGCGGAAGGAGCGCTGGCGGAGGTCGGTCTCGCGGACCGGATGAACCACTGGCCGAACCAGCTCTCGGGCGGACAGCGCCAGCGCGTGGCGATCGCGCGGGCGATCGTGAATCGTCCCTCGATCATTCTGGCCGACGAACCGACCGGGAACCTCGATTCCAAGACCACGGTCGAAATCATGGGTGTGCTGGAGATGCTGAACCAAGAAGGAAACACGCTCATCGTGGTCACTCACGAATCGGACATCGCGGACAAGGCGAGACGCGTCATCAAGCTCCTGGACGGCCGCGTCGCGTCGGACACCGGCGCCGCACCCGTCGGCACCAGCTGATCCCACGGAGCCTTCCGAATGAAAGCCATCATCGTTCGCGGCGCGCGCGAGCATAACCTCAAGAACATCGACGTCGCGATCCCACGAGATTGTCTGACGGTGATCACCGGTGTGTCCGGTTCCGGCAAGTCCAGTCTGGCGATCGACACGATCTACGCGGAAGGGCAGCGACGATACGTGGAGTCGCTCTCCGCATACGCGCGTCAGTTCCTCGGGCAGATGGAGAAGCCGGACGTCGAGCACATCGAAGGTCTCAGCCCGGCCATCGCGATCGAGCAGCGCACCTCGGCCCGCAACCCCCGTTCCACAGTCGCCACGACGACCGAGATCTACGACTATCTGCGCGTTCTCTACGCGCGCGCGGGAAGGCAGCACTGTCACCAGTGCGGACGCGAAATCGGGGGACAGAGTGTCGTCGAGATGGTGGACCGTCTCCTGAAGCTGCCGGATGGGACGCGACTGGTGATTCTGTCACCGATCGTCCGGGGTCGGAAGGGGGCGTACCAAAAAGAACTCGAGGCGCTTCGGCGCCAAGGGTTCGTGCGCGTACGGATCGACGGCACCATTCACGATCTGGACGACGAGATTCGTCTGGCAAAGACCAAGCCGCACACAATCGAGGTGATCGTAGACCGCGTGAAGGTGGCCTCCGGGCAACGGGGTCGCCTGCACGATTCGATGGAGACCGCGCTCTCGATGGCGGACGGCTTGGCCGTCGTCGAGGCCGGGCGCAAGGAGCTGACCTTTAGCGAGAAGGCCGTGTGCGCTGATTGCGGCATCTCCTTTCCGCCGCTCGCGCCGCGGAATTTCTCCTTCAACTCGCCCTACGGTGCCTGCCCCGAATGCCAGGGGCTGGGCGCGACGCGCCGGGTGGATCCCGAGCTGGTCATCAGGACCGATCTCTCTATCGAAGGGGGAGCGTTGGAGCGCCTGATGAAGCTCGACGGCTGGTACGGATCGCTTCTGAAGTCCGTGGCGACGCACTACAAGATCAAGCTCAACGTTGCGTTCAAGCGGCTCAGGGCGAAGGACAGGGACATCCTGCTCAATGGCACGAAAGGGAAGGACGTCCTCCTGACCGTCCAGTCCAAGCGCGGCAAGATCGAGTGGAAGGCGCCGTACGAAGGGGTTATCTCGAACCTTCTCCGCCGATATCGCGACACGAAGTCCGACATGATCCGCCAGCAGATCGAAGAACTCATGACGACACAGGTCTGTCCGGCCTGCAACGGCAGCCGCCTGCGTCCCGAAGCGTCCGCCGTTCGAGTCGGCGGAAGGCGCATCGACGAGATCACGCGCCTTGCGGTAGGTGACGCGGGCAGGATGCTCAACGGCCTGAAACTGTCGGAGCGCAATCAAGAGATAGCGGTGCCCATCCTGAAGGAGATCATCGGGCGGCTGGAGTTTCTCGTTCACGTCGGCCTCGACTATCTCACGCTCGACCGTTCCTCGGGCACGCTGTCGGGTGGGGAAGCGCAACGCATTCGGCTCGCCACGCAAATCGGGTCGCAGCTCACGGGAGTCCTCTACGTCCTCGACGAGCCCTCGATCGGGCTTCATCATCGGGACAATCGGCGCCTCCTCGGCATGCTTCAGAAGCTCTGCGCGCTGCGGAACACCGTCCTCGTCGTGGAGCACGATCGGGACACGATGCTGGAGGCGGACCATGTGCTGGATCTGGGGCCGGGCGCGGGCCGCCACGGTGGTGAGGTCGTGGTGAGTGGCTCGCCGACCGAGGTGGCGGCATGCTCCCATTCGCTTACGGGTCGCTACCTTGCCGGTACGGAAACCATTCCCGTCACGTCGTCGCGCCGGGCGGGGAACGGCAAGACGCTCACGGTGAGAAAGGCCGCCGCAAACAACCTGAAGTCGATCGACGTGTCGTTTCCACTCGGGCAGTTCATCTGCGTGACCGGTGTGAGCGGCTCCGGCAAGAGCACGCTCGTGAACGACGTTCTTTTTCAGTCGCTCGTTCGGAAGCTGCACAACGCCAAGACGGTCCCCGGAAAACACGATCGGATCGACGGTGTCGAGCATATCGACAAGGTCATCGAGATCGATCAGAGCCCGATCGGGAGGACGCCGCGTTCGAACCCGGCGACCTACACGGGCTCCTTCACTCACATCCGATCCCTGTTCTCCCAGCTCCCGGAGGCGCGCGTCCGCGGCTATCGTCCCGGGCGCTTTTCGTTCAACGTCAAGGGGGGGCGATGTGAGGCGTGTCAGGGCGATGGTGTGGTAAAGATCGAGATGCACTTCTTGCCGGACGTGTACGTGAAGTGCGACGTCTGCAACGGTCGGCGCTACAACCGGGAGACACTCGAGATCACTTACCGGGGGCGCTCGATCGCGGACGTGCTCGACATGACTGTGGAAGAGGCGCTGTCGTTCCTGGATCCGATCCCCGCGCTCAAGCGAAAGCTCGGTGTTCTTCACGATGTCGGGCTCGACTATCTGCACCTCGGGCAGCCCGCGACGACGCTTTCGGGCGGGGAGGCCCAGCGCGTGAAGCTGGCCACGGAACTCTCCCGCGTCGAGACCGGAAAAACTTTCTACATCCTCGACGAGCCGACCACGGGACTCCACTTTCACGACGTACGGATCCTCCTCAAGGTGCTCGATTCACTCGTTGAGCGCGGCAACACCGTCGTCGTGATCGAGCACAACCTCGATGTGATCAAGTGCGCCGACT